>JAAYNV010000031.1 GCA_012520645.1 Clostridiales bacterium | reverse complement strand
GCTTAGCATATATGTGGATCGGGGGAGCGTTCCACAATTCTCCCCATGTTCCTTGTAACTTATCAACCATATCGGTTCATTAAAAAAATGTTAGATTTTTGTCTTGACAACTGAACCACTATAAAAGGCTTAATGACTTTGCTCATATAAGAATAGACTGTTTACAAATCAGCTTACACTCAAAGCACAATTTACCAAACCTCACATAAACGAAAAGAGCCATCAACTCTTTTGAATTGATGACCCGTAATCCCTATAAATATAGTTAAGCATATTATATATTTCATTATTGCTTTCCTAATTAACCATTGATACACGCATAAATCAGAAAAGCCAAAATTAATGATATTACGCCACACACAGTCACTCTGGTTCTGACACTAAACATATACCAATCTGCACCTATAAAACGCATAAGACCATTTATTACAGTTTTAAATATCATTACGACCACAATAAAACTGATTAACCAAATTACCCAAAACATATTTCCATTCTCCTTCCGCTTTTTTACTTAACTCTTTACTCTACCTCATACATCTCAATATATTCTGCAACACTCTCTGTGTGGTATGCTGTATAATTTATATTTGTTCGCATGCTATGCTCTGGAGCTAATTCTTCTATTCTGTCCTCATAATAATCAACTGTTACTGACTCACCTGCAACAAACCAACCAGAATCTACAACTCCTTCAAAAGCTAACTCCCACGCTCCTGTAGAATTATTGTAATAATAAATATTACAATTATATCCTCTTAAAAGATGATGGTCTTGCCCAGATATTCCTGCTACCATTAAACTATCACTCATATTGGCATTAAAAGGGTCAAAAAAGGTAATACAGCCTGTAGTGCCCAAATCATGCACCACATAATTTGCATCTACATAACACAAACCATACATATCACCATCTTTATATAAAAATTCTGGAACACCATCATTCAGTAAATCTACAAAACCAAAATCTTTATACTGAAAATCTATTGTATCAAAATAGCCTATATACGCCTCTTTCCAATACTCAGCACTTGCAATTTTGGCAGCTTCTTGCTCATTCTCTGCTAATTTCTGATATTCTGAACGAGTTGTTAACAAATATGACCTTCCGCTTATTTTAACTTCATCTTCCAAAAGCTCAATATCTGCCACGTTTATATATCTTTCAGCATCTCCGTCAACAACCTTTATCCGTAATTCAAAATCATCTGAAACAGATACATTCCCCTCATTTAAAGACACTTCTTCATCTAATTCAGGACTATAGCAAATGATACCATTTAATTCTATATCAGCATTACTCAATATAGACTCTTTCAACAGTCCGACAGGGTCAGCATTTTCTGTCTTGTATTTTAAAGAATAAAACTCATCAATCAAAAGCGTAATTTCATCTTCACAAACATCAATGGTAAATGACAACGTATCCTTATTTAAAGATTCATCTTCATATTCCATTAAATCCATATAATCTGAAAAAGAATCCTTTACCTCTGTCAACGCCAAACTACCACCATATGTATGGTTGTCATAGGTCAAGCTCTCCGCTACTGCGTCAAGCAAATTATCATATGTATCCAAACTTGGGATATCGGCTCTGCTACGCTCAAAGTCAGAGCCATCCCTGCTTACATACAATTTTTCATTTTGAGTGTACGCATCATATACACTGTCACCAGCTTTTGCATCATACAAATAAAATTCACTATCTGTAAAAATAAGACTGCCCCATGTATTCTCTGTATCAATAGTAACCTCATTAAATTCAAAAGTGCTTATATTATCCTTTATTTCTGTTAAATCAGTACTTTCTTCAGACGCCACATTCTCACTTGTAACTGTTTGACTTTGCTCCTGACTATTACCACAGCCAGTAAATAAGCCACAAGCCAATGTTGCCAGTATTACTGAAATCATTAATTTTTTTCTCATATATACCTCCGTATTTTAATTGCTAATTTTTAAGACGACTACCAACTGAATATTGGTAGTCCGGTGGTTACATGCTCTTAGTTATCTGTTGCTGTATAGAATTTCCAATATTCTCTGTCTACCATAAGTTCTTTATCCCACTCAGCACGTGGAAATTGTCCAACATAGACTTCTTGCTTATCCATAATTTTATAATCCTCTAACAAAAATGATTCATTATTGGTTTTTAAAAGTTGATTATCATATGATGCCATCATCAAAACCAAACCATCATAGTTAGCTGGATGAGTGATTTTATATGTAACTCTCTTATATCTCCAATCAGATGACACCTTTCCACTATTATGTTTTACAGGCTCAGATATTACTGTTTCCTCTTTCACAACTGAAACTGTATAATCAGTTCTGGCATCAAGATTTGTCTCGCCAATATCTGATTCAGTAATAACATCTGGACGCTTTGTAATATTGTTTCCTGTATATCTATCAAAGAACTCTACAATAAAGTCATAATAGTTAGGATATGTATCAGAGTGTTGTAATTGAAAATCTACTGTAACAATTGTTTCCGTCTCACCAACATCAAATGTTACAAAGTTGCAATTATACACATCGTACTCTGTCGACAAAAGTCCAAGCTCAGAAGCACAATTTTCTTCTGTAACTTTTGGAGAAATCTTAATACCATTAGCAGACAAATAGTCTTCTCCTTCGACTGCTTCATTTGAGGATTCTGTTTTATAGTCTGCAACCTTCTGTTTAATATCGCTTATTCTATAAATGTAAAGTTCATCCTTAGTTCTTAGATTTCCATCATCATCAAGCATTGCATCCTTCATTTCAATTGATATGTTCTCTTTCTTAGTGTGTTCTTGTACTCCTTCCTTTGGTAACATTAATACCAATCCATCGTATTCCTTGGGAGCCTCTATCTCAATACTTACTTCCATAAGCGATGTTGAATTAAAGGCAAATAATTTATCACCACAACTTTCCCATGTGCCATTTACATTACTCATCACAGCATTAGACTTATATGAAATAGGATAAACCTCACCATTCCATTCCCAATTCCATTCTCCTGTATCAGTTGCTTCGTAATCTCCTAATATTTCATGCTCGAATTTAGATGACATACCGCTATAGTAATCACACACCTCAAACATAGCTACGCTCCAACCAACAGTCATTTTCGTGCCTTCGACATACTCCAATTCGTTAAGAATAGTATCGTAATTTACCTCTGCTACATAATCAATAATTATTTTTTTCATTCCATCTTTATCAGAATCAATTTCTTCAATATTTGTAAATCTATATACACTGCTAATTTTTTCTACACTAACCCCTGGAATTTCTGTAGCCTCATCATTTTCATCAGTCATAACTGCTACAAACGGAATATCTTTCAGTTCAATTTCTTCACAAAATTCCCAATTATTTTCTTCTCCATAGGGAATACTAATAACTGCCTCTGTTGTTGGTTCTGCCGTCTCAGGAACTGTATCTACGACTTCTGTCTGAGTTTCTTGTGTGGACTGTGCATCAACAGCGACCTCCTCAGACTTATTTCCGCATCCTGTGAACATCATACTTGCACTCACTGCGACTGCAAGCATCATCATTAAGTATTTCTTTTTCATAAATCTTCTCCTTTCGTCAAACTGTCCAAAATGGAAGTTTCCTGACATATTATATCATAAAACTTCCATATCGGACACTATTTTCTTCCATTTTGGATAATATTTTTCTGTGAGGTGATACTATATGGCTGAACGCATTAACCAGCACCTGAATCCAATTGTCGGAGCCAATATCAGACGATTACGCAAAGAACGTAATATGAAAGCTGTTGACGTAATTGCCAGACTCCAATGTGAAAATATCAACGTTACAACTGGTATTTTCAGCAAAGTGGAAAATGGTCGTAACAACCCGACTGTGGATATGCTGATTGCATTAACCAAAATTTTCAAATGCGATTTTAATGAATTCTTCAAGGAATAGCGACTGCAAATGAATCATAATAATGCAGTCGCTTTTCTTTTACCCCTGATACTGTCAGCATTACCCGACCACACACAGCCTTCCCATAAATACAGGTTGTTATTTATAACAAAAACGACGTAACCACGCTGAAGCCGATTTGTGCCATTTTCCCCAGCCGATGGCACAGTTCAAGCCAAATAAGTTTTTAAGGCAACGTAGGGCATTTGTGACAGCGTGTGAGGCATAGTTCCTTCCCTTATAAGCCCGACCAGCAGTTCCATAATAAAAGACCAGTAAACTCCACAGAATCCACCAGTCTGATATTTAGGAAATAACTTTAAATTTATCATGCTCTATGATGACCGCTAACGAACCAGACTGTGGTGGCAACCAGACTCCGTGTAGCTGCAACATATCATCCACATAGTCTACCTTAAACCGACTGCCAGCAGGTTTCCCTCCTCCATATTTATCTTCCATTGCTTCCGTAAGCTCAATGATTGTACCTTTGGGATATCTCATAGAGTACAACGCTTTTTTATCAATTGGCTGGCTCATCTGCTTTTCCCTCCCATATTTTCAGTTCCTGCACGTCTCTTAAAAATATCTTGCCATTGAAAATACGCTCAATTGGCTTTAACATTTTTTCAATCACTGCAACATCTTCTTCATGGATGCTGGCAAAGGAATCACCTTCATACCTTACCACCATTAAATTACCAGCAAGTACAGTTATAAAATTCCCTCGTTCATCATAGACTGCCCGATTAAGGGTTCTTCCCATAACAACAGCTTCATCACCACCGATAACATCAAGATTATTCGTCAGAGAATAAACATCAATTCTGTCACCGACATACCTTTGTTCAAAGGCAAGACTGTTTTCCACGTCTGCTATGTAACCACGATAAAGCTGACCAGAAGAATCTGCTCTCAACAGATATGCTTTTATTTTCTCTGACATAACTATCCCTCCGTAGACTCATCTGCATAAGAATCTTCTCCTGGGGAACTGTCCACTACTTCACCGGATGCGGAATTATCAGAATCATCCAAAACATCCATATCGGCAGTAGTATCAGCATTTTCAGTTTCAGCCACTTCAGGCTCATCAGAACTTGAAACCTCTTCATTTACCTCAATGTTTTCAGAGAAACTTTCCATATACAATGGAATATCCTCCGCAAATGGTTTCTGTATACTTTCGGGTGCTATTTTGAAATATTCACACATCGCTAAGAACATCACTCTCAATCGCATATTTACATTCAAAATCTTTACGTTACCACTTCCACTTGCCTCTTCATAGGCAGGATATAAAGAGTTTGCAAAATCATTAATAAAAGCACGAAATGCCTCTGGCTCAATCCCCTGCTCCAATGCTGTCTTAGCCATTACAAATGCAATAGGTGTATTATTCTTACGCAGAAACTTGTTCTTAGAGGTAAATGCTCTGTCGAGGAAATCAACAACTTCTAAAAGCATTTCTTTCTTGTTGTCATTGTAAGTACCTCTGATACTTTCTGCATAACAAAGCATAGTAGCTGCTGAGATGTTTTTGAATTCTCTGTTTTCGTGACGCTGGTCTAACAAAGCCATACCCTGCATGAGCATAAGCAGGTCATCTTCTTTCAAAGCCTGCGACTCCGTAATATTGATTGCCTGAGTAAAAAAATTGCCATTTAACAAGGTATTCAAAAACTCAATCAGTTCGTTGCCGAGTCTCGCTTTGCCCTTCTGCATGGGGCTTAAAGCTACCCCCGAGTTGATGTTAAAATACAATTTTTCTGCCTCTTCCATTGAATAATTCTCGATAGCCTGTACAGTAAATCTGTAGTTTTTTATGATGTCTTGCAATTCTTCTTCGAGTTCGCTGTACTTTTTTCCTGCGATATCATAAGTAAAGCCTTCATACTCTACTGGCTCAACTGCACTGTGCAAAGCCCACTCGTCATTCAAAAAAGGGAACAATGTTGTAATTAAACGCTGTTGACCTTCAAGCACCTGATATCCAAAGATATCTTTGCCCTTGCCATCCACGCCACGCTTATCCTTTAACAGCACGATTGGTGGAATATAACTGTCTGATAAAATACTCCATATTAAATTAGATTTTATAATGGCACTCCACATACCTGAATGCCTTTGAAATGGTAAGGTACACTGCAACACTTTGTCTTCTGACTCATACCATTTCTTCATTGTATTCACTGATATAGGCAAACTGCTTCTATTCATAATCAAATTCCTTTCATAAAATAAATTTTCGTTACTATCTGCATACCTCAGCCTTGTAAAAAATCTGCCTGCCATAAAACAGCAGACAGATTTCACATTTACTTAGAACTGGCTCTCAATTCCCTTAAGAATATCCGACAATTCATCTTCATTCATATTGGCAAGCTGACTGATTGTGTACTTATCAGACATAGCATAGATATCTCTACGCATATCTTCCGCCGTCATAGGCTCATCTTCAGTATAATCTCCATCATCTTCACCTACTGGAATATTACCCATCTGAGCAGGTGCAAAAGGACTTAATCCCATCGGGCGTTCTAAACCCATAGTCGCTGCAAACCCTCTGATGAAATATGGGGCTGACTTACCATTATCAAATTTCAACTTTGTAATATCCTCACTAGGCTGATAGGAGTAGCCAGACAAATCTGCATAGCCATTCTTTAAAATGGACTCCAGACATTCTTCCACGCCCCTTCTCGGCAAGTTCCCAATTAACATCGTGCCTTCGTTTGCCTGGAATGCATCAAGCCCAAACTGGCTAGCTGAAGATGCAAATGAGAATAAAAGCCCTGAGATGTCCTGTGTCATGTCTTTTGCCACAGCCACCCTACGATTGACAGTTCCATTAAAGATGTCTCTTTTTTCTACTACAGGTTCTACTTTTTCAACTTTCAAAATAGTTCCATTAACTGATTTAATAAGCATATATGCTCCTTTCCCTGCACTCGCTTTGCAGGATTTACTATAATTTTTTTGGTGTCCTATCTATCACTCTAAACAGAGTGAATTGCAAGTTATTTTTCTAAATTTTTAAAAATATTTTGTTTTGCAGGGTTTTGCCACGAAAATATGGATACCCCAAAGGTTGATGGAAATACCTTTTTAATACTTAAATGGAGAACTGCCATCGTCTGGATATTGACGATTAAATAACGAGAACTTCTCAATTTCATTAAAAATTTTCGTATAATCCATATCTGGAAACATCATCTGCGTGGAATTCCACAATACTCGCAACAGCTTTTTACTCTCCTCTGCACTGGGTTCTTCAAAAGGTTTTAATGTAATCATTTTCGTTATATCCCTTTGCAGACGCACTGCATCATAGCTGTAAAGCGACATCATCCACGTCAAAAGAATATTCTGCTTTTCTTTTTCCACCAACTGCTTTTCAGCTTCTTTCATATCAAGCACGATGTCAGACACATCTGCATTGATATCTGTACGCCACCGCTTATGAGCTTTATCTAAAAAATCATTGGTGAGTCTGTCCTTGAGTGCCATTATTCCTCACCTCCCAACGTCATCGGGAATTTAATGGATACTCCAGCAATTGTAAACATATTGTGAAAAATTCTGAAGAATCTTGCTGACTCATCTGGTGCTACATCCATACCTGTTTTGGCGGTGCTGATGATAACTGCGTTTTTAATACCTTCCCTGCGATAATAGTCTGCGAGGTCTTTTATCTTCTGATAATTCCTATCGTTATTGAGTACCTGCCAGTCTTGCACTCTGCCAGTATCATCACGTTTGGCAGGGGCGAGAAGAATATAGTTCCTTGGATACTTTTTTGCTACATTTTGTAACAACATAGCCACGTGCCTCCTTTCCTAATAATCCCCAGAAGTTCAGGGTTATGGTCTATCTTACTCGAGCTTAAAAGCAAGTCAAACGTATCAGACACTATTTCTTAGGTTTATGGAATGACTTGCTAAACTTCGCCATATCAGCGAAAAATATGCAAAAAATTAGAGCCATCCGAAGATGACTCTGTCACACAAATAATATTCTATAATCCTCTGATAATATTTAAATAATCCTGCCGCTGGTCTACTACCGCATAAATAATAACTTCTTTTTTATCCTCATTAACCTTATAAAACACTAAATTTTTTTCCAATATCAAAACCTTATATCCCTGCCTTTTAAGCACCTGATAGCGAGGTTCTACTCCAATAGATGGATGATTACCTAACTCCAGAATACTCTGTTCCAATTCTTCCAGTTTATTTAATGCAACTTCACTTCCAAAATTTTCAGCTACATACAAAATAATTTTTCTGATATGTGCATCTGCCGTTTCAGTACGAATAACTTTATATTTCAAATTTATCCCTCCTGCAACAGTTTTCTTAAATCGTCAAAGGTTTCGCTGATTGGTGCTACCCGACCATTTCTCACATCATCCTCTGCTTCTGCCAAAATTTCCAACAACTCAATCCTTGATTTCATTCTCTTATATTCTTCATAGGCAAGTGACACTGTATCACCCCTGCCATTTACAGTTATAATTACTGCCTCGTTTTCTTCTCTGCATTGTCTTGAAATTTCGTTATAATGATTTCGCAAATCGGCAGATGGTCTTATAGTTTCCTGTAGTGCATACATTTAAAACACCTCCTTGATATAGACATATTATATCCCAATTTGTCTATTTTATCAAGTGCTTTCAGTTCTCAAAAAACAGGGCAAATGCCTTTAATTAGTACCCCACTTAGAATTTCTGCACTATTTCTTACTGAAGAAACTACACAAAAATATGGGTGTAAATCCACTGTTTCATAAGACCTTATAACTACCTAAAAATACCAACTCATCCAAAGTAGACACGTCAATCAATGGTTGGTAATGGCAAAATGCTTTCTATCATTATAGTACCCAAAAAGACTTTAGAAACATAAATTTAACTGGCTGTTTTTATGATTGTATTATGATATGAAAAAGGACTTGACACACACCACAAGTCCCTCTCCGTTATCTATATGAACTTATATCAAGAAGATTGCTCTCCCCCACCAGCAGCCTTAAGCAATATATTAATGATTATATCCAAATCACGATTAACATAAAATTTTGCCAGTGCCTTAGTATTTAGCAAGTAATCTCTGTTGATTTCTTTGCTCAGTCCTCTGGTATAATAGCTGACTTCTGCAATTATTGCATACAAGGCATGGCAACAATCAGCTTTTACCCTATAACCTTTAACGTATAAAGGAACACTTATTTTTGAGAAATCTATGTCTCTAAACCATACAGTATAACGCTTACCTTTTTTAAACACGATATCCATATTGTATTGTGTCATTACCACTAATTCTAAGTCTGGACAACATATCTCCTTCTCTATATGGTATCCAAACCTATTGTAGCCATCCAATACAAAATTACCATTTATTAGAGGTCTGAAATGCACTTTTTTCAGTTCTTCAGCCATTTACTCTACCCCCTTAACAGCATATTTATCAAAGAAATCTCTTATATTGTAAAATAAACTATCTACCTTATATACGCCTAATACGTCTATTATCCCCTCTTCTTCCAGCATATCCATACTTAACATATCATCATCGCCATCTCGATGGTTTGGCATGATGATTATGTTGTGGAGCTGATGGAGCAAATCTTCAAAAAATCCATATAACTCTCTGACTGGATTATCTGGAATGTCCACAAGCATTCGATAGGTAAATAAACTCATAGTCCCTAATGGAGTATGTATTTTTTCTTCTATATCTGCATTAATTCCTCCTCCAAAAGGAAACTCAGAAGTATAAATTGTTACATCCAATCGTCTGTCCGGCAGTAAAAGCGAAACTGCTGCGGAAATGTCTTTCTCTGTTTCACTAACCAGCTCTGCTGCTAAGACAGCCTTTAACCAAGTTCTGCATGCATCGACTGCTTTGTTGTAACTTACCAATAATTCAGCATCATTTTTCATATTCGGCATATTGTCCTCGTACACAGCTAAATTAG
This sequence comes from Clostridiales bacterium, assembly GCA_012520645.1. Classification (GTDB taxonomy): domain Bacteria; phylum Bacillota; class Clostridia; order Lachnospirales; family Lachnospiraceae; genus JAAYNV01. The sequence goes on along the minus strand of JAAYNV010000031.1, from coordinate 56,216 downwards.
TGCCATCTGTCAGTCCTCTGACTATTAATGCAGTCTCTTCGCCTAACGCCTTGAGATATTCAAATTGTTTCACTGCTGATTCAAACATAAAAAATCCTCCTTAAATAAGTTGTTTTGTGCTATCAGAACTGCTGGAGTTAACTGGCTCACTACGAAATTATTTGTGGTGGTAGTAAGATGACTTAACTGCCGAGTATTGAAAGGATTGCTGGGTATTGTCCCTCCTTGATAGCACCTTTGGATTTAAGCCTTATAAAACTTTTATAAGTTTATTTCTCATCCTCTATTATTTAAGAAGTGAATTGCTAGTTTGAAAAAAAATCTTAAAAATGTCTGCTATAAATTAAATAAGGTGTATCGAATGATTGATACACCTTATCTTCAAAATTATTCTATTTTATATATAACTAATTGCGTGATTAACATTCGTTGTACTTACATCAAGCCATATCGCATACATAGGAACATTGATGCCATCAATCGGGTAATCAAGCTTAGGATTTGAACCTGACCTTGAAGCTTTTATCAATTTCTTTTTTCTCAATGTGTTGATTGCAAACTTAGGGTCTTCAAATCCTTTTCCCTTAAGATACGTATTAATGGTATCGACAGGAAAAATAGCTAGGTAGTCATAGTATTTGCCATCTGCCCCTTTGTGTCTGTCTTTATTTGTATAGTGTGACAAATCAACGAAATATCCTATGTGTTCTTCATCCAACGGAGGTACTCCCCAAACAAAATTCGCATCATATAACTTTTTCCGATTGGCACTAATAAAAGATTTCATCGCATCATACACTTTCACATCTATATTTTCATCATCTGAACGTTTGTACAAAAATTGAAAGTAAAAATATTCAAAGATTTTGTCCTTGTCTAATTCCACCTCTAAAACGTCTTGCAGTACTTCACAAGCCGTCATGATAATTGCCACATATTCCATTACACGATTTCCAATGTTTAGTGTAATAGCATCCAACTTGTATCTATCTTTCGTCTTATTAAGCCACACAGTTCTGAGATAATTATATTTGCTTGGATTTTTCAGCAAGTACTGGGCTACGGCTGGAACAATCAGTCCATAATTATTGCTTGCGACAGTCTTAATATAATCAGATTCTTGACTACTTGTTGTAAATTTATCCAATGTATTGTTTGAATAATCATAATCTGCAGTAATCTCAAGTAATCGAGCTGAAATTCCTTCATTGGTGCCGCACTTGCATGACATACTAATTTCTCCAGACGAAACGTAAACTCCCTCAAATCCTTTAGATTCCTGAAGCTTCATTCCTCCTGCAGTACTGCGGTTTTTCCGCATACCATTTGCTATTGTGTAAACTTCAGAAGTCCAATTTTTCTTACTATCTGCTGTCGAGAACTCATCGATTACAAATGAATGCCCATAAGAATCACAAAGTGATTCGATAATAGAGTTAGGCGTTGAAAGATAAGAAAGAAAAGTCCCATTTGGAATAGATGGATTTCCCGAAAAAGAGGAAATCAACATTAAAATGGAAGATTTTCCTATACTTGATGTTCCCAAAAGATGCACTATAAAATTATATACATGAGTTTCCCATACGTGGTTGGCAAAACTCAGTACTACTGAAGCAACTCCGAGAATTGATAATGGCACTGCAACACTTTGATTTTTTACTAATACCTGATAAAGTTGCTTTAGTTCCTCTAACTTCCCCTTAGGCTGTAGAGGAACTCGTCCGTAATATCTTGACTCAACGATACCATTCTTCGTAATTATTGAATTTGCTGCAAACACAAGTTCACCTTGAAATTCTCGAAAACCGATGTTACAGTGTGCATAACTCCATGTAGAGGACTCATTTGCAATAATTATTTTATTAACATATTCTTCTGCTAGGTTGTATAATTTTCGGATATCTTGCGGACAAATTCCTCCACGTCTTACGATTTCTTTTTTCAAAGTAGCTGGTGAAAGCACACTACGTTTTATAGAGAACTGTGACATACACTGTTTTCTGAAATCAAATATGGAAAACTTAACATTAACATCATCTTCGTCAATTAATAATTCTAATCCGTCAATAGAAAAAATTTTCATATTGATATTATCGATTTCATTTTGAAAATCATTATTTATAACCATAATTATCCCTCCGTTTTTTAGCTGTAAAACCGTAAAACAGCATAACTAGCGACTTTCTCGCTCGTAAAACATCGAGTAAAACAATGGTATAACCATATTAGTAATCAAGTAAAACCAATTTATATTGCATCAACCACCTCCTTAACTGTTTTTTATTTAATTATAGCATATTGCTAATTTCTAACTGCTACACTAATCCTGCACAACTCAGCATTTACAAGCCACTTCAAAATCCATTTTTCGTCAATTCAACTCAAAACAACGCCAACTTCAATAGTTGCGGCATTTTAGAGATTCAAAATTTAATGCCAAGTACTTTTTTTAATTATAAAAAAAGTGCAGCTTCTTACTATAAGAAGCCACACCAATCCTTCATTTCACTCTATATTATACTTCCACCACAGGAAACACTAGATAATACTGAACATTCCAGTTCAAACTCTTTTGGTCTCCCTGCGGTCTTTCCATGTCCCGCATCAATTACCACCGTATACTGCCTCTCTTTCACCTTGCTGCTGTTGACGATCTGCGCCGCCCCTCTGGCAACTGCCACCATGGAAACCAGAAGAATAACCGCCATGAGCAGCCGGATTCCCTTTGTCTGCATTCTTTTCATTTTCGAAACCACCCGGTCCGTCTGTTGCTATATTTTATGATGTCTACGACCGTTTCATTCCGTATGGATTTATGCTAGAATAGTTTCCATAGACTATGTATTCAGGAGGACGCATTCATGACAGAAAAAGAAATCCAGACAGTTAAACACGAACATCTGCCTGACATTCTGCGGGGCTTTGCTGTCTTTCTGATGGTATTCGGTCACTGCATTCAGGAGGGCAGCGGACTTACCTTCCGTCAGGAGTCCCTCTATTTTGAGGATAAACTTTACCAGTTTATCTACAGCTTCCATATGCCTCTGTTCATGCTCCTGAGCGGTTATCTTGCCTGGGGCAGTCTGGAACGGGCAGAAACGGTTCCCGACCGTATCCGTCTGTTAAAAAGGCGCTCCGCCGGACTGCTTCTTCCGATTGCCATATGGACGCTCCTTGAAAAAATTTATGCTTTTGTTTTCAATCGGATTATGGGCTATCCCAACCCCTCTTTTATGACACAAATGTCAGATTATCTCAAAAGCTTTCTGACAAACTTCTGGTTTTTATGGGCAGTTTTCTGGTGCTTTTTGATCGTATATATCATGCACTATTACCTGCACGATTCCATCCCGCTCTACGTCCTCGGCTTTCTGGCGCTGTTCTTCCTGCCGGATGGCATGGGGCTTGGTGCTTATAAGTATATGCTGCCGTACTATATTGCCGCCTTCTATTTTCACGGCATGCTCTTGCAAAACACTTTTGCGTGCGCTCCCGGAGATTCTGCTTCTTCCGGTCAAGCAGCAGGTCAGAACGGCTCCCGTCTGTGTCAGCTGTTTACCCTGCTTTACCGTCATCCGCTTTCCTTGCTGCTTGTTTCGGGCGGGCTGTTCCTGTTTTTATTTTCCTTTTATACCGAAAGCTCATTCATCTATCTTTCCGGCTATAAGTTAATTGGAAAGGATATTACAACCCAGCTCTTTATTGATTTGCACCGCACTTTGATCGGCTTTGCCGGCTGTGTGTTCTTTATCCTGCTTTGGAAATCTATCATGCAAAAGCTGCCGGACTACCGTTTCCCCGTAATGACACTGCTTGGCAGAAACAGCCTCGGCATCTACTTAACCTCCGGCTACCTGACTCTGTTTGGCATCATGCGCTTTTCCGATCCGCTTCCGCCCTCCTACCTGCGGAATTTCGCAGAAACACTTGCCGTGCTTGCAGGCTCTGTTCTGCTGACCGGACTGTTTGGACGTCTCCCCATACTAAGGGTATTAGTGGGCAGACTCCGCTGACCAGGCTTCGAACTAATAACCCCCTGCATCCAGGATGCAGGGGGTTTTCGTTTACTCTTCTTTCACTTTATCGATTTATTTTGTATAGCCTGCCTCCGCGATGACATCCCACACAGACGCTCTCTCAAACCCAAGCTTCCATGCGGCCACACCCGCTAACTCGTTCATCTTCATCACATTGAGCTTTACAGCAAGAGACTGCTCGTCCTCCAGCCACACCTGATAAAAGCTGCCATCCTCTGCGGTAAACTCTGCATAATTCTGGCAGGTACCTTCATCCCAGACAGCAGTGACACCATTTTTGTCCAGAAAAGCCTGCGCAGTATCCATACCGACTGCTTCACTTGTGACCTCTCCATTTACTGTCTTCCAGATTCTTGTATAAAACGGCAGTGCATTGATGACCTTTTCTTTCGGAACATCCGCTAAAGTATTGACAATACCTTCCTCAACAAAATCAATGCTTGCCACACTTCCTGCGACACCACCGCCACCCCAGTGCTCATCATAGCCCATAATAATCACATAATCTGCCACGACACCCTGCTCAGCACGGTTATAATGTGCCGAATATTCCTTCGGTACATAGTTGTCCACCGACAGCACGATTCCGTTTGAACGGCATAAGATTGAAAGTTCTCTTAAGAACTGAACAAAAGACTCACCGGCACTTTCACTGATATTTTCAAAATCAATATTAATGCCGTCCAGCCCTCTGGCTCTCGCCTCCTGAACCAGACCCGTGACAAGAGCGGTCCGGGTGCTCAAAGAGCCAAGCACAGTACCGGTGTCCACATCTTTATTAAAATTATCCACAAGCCCCCATACTTCCAGCCCCATGCCGTGTGCCGTATTCACATAATCCGTGCTTGCAATATTCATAAAATTACCCTGATTGTCACTTAAAGAATACCAGGTCGGGGAAATGACATTCACACCCTTTGCTGCGGAAAGCACACCGGGAAATGTGGAATTTGCTGTCTGGTTTGTCACCTGATGCCATGCCAGATTGATCTTATAGTCTCTGGTCTGACTGGTATACTCCGGTTCCAGGTACTCCATGACCGCTTCGGGCGTCTCGCTGTGTGCTGCAGTCAGCTTCCGATTCTCCACATAACCGATCACACTGTCTGCGGTTTTTACCTTAGACCAGTTTTCCATCGTCTCTAAAACGACAACATTGTCACCTTTTTTCACATCTGTAAGGATATCACTCTTGACCCCACCCTGATAACGCACCTGCGTATCCTTCTTAAGTTCAGCCACCTGTTCCTCCTCCCAGACCGTATCCAGCTGGATACGGTTCGGCTCCGTGAACAGTGTATATCCAAAATTCGTATACTGCTTTACAAAATCAAGCGCCACATAAACTGTTCTTTCTTCCCCGTCTCCATCATAATAGGAAAGAATATAACCCGCATCTGATGCTGCATCCTCCGTTGTGTAATATCCCATCGATATCTGGGTACTCCCAATCCGTGTCATGACCAGATCATTCGGAAGTGCATAAATCAAAATTCCTTCTGCATCCTCATAAAAACGGTCATTCAAATAAGCATGAACGGTATCCAGATCCAGATAACATCTTCCGTCCTTCACCTGTGCTTTTATATCCAGAAGTTCATTCTGCAGCATCACCGCTGCCTCCCCGTCCGAGGTCACTCCATAATATTCATTCAGATCTGCTCTTTGATCCGAGTAGGCATATTTTTCCAGAACCTTTATCACCGCACATGCCCCCACCGTCAATAAAATGAGGACGACCGCGATGATGACCGGAATTCTTTTTTTCATGTATCCAGCTCCTTTCGTGTCGCCCTTCATTATAACAGACTATTGATATACCGTCATTACCAAAAATGACAAATTTTTTCCCAATTCCAAAAATTTCTGTTTTTTTGTCAGCACAAGCAGCAATTTATGGATTCATGGAATAAAAATTTTTTGCAAAATTGGAATAAGGAGGCATTGCCGTGCCTTTTACGTGATATATTAAATATATGGATATATTTGTCCATTGCTTTTTTTGGTAATTGACAATAATAATAGTATGAAAGATGCCGAACAGGTATCATAAATAGTAGTAACCCCTTGTTGAATTATACGCTTTTATTTTAGGTTATTTTAATTTGGGAAATATAGTTCCGACCAGGCATGTATTGTAATGACCTGTAAGACGCTTCCACATCTGATATGTCATAGAAATCCTGAATTAGAATGCTGTGGAAAGCAGATGGAATCTTTTTTGAAAATTAACTTCGAATGCCTCCTCTCCGATACGGATTGATTCAGCATCTTTCATATATAAATTTTACTTGATTTTGTATTTTTTTACAAGCAAAAGTTACAGAAAAATTAAATTTTTTTAAACAATCGACACGGCTATTGACGAAATCCGCGCAAAAGTATACTATATTTTTAACCTGAAAGTATTTTCAATCACCAATTGCGTTTTTGTCAGTATCATATTAAAAAGGATGTGATCAGATATGAAAATCGAAAAAGTCAATGACAATCAGATTCGCTGTACTCTGACGAAAAGCGATCTTGCAGACCGTGAGCTAAAGATCAGCGAACTTGCATACGGAACAGAGAAAGCAAAAAACCTCTTCCGCGATATGATGCAGCAGGCGTCCTACGAATTTGGTTTTGAAGCAGAGGATATTCCTCTTATGATAGAAGCTATCCCCTTAAATTCCGAGTGTATCGTCCTCATTATTACCAAAGTGGAGGATCCGGAGGAACTGGATACCCGTTTTTCCAAGTTTGCTCCTTCGGTGCACGATGAAGAACCGAATACAGAGGAAAACCTTCTTGCCAAGGGGGCCGATGATGTGCTCGATCTCTTCCGCCGGATACAGGAAGGCCGCATTGGAAATTCCAAACAAGACCGCGAAGAAGAACCGGACTCTAACGACAAAACAGCCGCAGACTCCAAAGCGTCCGCTGTCAAAGCGGTCAGACCGGCTGCTCCCGATGTGGATGTAACCCGGATTTTTTCCTTTGACTCTTTAAACGGTGTAACACGGCTGTCCCATGTTCTCAACAATTTTTATCAAGGAATTAACTCACTGTACAAAAATGCGTCGACCGGAAGGTACATGCTTGTAATCGCAAAGACAGACCATACCCCGGAAGAATTCAACAAGGTATGCAATATTCTTTCGGAGTATGCTTCTCCGGAACGTTTTGCCGCTGCCGGGGAAGCCTATCTGGAAGAACACTATGAACCGGTCATAAAAGACAATGCTGTTCAGGCACTTTCCAAATTGTAAATGATGATTGCCGTTTGCGGCAAAAGCAACTTCATAAACTGCATCGAAAAAGGCACCTCACCGCTTAAGCGGCAGGTGCCCTTTCTATTTTTCCAAATCTTAATACGCCTTAAACTGCATTCACTTTGCTCATCAGTTCATCAATATCGATACCATGTACCATCGCTGCCTCTTCGAGACTCTCTGCCTGTGCAGACGGACATCCAAGACAATGCATTCCTGCCTCCATTAAAACAGGTGCTACATCCGGATTGGTTCTTAAGATCTCACCGATCGTCATATTTTTTGTAATATCAGCCATCTTGCCACCTCCTATTTTTCGCGTTTGACTATTCCGATTATAATACTTTGTCCGCCTTTTTACAACCTATACAATGTTTTTCCCAAACTTCACAAAATTTTAAGGTTTTTGAACATTTTGTATAGGAAAAAGTACACTCCGTCGCTTGACTGTCAAAAACCTTTCACATATAATAAACATACAGGATTAGCAATAGTCTTATATAGAACAAATTAACCAAATAACACTAAATTTTAGGAGGCTTTTCAAAATGAGACCAGAATGGAAAGATTTTGTAGGCGGCAAATGGGACACTGAAATCAACGTACGTGATTTCATCCAGAGAAACTATACTCCGTACGACGGAGATGATTCCTTCCTTGCAGGACCTACACAGAACACAAAAGACCTTTGGGCAATGGTACTTGATTTACAGAAGAAAGAGCGTGAAGCAGGCGGCGTCCTGGATATGGACACCAAAGTCATCTCCACAATTACTTCCCACGGTCCTGGATACCTTGACAAGAGCAAAGAGACAATCGTAGGTTTCCAGACAGACAAGCCTTTCAAACGTTCCTTACAGCCGTACGGCGGTATCAGAATGGCAGAGAAAGCTTGCGCAGACAACGGATATGAAGTAGATCCGGAAATCAGCGAGTTCTTCTCCACACACAGAAAAACTCACAATGCAGGCTGCTTTGATGCTTACAATCAGGAAATGAGAGCATGCCGTTCCGCACATATCATCACAGGTCTTCCGGATGCTTACGGACGCGGACGTATCATCGGCGACTACAGACGTGTTGCTCTGTACGGTATTGACAGACTGATCGAAGATAAGCAGGAGCAGAAGGATTCCACAGGACGTGTCATGACAGATGATGTAATCCGTCTTCGTGAAGAGCTTTCCGAGCAGATGGTTGCTCTGAAGATGATGAAGGAAATGGCTGCTTCCTATGGCTGCGATATTTCCAAGCCGGCTTCTAACGTACAGGAAGCTATTCAGGCTGTATACTTCGGATACTTATGTGCAGTAAAAGAGCAGAACGGTGCTGCTATGTCCCTTGGACGTACATCCACATTCCTTGATGTTTATGCTCAGAGAGACCTGGCAAACGGTACTTTCACAGAAGAGCAGATTCAAGAATTTGTTGACCACTTCATTATGAAGTTACGTTGCATCAAGTTTGCTCGTACACCGGAATACAACCAGATCTTCGCTGGTGACCCGGTATGGGTAACAGAGTCTCTTGGTGGTGTTGGTGTTGACGGACGTCACATGGTTACAAAGATGTCCTTCCGTTACTTACACACATTATCCAACCTTGGACCGTCTCCGGAGCCGAACCTGACAGTACTCTGGTCTACAAGACTTCCGGAAAACTTCAAGAAATTCTGTGCTAAGACTTCCATTCAGACATCTTCCATCCAGTATGAGAACGATGACCTGATGAGAGTAACTCATGGTGATGATTACGGCATCGCTTGCTGCGTATCTTCCATGGTTATCGGTAAAGAAATGCAGTTCTTCGGAGCACGTGCTAACGTTGCGAAATGTTTACTGTACGCTTTAAACGGTGGTATCGACGAAGTAACCAAGAAACAGGTTGGACCGAAATACCGCAAGGTTGAAGGCGATGTTCTTGATTATGATGATGTATGGGCTAAATTCATGGACATGTTGGAGTGGCAGGCAGATGTTTATGTTAACACACTGAACATCATCCACTACATGCACGACAAATACTGCTATGAGAGAGCAGAGATGGCTCTTCATGACAGAGACGTTAAGCGTTACTTCGCAACAGGTGTTGCAGGTCTTTCCATCGTGGCTGACTCCTTATCTGCTATCAAGTACGCTAAGGTTGAGCCGATTCGTGACGAAGACGGAATCATCGTTGACTTCAAGACAACCGGTGAATTCCCGAAATATGGTAACGATGATGACCGTGTAGACTCCATCGCACAGGAAGTTGTTCATAGATTCATGACAGCTGTAAGAAGACACCATACCTACAGAAACGGTGTTCCGACAACCTCTATCCTGACCATTACTTCTAACGTAACATACGGTAAAGCAACAGGTAATACACCGGATGGACGTAAGAAAGGTCAGCCGTTCGCTCCGGGTGCTAACCCGATGCACGGACGTGATACTCACGGTGCAGTAGCTTCCTTATCTTCTGTATCCAAACTTCCGTTCAAGGATGCACAGGATGGTATTTCCAATACCTTCACCATCATTCCGGGTGCTCTTGGAAAAGAAGATCAGGTATTCGCTGGCGATATCGAAATCGACTTAAATAAATAATTACGGAACCTGTACATGGAACTCCGCCAATACGGAGTTCCTGTAGTTCCTTATCCGTCAGAAGGGAGTGGAACCCATGGACGACAAAGCTTTGATTGACGACATCGTAAAAATGCTGGACTCTGGTTTCGCAAACGGCGTCGGACATGTGAATGTCGATACCGACAACACACTTTCCGGCAATACCGTAGAAACAATGGGGTGTGCGGATTGTTCCAAAAATCCATTGGCATGCAGTGTACCGACCCTTCAAGAAGGTCTTGATGATAAGATTTGAATAAAAATATTTTGAATGATTATAGGAGGAATTGACATGAGTACAGCAAGTACAGCTCAGGTAGATAACCTGGTAGCATTATTAGATGGTTACGCAACAAAAGGCGGACATCACCTTAACGTAAACGTATTAAACAGAGATACTTTATTAGACGCTCAGAAGCATCCGGAAAACTATCCGCAGTTAACAATCCGTGTATCCGGATACGCAGTTAACTTCATCAAATTAACTCCGGAACAGCAGGCTGACGTAATCAGCAGAACTTTCCACGAAGCTATCTAATATCCGAGTGAAAAGTGCATAGAAAGAAATAGAAGACTCAGATGAGAGCTTGCTTTCATCTGAGTCCTTTTATTTTGGGCTATATAGGCACTTATATCTCTTTTCCCTTACTCTCCAACAGCCTCCTGCAGATACACATAATCGAATATCTGCTTTACCGATCCATACAGCACATCCGCATTAGGATTATAGAAACAGGTACAGATCACTGTTTTCTTTCCGTTTGTCGCCGTAGCAGCAAGTACGTTTCCTGCTGTACGTGTCGTACCGGTCTTTGTACCAATGACCTGATATAAGTCGGTACTGTAAGGCTTTTTTCCATTTAAGAACTGATTGGTATTCAGACTGCCAATCACATCATTATTGGTTCTTGCAGGAAGCGCATATTGCGGCATCGCGGTAATGATTCGAATCCAGTCATAGGTCAGCGCATGTTTTGTGATCACTGCAAAATCTCTGGCAGTCGTATGGATCAGTGGATAACCGTCACCAATATCCAATCCGTAAATATTATCAAAATAGGTATTGGAAAGCCCAAGCTCTGCCACCTTTTCATTCATCTTTACCACACAGGCATCTGCGCTGCCATAAGCAGTCTCCGCCAGCACCTGAGCCGCATCTGCACCGGAAGGAATCAGCAGCATCGCAAGCAGTTCATAGCCATAATAAGTTCCCCCTGCCCGAACACCGGCTTTCGATGTACCGCCCGGAACCCGGTCAAGCATCTCCTGCGTTACCGTAATCGGCGTATCCATCGGTAAAACATCACAAATGACCATTGCGGTAACTAACTTAGTCGTACTTGCCGGAGCTACCGTAACATCTGCATTTTTTTCAACTAACACTTCTCCGGTGTCTACATCCATAGCCAGATAACAGACAGAAGGCACGCCCGGCACCTCTTCAGCTGCCTGTACCTTTTGTACCGGAACACTCATGCAGATCAATGTGGCTGTAAGACTCGAAACAGCAAACAGCTTCCATTTACTGATCTTTCTCATATGATTTCTCCTTCTGTATCCTTTGCTGTCAAAAAGCAAAGCTTCTTATAAAAGAAACCGTGACAATGCTTAAAAGCACCTTCACGGCTTCTCTGTTTGCTGTAAACTTTTATGCCTGTTCAATAGCACCTGTCGGGCACTGTCCTGCGCAGGAACCGCAGTCGATGCACTTTTCAGCGTCGATTTCAAACTTACCGTCTCCCATGCTGATAGCGCCAACCGGGCACTGTGCTTCACATGCTCCGCATGCTACACAAGCGTCAGAAATTGCAAATGCCATATTCTTATCCTCCTTATATGTCTTTCCTTTCTGTGATTGATATATTATTATCAAACCCTGTCTTTATTCTAATACAAACCGACCACTAATACAAGTAAAATTATACGGAAAATACGTGATATGAAAAATGCTGTTACTGGTTACACAGAAACCATTGCAAATGCTATTTTTCTTCCTTTGCTTCATTTTTCTCCGCCCTTCTGGCACGTATGCCATCTAGAATGACCTGCTTTTTCTCAATGACCTTGTCCTTATCCATTGGTGGAACATCCTCAAGCTTATACTTGATTCCAAGCTTCTCATACTTTACCTTACCCATCGTATGATAAGGCAGCACATCCAATGCGCGAAGACTGCTCAGACCACCGATAAAGTAGCCCAACTGGTACAGATATTTATCATCATCCGTAATCCCCGGTACAACCACATGACGAATCCAGATATCTACATTCTTCTCAGATAAATACTTCGCAAAAGCAAGAATCCTGTCGTTGGGCTGTCCGGTCAGCTCCTTATGCTTCACCGGATCAATATGCTTGATATCCAGCATGACAAGGTTCGTCATAGTCATCAGCCTGTCCAGCTTCTCCATCCATTCCGCATTTTTATCATTAAATGCAATACCGGAAGAATCAATACAGGTATGAATCCCTTTCTGCTTTGCAAGCTCAAACAGTTCCAACAGAAAGTCCACCTGCATTAGCGGCTCACCGCCCGTCACAGTAATGCCTCCATCCTGATAAAATCCCTTGTTTCTTTCATACTGCTCTATAATATCTGCCGCTTCCATGATCGTACCGGCATTCATTTCCCATGTATCCGGATTATGGCAGTAAGCACACCGCATCGGGCATCCCTGCACAAATACGACAAATCTGACTCCCGGTCCGTCCACGGTACCGAAGCTCTCCAGTGAATGTATTCTTCCGCTCATTGCATGTCCTCCCATTTCCTTCTATCTGACTCTCTTAGTATACTATTTCATAATAGAAAAATCAACGAGGCAGGTTGTACTTAATTGTATCTAATTTTATCCATTTAACCCGAATAACAGTCTCTTTTTCTTCTTTTCTGCCGCCTGATCACTACGGTTTCGAAGCAGCATATCAATCTTTTTAAAATGCTCCTCTTCCCGCGCTATACGCCTCTCTTCACGTTCCTGGTTTCTCTCTTCCTGCTGTCTGAACTGAAAATCCATCTCCTTTACAACCATTTCCTGAACATTGGACAGCAGCTCTTCATTATTGCTGCGCACCGCCTCTTTCATCATCTGGGACATCAGAAACTGGAATCTTGCTGCCTTTTCCCGCTTTTCTTCCTCTGCAATTACTTCAGCTGTCTTTACCGTGTCCACTTCCATTCTTTCCGTTTTTTCCGCTTCGGTCCTTTCTGCTTCTGTTTTCTTCAGAAACTGCTTTTCCATAATCTTCTGGCGGTTCTTCTTTGCCTTTCTTCCCCTTCCCTTCATATCGCTTCTGGAAACCCTCCTCACTACCTGTTTCATTTCTTCTGCCGTCTCCCTGACAGCATCCTGCACATTCTCTTTTTCCAACTCTGTTCCATTCCATATTGCTTTGTTCTGCGGATTTTGCAGAGCATTTCGTATTGCTTTCAGCTGCAGTCCTTGTTCTTTCCACTGCTTGATCCTGCGAAATCGTTCAATGTCTTCCTTTGTGTAAAATCGGTGTCCCTGCTTATTTCTTTGAATCGGCAGCTTCAATTCCTCCTCCCAATACCGCAGAACATGAGATTCCACCTCAACCTGCCTTGCTGCATCCGAAATCAGATACTGTTCTGTAAGTAATTGTTCCATTTTCTTCCTCTCCTTTTCTTCTACATATATTTATGAAATTCTTTCAAAAGCAAAAAACTTTTCAGTTATAAAAAAAAGAGAACCACACCTGTTTGGTGGATTCTCTTTCGTAACACTGCTATTTCTGCATATTGGCAAATCTTGTATAATCCGGGAGCCAGACCAGATTGACGGTTCCGATCGGACCATTTCTCTGCTTAGCTATAATAATTTCCGCAATTCCCTTCATATCGGTATCTTTATTATAATAATCATCCCGGTAAATAAACATTACCACATCGGCATCCTGCTCAATCGCTCCGGACTCACGTAAATCAGACAGCATCGGTCTGTGATCCGGCCGCTGCTCTACCGCACGTGACAGCTGTGACAGTGCCACAACCGGCACACTCAGTTCCCTGGCAAGTGCCTTTAAAGAACGTGAAATATCGGAAATTTCCTGCTGTCTGGAATCACTTTTTCCACTTCCGGTCATCAACTGTAAATAGTCAATGATAATAATTTTTAAATCATGCTCCAGCTTATATTTTCTGCATTTGGAACGCAGCTCCGCAATACTGATACCCGGTGTATCATCAATAATCAGCTTGGATTTCCCGATGACTCCTGCACTTTCGATCAGTTTTTCCCACTCCGCATCCGAAAGCTGTCCAGTACGCAGATTTTGGGAATTGACCTGGGATTCCAGAGAGAACAGACGATTCACAAGCTGTTCCTTGGACATTTCCAGACTGAAAATAGCGACACACATATCCTGCTTAAATGCCACATGCTGTGCAATATTCAAAACAAATGCCGTCTTACCCATTGACGGTCTGGCTGCTACCAGAATCAGATCAGAAGGCTGCATTCCAGCCGTACGGTAATCCAAATCAAGAAATCCGGTCGGAATACCTGTCACTGCCCCACTGTTTCGGGATGCCTGTTCGATCTTATCCATCGCATTCATAACAACCTGCCGGATCGGTACAAACTCCTCCGTATTCCGACGCTGCACAAGGTTAAATACCTTCTTTTCCGTCTCCTCCAAAATCATTTCCAGAGGTTCTTTACCCGCATAACAGGTATTGGAAATCTCATCATTTAGCTTAATCAGCTTTCGCAGGGTAGATTTCTCAGCCACAATATTCGCATAATATTTGATATTGGCAGACGTTGGAACTGCCGTGATCAAATCACGGATAAATTCCAGACTGCTGACCTCCGGCGGTACATCCTTCTCCTTCAGACGGTTCTGCAGGGTCACCAGATCCACCGGCTGTCCTTCATCATTCAGCTCTACCATCGTTTCAAACAGCACACCATATTGTCTGCTGTAAAAATCGTCTCCGGTTATAATCTCAGAGGCAACGACAATGGCTTCCCTGTCCATGATCATGGAACCGATGACCGACTGCTCCGCTTCTAAACTATGCGGCAGTATTCTCTTAATGAGTGTTTCATCCATTTTACGCTTCCTTTACATTGACACGGAATTTTCCCACTACCTTCGGATGCAGTTTCACGGATACCTCATAGGTTCCAAAATTCTTAAGTGCTTCCGGAAGCTGAATCTTCTTTTTATCAATCGAAAGATCAAACTGCTCTTTTAATGCCTGGGAAATTTCCTTAGAGGATATGGAACCGAAGGCTCTTCCGCCTTCTCCCGCCTTCATGCTCACAACGACCATCTTCGTTTCCAGTTCTTTGGCAAGCGCCTGCGCTTCCTCTAACTGCTCCTGTGCAATTTTGGCATCATTTGCTTTCTGAAGTTTTAAGTCATTCAAATTCTGTCCGTTTGCTTCTACACCGAGTTTTTTGGGGAGAATGCAGTTTCTTGCATAACCGTCGCTTACATTGACTACCTCGCCCTTTTTCCCAAGTGCTTTTACATCTTCCAACAATATTACTTTCATTATAGGTCACCTTCTTCTATCATTCTGTCTAATGTACTTTTTACGATCTGTATCGCTTCTGCCATATTCGTATTCTCAATCTGCGCCCCGGCAATGTTCATGTGCCCACCGCCTCCGAGTCTCTCCATAATAACCTGGACATTGACCTCGTCAATCGATCTTGCACTCACATATATCTTGCTCTGATACTCCGTCAATACGAAGCTCGCTTTGATTCCGCGGATATTCAGCAGTTCGTTTGCCGCCTGTGCACCTACGATCGTAGGACTTTGGAGATCCTCGCCCGGACATACCGAAATCGCATAATCACTCCGGTAGATTTCTGCCTGACTGACTGCATCTGCCTTCGCTTTGTATTCGTCCGCATTTTCACGGAACAGCTTACGCACCCGGGTCACGTCCGCACCATTTCTACGCAGATAGGCTGCTGCCTCAAAAGTACGCACACCGGTTTTGCTCATAAAATTATTCGTATCAATCATAATACCGGAATACAGACAGTCCGCTTCTTCATTTTTCAGGCGGATTCCTTCTCCGATATATTGTAAAATTTCCGATACCATTTCGCAGGTCGAGGAAGCATACGGCTCCACATAGGAAAGTGTTGCATTTTCCATGATTTCCGTTCCCTGTCTGTGATGATCCAGCACAACAACCGACTTACAGAAACGAAGCAGCTCCGGACATTCCGTAATACTTGGTTTATTCACATCCACGATAACCAGTACCGTATTACTGCCCGCTGCCTCAATCGCCTGATTGCTGTTTAAAAGCATATCCTCTTCATATTCCGGATTATTCTGAAACAGCTCTACAAGTGGCTGCATGGATGTCGTCACATCATTGATAACAATATGTGCCTTTCTTTCCAATGTCTTGGCAATCCGGCAAATACCGACTGCCGCACCGAAGCTGTCCACATCCGCAATACGGTGTCCCATCACAAGCACCTTGTCCTTGGAGGTAATGATTTCATTTAACGCATGTGCTTTCACACGGGCTTTCACACGGGTATTTTTCTCTACCTGCTGGCTCTTGCCGCCATAGTAGGTCGTCGATGAAGGGGTTTTTACAACCGCCTGGTCACCGCCACGTCCCAATGCCAGATCAATGGAAGTACGTGCAAACTCATAATTCTGCGCAAAGGTCAGTCCATCCAGTCCGATACCGATACTCAACGTAACCGCCATTTCATTACCGATATTGACCGTCTTCACATCCTCCAGCAGATCAAACCGGCTCTCCTCCAACTGCTGCAGTGACTTTTTCCGCATAATGATCAGGTACTTGTCCTTTTCGGTCTTTTTCGAAATACCGTCCAGTGCCGCAATATATTTATTGACTTTTTTGTCAATTAATGCAATTAGCAGGGATCTTCTGACCTCTTCTACGCTATCCAGCGCTTCTTCATAATTGTCCAGATAGATCATGCCGACCACCAGTGACTGATCGTCATTCTCCTTCAGGGCAATCTTAAGTGCTGTCTCATCAAACAGATACATTGCAATCAGATATCCGTTGTAATCCTTTGCCTCAATAATGTCACTGTTAACTGCCATTTCTTTTAAGGAAATCTTCTTCATCTTTGCCAGAAATTCAAAGCCCTCAAAAGTAAGCTCCTGCTCCGTCTCTTCCAGTTCTCCCGGCAGCTTTTCCTTCGTAATGGACGGAAAAAGTGTCGTAATGGACTTGCGGTATCCCTTATCCTTATGTACGGCCTTCTCAAAGGCTTTATTGGTCCAGATGATATGCCCGCCATCGTCCAAAAGTGCATGGGGAAGCTCCAGATCCCTTAAAAGTCTTCTCTGAATCTGACCATACTGCGTTGCAAAACTGATCAGTTCATTCATAATAATAGGCTTATTGTAAAACATCAGCAGAATGATCACAATAAAATAAATTACTACAAAACAGGTCAGTAACACACCCGCTCCAAAATCAAACAGATAGATGGCTCCATTGACCAAAGCCAGCAATATGCCAAGAATTACAGAAGCCTGTTGAAAGCTGCGAAGCCTTCCCTTGACCTTTATTTTTATCTTTTTGCTCATAGCTTCTCTCTCTTTGTCCGTATTGTTCTATTCCCCAACTTGTTTTGAAACCTTTATATAAATATCCACGTTGTATAGTATAGCATTTTTTTTGTTAAAGTTCCATACCCTTATGACAGCAAATAGTGACAAGAAGCGTCTTGATATTCTTAAATGCTCCTTTTGACTACCAAAACAATACAACGTATCCGATTGTTGATAAGACCCCAAAAAGTCTGACTTTTTGGGGTCTCATCCTGTTTTCGTTGTATCCTTTTTACTATGCCTTTCTTTATTTTTCTGCTTCTTCTACTGTCTTTGTCTCTTCTACTTCCTTTTCTTCTTCCAGCTTCTCTTTTACTGGCTTCTCTTTTACTGACTTTTCTTCTACTGGCTTTTCTGCTTGCGCTGCCTTTTCAGCCGTTTTTTTCCTTCTTCCTCTCACAAGGATCACGATCAGAATAAGAACGACTACTGCCACAGCCGCCACACACGCTATAGCCTTCCAGTTAACCTCCTGTGTAAATACAACAAATTCTCCATCCTTTTCGCTATTGATCCGGAATACATAGTAGCGTCCGTCCTGCTTACCATCCACAAATTTAAGCTTACCGTCCTGCAAGACTGCTGCACAGATCTTTCCACGGTAATTCTCTGTCAGCACATGCACTCCAAACGTATCCTCTCCCTGAACAGAACCATCCTCTATACTGTACCGGTAAGCAGCCTGTACCTGATAACCTGCCGGCTGCGGAACCTCCTCATTTTCCAGACGTTCACAGTAAAGAATTGCATTCGGCAGAAACTGCCCTGAAATCAACACCTCCGGTGTGCTTCCTTCACTGGCAAGTGCCGTTTTCCAGTCTCCATAGACCGCCCGGACAATCATATTTCTCCGGATATTTGTAAAGTCTGTTTTATCCCAGCTCCCCAGAATGCCGTCCTGTGCAGGTGTTTCCGGAATTTCATTTTCTTTCAGGGATTCTTCATACTCACAGGTAACTGTTTTTATCACCTCATCGCCTACCATAAACCGGATCGTAAAGTGTCTGAAATCCAACGGCGTCTGTTCTTTTGCAATCAGTTCTTCATAACTAAGAGGTGCTGCCTGCCCGGAATAAGTCAGACCGTTTACAGCTGCAATTCCCTCTTCCACAAAATAATTCCCGGAAAGCACACCGTCCTCATCCACATCACCCGCGATGGCGCCGTATTTCTCGCCCTCGTCCGAATCAATCGAGGTCATGGCATAACTGTCCTTAATACTGCTGCCCTCACCTGCAATACCTCCGGCATAATTATTCCCTGCAATATTACACAGGGTATAGCTGTTACGAATCATATAGCCGCTCCGTCCCGCAATACCTCCGGCATAATCTCCATCCACAGTGGTAACATCCCCATAATTTTCACAGGCTATCACAGCTCCCAGATCTGCACGTCCTACAATACCTCCGGCATAATCATTTTTTACCGCAACTTCATTATTGTTTTTACAGTCAAGAATCGTTCCTATTGCCTTTCGCTCGGCATCCAGACTGAAACTACCCTTTTTCTCAATAGCAAACTCCGACTCACCCTCCAGCAGATCCACACTTAAAGCACCGGCAATGCCCCCTCCGTTAATATCCGAAATAATCGGACCTTCATTACGGCAGCCCATTACTTTTCCGCTTATCTGCGTACGGTCATCCGAATCAGACAGATCATCATAATAATCCTCCAGTTTCTTATCCTCTCCGGTATCATTCAGCTTATCTTCCAACTTATCCATTCCATCAGAAGCCGTGTTATTAATAAGATGCATCTGATCCGTAATCCGGTCCATCTGGTCCATCACATCATCATTGGCACCCCGCAGATCATCCTTCAGGGCATCGATCTTTTCATCCAGCTCATCCATCTGAGACGACAGATCTTCATCTGTTTCCCGCGGATCATCCCGAAGGTCCTTTACATAATTTTCTGCTACATGGATTACATGCTTCACCTCTGTTCCAAGCTTATCGGCATTGTCCACAAAGCTCTTTCCTTCACCCACGGCATCCTTTGCCGCCTCACCAAGTTTGCCACTCTGCCTTCCCATATCCTGCGTAATACCAAGCACCTTCTGTCTGGCTGCCTCCTGGAGCACCTGAACTACCATGGCTTGAAGCTGTGCCACCTGAGCCGGATCAGTCGGGTCAAAAGTCGTCGGATCAAAGCCCTGCTCAATCAGAGCTTCCATCAGTTCTTCCTCCGAAATACCAAGCTGCTGCATAGCCTGTTTGACCGAATCCGGAAGCATAGCTGACAGCCCGGAACCTGCGGCACGAAATACATTTATATCCATCGAAGCGACAGTATCTCCTGTATCATTTCCACTTACACTGGTATCCGTTCTGTGACTCTCTGAATCACTTTCATCCGACGTACTTTCATCGGCTGTATTTTCATCGGTTGCATTTTCATTGTCTGTATTTTCATCAGCTGCCTGCCCGTTCACAGGGTTCTTTGCAGTATTGTCCGATTCCACTGACATGATAGATGCCCCGTTTGCGGTTCCACTCCCGGTCTGCATCATTTTCAGCATTTCCAACAGCACCTGTGCTTCTCTCAGATCCTTTTCCATGCCACTGACTGCATCTGTCACCAGCTTGTCATTGATATCAAAGTCCAACATGTCGATCCTTCGTTCCACGATATCAAGTGCCTCTTCCATATCATCAATAAAGGCGTCATTCTTATCCTGATAGTGTTTCTTATAATCATCAATGGAATCTTTGATACCATCGATGGATTCCCCCACATGATCCATATTGTCAATGGTATTCTCATCTGCATTCCGTGTAATATCGGAAAGTTCCGAAAGCATGTCGATCAGATCATCCATCTGTCCACGAAGCTTTTTCGACGTTCCTTCCTCATAATTAATCTCAACATAGGGTTCGAATAATCCGGCAATTCCACCAATATCTTTACGTCCCTGTACCTTTCCGTGATTGATACAGCCATCAATACAGCCCCGCTGATAACCGGCAATTCCACCCATCCGGTATCCTACATGCGGATAACCGATCGCACCATGGTTGGTACAACTCTGTATCAGCCCGCTGTTAATACCGGCTATACCGCCCGCAGATGTAATCTTCTCTTCATCCGTTGCGGTCTGGGTCAGATCCATGCTGAAGCTGAAGTTCGTTGTACTTTCTTCTCCTTCATCCGCCTCCTTGACCGTTTCTGCAGTTGCATTAATTCCACCGCGGTTCAGACAATTTGTAATGCTCCCTTCATTGCTGCCACAGATTCCACCGGTTTTTTTTGTTCCAAGCAGTCTGCCTTCATTCCGGCAGCCGTTAATGCTTCCGCCTGCCTCATTCCGTCCGGCAATTCCGCCTACCGCTTCCTTCCCAATTACCTCGCCTTTAAAACTGCAGTTTTCCAAAGTTCCACGGTTTGTACCAACTATGCCCCCGATGTTAATGCGTGTTCCGGTTGGCTGTATTTTTCCTTGCAGATTCAGATTTTTTACAATACCTTCCTTTTCCAGAAAACGAATAAACCCAAAATCTGATCCTGTTTCCTTCAGCATATATCCGCTGATCTTATGTCCGTTTCCCTCAAATGTACCACAGAATATGGCAATCGGCTCAATCTCCTCTCCCTGAAGATCGATATCCGCATCCAGCATGAATACCCTGTCTCTGGAATACGAATCGTTAATACATTTTTCTGCCACTTTCTTCAATTCTGTTGCATTCTTAATATGTATAGTCTCTGCGGCAGTTTCTTTCGCCTGCGCATCCATCTGCTGTCCGGTTTCTTTCGCCTGCACCATGCTGAAACCGGATGAAAGGTTCGTACCTGTCACAGTCACACATAAAAGCGTTGCTGCCGCCTGAAAGATTTTTTTCTTATTCATCTGCCTCATCCTCCTCCGTCTCACGCCTTACACTGAACTCCGCCTTTTCAATGATGGTATCTCCTATCAGAAGAATCTGAGGCAGAATCAGCATGACCAGAATGACCGAAATCAAAGTTCCCCAGCCAAGCGTGGTTCCTAATGATGCAATTACTGCATTACTGGTAATCTTTCCAATGATAAAACCGGCGCTGCACATAATCGTACCCGAAGTAATAATCGTCGGAAAAGCCTGATTGAGCGCTTCTACCACAGCATCCTTTTTCGATTCCATCTCCCTGCGAAGCGCCATGTAACGGTTGGTAAGGACAATCGCATAGTCGATCGTTGCTCCCATCTGTATGGAGCTGACTACAAGATAGCTGATAAAGAACATTGTCTCATTTTTTAAATACGGCAAGGAAAAGTTAATCCAGATGCTCCCCTGTATGGTCAGAACAAGCATAAACGGCAGCCCCACATTCTGGAATGTAAATAGCAGAATAATACCGACAAACAGTGCCGTAAAGACGCTGATCAGCACATTATCCTTCGAAAAAGAATTGCTCAGATCATAGTTGCTGGTAGGATCTCCGACTACAAAAACATCCTCATATTGTTTTAATGCAATCTCCCGGATCTGATCCACTACTGCAAAGGTTTCTTCACCCTCTACCGGACCGGTCAGCTGCACAACAAGTCTGGAATAATTTTCCCCCTCCAGCTGTGCTCTTGCATCACAAACAGCATCATACATCTCATCAATATCCTCGGAAATATCCTCATCCAGACTGAGCGCCCTTGTTTCCTTCTGTTCATAGATAAAATCAATCATTCTAAGAATCGACACATCATACTCATCAATACTGCCAAGCAGCGCACCGTACTCCTCCTTCTCCATCGCATACGCACGATAAACAAAGCGAACCAGATCAATATCCGTATCCGCCATCTCGGCAAATTCACGCGGATTTAATTTATCCGTCAATACATACTCTCCATTATCTCCGACTTCCACATTGGAAAGTGCTGTAATGGTGTCCACCTCTTCTACTTTTTTTAAATCTGCCACAATCGCTGCTTCCTTTTCATAATCTCCCTTCGGAACGACTACGGCAAGCAGATTGGTCGTATCAAAGGTCTCGTCAATTCTTGCTTTGGATGCCAGATATTCGGTCTTTTTCTCCGATTCTACCGAGTTGATATCATAAATGTAATGACACCGGTTCGAGAAAACACAGGCGAATACAAGCACGAAAAGAAATACCGGCAGAAGAATATATCGGGTCTTTACAACGATTTTTCCCCACACGGAAATTTTCGGAACAAAGCTTTTATGTCTTGTCTTTTCAATGGATTTGGCGAACATCATAATCAGAGCCGGCATAAAACAGAATACAGAAATCATGCTTATGATAATTGCTTTAACCAGTACGCTGCCCAAATCCTTACCAATTCCAAACTGCATCAGCATAAGAGCCACCATTCCGGCAATCGTAGTCAGGCTGCTGGAGGAAATTTCCGGTATTGCCTTGCTAAGCGCTGTAATCAGTGCCGGTTTGGTCTTTAAATGCTCTTTTTCTTCCATAAAACGATGAAATAAAATGATAGCGTAATCAATGGCGAGCGCAAGCTGAAGAACAATATCTACCGCATTACTGATAAAAGATACCTGTCCAAAGAGATAATTAGTTCCCTTACTTAAAACAGCCGCCATTCCAAAGGTCAGCATAAAAATCACGATCTCCATATAGGTCGTAGACGTAAAAAACAGCACTGCAACAATAATTATGACCGCAATGACCAGAATGACCTTCATATCCTCCTGAAGACTTGCCGAATCATCCTTATCTACAGTTGTATATACATATGTATCATAGTCAGACAGATATTCCCTGACCTGGGCAATCGCCTTCTGGCTCAGCTCTGTATCCTCCTCCTCATCAAAAGCGAGCGTAAACAAAGCCGCACAATCTTCATAGTATTCCTCTAACCGATCATCATCATAGGCTTCATCCTCCGGATCATAAAATGTCACACTGGAAATACCAGGAATATCCTCTATATTTTCCGCAAGCTCCTTCGCCTTATCATAGGTCACATTCGCTACCAGAATTCTGGCACTTCCGAACGTGGAAAATTCGTCTTCCATGATATCCAGCCCACGTCTGGTCTCTGTTGTATCCGGCAGATATTCTGTCAAATCATCATTGACCTGAACCTTGGAAATGGAAAGAGCACAGTGCACTGCAGCCAATAAAAAAAGCACCAGAAATGCTTTCCGCTTGTTTACAATAAATGCCGCAATCCTTTCCATTACACTTCGTTTCTCATTCATTAAAATTCATCCTTTCTTTTCACATCACACTATCATTAGTTTACAAACCATGGTATAATTTTCAAGAAACATTATTTAGAATTTATCCCATTTGAAACATTTTTTCTAAACTGTCTAACCGATTATGTTATAGGAGTAAATCATGAATAACACTACTGTACCATCCATCTCCACCGAACGCACAAATGTCCTTTTACGGCAGTCACTTTTTACTCTGCTGCTGACCAAGCCATTTGATAAAATATCACTGACCGATATCTGCAAGCTTGCCATGGTGCCACATTCTACCTTCTACCGGCACTTTGAAGATAAGTATGCACTGCTCTATCATTGCTTTGACCGTTTGCGGGCAGATGCCGGATTGGAAATTGATATTCAAATCATTCAAAGCCGTGATCGTACACAAAAATTTTTTTATATGCTTTTTTCGTTTCTGGAAAAACAGAAAACATCTTACCGCAGAATCATTGCATCCAACCGTCAGAGTGATATTTTGGAATGTCTCAGGGACTACCTGGAAAAACTCATCACTGACAGCCTGATTCAGACCTTTCACAATCAGATACCAAACGGTCTTCCTGTCGATATGTTTGCAAAGATCGTATCCAGCATCATACTGGCTGCCGGACAAAGTTTTTTAGAATCAGAAACTTCTTATAACATTGAAATACTAGCTGAAAAATTGGCGCTCTGCACGGATGAGGGTCTGCTTTCCATGAAATAAAAGAGGGGATCACACTTGAGAAGACGAAAATTTATGCACACAAGAATGCTGCAGGATGGTATGGAAATCGATCAGACAATCGTAGATCATACCGGCAGAAAGCTGATCTGCCGGGGAACTATTCTGGATGAATATATGATCTCATCCATGCTGAAACTCGGTATTATGGGAGTCTATATTGGAGAAGGACAGGATGACGAACCGGCTGAAGATGACAAACTTCCTCCCGCCATCAAAGAAACCATTGACAAAAACACTATTATTGACCGCGCTAAAGTAAAACTGACAGAGAGCGTAAAACAGCGTGTCGGAGTCGGAATTCAGCATCTGTATAGCAATGCCGAATCAGAAGACTTTACCCAAACCACCAACAGCATTGCCAATGATCTGATGAAGGCAATTCTGGAAAATGATGATATCGCCATTGATATTGATACTCTGAAGATCAGTGATGAATATACTTTCAAGCACAGCGTGGATGTCGCTACCATGGCAATGGTGGTTGCAAGGAAACATGGTCTGTCCGAAAAACAAATATATGAAATCGGTATTTCCGGTCTTCTGCACGATATCGGTAAATCCAAAATTCCAAACGAAATTTTAAATAAACCGTCACGTTTAACGGATGAGGAATTTATGATCATGAAGCAGCATTCCCTTTATGGCTACCGTATTCTGGATCATAAGCCGGATATTTCGAATCCCATACGCCTTGGTGTGTTACAGCATCATGAAAAGATTAACGGAAAGGGCTACCCGCTTGGCGTTCCAAAGGAACAGATTTCTCTTTTTGCACAAATTCTGTCCATTGTAGATATTTATGATGCACTGGTCACAGAACGTGCTTACAAAAAGCCTTTTTCCAAACGTGATGCCGTGGAAATGATCATGGCAATGACAGATGAACTGGATATTTCCTGTATGCGCAGCTTTTTGGACAGTGTTATACTATATCCTGTCGGCAGCACAGTACTGTTAAGCAGCGGCGAGAAAGCACGGGTTGTCGCCAATAATCCGGAATCTATTCTGCGCCCCAGGGTCGTCGGACTAAATACCGGAAAAGTTTATGATCTGTTAAATAATTTAAACTATGCAAGTCTGATCATTCAGTAGCATAGGAAAAGCCAACCATCTTACGATGATTGGCTTTTTTACTGACTGATTTTATTTCAGAACTTTCTTTTCTGCCATTTATTCTGCAACGTATGGCATTAAAGCGATGTGACGTGCTCTCTTGATTGCTACTGTTAAAGCTCTCTGATGTTTTGCACAGTTTCCTGTAATTCTTCTCGGAAGAATTTTTCCTCTCTCAGATACATATCTCTTTAACTTATTCACATCTTTGTAATCGATTACATTATCTTTTCCACAGAATACACATACTTTCTTTCTTCTGCGCATTCCGCCTCTTCTCTTCATCGGAGCATCAGCTTTTTCTGCTTTATTGTAAGCCATGGTATTTGCCTCCTATCTTAATCAATAATTGTTAGTTAAATGGAAGTTCTTCATCAATTCCATCCGGAATATTCATGAATCCGTCTCCTGCGGAAGAAGGCTTCGGTCTGCCTGCACCACCGCCAGAGAACCCGCCTCCAAAACCATCACCGCCGCCGGACGCATTCTTACTCTCTGCAAATTCCTGATCCTCAACTACTACGTCAGTCGTATAGACCTTGTTACCGTCCTTGTTCGTATAGCTGCCTGTCTGGATGCGCCCTGTTACCACGATCTTGGTTCCCTTGCGGAAATACTTCTCTGCAAATTCGCCACTTCTGCCAAATGCAACGCACCCAATAAAATCTGCTGAAGCATCATCGCCATTGCGGTTAAATCTGCGGTCTACTGCAAGAGTATATCTGGCAATCGCCATCGGATTGTCACCCTGAGAATATCTTACCTCCGGGTCTCGTGTCAATCTTCCCATCAGAATTACTTTATTCATACTATCCTCTTTCTGCTGCATATAAGCTATGCAATCTTACGCCTCGTCCTGTCTAACGCATAAATATCTGATAACGTTGTCCATGATACGCACACGGCTCTCGATTTCAGCGGGAACTGTAGCATCAGCATCAAAAGCGATGAAATAGTAGAACGCTTCTTTCATTTTCTGAATTTCGTAAGCTAATCTCTTCTTACCCCATTCATCAACGTTTGTAACTGTTCCACCGAATCTCTCGATCAGAGCTTTACACTTGTCAACAACTGCTGCTCTCTCATCGTCTTCGATCTTTGCACTGACAACAACGGCTAATTCGTATTTGTTCATGCTTCTTTACCTCCTTATGGTCTCTGGCCCACGACCTTCCGTGAGCAAGGAATTTAATATATCACGAATAAAAATGATACCATATTTTTCAGGGTGTTTCAAGCATTTTTCTTGATTTCTTTTACATTTTTTTCTACTAATTTACGTGCTATCATAATCTGATGTCCGCAGCCTGCACATTTGAGCCGAAAGTCTGCACCGATACGCAGCACCTCCCACTCCTTGCTGCCGCACGGATGCGGTTTCTTCAAACGCAGCACATCTCCTACCTGAATGTCCATCTTTACAACGATTCTCCTTTTAAAGTCTGCCGAGTATTTCTCCAATACTACCGCTTACTACCAGATCTGCCATCTTGTCCTTCGGAGTCGGTGTCTTATTGATCAGCACCAGCTTGTCTCCCTGATAATAATCGATCAATCCTGCTGCCGGATAAACCGCAAGTGAGGTACCTCCTATTATAAGTACATCTGCATGGCTGATAAAATAAACCGCGTCCTGCAACGTCTTCTGATTCAATCCTTCTTCATAGAGCACCACATCCGGCTTAATATGACCGCCGCATTCACAAGTTGGTACTCCTTTCGAATCGGTTACTGCCTGCACATTATAAAATTTTCCGCACTTCTCACAATAATTTCTCAGAACACTTCCATGCAGCTCCAGTACATTTTTACTACCTGCCGCCTGATGCAGTCCGTCAATATTCTGTGTTATGACTGCCTTTAACTTGCCTTCCTGTTCCCACTTTGCCAGTTTCAAATGTGCAGCATTCGGTTTCGCATCAAGGCAAAGCATCTTGTCCCGGTAAAACCGGAAAAATTCCTCCGGCTTACGCATATAAAAGGTATGACTCAAAATCGTTTCCGGCGGATAAT
The DNA here is from genome assembly GCA_012520645.1 of Clostridiales bacterium. Lineage (GTDB taxonomy): Bacteria > Bacillota > Clostridia > Lachnospirales > Lachnospiraceae > JAAYNV01. The sequence continues at coordinate 28,670 of JAAYNV010000031.1, read as the reverse complement.
CATACTTTTGATTATAAAGACCATCCACACTCCTAAAATCCGGAATACCGCTTTCGGTGGATACACCGGCACCTCCGAAAAAAACAATATTATCTGTTTGGTCAATCATTTCTCTCAGTTTTTCGATCTGCTCCATACACATACCTGCCTTTTTCCTTTATTATATCACATCCGCCTTCCATATTACATATTTCCAAACAGATAATCCTTCATGACTCCAAAAAATTCCCGCAGCATATTGTTCGGCTGTGTGGGCAGATCAGACCTTGCGGCAATACCGCATACATTCTCATATCCCTGCTTTTTTGCAATGTTGACTGCACGGAAAATATGAAAGTTATTGCTGATGATCCCCACTGACACATCTCTCACTCCGTCATTTTGTTCTGCAGCGTTTCCCTGCGAAGCACCGCCTTCCTGACCTGCCCCTTTTTCCATAATCGCTTTGTGTTCTGCCATGATCCTCCTGGAAAACTGCAGATTCTCCACCGTGTTGGTAGACTGGTCTTCTAATAAGATCCGTTCCGGTGAAATCCCTTTTTCTACCAGATACCGCCTCATACATGCCGCCTCCGTCTCCGGCTCATCACTCCCCTGTCCTCCTGAGACTATGGCAACGGTATTCTCATTTTCCGTCAGGTAATCATAAGCCCGGTCCAGACGCATGGCAAGCACTTTACTCGGTCTATCCGGCTTCACCTGCGCTCCCAGTACCACAATATAATCCAGATTCTTTTTCCCTTTAGCCGAAAAGCCACTGACAATCAAGCCTTCTACCACAACCAATAAAACAACTCCAAGCAGAAAACAGACCAAAAAACTTCGTCTGAAAAAGACCGGAATATGCTGTTCGAACCACCCTCTCTTTGACAAAACACCATAGGATAAAAGAGTAGCCCCCATCACCGCCCATATTAAATAGAAATTTGTTCCGACTCCTCCAAAAATACAGACACCGACAAAATAAAGCAGGCACAAGCCTCCGATTATATACGCCCACATATTCTTTCCCTCCAAATCATCCTTATATTAACAAAAACCGTTTCGGCATACAAGAAAGATTTCCGAAACGGTTTCTTATGTTTTTATGAATCTTAATTTTTTGAATCTTAAAAAAGTGGTCTGATTTTACCGGTTGTCTGTCTGCGACACATACTTTCTGTCTTCCTCACAGATATGCTCCTGAATCCATGCCTTCAGATAATCCAAAAGCTCCAGAATCATTCCATCCTGTGTCCCCAGAGAAAGATTCGACACATGTACATCAAATTCATCTACCTTTATGGCAAACGCCTGATGAAGCTTTTTATGCTCCTCTAACCCTGTGTAACCGATTTCCTGCATATACTGTTCTTCATCCGTAAAATGAAAGTTCACATATTCCTTGATTCCTGCAAGTATTTTGCGGATATCCGCGCATTTATACAGCTTATTCTCATCCTTCAAAAGGCTGTGTGCTTCATCCATTAATTCTAACAATCTGGCATGCTGTGTATCGATTTTTTCTATGCCTAAAAAATATTCCTGCTTCATCTCATACTTCATGTCATCTTATCTCCCTGAATCAATACTTTGTAAAACAGTTCACACTGTCTAAAAGCTGTCCTACCACCTTATTTACCCCGTTCAAGGCAGCGCTGATTTCCTTCATACCTCCGGCAAGCTGTGAAGTATTGTTCACAACATTTGTAACACCCTGGGTACTTTCATTTACAGTAACGGTGATGCCTTCATTGGCGGAGGTCACACTTCTCATAACCTGCAGCAGTTCCTCTGTCGCTGCATGAAACCTGCCCATAATTCCTTCGATGGTTGCAGCTGCTTTCGCATACTCTACACCGGTCTCTTCCAGAATTTCATAATCTGCAAGCACACGGCTGTTTACAAACTCTAAAAGTCTGGAAGCATTTGCAGCAAGCTCTTCTACACTGTTTACCACTTCTACACTGATTTCCTGAATATTGTTTGCAGTAGTTCTGGAATTATCTGCTAACTGTCTGATCTCATCTGCAACAACCGCAAAACCTCTTCCGGCTTCTCCTGCTCTTGCCGCCTCAATCGACGCATTCAGGGCAAGCAGATTTGTCTTATTGGCAATACCAAGGATTTCTTCCGTCAAATCCGAAATACGCGCAACCTGCTTACTCTCCTCTACCGAACGGGTGACCGCCTCATCAATATGCTGAATCATGCCGGTCACTTCTTTTTTGCTCTCCACTGCCTGACGCTCTACCGTATCCGCCTTGCCCTTAATGCTTTCCGCATAACGGCTTCCTGCTTCCACTTCTTTCGTCATTGCATCAACAGAACTCTCTACATCCTTGGTATTACTATTGACTGTCGTAACATTAGCAGCCACCTCCTGCATGCCGGCAGCAAGCTGTTCCAGTGTTGCAGAGGTATCATCAGCGCCCTGTTCTGCCCTGTCCACATTATTTCCGACCGTCTTCTGCTGTCCGGAAAGTTCATCGCAGGAACGTATAATTCCCGCAATAATATTCTGGAACAGATCCAGGAAGGAATTTACACTTTCTGCCAACTGCCCAATCTCATCCTGAGACTGCACGTCAATACGCATAGTCAAATCACCCTCTTTGCGGCGAATATCTTCCATGATCTGTTTTAACTGTCTGGTCACATGCTTCAAGGGTCTTACGATTCCCCGTTGTGTAATAATGATAATAATAAGTGTTGTCACAAACAGCATCGCACAGCAAACCGTAATCGTAACCGGAATCTGTGCCGCATAGCCATCCGTCTGCTGTCTGCGGTATGCCAGCTGTTCATCCGTCAGTCCAATAATATCGTTTATGTATTTTTCCGTATTCTCTGCAAAGAGATTCAGATTGGAAGTCGCTGCCAGACCGGCCTGCTTCTTATTCATTTTGCTGATTTCTAACAGATAGTCTACCGTTCCTTTATATCGCTCATAATCTCCGGTAAACTTTTCAAATGCTACTCTTCTCTCATCTTCTGCCGAAAGTCTTGCATCAAATTCCGCAACCTTTGCATCCAATTCTGCCAGCCTGCTATTGATCGTCTCCGCAATGGCATCCATGGTCTGCTCTCTGGTAGTCAGCACATGGTTCATAACCTGTCCGTTGATATAGGAAAAGTCTCGCCCGATTTCTGAGATTTTCTCAATATCAACCACCTCAGTAGAAATAATCTCTCTATTGATTGCACTCAGATCCGTCAGAACATTCGCAAGATAAATCATTCCGGCTAACGCAACTACTACCAGAACCGCCACAATGGCATATATTTTGATACCAACTTTTTTAATGACAGCCCTTCTCTTCCCTGCTCTGGAAACAGGCCTTTTATCCTTTTTCTGTTTTGGCGGTGCTGTACTTCCCTTTTTCTGTAACCCCTTGCTCATAGTACGCCTCCAGCTTATAATATCATCTTTAGGCTATTTTATCATTTTTTTCGTCGAATACAACCGAAAAACAACCAATGCTGGTATTCAGATCCACAACAATTTTCTCCATATCCGTCAGGGCTTGGGATATTGCCTGCATACTCTCTGTCAGTTCAGTGGTATTTCGTACCACGCCACTGATTCCATTGGTGCTCTCTGTCACAGTCAGTCCGATTTCCTCATTCGCTCTGTGGATTTCCTTCGTTACGGAAAGCACGTCTCCCATAGCCCCCCGAAAATGTTCCATTAAATTGTCAATCTTCTCCGCTGCCTGAAAGTACTCCTCTCCGGTATTCTCAAGAAGCTGATAATCCGACATAACCTTGGTATTTAAAAATTCTAACAGATTCGTCGTCTCTGTCACCAGTTTTTCCACATTGGTCACGACCTGATCGCTGATGCTCTGGATCCTTCCGGCGGCATCCTTGGAATTATCCGCCAGTTCGCGAATTTCATCCGCGACAACCGAGAACCCCTTACCTGACTCACCCGCTCTTGCCGCCTCGATCGAAGCATTGAGGGCAAGAAGATTCGTCTTTGAGGCAATCCCAAGAATGTCATCTGTAAGCTCACGGATTCTATGTATCTGTCCGCTGTTTGCAACTGCTTCTTTCGTTTGATCCTCAATCTCATGCAGCACTGCTTCTGCCTCTTCCCTGCTTCGGACTGCCTTCTTTCGGACTTCGCCTGCCTTTTCCTTGATTTCCTCTGCATACGCCTGACCCTGACCTGCCTGTCCGTCCATTTCAGCTGCCGACTCCTGTGCATGTCCGGTTCCGGCTACTACGCCTCCGGTCGAATCTCCTACCTGCTGCATTCCTCCCTGAAGTCTTACCAGATTCTTCTCCGTATCACCGGCTCCCTGTACCGCACTTGCCACATTTGCTGCCACGCTCTGCTGTCTGCTTGTCAATTCCCCACAAGATGCCGTCAGTCCACCGATCACCTGCTGTACCAAATCCAAAAGTTCATTCATGCCTCTGGCAGCTTCTCCGGTCTCATCTTTGCGTTTTGCCGGAATACGCTTCGTCAGATCACCCTGATCCATCTTAATATCCTTTACAATACCACTGATCTGACTGGTTGTCTTTTTGATCGGACGTACTACACCCGTACCTATCAGCACCACAATAACCAAACTTGCAATAATCAGTATCAGGGCGGAACCTGTAATCAGCATCGGAATCTGCTCCGAAATCCGGTCCATGCTCGCCTGTTCCCGTTCCATGTCTTCATTCGTCAGTGCTATGATCTGATCGATATAACCCTCTATGTTCGCATCAAACATGGAAAGATTGGAGGTAGCGGATACCGTTGCCTGCTGCTTATTCGTTTTGCTGGTCTCCAACAGACTGGCTACCGTTTTCTTATAGCGCTCATAATCCGCCTGAAAGCTTTCAAAGTATTCCCTTCTTACATCCCCTTCTTCCAAAAGAGTATCATATTCCGCTACCATAGTATCCAGACCTGCCAGACGGGTATTTACCATTTCTGCAATGGCATCCATGGTCTGTTCTCTCGTGGTCAGCACATGATTCATCACCTGCCCGTTAATATAGGAATATTCTCTGGAAATCTTGGAGATTTTCTCTACCTGCTCCACCTGCTCATTTAACAGCTTCTCATTTGCACTGCTGGCAGACTGGAGATTCCGCGCCAGACCGCCCATCACTGCCAGACTGACCACCAGCAGTATCAGCACCTGCAGATAGATTCTCTTACCGATTCCACTTAATGCAGTTGTCTTTCTGGGTTTTCCCATCGTATCCCTCCCATTTCACTTTCTCTTTTTTTATCATACACCATAATGGAAAACAAGAAAAGCCCCAGCATGCTTCCATGCCGGAACTTTTCTTTGATTAGATATAGAAAGGAATTAGTCCCTTCCACCTTTTTTAGATACTACATCGAAGATAACGGCTGCTAACAATACAAGACCTTTAACTACTTTCTGATAGTTCGCATCTACACCCATAATACTCATACCAAGGTTGATGACACCCATCAGAACCGCTCCGACGATAACACCCGGAACTGTACCGGTTCCGCCGTATGCGGAAGCACCACCGATAAAGCAGGAGCCGATTGCATCCATTTCATAACTCTGTCCATAAGTCGGCTGTGCAGACGTCATACGTGCGATCGTTAACATTCCTGCAAGTGCAGATAACAGTCCCATGTTCAAATATGCAAGGAAGTATACATTTTTTGTATTGATACCGGAAAGCTTCGTAGCCTTCTCATTACCACCTACTGCATAGAAATAACGTCCGATTGTTGTATTCGAAGTAATATATCCATAAAGTAAAACGACTACCATAACCCATATTAACGCTGTAGGAATTCCTCTGTATTGTGCCAGACGAAGTGTAAAGAGCAGAACAACTGCACAAATGGCAACCGTTTTAGCAATCATGCCGCCTAAGTTTTCCATTTCATAGCCTTTTCTTGCTCTTGTAATCCGGTTTTTTAACTGGATAATAACATAAATTGCACAGGCAGCCACACCGACTAACATACAGGTCATATTGAAGCCTTCCACACCAAACAGATCCGGTACATAGCAGTCTGCACCGCCGCCAAACAGCTTGATAAAGGTTTCTGATTTTAAAGATACTGTCATACCCTGTAATACTACATTGGAAAGTCCACGGAATACCAGCATACCGGATAATGTTGTAATAAATGGCGGAACATGTACATAAGCGATCCAGAAGCCCTGCCATGCACCAATCAAGAGACCGACTAAAACCATTACAAAAATAGCAGCATAAACATTCATTCCATGATTTTCCATCAGTGTTGCACCGATTGCACCAACAAAGCAGACGATACTGCCGACGGAAAGGTCAATGTTACCACCGGTCAGAATACATAACAGCATACCGGTTGCCAATACAAACACATACGCATTCTGTGCGATCAGGTTACTTACGTTCTGCGGCAGGAGGATCTTTCCTCCGGTCTTCCAGGTAAAGAAAGCGGTCACCAGAATCAGAACGATAATCATGGTATATTTCTTTACGATATCTAATGCTTTTGTCTTATCCATAACTATACTTTTCTCCTTTCAAATCCTATGCTTCTTTTCTGCCAGATTTTATGATATGGGACATAATGAGCTCCTGGGTTGCTTCCTTACCGGACAGCTCACCCACCATTCTGCCTTCATTCATAATGTAGATACGGTCACACATTCCAAGTACCTCCGGCAGTTCGGAAGAAATCATGATAACCGATTTTCCCTCTGCAACAAGCTGATTGATAATACAGTAAATTTCATATTTCGCTCCGACATCAATACCTCTGGTCGGTTCATCCAGAATCAGAATATCCGGATCCGAGAACATCCACTTCGCAAGCAGTACCTTCTGCTGGTTACCACCACTTAAGTTTCCGACGTTCTGCTCTACAGTCGGACATTTGGTTCTCAGTTTTTCTTTATACTCTACTGCAACCTCATATTCCTTATCTTTATCAATTACAGTATGTTTGCTGACTTCCTTCAGATTTGCAAGCGTGGTATTGATCTTGATCGGATTACTTAAGATCAGTCCGTTTCCCTTACGATCCTCTGTTACATAAGCCAGACCATTTTCGATTGCTGCCTTGACTGAATGCAGTTGAACCTCTTTTCCCTTGATTTTAACCGTACCGGAAATATTGGTTCCATAGCTTCTTCCGAATACACTCATGGCAAGCTCGGTACGTCCTGCACCCATCAGACCGGAGATACCTACGACCTCACCCTTACGCACATTTATGCTGACATTGTCAACCACCTTGCGTTCCGTATAAAGCGGATGGTAAACGTTCCAGTCCTCGATTTCCATCATGACATCTCCGATCTTCTGCTCCGGACGTTTCGGGAAACGGTCCGTCAGATCACGTCCTACCATGCCTTTGATAATACGGTCCTCTGAAATATCATCCTTCTTCTTATCCAGTGTTTCAATCGTAGATCCGTCACGGATAACCGTAATCTTATCTGCAACATAAGAAATCTCATTTAACTTATGAGAAATAATAATTGAGGTCATTCCCTGTTCCTTGAATTTTAACAGCAGATCCAGAAGTGCTTTGGAATCTGACTCATTCAGGGAAGCAGTCGGCTCATCCAAAATGAGCAGCTTTGCATTTTTCGCAAGCGCTTTGGCAATCTCTACCAGCTGCTGCTTGCCGACACCTATATCTTTAATGAGCGTTCTGGAAGACTCCTTCAATCCAACCGTCCGAAGCAGTTCATCTGCACGCCCGTATGTTTCATTCCAATTCAATGCGAATTTATGTCCTCTTTCATTTCCGAGGAACATATTTTCTCCGATCGTCATATACGGCACAAGTGCCAGCTCCTGATGGATAATGACGATTCCTTTTTCTTCACTGTCTTTGATTTTGGAGAACTGACATATTTCTCCGTTATAAACAATATTTCCTTCATATGTACCATATGGATATATACCACTCAGCACATTCATCAGTGTGGATTTACCCGCACCGTTCTCGCCTACGAGAGCATGAATCTCGCCCTCTTCCACTTGCAGATTCACGTTGTCAAGTGCCTTTACACCGGGGAATGTTTTGGTGATGTTCTTCATTTCAAGTAAAATTTTCGCCAAGTCTAATCCCTCCCAAGAACTTCTTTGTTCTTATCCTATCTAATCAAATACTTCTCCTGTTTCCAAAAGAAAAACGCTTTTCGGAATTTTGTTCTTTTCAAGAATTTGGCAGGCGGTATTACCCGCCTGCCGGTAAAATCATTCCTCTAAAACAGATTACTGTAAGTCAGCTTCTGTATAGTATCCGGAATCGATCAGTAATTCTTTGTAGTTATCTTTGTCTGCGAATACCGGCTCGCAAAGGTAAGAAGGAATAATGCCTGTGCCGTTGTCATAGCTCTCTGTATCGTTAACCGGAGCTTCGCCGCCCTTCATGATAGCATCTACCATCTTAACAACCTGAGTTGCCAGAGTACGTGTATCCTTGAAGATAGACATGGACTGCTTTCCGTCGATCATGTTCTTAACGTTTGCAATATCACAGTCCTGACCTGTTAAGATCGGATAATCGCCTGTGTAGTTAGCTGCTAAGGAGTTTGCTACACCAAGTGCTGTAGAGTCATTGGATGCAAGTACAGCGTCAAGCTTTGTTCCATCAGAATAGTTGGAAGCAAGGATTGCATCAAATCTTGCCTGTGCTGTTTCTGTTGCCCAGTTAGCTGTTGCACATTCTTCGAAGGATGTCTGACCGGATTTAACAACCAGTTTGCCATTGTCAATGTACGGCTGAAGAACATCCATAGCACCACCGAAGAAGAATCTTGCATTGTTATCACCCGGGTCACCTGTGATTAACTCGATGTTGAACGGTCCTTCTGCATTGTCCAGATCAAGAGCGTCTCTGATGTATTCACCCTGCTTTGTACCTACCATGTAGTTATCAAATGTTGCGTAGTATGTAACCGCATCAGAGTTCATGATCAGACGGTCATATGCGATAACCGGAATGTTTGCTTCCTTAGCCTGTGCTAAAACAGTTCCGAGAGAATCACCGTCGATAGATGCGATAACGAGTAACTGGCATCCGTTGGAGATCATGTTCTCAATCTGGGAAACCTGTGTCTGGATGTCGTTGCTTGCATACTGTAAGTCAACTTCGTATCCTGCTTCCTTTAACTGAGCTTCCATGTTGGAACCATCCTGATTCCATCTCTGAAGATCCTTGGTCGGCATTGCTACACCGATCAGTCCGCCTTCACCGCCCGCTGTATTCTCAGCCGGTGCCTCAGCTTCTTCAGCCGGTGCTGCTGCTTCAGTTGTTTCAGCCGGTGCTGCTGCTTCTTCAGCCGGTTTTGCTGAATTTCCACAGCCTGTCAGTAATGTTGCTACCATAGCTACACTTAAGATTGCGCTTAAAACTTTTTTCTTCATCTTACTGTAGTCCTCCCTTATTATGTATGTGTTTTATAGCAGTTCCCTGCCACAACTAGAATATACCATAGATGAAACTGGAATAGATTGCGAATGTCTGCACATTTTTACGATATAATTTCACACAAAATAAGTGATGCTAGCACTTTTTTGCAAAAGAATACGAGCATCACTTAAAAATTTGCTATTTACATTTTTTAATTCGGCATCTGATCCGGTACGTTCAGATATACATCCTCTTTCAGATGAAAACCGCTTCCGATAATCACCTCATTTATATTCGCCTTATCGACAGCAATGGGTTCCAGTCCGACATATGGAACCTGATAGGTTCCGTCGTCCAGCATGACCACCGGCTGACTTTCCCCATCTGCTTCACCGGCTGTCTCCGGTATGATTTCCTTGCCTTCCGCCAGCGCAATCGCATATTCTGCAGCCGTCTGCGCCAGTTTTTCGACCGGTTTATATACGGTCATGACCTGCGTCCCCTCTACAATTCTCTGACATGCTTCCAGATCCGCATCCTGTCCGACGACTACAGTCTTGCCCGCCAGGCGTTTTTCCGACAGCGCATGCACTACCTGAGTCGCCACGGAATCATTACCACACATGATGGCATCCGCCTGATCCACCATATAAGGATGTTCATACACATAGGATGCTCCAAGTTCCGGCTTCCAGCCATCCACATGTATGGAATCGATCACTTCTATATTGTATTTTTTCATAATCTTTCGAAAACCGCTTTCCACCAAAGGTACGTTATTGTCAGCAAGCGGTCCTCCGATCATCAGCACTTTGCCTCCTGCCAACCCTTCCCTTACCAGCGCCTCTCCCATCATTGTCCCAACCTGTTCATTATCAAAGGATATATACAGATCCACATCCGCATCCCGGATCAGGCGGTCATAGGCTATGATTTTGATACCCTCATCCTGCGCCTTCTTCACCACATCCTTCAGACTGTCTGAATCAATACAGATAATGACGATCACATCCATTTTTTTCTCAATGAAATATTCAATCTGTCTGATCTGCTCTTCCACATCTCCATTCGCATTCTGGACATTAACCTCTGCGCCCAGTTCCTTTGCGGTGGACACGAACACATCCCGGTCTCTCTGCCACCGCTCGATTACAAAGGAATCAAAGCACATACCAATCTGGATTTTTTCTTCAGACTGCTCATTTTCTTCAAGCGTTTCCACCGATTGACTGCTGCAGCCGGAACATAACGAAAACATCACGACCACACTGACTGCCGCAAACAACCGCATAATTTTCTTTTTTATGTCCATATCCTTTTCAACCCTTTCCCTCCCGATATTCCGTCGGAGTAACTCCTACATTCTTTTTAAAGGAACGACTGAAATAGTTTGGATCCGCATATCCCACCATGGAACATATCTCCTTCATGGACAGCTCCTTATTCAGCAGAAGCTGCTTCGCTTTCTCCATACGCACACCGGTCAGATATTCGATAAAGTTCTCTCCTGTCTCATCCTTGAAAATTTTGCTGAAATAATAGGGACTGATATCGTACTCTCTGGAAATCTCATCAAGCGACAGATCTCTTTGAAAATTTTCATTGATATATGCCTTCGCCTTTTCCACCAGACTAATCGACTTTTCCTCCCGTTTCGTCGCCACGTTCCGGCTGGCAGTCGCAACCTTATCTAAAAACCAGCTTTTAATCTCCTCAAGCCCTGACATCTGCATAATCATCGGCAGCCAGTCTTCACGCGCTTTAAAGCGGTACGACATTCCTCCGCTCTCATATGCAAGATGTTCGGACCAAAGGACAAATTCCAAAGACTTTAACCGGATATCCATAAGGCTGTCCGGGTATGTCTCCTCCATCCATTCAAAAAATCTCCCGGCCTTTTCCATGGCCAGATTGGAGTCTCCCTTGGATACGGCATCAAACAACTGTTTTTCCAGATCAACGGGATAGTTTTCTTCATAGACACAGGCTAACGGAAGATCATCTACATGCGCAACAGTTCCTGTGGAATTTATCAGCGCATTTAACGCTTCATTATAAGAATCCAGCTGTTTTTGCAGCCCCTTTATTGCTCCGATTCCAATGCGAAAGCTGACATCCAGCCGCTTACGTATCTTCCGCACCAGTTCCCTTGCCCGCTCGATCAGCTCAATTCTTTCATTGTATTCCATCTTCTGTTTCCTGCTTGGAACAAGCATCGCAATCTTATTGCCCATCACAGAACCCATAATACCCGGGAAATATTCCCTTGCCATTTCCCGCACTTCTCTGTAATGGTTCTGCACCTTTACACTGGTGCCGACTGCATTGGTCATATGATTACCCTGTTGCTCATCCCCAAAGACAAAAGCGATCATATAACCATATTCCTCTTTGATACCGAGCAGGCTTTTAAAGTTCTCCACGTCCTCCTCAAAATGTTCCTGAAATAAAATATTATAAATCAGTCCGTTTTCAATGATCGGCACAACCGTTTCCAGCTTTTCCTTGATCATCAGATCATTGCTGCGCTTCGTTCTCTCCTCATCAATCATCGACATCGCACGTCTTAAAACTCCGGTAATCTTATCCCGGTTCATCGGCTTTGTAATGTATTCCAACACGCCAAGATTGATGGCCTCCTGGGCATAATCAAACTTATCATAGGCAGACATGACAATAAAGATCATATCCTTACTGAAGCTTCGGATTTCCTTCATGGCATCAATTCCGTTGATACCCGGCATCTGGATATCCATAATGGCAATATCCGGACGGAAGCGCTCTGCCAGCTCGATAACACTTCTCCCCGTCTTGGCAGATTCTACCATACACTTGTCTCCAAATTCCTTCTCGATAATAAACTTTAAAGAGTCGATGACGATTCCCTCATCGTCTGCAAGCATTATCTTATACATCCGCTCTTACTCCTTTATATATTTTCATCCGGGATTGGCAGATAGATGCGCACCTCCGTACCCTGATTCTTTCCTCCGCTTAAAATCTCCAGATTGTCTTCCGTCTTTAAAAAGAGTCTGAGTCTGCCGATCACATTATCCAGACCGATTCCATTGGAGTCCTGTGACAGATCTGCCTCTTTCAGTCTGCTTGTCATAATCTTGTCAATCTTCTCCTGACTCATACCGATACCATTGTCCTTAATACTGATACAAAGCGTATCCTCTATAGCATAGACCGAAAGCGTAATCTTTCCCTCCCAATCAATATTACGGATTCCGTAATTCACACTGTTTTCCACAATGGGCTGCAGCAGCATGCTGGGCACGGGAAGATAGGTATACCGTTTGTCTACCTTCTTCTCAAAATGAATCTCTCCTGAAAAACGGACATTTAAAATATAGATATAATTATCCACCAGTTCAATTTCTTCCGCCAGTGTCACGGTCTCATTGTTCTTTTTGACATTATAACGAAAAAAATCCGCCATATTCTGTATGTATTCATAAGTCCGGTCCGCCCCTTCCATCATTGCAAGCTGGGCACCGGCATTGAGGGTATTGAACAGAAAATGTGGATTAATCTGCGCCTGTAAATATTTTAACTGTGCATCCTTTAAGTGCGTCTCCATCAGAAGCTCCCGCTCCTTCATCTCACGCTCTAACTCCATGCTTTTTTTAATCCGTTCAATGTACTCTCTGATATTTACAACCATGGTATTGAAAGCTCTTGTCACAATACCGATCTCATCCTGCGACTGTACTGGCAAAAGTGCCACTTCAAAGTTGCCCTCAGCCACCTCATCCGCCGTATCCGCCAGAGTTTTTAACGGACTGGTGATGGTTTTGGTCAGAATCAGGATCAGAAGAATATTGCTGATGATGACCGCAACAAGAATCAGGTTACTGACTAATTCCAAGGACCGGAGCGAAATGGACAATGCCTCATAATTTGCAGAATTGGCATTAAACTGCTCATTGTTCAGACTATAAATGTAAGTGCTTATGTGTTCATACATCTTCGTCGCACTCTCATAACGCGAATTGTATTTCTCTACGTTTCTGCCTCGTTTTGCTTCCACAGTCTGATTCGTCAGTTCCAGATAATTTTCTGACAGTTTTTTAATATTGCGTTCCATCCTTCCAAACGCATCGCTGCTGACTACATCACTCAGACGGTCCACGTAGGCAGTATACTCCTGTACACTCCGGTAATAAGCCTCCAGCGTATCGGAATTTTTCACATTCAGGTATTCCGTCATATTGTCCTGTACATCCCTTAAAGCACGATTCAGCTCATTCAGGCGGAGGTTTCCCTGATAAACCCTGTCCATACGGTTTACCATATTATTGATATTCACATACATAAACAGATTGACCACCAGAATAATGAGACTGGTAAAGACAAATACCACAGCAAGCTTTGTCTGAATGGATATTTTTCCAAACAAGTTATTTTTCATCTGCTTCCTCCTGCACCAGATAGGCGGCAACATTGTCAGCATTGACCAGCTGTATATCCACAGTAAAATACTCACTTACATTTCCAACCTCGTCAAACTCACACAATGCCTCGACACAATAGCTTCCCATCTGCGCTGTATTGACAGTAATCGTAGAATGAATTACCTTTCTCTCGATTGCCCGCAGAATGTCTTCCGAATCATAATATCCTATTATGCCCACTTCTCCTACCCGGTTATAGTCCACCACAGCCTGATAGACACAGGAGGTATTTAACTCATCCAGACAGATGATGATATCCGGCTGCTCTTCCACATTCATAAAAAGATCCCGGATCGACTCTTCTACAGAAAAGCGGCTCTCATTATTTACTGCATACATCTCCAGACTGATATCCAGATTCTCCAAAGTTTCCTGTATTCCGGAATACAAAATATTCTGACTGGAATCCTCCGCTTTTGTATCCATCAGCACATATACCTTACCGGAAGCCGGCTCCCTATTCTGATATATTTCTATGACCTGTCTGCCGTATTCCCGGCCCAGATTATAGCTGCCTACCCCGACAAAGCTCTGTCTGTGTCCCGACGTATTATCTCCAAGCACCGTAATAACCGGAATGCCTTTTTCTACAGCCTCATCAATACAGGCAGTCAGTTCTTCACTTTCATCCGCCTGAACAATAATACCATCCATCTGGCTTTCAATGGCGATGTGCGTCAGTTCTTCTCTGGAATACTCTTCCTCTAATGTATCGTTTAACAATTCCACGCATACATTATTTTCTTCCGCCTGTGCACAGGCTCCGGCATAAACCTCCTGCCAGAAGGGAGAATCCGCATCCTCTACGATCATCGCATAGTATCTGTCATATTCCCGGTATTCTGTTTCCTCAAGTGCCTGTGCCGCTTTCTTTACCTGCTGTTTAAAAAAAACCATTCCACCTATCGTCACTAACAGAACAAAAGCCAAAATAGCCGCAGCTCCCAAAAACAGTTTTTTATTTTCATCCAGTCGTTTCTTTTTCTCCATCACTTATAAAAGATCCTTATGAACAAAACCTTTCTCATGGTATTCTACCAGAATTTCTTCCATCTCACGCCATTTGCGTGGACTGACTCCGTATTTTAGCCTGAATATTTTGGAAAACGCAAGCGGATCCTCATATCCTACCCGCACTGCGATTTCACTAACTGAAAGCCCCGTATTACGGATCAGGGACGCCGCCTTGTCCATGCGAAGCTTTACCAGGTATTCCTGCGGCGACATCCCAAGCTGCTTCTTAAAGCTGTTCGTCAAATAGCAGCGGTTTATCCCGATATAATCTGCCAGTTCATTAATCTTTATCCTCTCATGATAATGGTACGTCAGATAATCGACTGCCTGCCTGACATAAATTGCCCCCTGATAATCATAGCCGGATACTTCTTTCTGTTTTTTCCCGTTTTCTTCTATCAGGTGTGCAAACACCCGCATCAGTTCACTCTTTCTCCGCAAATCATTTGCAATCGTGAGCTGATGTGCCTCCAGCATATTATTGATGCACCCTATGATCTGATCCATTCCTTCTACGTGAATCACCGGTGTATATTTGTCAAATCCTGCATTTAATATATACTCATATGCCTTGATTCCCTGAAAACCAATCCACCAGTATTCCCAGGGCTGCTTCTCATCTGCCTCATAATAAGTCGTTTCACCGGGAGAAATCAGGAAAGCTTCACCTGCCGTAATAGAATATTCCTTTCCGCCAATGCTGAAACGTCCTCTGCCCCTCCTCGCAAAATGAATGACATAAAGCGTTCTTTCCGTGGGCCCGAAGGAGTGCCCCGGCACACATTTTTCCGTCCCACAGTATCCAAGATACAAATCAGCAGAATCCCTTTGCAGATCCTCCAGACATTTATATCTTGCACTTGTTGTAAATCCTGCCTGTTTCTCCATGCCAAGTCCTCCCTGTCCTTTTCCAGTTTAATCTATCGCTGTCCAAATTGCAACAAAGAGTCCCCCGCAATACATGCAGGGGACTCTATCCGTATCCTGAATCTGTATGTTTTTATAATTTTCCACCGGAAGTAGCGATTCCTTCGATAAACTGTTTCTGAAAAAACAGATAAATGATAATCATCGGAATACACGCAATCAGAGCTGCAGCCATCAGTTCCGGAAATTTGCTGCCGTACTGTCCCTGCATTTTCGCCAGCGCTGACGCCAATGTTGCCTTATCATTTTCCGAATTGACGATCATCGGCCACATCAGATCCTTATAGGCAAATACTGTGGTAAAAATTCCCAACGCCACCATAGAGGACTTGGTCAGCGGTGCCATAATATATAGAAACGTCTGTCCGATATTACAGCCATCTAGCCTTGCTGCCTCCTCCAGATCTTTGGGAAGTCCCATATATGCCTGTCTGAGCAGGAAGGTTCCAAAAGCAGTAACCAGTCCGGGAAAGACTAATGCCATTGTACTATTGAGTATTCCCAGCTTGCTTACCATCAAATACTGCGGAATGATAAAAATCTGTCCGGGTACCATCATCTGAAACAGCACCAGTGAAAACATCAGGTCCCTTCCCTTGAAGTGTAATCTTCCGAAGGCATAGCCAGCCATTGTTGCCGTCAGCACTGCCGCCAATACTCTTCCCGCTATCATAAGCAGTGTATTTTTATACAACAGCAAAAAATTCATATTTTTTATTACATTATCAAATGCATCCCTGCGCCATACCGTCGGAAGGATAATAAATGGATTCACACTGGTTGCTTCTGATACCGATTTAAAAGCAGTCAGGATCATCCACAAAAAGGGAATCAGCATGGTTACAGAGCAGGCCAGCAGTATAATATGTATAATGATTGACACCAATTTCTTCTTTGCTTCCATTTGCCCCTCCTAATTGTAATGAACCCACTTTTTCTGCGCTGTCATTTGAAACACAGTAATGCACATAATTACCGCAAGCAGCAGTACCACGATTGCAGATCCGTAACCTTTATTGCCTTCGGTAAACGAATACCGATAGAACAGATACACCAGTGACTGTGTCTTTGCAAGCGCCGGATTTGTTTTATCCATTACCATATAAATCAAATCAAATACCTGAAATGCTCCAATCACTCTTGTTACTGCCACAAAGAAAATAGTCGGTGAAATGAGTGGAACGGTAATATGAAAAAATTGATGAATGCCGGAGGCTCCGTCAATGGCTGCCGCTTCATAATAGTCCCGCGGCACCTCCTGAAGTCCTGCCAAAAATAAAACCATATTGTAACCGATAATGGACCAGATACCAATAACAGCTATCGAATAGATTGCCAGATTCGGATCTGAAATCCAGTTTACCTTCCTGCCAATCAAATGGTTTAATAAACCAAATTCCGAATTATAAAGCCATCTCCAAACCATGGCAATGGCTGCCGGAGCAGCCACCATGGGCAGAAAGAAAATGGTTCGGTATGCAGATCTGCCGCGCATCTTTCTGTTCAAAAATACTGCCAGAACAAGTGCAATGACAATGGAAAAAGGAACTTCCACAATCGCATATTTTACGGTATTCCATAATGCCTGCCATACCGCCTTATCCTGCATCAGTTTCTGGTAATTCGCCATTCCGATGAAAATATTTCCTTTGCCAAAATCACCTGTTTTAAAAAAACTCTGCCAGATGGTCTGGAAAATCGGAATAATATTCAATATCAGAAGTCCAATCACAGTCGGCAGAATAAACAGCCAGCCCCAGAAAAATTCACTTTTCTCCCTCGGTGTCATCTTTCTTTTCTTCTGCGTTGCCATACTCATCATCCTTT
This sequence comes from Clostridiales bacterium, assembly GCA_012520645.1. Taxonomy (GTDB): domain Bacteria; phylum Bacillota; class Clostridia; order Lachnospirales; family Lachnospiraceae; genus JAAYNV01. The sequence goes on along the minus strand of JAAYNV010000031.1, from coordinate 11,102 downwards.
ACTTCCTATTCCTCTGCTAATGCCGTATTCATGGATTCTGCAATCTGCTTACATGCTTCCTCCATGGACATTTCGCCTGTCCATGCAGATTTGAAGGTCTCTGTTGCCATATCCTCCCAGACATTTGTATTTCTGGAATAAGGACGAATTACCAAAGTTGCATCCAGCATATCCAGATGTCCTTTTAAGTCAAAGCAGTCAACGCTGTTCACCCATGCATCCGATGTTCCTTTATATGCTGACATCGTAACTCCAAGTTCTGCCTGCTTAAGCTGTGCTTCCTTGCTGCCTAAATATTCAATCAGTGACCACGCTGCTTCCGTATTCTTTCCATTTGCCGCTGCTGCCCAGCCAAGTCCATTATAAATAGAAACTCTTGTACCATCAGCTCCCATTGGGAGTACTGCTACATCACAGTTATCATGTGTATACTCATTATCACGGAAACCTGCTACCATCCAGGAACCCTGTGTAATCATTGCCACCTTACCGGACTGGAACAGTACATCACATCCGTTTTCAGAAATGGTCTGAAGATCCGGACAGAGTCCTTCACGAAGCATTCTCTCCACAAACTGCATAGCCTCAATCGTCCTCGGATCATCATATCCGGAGGTCTTCTTATCCTCACTGATTACATATCCGCCGTAATCATAGATCATATTATAGTAGCTGTCCTGATTATTTCCTGTATTGATTGCATAGCCCCACTGACTGCCATCCTCTTTTGTCAGTTTTTTGGCTGCTTCATAAAAATCCTCCCATGTCCAGTCTGCATTCGGATACTCCACTCCCGCTTCATCAAACATGGTCTTGTTATACCACAGGGCAATGGTATCAATATCCTTCGGGATCGCATACTGCTTTCCTTCTGATTCATACAGACCTACAATGTCCTCATAGTAATTATTCAAATCAATCTTATCACTGGCAGCAATCTTGTCTGTCAGATCTAACAGCAGGCCATTTTCCATATATCTCTGGCTCTGATTGGAATGCATCCAGAATACATCCGGAAGAGAACCACCCGAAGCACCGGCCTCCAGAAGTGTCCAATACTCATTCCATGTGATGACCTGAGTTTCTGCCTCAATTCCAGACTGTGCAGACCAGTCATCCAAAATCTCCTGAATACCCGGCTGTTGATTGCTGTCCCAGATTGCTACAGTCAGTTTTCCCTCTGTGCTGCCTTTCATTTCTTCTGCTTCTGTTCCTGCCTCCTGGGTACCGCTCTCCTGCGATGCCGTCTGAGTCGTATCCTGTCCTTTTCCGCAAGCCGTTACAGAAAATGTCATAACTGCTGCCAATGCAAGTGCCATAAGTTTTTTTGCCTTCATTGTCTTCCTCCCTGTTTTAAACCTTTCCTCAATGTTAATCTTCTAAGGCATTCGATATCGTTGTCCTTTGATATTGCACATTATAGAGGAACATGGCATTTTGTAATAGTGGAAAGTGTTTTATATATATGGCATAATGTTTCTTTTTCGTCTTTTGTACACTTAATCAAAAAATAGGATGCTTTTTTGTGCAATTCGTATGGCAATTATTATTTTTGGTATTTAGATTCTTTTATTTACCTTTCATATTTCTCATACTATATATTATTTTTACATTTGCAGAAAACATTTTTCCATATCTTCTTTTATAAAAAACATCATGGTTTCATAATATAACATTTTTCCATAATTTAATTCTATGAAAAAGGTATGAGGCGGACAACTTCTGTTCCGCCTCACACATATTCTGCAATGCTTTTTTCCGGTTTTATTTTTCCGGCTCACATGCACAGTCCCTTCTTTTCAGATATATCTCGCTGCATTTATAGTCTCCCCAGACAGCCGGTACAACAATGCCGGCATGCATCAGCACAGCTCCCGAAAGAACTTTTGCCTTCTGATTTTTCACAATCTTACCGTCTGTCCATACCTGTACTTCATACTGTGCCTCTTCCTGAAGACCCTTAAACCGAAGTCCAAACTGGGGCGTATTGGCCAGCACATGAGTACTAACAATATGTACTAACGCCTCCCCCTTATCCCTGCTGACATATTCCCACGCAGTAAACAGTTCATTTTCAAAAGGATCTGTCAGTCGGTAATAATCCCCAAAATGAATGACATCATAATATTTTTTAAATCGTTCAATTTGTCCGGTAACCCGTCCCTTTTCTTCATCACTCAAAAGATTCAGATCAAGCTCATAGCCAAAGGTTCCTGCCATAGCTACAATGCCCCTTGTTTCAAACGGCGTACTCCTGCCGGTCTGGTGATTAGGCGAAGCAGACACATGGGAGCCGACCGTACTGATCGGGTATGCAAAGCTGGTTCCATATTGAATCTTCAAGCGCTCAATGGCATCCGTATCGTCACTGCACCAGATCTGCGGTGTATAATAAAGCTGCCCCAGATCAAATCTACCACCACCGCCGCTACAACCCTCCCATAAGATATCCGGGTAGCGTGCAATCAGTCTCTCATACAATTCATACACGCCCAACACATAGCGATGGTAAAACTCTCCCTGACGCTCTGGCGGAAGCAGGGCCGAATAAGCATCACAAACACTGCGGTTCATATCCCATTTGACATATTCAATATTAGCCTCATCCAGTACCGCACACATCATATCAAACAGATAATCCCTGACATCCTTTCTTGTCATGTCAAGCACCAGCTGGAAACGGCCTCTGCACGGCTTTCTGCCCGGTATCTGTACCGCCCAGTCTGGATGTGCACGATACAGATCACTGTCCTCGGATACCATTTCCGGTTCAAACCAGAGACCAAATTTCAGTCCAAGCGCATTGATCTTTTCTGCCAGAGGCTTTAACCCGCCTTTCAGTTTGCCCGTGTTCACAATCCAGTCACCCAGACCGCTGTTATCTGCATCACGCTTTCCAAACCAGCCGTCATCCAATACCAGCATTTCCACGCCTAACTCAGCCGCACCCTTTGCAATGTCCAGAATCTTTTCTTCATTGAAGTCAAAATAGGTAGCTTCCCAATTATTGATTAACACCGGCCGTCTTGCCAGCTTATATTTTCCACGGCATATATGCTCTCTAACCAGTCTGTGCAGCTTCTGCGACATCGGAGTAAAGCCGTCTCCACTATAGACCATCACTGCCTCAGGAGTCTCAAATTCTTCTCCAGGCTCCAGCACAAAATCAAAATCTTTTTCCTGAATGCCTGCTACCAGACGTATCCGGTTCAACTGATCTTTTTCTGTCTGGATGCTGAAATTTCCGCTGTATAAAAGTCCGACTCCAATGCATTCTCCAAAATCCTCCTGTGTCCTTCTGTCACACAGCACCACAAAAGGATTGTGCTGATGGCTGGAGGTTCCCCGGTTACTTTCGAATGCCATTCTGCCATGCGGCAGGACCACTCTTTCCGGCTGCCTCTCCATACAATGTCTTCCGTGAAAATGCAGAATTTCCCAATCACCATATAAAATATCCAACAGCATAGAAGCTGCCTTCGTCAGATGCAGCGTCCTTCCTGTTTCATTACGCACCGTAACCGCTCTTGTAATCAAGTCATAGTCTTCCCACACACTGTACCACAGATCTACTGCCAGACATGTTGCTTTGTCCTTCAAGTGAAGAACCAGACTATCCGCATCCTTTTCGCTGCCGTACACAGCCGGCATACCCTTTCTTCCATACTTTCCCTTGCTTTGTTCATAGGAAATAAATCGTAAGTCTACGGCACCCGTCCCGTCCGCGTTACGTACTCCAATGCTGTTTAACCGATAATCACCGACACAGCTTCCGCTGTATTCCTGTGGTGCTGTATCCAATGAAAAGGTCCGATCCGTACCTGCTTCATCCGGATTGCCCGAAAATCCTACATCATAACACTCATAAAGATAGTCCAAACTCTCTCTTCCGGTTTTCCTGCCATAATAGTAATGTAACAGAACTCCGGTCGGATGCACTCCCATCTGATAGGTTGAATTCTTTGTCTCCAATGTAAATAATTGTTGTATTTGATTCACATAAACCGCCATCTCATTCACCTCATATTGATGATTGCCTGTTTCTATTTCATTAAAATACTTCATGCCATATACGACACACAATTAATGTAACATGAATTTTGTCTGTCGCATATGGCACGATTTTGCAACTTATATGGAATTTTGTTGGCAGCTTCTGCTTTCACCTAAAAAGTTTTACAGCTTTCCGATCAGCTTATCATTATGCAGGATGTGGCTGACCAGCCAGTCCGTCAGGAATTTCAAAATGTCATCAATGACCTTGTCCTGATCTTCCTGATCCCCTTCAATACTATCCAGCCTGGTCAGCTCCTCCAGCTTTCTGCGAAAGCCCTCATGCTGGATTTTCTGGGTATACAGCTTTTTATAATGAATGCTTTCCATATACTCTTCTTCATGTTCAAAATGAAGGAACGTATATTCCTTTAATTCTTCTAATAACGTTTGAATCTGATCATATTTATCCGGTATAAACTCCTGCTTTGCGATCTGATAGGTTTCCTCCGCAATTTCAAACAGCCTGGTATGCTCCCGGTCGATCTCTGGAATTCCGGTTAAATATTCGTCTTTCATTTCGTACATAAGCAGTCCTCCTTCTTTGGTATCTCTGGTTCAATTATACTCTATTTGAACCTCTCTTTCCAGAGTCCCTACTCATCTTTTCCTTTTGTATCTGTACAAAGTGAAATCGGACTTTTATCCGGTCTATGCTTCCGCATATGGGGAAAGTGTAAGCCGGACAAAATAGCCCTGGTCGTGATCGCAGACCGGACATTTAACGGGTGCCCTTTCTCCCTCGTAGATATAACCGCAGTTTAAGCAGATCCATCCGGTTTTCACCTCTGATACGAACAGCTTATTTTGCTCCATCCACTCGGCAAACCGTCCAAACCGGTCCCCGTGATATTTTTCAATCTCTGCAATCATATGAAAGGAAGCTGCTATCTTATCAAAGCCCTCTTCCTTCGCCTTATCCCCAAACGCCTTGTACACCGAATCATGCTCCTCATACTCATTGTGCTGGGCCATACGCAAAAGCTCTGCCACATCCTCCGAAAGATCCACCGGATAACCACCGTCCACGTGGATGGTCTCACCGGATAGTTCCTTGAGATAATTATAAAATATTTCCGCATGTTCCTTTTCCTGATCAGCCGTATAGGTAAACACAGCTTCAATGACATGCAGGTTTTCTCTTTTGGCCAGAGCCGCCCCAAAGGTATACCGGTTCCTGGCCTGGCTTTCCCCTGCAAATGCACGCATCAGATTATCCTTTGTCTCACTGTTTTTAAAATCTACTGCCATTTTAGTCAACCTCTTTCCCATTTTTTTAATTCCTCATATTTTTCTTCAGCCCGTTTTGCCGCTTTTGCAAAAAGACTCTCCGCCGCTTCCGGATCTCTCTGCTTCAAAGACGTATAGCGGATTTCCCCATCCAGAAATTGTTCATAAGAAAGCTTCGGTACTTTACTGTCCAGCCGAAACGGATTCTGCCCGGCTTCCTTTCCGGAAGGATCAAAACGGAACAGATGCCAGTAGCCGGCCTCCACCGCCTTTTTCTCCTCATGCTGTGCACTGCCCATCCCGGCTTTGATGCCGTGACTGATGCAGGGCGAATAGGCAATGACCAGGGCCGGTCCTGGATAACGCTCTGCCTCCAGAAGCGCCTGCAGGGTCTGGTTATAATCCGCTCCCATGGCGACCTGGGCGACATAGGCATTGCCATAGGTCATGGCCATGGCCGCCAGATTCTTCTTTCCTGTCCGCTTCCCGTCTGCCGCAAACTTTGCAGAAGCACCCTCCGGCGTTGCTTTGGATACCTGCCCTCCGGTGTTGGAATAGACCTCTGTATCAAAAACTAAAATATTGATATCCTGCCCGCTTGCCAGTACATGATCCAGCCCCGAAAAGCCGATATCATAAGCCCATCCGTCTCCACCGAAAATCCAGTAGGATTTTTTTGCAAGAGAATCCTGTTCTGATAAAAGCTTTTTGGCAAGCGGATGGTCACATGTTTTCAACGCTTCTTTTAACTGCTCCGATGCCGCCTGGTTTTCCGCGCCCCTGTCATAGTTGGAAAGCCAAAGCTTCAGGGCATTTTCCACCCTTCCTTCCCCTGTTACCTCTGAAAGCAGCTCTATCGCCGTTTTTTTCAGCCGCTCCCTGACCGCTTTTCCGGACAAATACATCCCATATCCGAATTCTGCTGCGTCTTCAAACAGGGAATTGGCCCAGGCAGGCCCCTGTCCCTTCCAATTGACGGCATAGGGTGTGGACGGATAGGAATTCCCCCAGATCGATGAACAACCGGTAGCATTGGCAATATACATTCTTTCACCGAATAGCTGTGTGACTAGCTTTGCGTACGGGGTCTCCCCGCATCCGGCACAGGCTCCATGAAACTCCAAAAGCGGCCGTTTGAACTGGCTCCCTTTTACGGTATTTTCCCGGAAAATATCCAATACCTCTTTTTTGGTGCGAAGAGCCTTGGCATAATCAAAGAAGTCCTGCCGCTCTGTGTGTTCTCCTACCGGACACATTTCCAATGCCTTCTCTCCCTGTCTGCCCGGACAGACACCCACACAGGAGCCGCACCCGGTACAATCTGTCTCCGATACCGCAATACAGAACCCGTATTCTGACATTCCCGTCATTGGAAGTACCTTCATGCCCTCCGTCGCCTTTTTTTGTTCTTCTTCATTCAGGACAAAGGGCCGGATGACTGCATGGGGACAGACATACGCACACCGGTTACACTGGATGCAGTTTTCCGGCTTCCAGAATGGGATTTCCACGCTGACATTTCTACGCTCATGAGCCGCAGAGCCGGACGGCACGCTGCCCTCCTGCCTGTCCAGAAATGCCGAAACCGGCAGCTTGTCTCCTTCCTGCTTCTCTAACGGTTTCTGAATTTTCTCCACAAATTCAAGCAGTTCTGCCCTATCCTCTATAAGCTCTGTATCGAGCGGTTCCTCTTCTGCCTCTTTCCAGTGCTCCGGTACTTCAATTTTTCGCACCTCTTCCATGCCTCTCTCAATGGCACGGTAATTCATCTCCACAATTTTTTCGCCCTTTTTCAGATAGGCCTGTCGGGCCGCCTCCTTCATAAAGCGCATTCCCTCTTCCTTCGGTAATATACCGGAAAGCTTAAAAAACGCTGCCTGCAGGATCGTGTTGACCCGGCTGTTTAGTCCGATTTCTTTTCCGATGCGGATAGCATCGATCGTATAAAACCGGATATGATGCTCTGCCATATAGCGTTTTACCTGACCCGGCAGGAAACGTTCCAGCGCTTCTCCCTCATACGGACAATTCAGTAAAAAAACGCCGCCGTCCTTGACCTCCTGTACCATATCATATTTGTGCATATAGACCGGATTATGACAGGCTGCAAAATCGGCCTGATAGACCAGATAGGCCGAACGGATCGGCCGTTTTCCGAACCGCAGATGAGACACGGTCAATCCTCTGGACTTTTTGGAATCATAGGAAAAGTAAGCCTGCGCATAGAGCTTCGTATGATCTCCGATGATCTTCACGGAGTTCTTGTTGGCTCCTACCGTTCCGTCCCCGCCAAAGCCCCAGAATTTGCAGCTCAGATAATCCTGATCCAGTGACGGTATCCACTCTGCCGGTTTTAATGACATATGTGTCACATCATCCTCAATGCCGATTGTAAAATGTTTCTTTTTGTGATTTTCAAACACTGCCGCAATCTGCTTTGGTGTCGTATCCTTGGATGCCAGACCATAGCGGCCTCCATACAGTCTGATCTCTTCCCTTCCGCCTTCCTTCAAAGCCGCAGCCACATCCAGATAAAGCGGCTCGCCCGGCCCCCCTGGCTCCTTCGTCCGGTCCAGAACCGTCAAATGCCGCACAGTCCCGGGAATTGTCCGGATGAAATGCTCTATGCTGAAAGGACGGTAAAGCCGTACTTTGATAAGACCGGTCTTTCTTCCGGAGGCATTCAGAAAATCAACCGTTTCCTCAATCGTACCGCAGACAGAGCCCATCGCCACAATGACTTCCTCCGCGTCCTCTGCCCCGTAATATTCAAACAGATGATAGTCCGTCCCGATCCGGATATTGACAGCATCCAGGCACTTCTGCACAAGTTCCGGAAGCCGCTCATAATTGCGGTTAGCCGCTTCCCGAAACTGGAAAAAGACATCCGGGTTCTGGGCCGAACCCATTTCCTTCCCGTGTTCCGGAGTCAATGCTCCCTGACGGAAACGCAGAATTGCTTCCTCATCCGCCAGTGCTTTCATATCCTCCTCACTCCATACCGCAATCTTCTGAATCTCATGGGATGTTCGGAAACCATCAAAGAAATGGACAAAGGGCAGTCTTCCCGCCACGGCTGCGATGTGTGCCACAGGGGCCAGATCCATGACCTCCTGCACGGTTGCAGAACACAGAAGTGCAGCCCCGGTCTGTCTGCAGGCATAAATATCCGAATGATCCCCGAAAATCGAAAGGGCATGCACAGCAATCGTTCTTGCCGCCACATGAAATACACCCGGAAGCTGTTCCCCTGCCATTTTATATAGATTCGGAATCATGAGCAGAAGCCCCTGGGACGCAGTAAAGGTGGAAGTAAGAGCTCCTGCCAGAAGTGCCCCGTGCATGGCCCCTGCCGCCCCGGCCTCCGACTGGAACTGAGTTACCTGCACGGTCTGTCCAAACAGATTTTTTTTACCTGCTGCGGCCCATTCATCCATAAGCTCAGCCATTGTAGTCGAGGGAGTGATGGGATAAATTGCCGCCACATCACTGTAATAATAGGCTGCACAGGCGGCCGCCTGATTGCCGTCCATTGTCTTGCTGCCTCTTGCCATTCTTTTTTCTTCCATTCCTTCTCTTCCTTTTTGTCTTTTCTTTATTACTTTCTGTCCTGTTCTTCCCTTCTGTTAGCATTGACAACTTTGAAAAATATATGTATCAGCCATAAAGACAAAAAGGCAGGCAGTGTCCGGCCCTCTTATCAGAGCCGGACACTGCCTGCCGGTATATTTACTGCGATATTTTTCACTTCGTTCCTCTTAACCGCCTATCATAACCCCTATATTTCCGTGCAGCAGAACCCGGATGATTCCACAGACGATCAGATGTGCGGGATAATACAGATAGAAGAACCATTTCATCCCCTTCCACTTTCCTCTTTCCCCATTGTATCTTTTCATAAACGGTATACAGATTACTACAAACAGCTGTATCACACCATAAACCTTGTCAATAAACAGAAAATAGACCAGTGCATACATCGTCACATAAAACAGCATTCCCGCCGCCTGCTTTTTCAGATCTCCTCTGTGAGCATAGATTGCAAGAATGGCGAGCACCGCTATACAGCTCCAGTCCGAACAGAAGGTAATCATGCAGATAACCAGAACGATGAGCGTTTTCTGCCACTGCTTGAAGGCAAAACGTTTGTCATCGGTCAGGGCGAGTGCCACCACACCCCAGGCCAGAGACCAGATCACACTGGTCTGATTAAAAACGGATGTCTGAAACGGAATAAAAGGTATTCCAAACGCAAAATTGTAAGCAAAATGCGAAATTACTGCAAAGAGAAACAGTCTCGTAATATATTTTTTCAGATTACGGGTATAATGATAACCCTCACAGATCATAAACCACATGATCGGTGCCGTAAGCCTTCCGATAATATGTAATCCCAGAATCCACCAGTCCTTTGGATAACCCGGCCAGATCACACAGACCAGATGATCGATCGTCATGGCTATGATCGCCAGAAATTTAAGCTGGTTGGAATTAAGTCCACCCTTTTTCGTAATACTGTAATCCATTGTTTTCCTTTCCTTATCCATTCTTTTCGGTATCCGGATAAACCTTCCGGAACAGTTTATGGGGCAGGGTCCCATTACAAAGTGCTGCAAGCAGCATAAAAATATCCGCTCCGATCAAAAACAAAAACGATGGCATCCAGACTCTCGTATAATGATTCTTCATCGTCCTGCCCTTTCGTATTCCAAGCGCCATAATTCCTTCATGAAGCAGAAGGCCAAGCAGAAAGAATACATAGATACATAATCCCTGCATGCAATTCCATATCTCTCCTCCGCTGATGTCTCCGTTTGTCCAGAAAATGGCGGCCACCTGTATCAACCGCAAGACAAACAGAATCGGCAACAGGATACAAAAAACATGCAGTATGGTTCCACCACCGATTCCAAGACCGCCTCCCCAGGTCACTCCGGCATGTCTGCACCACGCCTCGTACATTTTCAAATGGATTTTATTCTGTCTTCCTTCTACAAATCCACCGTTGGAAAGCACATATAACCGGAAGGAACAATTCTTCTCTCTGCACATCATCTCTGCCTGCTGCAGAAACTCTAACAAGTGAGCCGGTATCCCATCAATATAGAGTGGTGCTGAAAGAATCACTGCATCGGCCTTTTCCATTTCTGTAAATGCGTCCTCATGGTCACTCTGATTCCGCACCTGGACTGTTGTTACCTGGCAGCCGGCCAGCATCAGCTTTAATATCCGGGAAAAACATCTCGATGCACCGCCCTTTTTCTTGGAACTCGCATTTAATACAACAATTCTCATGCCCATATCTCCTTCAATTCTCCCGGATCATTCAAAAAAACATATTCTGCCTTCTCACATCCCAGATTAATACCATTGGCCTGTACCAGCTCTGCCGCAATCTGTCTTTCCATTTCATCCTGTTCCCCATACAAATACACGGTCAGTCTGGGGTGGGTTTTATACCTCAACGGATGATGTATTTTTCCGGCCCGATAGGTGAAAAAGGGCAGGGATGCAGAAATGCTTCTGTCCAGCACACGCTTTACCTGTGGACTGTAACCGCCATAGCAGCCTCTGGTGATCAGAATGATCTCTCTGCTCTGTGCCATCACTGCTCCAACATTCTGAAGTCTGTCCCGATAAACACACTGCCCCGGTGTCTTCAACCAGCAGCCAAAACACCCCTGACAGCCGGCCGCTTTTTCCCTTGCCGCAACGACGATACAATCTTCCGTCTCTAAATGAAGCTGTCCCCACGCTTCTGCTTCCAGATCATGTATCACCACTTTTTGTTTCATATAAGTCTTCCCCCTCTTTTCCTG
>JAAYNV010000030.1 GCA_012520645.1 Clostridiales bacterium | reverse complement strand
AGCCTCCAAAATAGTTTAGTTATGCTTTATCATATGTGATAGGGCATGTCAATGTTTCCAGAAAATCTTAAAACTATATCTTGATAAAATGCTTGATTTTCTTTCAAGATATAGTAAAATAGATAATATATGTAAATAAATAATAGGATAAGTATGCCTCAAGGTCATGCAAAGAAAGGAGTCAGAGGTTACAGATGGCTGACAACAGGTGGACGGTTGAGGGAAAGGTATTTCGAAATGCCGCCGATTATCAGGCAGGACTCAGGGACAAACAGAAGATTGACTCGTTAAAGGAAATGGTGGATCCTAAAAATCCGAATACAATAGTTGCTTTATATAAAAAGATGCAGAAAGAACAGTATCAGTTTGAAACGCAGCTTGGAAGGGATTTTGACGACCGAATATATGAACAGGCACAGAAATACATAAAACAGGGCTATGATGGAAAAGAGAATTCAGGTTCTGCAAAGCCCAACAGGCAAAAGAAACAAAAAAAGACGACAGGGAAGGTCAACACTGGACAGAAAAAGAAGCAGAAGGTCAGCCTGGATGATTATGATTCTGAAATGCGAAAGGTCATTCTGGAGGAACTTGCAAAACGGGAAAAAAGGCGGAAATGGATCGTTGTCAGCTGCGCCCTTACAGCAGTGCTTTGTCTGGGATATTTTTCCGTATACAATTATTCGGCAGCTAAAAAGCAGAGTGAATCCAATGAACTTGCAGGATTAAAGAACAGTACTGTGCTTTCCGGCAAGGGTACGGTTCATAAAACAGGTGATCAGGATGCTCCTGATGTGCTGGATGAATATAAAACTTTATTTAATAAGAACAAAAGCCTAATCGGATGGCTGAAAATTGACGATACAATAATAGATTACCCTGTCATGCAGTCCAGTAATACAGAGTATTATCTGACGCACAATTTTAATCAGGAGTATGATAAGAATGGATCGCTGTTTCTGGATCCGGGCTGTGATGTGCTGAAACCGAGCACAAATCTGATTATATACGGGCATCATATGCGTTCGGGTAAGATGTTTGGAGATCTGAATAAATACAGCAGTAAAGAATACGCAAATGAACATAAGATCATTCAATTCGATTCGATTTATGAAAAGGGAACCTATCAGGTTATGTACGTATTCCGTTCTAAAATTTTTTATGAGGACGAGATTACTTTTAAATATTACCAGTTTATTAATGCAAATTCAAAAGCGGAATTTGATTCTGCTATGGATGCAATGGCAGATATGGCACTTTTTGACACCGGTGTAAGAGCTTCATACGGTGACTGTCTGTTAACACTTTCCACCTGCGATAACAGTGAAGAGGATGGGAGATTTGTTGTTGTTGCGAAACGGATTTCGTAACAGAAAAAAATAAGGGTTTATACCAAAGGAGAGGTAACAATGGCCAAAAGAGTACCTAGGAAAAAGGTTACAAGAAGATTAAAAAGGAGCGTCAGAAAGTCACTGGCTGCAGTGCTGATGATTACAGCAATTGTGGTAGCTGCAATTCCGGTGCCGGAGACATATGCGGATAATGGGCAGGCAGTGTCAAGGGCAGGAATACAGCCGAGGACGGATGGAAGTTATTCTTATGATGATAATAACAATATTATTGGCGAAGATGAACCGATGAATCCGATGGATGGCTGGGGACCACAGGATCCTAATTGGGATAAAGAGTCTAATAAAAATACTCCGTTAGAGGATGAAATACGAGATTCGGGAATATACCGGACTTTTAGTATTACAAAGCTGACCGGTGATGGTGGTTATCGACTGGATTGGCAGTTTAAGTTTTATCAGGTACAGTATAATAATAGTGATTATGGTGTAGTATGTGACTATAATGACACCTTATATCAGGATGGTACAATCGAGATGCAGGAAAGTGCCATTTATGATTATGAAATTGTTACGTCAGATGATTATAAGGATTTCTGGGATGCAGCGAAGCATGGAAATGATATATATGTATTGGAAGTTGATTCTTTAACACATGATCATACACAGAAAACGCGTGAAAGCTGGCGCTTTTTCCAGAAATATTATCCTGATGTATATGACCAGTATATGCAGGAATTTGCTGCATATCAGGCAGCATGGAAAAAATACAATGACTGGATTGCCAGTGGAAGACCGGATCCTGCGCCGGGCATTCCGGACGAACCGGCAAAGAGAGAATACACTTCCAGCATGTTATCCGATGAAGATAAGCTTTCCTACTATTGCTATATTATGTATGAAAAGGGTGAAGCGAATAACGGGGTTTCAGTTGGTAGTGATTATACGCTTAAGTCTGTTATTGATGGGCGCGGAAGCAAGGGAAGCGTTACGGATGCGAGAGTTTATATTCCATTTGGAGGAAAACCAACCGCAGGGTCAGATTTAAAAAATGACAGCCAGGGCTTTATGGTAAAAAATACAACGTTTTTGTTGGCCATTGGAGATAGAGCTTTTGCAGATACAACAAATGTTGAGAATATGATTGTTTCCCCTCAGATCAAGTTTATTGGAAATGAGGCATTTAAAAATTCATTTATTCGAAACATTAATTTAGGCAATGTGGAAAACATCGGTAATCGTGCATTTTATGGATGCAATCGTCTTCAGGATGTTACATTTGGGAATACCGTCAAGAGAATTGGAAATGAGGCATTTTTTGGGTCGACGATTCCGTCGGTTGTTCTTCCGGATTCCATTACTTTGATTGGTGGAGGTGCCTTTGCTAATTGTACTTCTTTGAAAAGTGTGGATGCGAGTGCCTTAAAGAGTGAAACACCAACCTGTGAGATTCGGGATTATGCCTTCTTTAATGATGTGGCGTTAGATAGTGTGGATTTTGGATCTTCGCGTTCTATATCTAAAATGGGAAAGGGCGTATTTGCAGTTGATAACAGTGTGACAGGTAATTTGACTGAATTTACTTTCCCGCATGGTATCTCTGAGGCAGGAGCCGACGGGATGGGAGATTATATTCTGGCAGGACGTACTAATTTGGAAACGGTGACTATGCCGAAAAGTTTTGGTACATTAAGTGACGCCAAGGTTCCGAATTATACCTTCTATAACTGTAATGGATTAAAGGCAGTGATTTTTCCGGCGGGAAGTACTCTGACTTCAGAAGGAACAGACTGTGGCTACGCATATTATGATTATGATATATTTGCGGAGGTTGCAACAGAGGGATTTTATGTACAGGGTCCAGAGTTAAATAATGCCAGACAAACGGCTTCACCGCGTAAGAGTACGTGGACGGCAAAGACCATGGTGGCAGATACCGTACCATATGTATACTACAAAAACGGTAAACGTTATTGCGAGGTCAGCACAGATAATTATCTGATGTCTATTACTGAGGATGGAACAATTACCTCCATTGGACCACGTCCTGGTGAGTCGGTAGGAAGCAATATTGATCTTACAATCAAAGAGGAATATGGTGGAATTCCGATTAAGAATCTGGCAGATGGCTGTATTGATCCGGAGATTTTAAAAGAGCTTGTATCCTTGACGATTGCGGATAATTCAATCGAAGGAATTGGAGATAATGTATTCAAGGGATGTCCAAAACTGGAAAAAGTTGTTGTTGGAAATGCGGTAAAATCCATTGGTGCGGAAGCGTTTGCGGAATGCCCGAAATTAATTGATGTTACATTCCATCCGCCGTTGTCCGGATATGCGAATTTTACAATCGGTCAGAATGCCTTTTTAACAGGCAGCGGAAAGCTGATGTTCCACGGGGATATTGTGGAAGGCTATGCTCCGTTCGAATGGGCCATGGACAAGGATGTTTATGCCAATGAAAGAGAGGGTATCCGAATTGCATATCAGGGTCTGGCACCGTCCAGATTAACGGTTCTTTTGGATAACAGTACACTGGAGCCGACATTGGTAGACTATCAGCATTATAATCTTTTGGATAAAGATAATGCGGAATATGTGGCAGATCAATATTATTATTATGAACTGGCAGCTTCCACGATCAGCGGGGATGGAGCGGATGCTTACAGACAGGCGTGGGAGGATTTCAAAGATGAATGTGCGGCATTCAATACGGATGTTGGATACAGTGTTGTAAAAAAATATGAAGACATTTATCTGAATGGTAAGATTCCGTATTATGACTTTGAAAAGCTGTCGCCATTCGAAGAGTCCTTAGTGGATGCAACCAAAAATGTTGTTGTGCCGGAAGGTGTGAAATCCATTGATGTATATGGATTTTATACAGCTGATACAGTAAAGAACAGCAATAGTATCGCAGCTTATAAACTGCCGGATTTAAGTGCATGGGACTCCTATACGAATAAGTATGCGTCAGCATCATACTCAAGATCGGCACGATCTACATCCCAGAATGGAACAGATGATGTTGTACCGGGTCTTTTCAGTGGTAATTATCAGGATTATCAGACTGGTTCAGAGTTAGGAGAACAGTACGAAACCCAGACTAAGGGAAATGACCGGATTGAATCCATCGCATTGCTTGGTGTGAAAAAGCTGCCGGATTATGCCTTTGATGACTGTGAACGATTAAAACAGGTTGTGTTAGGGGCAGACTGTACGGATATTGGTACGTCTCCGTTCCGTGGCTGTACCGGAATTGATAATGTTGTATTCAGCAATGATATTTATACATATCAGAATGGTATCATATATAAGGCAAATGCAGCAGGAAAACAGACGATTGTTACCTGTCTTTCCACCCGTGGAAACGGTGGTCCGAATACCGGGGAGCCATATATTAATCTGACATCGGATCCTATGATTGCCAATGTCAATGAAATAGCAGTTGGGGCCTTTGACTCCTGTGAGAATATTGCAAATGTAGATTTTTCAGGTGCAGAAAGTCTCACTGAAATCCCAAGAGGGTGTTTTAAAAACTGTACAGCATTAACTTATGTAACACTTCCAAAGAGCGTGGCAAGGATTGATGAAGAGGCTTTTTATAAAGATAATGAAACAGCCATGTCGGTAACGATTCTTGGCAAAGAGGTTTCCATCCGTAATAATGCGTTCAATCATTCCAAGAAGACGCAGCTTAGAAGCTATAAGGACAGTGCCGCACAGAAATATGCGGATACTTATGGTTTGGATTTTGTATCTATTGATGAGGGTTGGGAAGTCAACTTTATGGACTATGATGGGACCTTCCTGTCGGATGTCCAGTATATTGAAGACGGAAAGCCTGCAGCAGTACCAAACGATCCGATCCGGAAAGATTATACGTTTATCGGGTGGAGTCCTACTGTGCCGGGAATGTCTACACAAAATATTACAGCAGATGTTACCTTTATAGCGCAGTATAAGTCGAAAATAAATGGAGGCAATGGAAGTACTGACCCGAATGATCCAAACAATTCTAATAATCAAAACAATAAGGAAGATGAGGAAAAGGATAAGGGTATTTATACGGTAACCGTTATCAATGGTTCGGGAAGCGGTACTTATGAAGAAGGAAAGACTGTCAACATTACGGCAAATGCCCCTTCTACAGGACGGAAATTTGACCGTTGGGAAACTTCTTCTTTGAATGTATCGATTGCGGATGTGAAAAAGCAGTCTACAAGCTTTAAAATGCCAAAAAATAATGTTGTTGTAACGGCAGTTTATGACGGAGGAAACAGTTCAACCGGAACCGATTCGAATACGAATGGTGGCAGCTCCGGTTCCACAGGAAGTACTTCATCGACGGGCAGCTCCGGGACTTCATCAAATGGCAGTACAGGTGGCAGTGGTACGGCTGGAACAGGAACTGGAACGACACCGGCTACAGCACAAAACGGAACAATTGTATCTATTCCTAACGGAATCGGTGTATCCAATACCGGAACAGCATCGGCAACGGTAGATGGTTCTACGGATAATTTTGTAGTGCGCATTACCTCTACGCCGGAAGCGACAGCGGCAGTGGAGCGGGCGTTGACAAATGAATTTGGCACACTGGATAACATTCGTTATTTCCCAATGGATATTACATTATATGATTCTACGGGAACTACGCCGATTACGGATACAACAGGACTTTCTGTCAATATTACCATGCCGATACCGGATGATCTGATTACCTATGCCGGAAATAATAAGGCCGGTGCGGTTGTAAACGGAGATACGTTGGAAAAGCTGAATGCGACGTTTAAGACGATTGACGGTATTCCCTGCATCAACTTTACGGCGACACACTTCTCACCGTATACCATTTATGTTGATACGCAGAACCTGACGGCAGCCATGGATGCATCGCCTAAGACCGGTGATCCAATTCATCCGAAGTGGTTCCTTGCCATGGGACTGGCATGTCTGTCTGTAGTATTGTTTATGAAGAAAGATAAAAAATCCGCAAAACTGGCATAAGGACGGGAAAATGGGAAAAAAGCTTAAAAATGCAGTTGGAACGCTGTTTCTTGTGCTGGCAATAGCAGCAACACAGATTCCAGTATCTGATGTGGAGGCGGTAACGTCCTCCGCATCAGATTTTCAATTAAATGGAGATACTTTAGTAAAATATACCGGAACGGCCACAGCAGTATCGGTGCCGGAAGGTGTTAAAAAAATTGGACCGGAAGCCTTTCTGGACGATACGGATCTTTATGCCGTTTATCTGCCGGATGGATTGACTACGATCGAACATGGTGCATTTTCAAACTGTACTGTATTAAGTGTCGTAGATTTTCCGGATTCTCTGCATACGATCGGAAATTTTGCTTTTAGTAACTGTAAGACTTTGTCGGATGTAGAAATTGGCAAAAATATCACCGAACTTGGATATGGTGTATTTGCCGGATGCGAAATGTTAAAGGATATTCAGATTGATTCTGACAGCGACTATTTTAGTGAAGAGGCAGGAGTACTATATAATAAGAGCAGGACAAAGGTGATTCAGGCTCTGGCAGGAAGTGATTTTACCAAATATAATATGCCTGCTACAATAGAGAAAATTGAACCGTATGCGTTTTGGGGATGTGATGATCTGCGTTTTGTGGAACTGAGCGGTTCCCTGCAGACGATACCAGGATACGCATTTAGTAATTGTACAGGAATCGAGAAGATTACCCTTCCGAATTCAGTAAAATCAATTGGTACAAAAGCTTTTGCTGATTGTGTTAATCTAGAAGAAGCGTTTATCCCGTCTTCGGTGACTTCGATTCATGAAACGGCATTTGATGGATGTCCCAAGCTGCAGATTGCTGCCGAGCCAGATTCTTTTGCAGCTGAATATGATAAAAGCCGTGATAAAAGCGATGTATCCAGTGCAGAATATCAGGATACTGAGAACAGAACAGATGCTGCATCGGCAATAGCAGAAATGGCAGAAAATATTGTTTCAGGAGATGTTTCAAAACCAAATACAGAATTAACTACACTGCAGGCACCATCATCCGCACAGGAATATGGAAGTACTTCAATTGTGGGTGGAAGGGCGGTTGTTTTTATTGATAACCGTTCACAGACCGTTTATGGCTCTGCACCTTTAAAAAGTGCGGATACCAGGGATGCGTTCCCTGACAGCAGTGTGGAGCAGAACAAAATAGTGGAAGACACTGTATCAGGTGCAGATTATACCGCTGTGTCCGGTAACAGTACAGAGAATGATCAAAAGGGCGGAGGTTTTCCCAAATATACTGTGACAAATGGAAAGATAGCAGCACAGGCATACTATCAGGATCAGGAATTGTCAGAATATCAATTTCCACAGGGAATTACAGGGATAGGTGATTTTGCATTTGCAAGGACATCTTTGCAGAATATTACGATACCGGAAGGTGTTACATCCATAGGATATGGTGCATTTTATCATTGTGACAGACTGAAAAATGTATCTATTCCCTCTACCGTAACAGAAATTGAGCCGTATGCTTTTGAGGATACTGCCTGGCTGAACAGCTGGAAAAACGGTGGAAGTGTTGAGGATTATAAAATTGTAGGGGGCGGCATACTGATCGCATATAAAGGAACAGATGGAAAGATTACGATACCGGAAGGCGTGAAGAAAATTGCGGCCGGTGTATTTAAAGATCACAAAGGCATTACCGATGTTTCTCTTCCCAATACTTTGAAGATCATTGGAGAAGAGGCATTTGCGGGCTGCAGCAACTTGAAAACGGTATCTGGCGGTGTTGCTGTGACAGATATTCAGGATAGAGCATTTGCAGGCTGCCCGATTTCTACCGTAAGAATACCGGAAAGTGTTCAGAAGATTGGTTTAGGGGCATATGATCAGAGTGCATGTGGCGGAGCCGCCAACATCAATGCAGTTGTTTTTATGGGAAATACTTTGCCGGAGCTTTCTTATGAAAAGACGGCGCAAAGGCTTTCCAATAATCGGTATCGATGTGATGCGTTTAAGGGAATCGAAGTTGCTGTAGTTGGAGCGGGGATGACTGACTTTGACGAGACAATTTTAGATAAAGACGGATACGGTTTCCATGGAACAATCTGTAGTCTTGTTCAGGAGAGTAAAGGCGGAGCTGCCGGTATACTTCATCCTATTATGCTGACAAAATCCAGTGACAGCGAGAAGGCAAAGCTTCCGGAGGCAGTAAGTATCTACCAGAAGCCATATCGTTTTGAAAGCACAGAAGGTATTACAGAGGAGTCTGCATCCAGAAAAGAGCAGGCAGATACCATTACGGTATGGGAAAACGGAACCGGACTGGAAAATAAAGTAACGGCTGTTTTGAATAACCATTCGGAACCTTTTATTTTGGAGGTTAAGGAAAGCAGTGAGGCGAAAAGTGATATTCTTCCTGCTTATCAGACACTTTACGGACAGGGAGTAGAGCCGGATATGGTCTGTTATGATATTGCATTATATGATCAGAGCAGACAGATACCGATTACAAAATTAGGCAGAGAGTCAATGAAGATTACGATGCCGGTTCCGGCGGGAATGGAGAATGGAGCTTTGCACGTTGTATGCACTGATGATGACGGGCAGCTGGAGGAGGCAGATGCACAGGTTTTCACACAGGATAGAGAGACATTTGTAACCTTTGAGGCTAAGCATTTTTCACCTTATGCAATCTATTGTTATGAAAACGGACAGGGTGCTGTCGTATTAAAGAAGAATGGAGGAGCGCTGACTTCTCTGAGTAGAAAAAAAGATGCGTCACCGGATACTGGAGACTGGATACATCCGAAGTGGTTTTTGGCAACCGGATTATTAGCTCTATCCATGATGACGTTTTTCCTGAAAGGGAACCGAAGAAAAACTCCCGGCATAAAGTAATAAAAAAGCCGGGAGCTTTTTTATGTTCAGGGTCAGAAAACAGGTAGGCTGTCATGAGGAAGTGACAGAGAAATATACAGGGAAAAATATTGTGGCAGCTATTTTGGACACCGGTATTATGGAACATCCGGATCTGAGAGGACGTGTGATAGGATTCCATGATTTTATTTCTGCCAAAGCAAAACCTTATGATGACTGCGGACACGGCACTCATGTTGCGGGTATTCTGGCTGGAAACGGCATGCTATCTGGTGGCAGATATCATGGTATCGCTCCAAATTGTAAGCTGGTAGTTGGCAAAGTATTGAATTTTAATGGGGATGGAAATCTTGGAGATATGCTTGCAGGAATGCAGTGGATTCATGAGGTCAGAGATTTATATAAAATACGTATTTTGAATATTTCAATCGGTCTGAATGATCTGGATGACAAGGAGAGCGGAAAAATTCTGATACAAGAGGTAGAAAGGCTGTGGAATGACGGCATTGTGGTTGTAGCTGCGGCAGGAAACAAGGGACCAAGTCCTATGAGTATTTCTCCGGTTGGATGGAGTAGTAAAGTAATCACAGTAGGATGTCATGATGGCGGTTATTTTGGCGATCGTCCTGATATTTGTGAGAATTATTCCGGCAGAGGACCAACAGATTATGCAGTCAAAAAACCGGATATTGTAGCACCGGGAACGGATATCGTTTCCTGCAATGTGAAGTGCCGCAGACAGTATCGTGGCTATAAAAACGCTTATACGACCAAAAGTGGAACTTCCATGGCAACTCCTATTGTAGCCGGTGCTGCAGCACTTTATTTAGAAAAAAATCCGTCTGCGACAAATGAAGAAGTAAAACGGAGGATGATTTATTCGGCTACAGACATGAACGAACCATGGACAAAGCAGGGCTGGGGAATGGTCAATATAGGAAGACTTCTGAATGGATAAAGTACAAAAATATTTTATTACACAGGATTTATGGGTTGACATAGTATGTGTGATTGTATACAATTATACTTGATGCAAATAGAGTGGGAGGAATAGACTATGAACCGAAATTCAGAGATCTTTGAAAACCGGCCGGTGACCATGAATCAGCATAATAATCTCCTTGAGATTGAGGAGCATATGTATATTTTGGATGATGTAGAGAAACCGAATACATTCCGAAATATGTTTCCTTATTCAGAGATACCAAAGATTCCCTTTAATGATAGAATTGTACCGCATAATATGCCAAAGGAAATTTGGATTACGGATACGACCTTCCGGGATGGACAGCAGTCCAGAGCCCCTTATTCTACGGAGCAGATTGTAAGAATTTATGATTATTTGCATAAGCTTGGTGGTCCGAATGGTATGATTCGTGCAAGTGAGTTCTTTTTATATAGTAAAAAGGACCGTGATGCTGTATACAAGTGTATGGAACGCGGCTATCAGTTTCCGGAGGTGACAAGCTGGATTCGCGCCAGCAAGGAAGATTTTAAGCTGGTGAAGGAAATTGGCATGAAAGAAACCGGAATTCTGGTAAGCTGTTCAGATTATCATATTTTTATGAAGCTTAAAATGACCAGAAAACAGGCTATGGAGCATTACCTGAGCGTAATCCGTGATTGTCTGGAAGAGGGAATCAGTCCGAGATGCCATTTGGAGGATATTACAAGAGCGGATATTTATGGATATGTTGTACCGTTTTGTCTGGAGCTTATGAAGCTGATGGAGGAATATAAAATACCGATTAAAGTGCGTGCATGTGATACGATGGGATATGGCGTGAACTTTTCCGGTGCAGTTATCCCAAGAAGTGTGCAGGGGATTATTTATGCGATACATACACATGCCGGAGTGCCGCATTCTCTGATTGAATGGCATGGACATAATGATTTTTATAAGGCAGTTGCCAATTCTACGACTGCATGGCTTTATGGCTGTGCAGGAGTTAATACATCCCTGTTTGGTATCGGTGAAAGAACAGGTAATACACCGTTAGAGGCTATGGTATTTGAATATGCGCAGCTAAAGGGTGATCTAAACGGAATGGATACGACAGTGATTACGGAACTTGCAGAATATTATGAGAAAGAAATCGGATATCAGATTCCGCCCCGTACTCCGTTTGTTGGTAAAAACTTCAATGTAACAAGAGCCGGCATCCATGCGGATGGGCTGCTCAAGAATGAAGAGATTTATAATATTTTTGATACAGATAAGTTCCTAAACCGCCCGGTGCTATGTGCAGTATCCAATACTTCAGGTCTTGCGGGAATCGCACACTGGATTAATACGTATTTTAAACTGAAAGATGAAAAGCAGGTAGATAAAAATTCGGAACTGGTAAAAGAAGTAAAGGGATGGGTTGATGAGGAATATGCCGGCGGTCGTGTAACGGTTCTGACGGATGAGGAACTTCTTAAGGTCATTCGAAAAACATGTAAAAAACTGGAGATTACATTAGAATAATAGGAAAGGTTTTAGGTGTGATTTTTGGGTAATTATGATGTGAAAAATGAGGTGACGGATAAATATTCCCTGCGTGGCAGGGTATTTAACCGTATCCGTGAAGATATTTTAAACGGAAAATATAAGGAGCATGGAGAATTAAAAGAGGTTGCAATTGGAGAGGAACTGGGAGTCAGCAGAACTCCGGTCCGGGAAGCCTTCAGACAGCTTGAACTGGAAGGACTAATTCAGATTATTCCCAATAAGGGAGCCTATGTAACCGGTATCACAACAAAGGATGTCAGGGATATTTACATGATTCGTTCTTATCTGGAAGGATTATGTGCCCGTTGGGTGACAGAGGAGATTACACCGGAGCAGATGGCAGAAATGGAAGAAAACATTTTTTTGTCGGAATTTCATGCTTCTAAGGGGCATTATGAGCAGATGGCGGAAATGGACAATCGTTTTCACGAAATTTTGTATGAATCCTGCAATAGTAAAATGCTGGAGCATCTGTTGAAGGATTTTCATCAATACGTGTTACGGGTAAGGAAAAAAACACTTGCGAACAGTGAACGCGGAAATCAGTCCAATCTGGAGCACCGTATGATTATGGAGGCAATAAAGGCGGGGGAGGCTGACAGAGCAGAAAAACTGGCAAATCAGCATATGATAAATGCTTACGAAAATATGGTTAAGCTTGGTTTAAATGAAATTGAAAATGATACACAGTAAGGAAGAGAAAGGACTAAAAAAATGGGAAAAATTCAGATGACGACTCCGCTCGTGGAGATGGATGGAGATGAAATGACAAGAATCCTCTGGAAAATGATCAAGGATGAGCTGCTTTTGCCGTTTATTGATCTGAAGACAGAGTATTATGATCTGGGTCTGGAGCACCGAAATGAAACCGATGATAAGGTTACAACAGAGTCTGCAGAAGCTACTTTAAAATATGGGGTGGCAGTAAAATGTGCAACCATTACACCAAATGCAGCCAGAATGACAGAGTATAATCTGAAGGAGATGTGGAAGAGTCCGAATGGAACCATCCGTGCGATTTTGGACGGAACCGTATTCCGTACTCCGATTATTGTAAAGGGGATTGAACCTTGCGTCAAAAACTGGGAAAAGCCAATCACACTGGCACGTCATGCCTATGGTGATGTATATAAAAATGTAGAGATTAAGGTTCCGGGTGCAGGTAAGGCAGAGCTTGTATATACTGCTGAGGATGGAACAGAGACAAGAGAGACGATTCATACCTTTACAGGACCGGGTATCATTCAGGGTGTACATAATACAGAAAAATCTATTACAAGTTTTGCAAAATCCTGTTTTAATTATGCTTTGGATACCAGACAGGATCTCTGGTTTGCAACAAAGGATACTATTTCCAAAAAGTATGACCATACCTTTAAGGATATTTTTCAGGAAATATATGATGCAGAGTATAAAGAAAAATTTGAAGCGGCAGGCATAGAATATTTCTATACACTGATTGATGATGCGGTAGCACGTATTATGAAAGCCAAGGGAGGTTTTATCTGGGCATGTAAGAACTATGACGGCGATGTGATGTCAGATATGGTGTCCTCCGCATTCGGTTCTCTGGCAATGATGACTTCCGTATTGGTGTCCCCATCTGGTGTATTTGAATATGAGGCAGCACATGGAACGGTTCAAAGACATTATTATAAACATTTAAAGGGAGAGGAAACCTCGACAAACTCTGTGGCAACTATATTTGCATGGACAGGTGCGCTGCGTAAGCGTGGTGAACTGGATCAGATTCCCGATCTTATGGAATTTGCGGACAAACTGGAAAAAGCGACGATTGCAACGATCGAATCCGGAAGAATGACCAAAGATCTTGCATTGATTACTTCCTTACAGGATGTCACCGTGCTAAACAGTCAGGAGTTTATCGCTGAAATTCGAAAGACACTGGAAGCAATGTAAGTGTAATCGGAATGAAATATAGAATAGATTAAGCATAAAAAAGGAAACCTTCTTTACGGAATGTTTCCTTTTTTGGCAAATAATATGGTTAATTTTCGGAGAGGTTTTCCCACTTTTCATAGAGTTTTTCCAGTTGGGAAGTAACTTCTGCCTGTTTGGAGGTAAGCTCCTGCAGCTTTGCTACATTGGATGAATATTGCGGAAGAGTGATTTCTGCTTCCAGGTCTGCAAGTTCATTTTCCAGTGCAGCTATGGCATCTTCGCACTTTTTGATGTCATTTTCACGTTTTCTCTGGGCTGCCTGCTGTTCTTTCCATTCCTTCCAATCCTGTTTGTTTTCCGTAGACTCCATCGTAGAAGAACGTATAGTGGTGGTCTGAGCAGTCTGCATAGAAGAAAGCGGTTCCAGTCCCGCAGCTTTCATCACCGTATCATGCTTTTCGAGATAATAATCATAATTTCCATTATAATTTACAAGAGTCTGTCCGGTCAGATCCAGAATACGGGTTGCAGTTTTATTAATAAAATAACGGTCGTGAGATACATAAAGCACCGTACCCGTGTAGGCATTTAAAGCACTTTCCAGAATTTCTTTGGAGATAATGTCCAGATGGTTGGTTGGCTCATCCAAAATCAAAAAGTTCGACTCCGACAGCATGAGCTTGGCAAGTGAGACACGTCCACGTTCTCCACCGCTTAGATCACCAATCCGTTTAAAGACATCCTCTCCGGTAAATAGAAAGGCTGCAAGTGTATTGCGGATCTCTGTATTGTTCAGATAAGGATAATCATCTGAAATTTCTTCAAAAAGCGTCTTTTCCATATGCAGAACATGATGCTCCTGATCGTAGTAGCCAATTTCTACATTGGAACCAAGGCGGATCGTACCGCAGTCAATGGGAAGAAGCTCATTGATCAGTTTTAAAATAGTTGTCTTTCCGGTTCCATTGTCGCCGATGATAGCAACGTGTTCTCCACGTTTGATTTCAAAAGAAAGATTTTCAAATAATTTTAAGTCACCAAATGCCTTGGAGAGACCTTCTACAGAGAGTACGTCATTTCCGCTTTCACGATATGGGGTCAATACCATTTTCATATCTGCTTTGGCTTCGGAAGGCTTTTCCAATAACTCCATTTTATCGAGCATTTTTTCACGGCTCTCAGCACGGCGAATTGATTTCTCACGGTTAAAGGAACGAAGTTTTTCGATGACAGCTTCCTGATGCCTGATTTCCCGCTGTTGGTTCATATAGGCATTCCATGCGGCAGTGCGGAGTTGTTCTTTTTTAACGGCATATTCAGAATAGTTTCCGATAAAACTGGTCACTTTGGTCTGATCTACTTCAATGATCTTTTGAACGGTCCGATCCAAAAAATAGCGGTCATGCGATACAATAACAACTGCTCCCTTATAATTGAGGAGATAGGTTTCAAGCCATGAGATAGAGGACATATCCAGATGGTTGGTAGGCTCATCAAGTAATATTATATCTGGATTTAATAACAATAGTTTCCCTAATGCGACGCGGGTTTTCTGACCACCTGAGAGGGTATGAATTTCCCGTTTAAAATCTTTCTCCTCAAAACCAAGACCCTTTAATACACCAATTAGTTCACTCTGATAGGCGTAGCCGTTCTGGGATTCAAATTGATGGGTCAGGGAGGAATAGAGAGCCATCTGCTGTTCCAAAGCATCGCCTTCCAAAGCTTTCATGGAGCACTCAGTCTGACGCATACGAATCTCCAGATCAATCAGATTTTGTTTAACGGAGAGTAATTCATCATATATAGTACGTTCTCCCGAAAGATCCTGGTGCTGCGCAAGATAACCGAGCGTCTTTCCTTTTGCCAGAATGATGCTACCTTCATCCGCCTGCATTTCTCCGACAATGATTTTTAATAGAGTGGACTTACCGGCACCATTTATGCCGACGATTGCTGCTTTTTCATTTTCTTCAATATGAAAAGAAGCATTTTTGAGCACCTGCTTTTCGGAAAATGCTTTACTGATATTTTGAACAGAAAGTATCATGATCTTACTCCTTAGCTTAAGTATAAAGCGGTTTCACCGCAGATATTGCATTTGTTATTGTAATAGATAATAGAGACACAGGCAAGTCTTTGTTCATTGACATTTTTTTAACTATTTTTTATAATAGAAAAAGATTATACAGGGAGGCATATGGGAATGGAAGAGAAGGAAATTTCCCAGGCTGTCATTGGCCGGCTGCCGCGTTACTTCCGCTATCTGGGAGAACTGAAGGATGAAGGGGTGGAACGCATTTCTTCACAGGAATTAAGTGAATTAATGCAGGTTACAGCTTCACAGATCAGACAGGATTTTAATAATTTTGGTGGCTTTGGTCAGCAGGGATATGGATATAATGTAGAATATTTATATCAGGAGATCGGTAAGATACTGGGACTGGATTCGGAGCATCATTTGATTATTGTGGGTGCAGGAAACCTGGGACAGGCGCTTGCAAATTATATGAATTTTGAACGTCGTGGTTTTTTGATGAAGGGGATTTTTGATATTAATAGAGCACTGCATGGTAAAAAAGTCAGAAATCTTACAGTGCAGCCGATGGAAAAAATCGAACAGTTTGTCAAAGAGCAGAATATAGATATTGCGGTGCTCACACTGCCTAAAGCGTCAGCGGAAGAGGTCGCGGATAAGTTGATCCGGTATGGCATTAAGGCTATCTGGAATTTTGCACATGTGGACTTGAAAGTGCCGGAGGAGGTCGTCGTGGAAAACGTTCATCTGTCCGACAGTTTAATGAAGTTATCCTATAATATTAACAGGAAACAGTCGGAGAGAGGGGCTTATAGTGGGAAAAAAGGATGAGGCATTTGAGGCAGCACTAATCGGAAAGAAAATTCCGTATTTGACGCTTGACAATAAGTGGCATAAGCTTTTTACACAGTTAAATAATACACCGGAGGTAGAAAAGGATTCGCAGGAGCTAAATGAGCTTTTAAAGCGTCAGGGAAAGCTCAATACTGAAATAAAGGAAATTCGGGCGCTCAAGAAAAAACTGATGGGAGAAGTTATGCCGCTTGCCCGGAAAATGGAGCAGGATCCTGATCGGATGACGATCCGGAAAATGGATGAAATGACAAGACTCATTGAAGAGTGCAACGAAAAGATTGATCTGTACAAAGAAGAACTGGCAGAACTTCCGGAGCAGATGAATGCAGTCAATAAAAGACTGATGCTCATTACCATGGAAGTATGTTATAAGCGCATGCAGGAAAATACGGCGGAGATCAAAGATATTGCTGAGTGGATCAGCAAAATGAGAACAGAACTAAAGCAGAATGTGGTACATAAGCAGGAAATGGAAATTGAAAATCAGAAGCTGTACTCCTACATGCATGCGATATTTGGACCAGATGTCATTGATCTGTTTGATATGCAGTATGTGCCGGAACCCAAAAATCCATCCATAAAGATCGAAACCAGAGATGAGAATAAGGAGCCGGAAGAAACTGAAAAGAAGTCAGTGACAGCCGAAAATGACTCTGTTTTGGAAAACGTTGAAGAGGAAGACCGGAAAATCAAGATATGGTAACGAAGAATGCAATGCGTCAAAGGAGACACTTTTGGCGCATTTTCCTGTGGAGGGAGAGAATATGGAATATGTTTTAAGCGCAGAGGAAATGAAAGCCTGTGACAGCCGGACAATCGAATTGCACCGGATGTCACAGCTTGTTCTGATGGAGCGTGCCGCTTTTGAACTTGCGTCAGAGGTTTGCAGAAAAGGGAATAAAAGCGCCAAAATACTTGTGCTTGCCGGATGTGGCAACAATGGAGGTGATGGTCTGGCGGCAGGACGTATACTGTGGCAGGCAGGTTATGATGTAACCTGGTATCTGGCAGGTGAAAAAGAAAAGTGCAGTGCGGCATGCAGAAGGCAGATGGAAATTCTGGATTCCTATGGTCTGACGATAAATACGGACAGTGAAGAGACTGACATTTTAACAGAAAATGAATATGATATTATTATAGATGCTTTGTTTGGGGTTGGATTGTCCAGAAATATTTCAGACAGACTGGCAGAAATTGTTGCAATAGTAAATCTGAAAAATGCTTATGTCATTGCCTGTGATATTCCATCCGGTATCTGTGCGGATACAGGAAAAGTGATGGGTTGTGCCATCCGGGCAAACCTAACGGTGACTTTTGCATGGAAAAAGAGAGGACTTTTGCTCTATCCGGGAGCAGAGTTTGCAGGAAAAATCCACTGTGTACAAATGGGCATTACAGAGCAGTCCTTTGAGGAAGGGAAAGTACCAGAGACATTTACCTATGGCAAAGAGGATTTGTGCAGACTGCCGGAAAGAAAACCAGATGGAAATAAGGGCAGTTTTGGGAAAATTTTGTTGCTGGCAGGCAGTACGGATATGGCAGGAGCGGCGTACTTCTGCGGAAAAAGCTGTTACCGCATCGGCGCAGGAATGGTACGGGTATATACACCAAAAGAAAATCGTACTATTTTGCAGACATTGTTACCGGAGGCAGTACTTCATACGTATCGTGGCACCGAAACAAAGGAAGAAGGAGAAATGCTCCAAAGCGCTGAAAGAGAACGGCTTATGGAGGATATAAGATGGGCAGACTGCATCGTTGCAGGACCTGGAATCGGAACAGATGAGACTGCAAAAGAACTGATATCAGTTCTTTTAAATTGTGAGGATTTTTGCGGAAAAGCCTGTGTTTTGGATGCCGATGCGTTGAATCTAATTGCAGGAAATATTGCATTTCAACAGCTTTTAAAGGAAAAAGCAGGGGAAAATCGACTGATTCTGACGCCTCATCTGGCAGAATTTAGCAGATTGACAGGAAAACAGGTGATAATCTTAAAAGAAGATATAATTAAATACACAAAGGAATTTGCAGAAAAATACCGTGTGACATTGGTGTGTAAGGATGCCTGTACAGTTGTGGCAAAGAAAGGGAAAGCGATATATTTAAACAGCAGTGGAAATGATGCACTGGCAACTGCGGGTACCGGCGATGTACTGTCCGGAATGATCGGCGGATTGGCAGCTTATGGCATGGATGATTTTGAGGCTGCCTGTCTTGGGGTATATATACATGGTCTTGCAGGAGAAGAGGCAGCCGCAAGAGACAATCGATATTCGGTTATGGCAGGAGAACTGCCCGATGTGCTTTGCAGAGTGCTCCATACGGAGAACGGATAAGATTACGTTTTGGAAGAAGGATTGAAAGGAGCAGGAGATTTGAATAAGAGAATTTACCAGAGAACATGTGTGACCGTGGATCTGGATGTGATTTGCGGAAATATGGAACGTATGAAAGCAAACATCAGTGAAAATACCCGGATGATCGGTGTGATTAAGACAGACGGTTACGGACACGGAGCGGTACCGATTGCAAGGGAGCTTGCTTGTAAGTCCTATATGTATGGTTTTGCCACTGCTACGGTGGAGGAAGCAATAGAACTTCGGGAAGCAGGAATTACTGCGCCGATTCTGATTTTAGGATATACGTTTCCTGATTGTTATGAGGAATTGGTAAAAAGAGAGATACGTCCGGCACTTTTTCGACAGGATACGGCAGTAATGCTGAATGAAGCGGCCAAAATGCTGGGGAAAAAACTAAAAGTACATGTGAAAGTAGATACCGGTATGGGACGTATCGGTATCCGGCCTGGTGAGGAGGGAATTTCCTTTGTCAAGCATGTTCTTGCAATGGAACATCTGGAACTGGAAGGGATTTTTACGCATTTTTCCAGAGCAGATGAACTTGATAAGAGTGCGGTCAAGAAACAGATAGAACGATTTTCTGCTTTCCTGCAGGAGATAGAACGGGAAACCGGATATCGGATTCCAATCAGACACTGTTCCAACAGTGCGGGAATATTGGAGCTTCCCGAGGCAAATATGGACGTAGTGCGGGCAGGCATTACCCTGTATGGGCTCTGGCCTTCTGATGCAGTAAGAAAGGATATTGTACATCTGGAGCCGGCTCTTTCCTGGAACAGTCATATTGTGTACTGTAAGGAAATCCATGCAGGTGATGCAGTGAGCTATGGCGGTACTTATGTTGCCGAAACAACCATGCGGGTAGCTACTGTACCGGTAGGATATGGTGATGGTTATCCGAGAAGTCTTTCAGGGAAAGGCTATGTTCTGATTCATGGAAAAAAAGCCCCGATTCTCGGAAGAGTATGTATGGATCAGATGATGGTGGATGTAACTGGAATACCGGAGGCGGTAGAAGGTGCTGAAGTCGTTCTGCTTGGAAAGAGTGGAGAACTGGAGATCACGGCAGAGAAACTTGGTGAATTATCCGGGCGGTTTAATTATGAACTGGTCTGTTGTATTGGAAAACGGGTGCCACGTGTTTATAGAAAAGGCGGAAAACTGTATCTGAAGGATGAAGTCCCGGTATCGAATGAATAGAGCAGACAGACTTTTGGCTTGGATGAAATACATGGGATGAATACAACTGGAGTGTGAATAAAACATTCGTAACAGGGAAATACTGTATTTCAGAGAATGAATCATCCAAAAGGAAGTGTGAAATATGCGAAGAGGAGATGTTTTTTACGCAGATTTAAGACCGGTTATCGGCTCGGAACAGGGTGGTATCAGACCGGTACTCATTATACAGAACGATATCGGGAACAGACACAGTCCGACTGTCATCTGTGCAGCCATCACATCCAAGCTGAATAAAGCAAAGCTGCCTACTCATATAGAATTAGATTGTGGAAAATATGAGATGGTAAGAGATTCTGTGATTCTGTTGGAGCAGCTTCGTACGATTGACAAAAAACGGCTGAAGGATAAGGTTTGCCATCTGGATAATGATATTATGGAACAGGTCAACCATGCACTCGCTATCAGTCTTTCGTTGGATACATAAAATAGTTTCCTTGACGAAAAAACAAGAAAATGCTATATTTTACTGTGATATTTTGTGTATAGCAAAGGAGATGGAAAAATGGACGATGGTGGGCCTACCGCCAGTATGATTTTATTTGTGGCGATGCTTCTTCTAACCAGCCTTTTTTATGGCTTCGGTTCAGCGCTTCTTTCCCTGAATGGTAAGGAAGTTGAAAAGAAGGCGGAGGAAGGTAGCAAAAAGGCAAAGAAACTGCTTAAAATGATGGAAAATCCGACAGCGTTTGTCAATACACTGCAGCTTATCGTGACAGTGATACATATTTCCATGGGCGGTTTTTATTTAAAGTTTTGGACAGTGTATATCCATAATACACTGCTTACGGCAGTACTTATGATTGCGCTGATTCTGTCAGTCGGAATATTGATTCCAAAGAAAGCGGCTGCCAAATACGCCGATCGGTTTGCTTTTTTTATAGTAAATCCGGTTTATTTTCTTACGGTTCTTTTTTTGCCGCTTACAGGAGTTGTTTCGATTTTTTCGAATCTGGTTTTACGGCTGTTTGGTATACGGTCGGATGAAGATACGGATGATGTGACGGAGGAAGAGATCATATCCATGGTCAATGAAGGTCATGAGCAGGGGGTTCTTCAGGCGAGTGAAGCGGAAATGATTACCAATATTTTTGAATTTGGTGACAAGGAAGCAAAAGATATTATGACCCACCGCAGAAATATTGTGGCAATCGATGGGGAGATGTCTTTAAAAGAAGCTATTGAATTTATGCTGGAGAACAACAATAGCCGTTATCCGGTTTATGAGGAAAATATTGACCATATTATTGGCATTCTGCATATGAAGGATGCCATGAGGATGCAGTCTGCGCTGCTGAAACAGGAGGGCATAGAGGGGCTGGAAAGAAAGATAAAGGACATTAACGCTCTGATACGGAAAGCTAAATTTATTCCGGAGACGCGTAATATTGATGTCCTGTTCCAGAATATGCAGTCCATGAAAATACAGATGGTAATCGTTGTGGATGAGTACGGACAAACGATGGGTTTAGTCGCTATGGAAGATATTCTGGAGGAAATTGTCGGAAATATTATGGATGAGTATGACGAAGAAGAGGGGCATATTCATGAAAAGGGAGCCGATCAATATGAAATTGACGGTATGACGCTTTTGGAAGAGCTGGAAGAACGGTTTGGGATTGCCTTCGAAGAAGAGGAATTTGATACCCTGAACGGTTTTCTGATTTCGAAAATGGACAAGATACCGGAAACGGATGATGAGCAGTTTGAGGTGACTGTGGCAGGGCATGATTTTAAAGTACTTTCTGTCGAGAACAAGATGATTAAGACCGTACTTGTCACCAGACATACCGGAGCTGAAAACCCAGAACAGGAAAATGAAGCTGATAAAGAAAAATAAAGGAGAGAATAGACATGTCAGGACATTCAAAGTTTGCGAATATCAAACATAAGAAGGAGAAAAATGATGCAGCAAAGGGCAAGATCTTTACGATCATCGGAAGAGAAATTGCGGTTGCGGTAAAGGAAGGCGGAGCAGATCCGGCAAATAACTTTAAGTTGGCCAAGGTCATTGCCAAGGCTAAGGCAAATAATATGCCGAATGATACCATTGAAAGAGGCATCAAAAAGGCCGCTGGAGATGCTGGAAACGTCAATTATGAATATGTTACATATGAAGGCTATGGTCCGAACGGTATTGCTATCATTGTAGATGCTCTTACAGACAATAAGAACCGTACAGCAGCGAATGTAAGAAGCGCTTTTACAAAAGGCAACGGAAATATCGGTACACCGGGCTGCGTATCCTTTATGTTTGATAAGAAGGGACAGATTATCATTGCCAAGGAAGACTGTGAGCTGGAGGCCGATGATCTGATGATGCAGGCACTGGATGCTGGAGCAGAGGATTTTTCTGAGGAAGAGGACAGCTATGAAATATTGACCGATCCGGATGCCTTTGAAGAGGTAGAAAAGGCACTGCGGGAAGCAGGCATTGTGATGGCTTCAGCAGAGGTGACCATGATTCCGCAGAATTATGTAGAACTGACCGATGAAACAGCACTTAAGAATCTGCAGAGAACACTGGATCTTCTGGATGAGGATGATGATGTGCAGGCAGTATACCATAACTGGGATGAATAGAATAACGGGTGTTTGAAAAGGAGAAAGAACATGCAGGTCATCCGGGAACATGCAGAAGCACTATATGATAATATGGAAAACAATATAAAGCTTTTTAAACGGGAATCCTATGAAGATAATTTCACGGAATATCGGGACAAAAATCATCTGGTATTTCAAGAAATTACGTCTGTTCTGCGGTCCTGTGAAGAGGAAGCACAGGTTGAACCTTTAAAGGAAATCTGTAAATGTATTGTTGATGCTGCGATGAAAAGACGTGAAGCTGTATCCGGTCGCATCGCCAAAGAAAATGAGCAGCTCAATCTGAATATGATTACGGTTGTTTATGTACTTCCGGCAATCAGAGCGATTAAGGAAAAAAGGGCGGAAGAACTGTCAGAGCTTCTATGTATGGAATGGGCCGCAGCTTTTAAAGGAAGCAATATCAAAGCATCGGATTTTCAGTCCATTCAGGGAGGATTTAAAACCAAACTTTGTTATGTAACTACCGCAGTGTGTAAAAATCTAAAAAAACCGGATAACTGCTATGAACTGAGATTGCTAAAGCAGTATCGTGACGAATATCTGGCACAGGCGGAAGGCGGAGAAGAACTGATACACAATTATTACGATATAGCACCAACGATTGTAAAGAGAATTGATAAGGATGCGGATGCAGAAGGCAAATATCGTTTTATCTGGGAAACTTATCTGAAACCATGCGTAGAGCTTATTGAAGCAGGAAAAAATGAAGCATGCAGGGAGCTTTATGTAGAAATGGTGAAAAAGCTGCAAAGGGAGTATATGGAGGATTATTATGGCTAAAGAGTTTGCACGTGAAACAATCTGTGTCCAGTCAGGCTGGAAACCGGGAAATGGGGAACCGAGAGTGCTTCCGATTTATCAAAGTACAACTTATAAATATGAGACTTCTGAACAGATGGGCAAGCTGTTTGATCTGGAGGAATCTGGTTATTTTTATACCAGACTTCAGAATCCGACGAATGATTGTGTTGCACAGAAAATCTGTGAATTGGAGGGCGGTGTGGCAGCAATGCTGACCTCTTCCGGTCAGGCAGCAAATTATTATGCCATTTTTAATATCTGCGAGGCAGGAGATCATGTGATCATGTCCTCTACCGTATATGGTGGAACCTTTAACCTTTTGACAGTTACTATGAAGAAAATGGGGATTGAATGTACGGTTGTAGATCCGGATGCACCGGAGGAGGAGTTAGCCAAGGCGTTCCGTCCGAATACTAAGTGTGTGATGGCAGAGTCTATAGCCAATCCGGCATTGGTTGTACTTGATTTTGAAAAATTTGTGCATCTGGCGCATTCCCATGGAGTGCCATTAATTGTAGACAATACCTTTGCAACACCGATCAACTGTCGTCCGTTCGAGTGGGGTGTGGACATTGTGACTCATTCTACCACTAAATATATGGATGGACATGCCATGTGTGTTGGTGGTGCAATCGTGGACAGCGGCAACTTTGACTGGAACAAATATGCAGATAAATTTCCGGGACTATGTACACCGGATGAATCCTATCATGGTGTAACCTATACGGAGCGGTTTGGAAAAGCTGCTTATATTACAAAGGCTACGGTACAGCTTATGCGTGATCTTGGCTCTATCCAATCACCGCAGAACGCATTTTTACTGAATATCGGTCTGGAGACCCTTCATTTAAGAGTGCCCAGACATTGTGAGAATGCGTTTGCAGTGGCAAAATTTCTGGAGCAGCATGAAGCTGTGGCGTGGGTAAATTATCCGGGGCTTCCGGGAAATAAATATTATGACCTGGCACAGAAATATATGCCGAACGGAACATGCGGTGTTATTTCTTTTGGGTTAAAAGGTGGAAGAAAAGCAGCCGAAAAAATGATGGATCATTTAAAGCTTGCCGCTATTGTGACACATGTTGCAGATGCGAGGACATGCGTTCTGCATCCTGCCAGCCATACACACAGACAGATGACGGATGCACAGCTTGTGGAAGCCGGTGTAGCGCCGGATCTGATCCGTTTTTCGGTCGGTATTGAGAATGCAGACGATATTATTGCGGACTTGGAACAGGCAATTTCCAGCATAGAAAAATAATAGGGGCTGTATGAACAGGGGGAAGGCATGAAACGTAAGACATATCTGTTTGAAATACTGATCAGCGGATTTTTGTTAGTTGTCATGACAGTAATTCGTTTTTCATACATATACGATTATATTGAAACAGCATATGGCGATACCAGATTTTTGGAAATTGCCATGATCAGACAGGGAGCTGGCATGCCTTATATTTCCAGTATTCTTGCCGCTGTTTATACAGGTGGTCTGCGTCTTATTTTCTGGCTTGCCGGTAATAAGGAAATAGCGGTCGTATACGTACAGGCAGTCATGCAGATTTTAAGCCTGTCCATGTTTTATCTTGCCTGTCGCAAACTGTGCGGTATTGTATTTTCAGCAGTCGTGCTTTTTTCTGTTATGTTCCTACAGAAAGGAATGTGGCTGATGGGAGAATTGACGCCGGGAAATCTTTTCCTGCTTCTGATCAGCAGTTATCTCCTGTTTTTTGCCTCTGCACTGCGGAGAGCAGAAAAAAAGTCAGAAAGTAAATTTTTCTTTTTCTTTGGCTTTTTCTGGACCGGTATTTTTTCCGGTGTTTTAGCAGCAATGGACAGTTATGGAATTGTACTTTTCCTTTTTTCTGTCATTCTGATCGCTTTGGCGAAAAAACTGCCGTTCGGTTATATGACCGGAGCGGTAACCGGTATGACCGGCACATTTTTATTAAAATGTGCTTACTATGGACAGGGGGTTGCTGTTCCTTACCGGGAATATTATAATAATTATTTCTGCGATGAAAACTGGAATCCGTTTTTCCGTTTTGGAATCAGCAGTATGGCAATGAATCTGTTTCTCCTTCTTTTTTTGGCAGGGGACATCCTTCTTTTGGTAAATCTTAGAAGAAAAAAGAATTTGGCGGCACAGCAAACGGATCGTTTGACGGCGATACCGGAAATCGCAGTAGCAGATATTGAAGATATGCCTCTGCCGAAGTTTAATACGGTTCCGTATACCGGACCGGAAGGAACGTTAGATTTGGTTCAGGAAGACGGCACAAGGAAGGAAATTAAATATATTGAGAATCCGCTGCCTGTGCCCAAAAGACATGTAAAAAAGGAAATGACCTATGCCTTTGAGCCGGATGCAGCTCATATGTGCTATGATTATGAGGTCTTTCCTGAAAATTCTGACTATGATATCGAATAACGGAATAGAATCAGGAAAATGCGGAAATACTATCGTAAAAAGAAAAGTCTTCACGTAAAAAAGTGAAGGCTTTTTTATTTTTCATCTGTTGGGACAAATTTAGCGGCAGGCAGTACCGTTTGCACACAGAGAGTCAAGAGGAGGACTCTTTCCTTTGATTTCTAATTCGTTTAATTAAGGAAGGGAGCAGTTCAAATATGAAAATGGAAAATGCAGAAAATAATAGCATGGAAAACAATTCAAGAGAAGAGGCAGAAAAGCATCGGAGTGAGGAAATTGAGAAGACAGGACAGGTTACATTAGATAAAAATGCAAAAAAGCAAAAGATTCATCTGCTGACGATTATCGGAGAAATTGAAGGACATGAAAATCTGAATGGTACTTCCAAGACAACCAAGTATGAGCATGTTTTGCCTGAACTTGCAGCAATTGAAGATAGCAATGATGTGAATGGTGTAATGATTCTTTTAAATACGATGGGCGGTGATGTGGATGCAGGCCTTGCCATTGCAGAAATGATTGCTTCTTTAAGTAAACCGACGGTATCTCTCGTACTTGGTGGCAGTCATTCCATCGGTGTACCGCTTGCGGTTTCTACGGACTATTCGTTTATTGTTCCGAGTGGAACGATGCTGGTCCATCCGGTCCGGATGAGTGGAATGATGATTGGTGCAAAACAGACCTATGACTATTTTCAAAAGATTCAGGACCGGATTACAGGATTTGTGGCGGCTCACAGCAGAACTTCACGGGAAAGACTGGAAGAAATGATGATGGAAACCGCAGAGATGACGAAAGATCTTGGCACGATTCTGGTAGGGGAGGCAGCGGTAAGGGAAGGGCTGATTAATGAAGTAGGTGGAATACGTGATGCACTGGAAAAGCTTTATGCGATGATAGAGGAAAGAGAAGGTGCCAAAATTCAAAGAGGAAAGCAATAGGTGCACTCAACAGACATATCCCAGGAAGAAATAGGATGACTTTTTCTACGAAAAATGCTATACTGAAATTCGTATGTATGAAAAGCAATACAAATTTGCAAGGGAGAATTTGGAATGGCATCTACATCAGGAAAAAGAACGACACAGAAAAGAAAGACTTCCGGAAGCACTTCCAGAGGAAGAAAAGCACCTGCAAAGAAGCGGAGTGTGCAGGAAAGCCCAATACACAGCGAGATCGTACTGATTTTTTCTTTTGCGGCGGCAATTTTATTATTTTTGTGTAATTTTGGAATTATCGGAACTGTTGGCAATGCTATCAGCAGTGTCATGTTCGGTCTGCTTGGAGTGATGGCATATGCAGCACCAGTTCTGGTATTTCTTGCAATAGCCTTTGGTATGGCAAATAAAGGACAGTATATTGCCACGATGAAGCTGGTGGCAGGAATTGTGCTGTTTCTGCTTATCGGAATTGTATTTGAACTGATACATGGGAATCTGCCTATGATGGACAGCTATCGGATCAATGAACTATATGAAAGCGGCAGCATGGATCGGGCAGGAGGCGGTGTACTATGCGGATCAATCGCCTATTTCCTGTATCATTTTCTGGATATGGCAGGTACGGTATTTGTGATATTGGTACTTGGAATCATCTGTCTTGTCATTGTTACCGAAAAATCTTTTGTAGGCGGAGTGAAAAAAGGCAGCCGCAGGATGTATGAGACAGCATTGGAGGAAAATGACAGACGAAGGGAACGTGCAAGGCAGCGCAGGGAGGAGCAGGAACTTTTGCGCGAGCAGCGTGAACAGGAGAAAATCCTGCGTATGAACAAAAAGGTTTCCGGAGTCATGCTGGATACGACTCTGGAAAGGACAGAAGAACCGGTACATACGGCAAAAGATGATATTCATGAAATAACGTTAAAGAAAGAAGACAACAGACAGGGGGAAAAGGAAGGACAAAATCAGGTGGTTGATTTTGAGAGAATCCGAATACAGACAGACCCTGTGAATCAGGAAATACATGAAATCAGGGCAGATGAGGACTTTGAACTTCCAAAGCTTCAAATGCCGGAAATCCGTATTTCATCCGGACTGCCGGAAGTTGTTATGCCACAGGATAATATCCCCTTTGATATGGAAAAACTGACAAGAGAAGAAGAGATGGTATTGGAAATGTCAAGAGTATCGGAAAAGGATATTTCCCGAATGCCGGAGCCTCGTACGGAGCATACAATACATCAGAGAAACAGTATGGAAGAAGCCGGTTCGATGGCAGAAACAGAGAGCGCATCCAAGGAGCCGCAGAAGACTTCGGATAGACCGAAAGCTATTTTGAAACAGCCGCCGGCAAATGGCGTAGATCCTGCGATTGCAGACACAGTAGACAAATCCGTACAGGCACAGCCGAAGCAGTATTATTTCCCGCCGCTTAGTCTGTTACATAAAAGCGATAAGAAAGGAGCCGGAGATACGACCAGACAGCTGAAGGAAACCGCCGCACATCTGCAGCAGACGTTAGCGACTTTTGGCGTAAAGGTTACCGTGACGGATATCAGTCAGGGACCTACCGTAACACGTTATGAGCTGCAGCCTGAGCCGGGGGTAAAGGTCAGCAAGATTGTAAATCTGGCAGATGATATTAAACTGAATCTTGCGGCAACAGATATTCGTATTGAAGCTCCGATTCCGGGAAAATCGGCAGTCGGTATTGAGGTACCGAACAAGGAGAATGCAGCAGTTGCTCTTAGGGATCTGTTTGAAAGTAAGGAGTATAAAGAATTCCCATCAAATATTGCCTTTGCGGTTGGGAAAGATATCGGCGGACAGACGGTAGTTGCAGATATCGGGAAAATGCCCCATATGCTGATTGCCGGTTCTACAGGCTCCGGTAAATCAGTATGTATTAATACGATCATCATGAGCATCCTTTATAAAGCCCATCCGGATGATGTGAAACTCATCATGGTGGATCCGAAGGTGGTCGAGTTAAGTGTATATAATGGCATTCCGCATCTGCTTATTCCGGTTGTGACCGATCCGAAAAAGGCAGCCGGTGCACTGCACTGGGGTGTGGCAGAAATGACAGAACGATATAAGCGGTTTGCAGACTACAATGTCCGGGATCTGAAGGGATATAACAAAAAGGTGGAGAGTATGCGGGAAGCCGGCGATGAAAATGCGCCAGCCAAGATGCCGCAGATTGTGATTATTGTAGATGAACTGGCAGATCTTATGATGGTATCTCCCGGAGAGGTGGAGGAATCCATCTGTCGTCTGGCACAGCTTGCCAGAGCTGCAGGAATTCATCTGATCATTGCGACCCAACGACCGTCCGTGGATGTCATTACGGGGCTGATCAAGGCAAATATGCCAAGCCGTGTGGCGTTTGCTGTTTCCAGTGGTGTGGATTCCCGTACGATTCTGGATATGAATGGTGCAGAAAAGCTGCTTGGAAAGGGCGATATGTTGTTTTATCCGCAAGGCTATCCAAAGCCTGCAAGAGTTCAGGGAGCATTTGTATCGGATAAAGAAGTTTCAGATGTTGTGGAGTTTTTGAAAAATCAGGCTATCGGAAATATATACAATACAGATATTGAAGAGAAAATTCAGTCTGCGTGCAGCAACGGAGGTGGCATCGGCACAGACGGCGCTTCGGAGAGAGATGACTATTTTGTGGATGCTGCAAAATTTATTATTGATAAGGACAAAGCCTCGATCGGTATGCTGCAGCGGGTGTTCAAAATTGGATTTAACCGTGCAGCAAGGATTATGGATCAGTTATGTGAAGCAGGGGTCGTTGGAGAAGAGGAAGGAACGAAGCCAAGAAAAGTACTGATGAGCATGGAGGAGTTTGAAAACTACATAGAAGAAGTATTGTAGCAAACAGGCGTAAAACAAAAGGAGGAGCTTATGAAAACAGACATTCAAATTGCACAGGAAGCCGTTATGGAACCCATTGCCAAAATCGCTGAAAGCCTTGATATTACAGCGGATGAACTGGAGCTTTATGGAAGATATAAGGCAAAAATATCCGATGAATACATGGAAAAGGTACAGAATCAGCCGGATGGGAAATTAATTCTTGTCACAGCCATCAATCCGACTCCGGCAGGAGAAGGTAAGACGACAACCAGTGTGGGACTGGGACAGGCCTTTGGAAAACTGGGAAAAAAAGCAGTGATCGCGCTTAGAGAGCCGTCTCTTGGACCGTGTTTCGGAATCAAGGGTGGAGCTGCCGGCGGCGGATATGCACAGGTTGTTCCGATGGAAGATCTGAATCTGCATTTTACCGGTGATTTTCATGCAATTACATCGGCCAATAACTTATTGGCAGCTCTGCTTGACAATCATATTCAGCAGGGAAATGAACTGGGTATTGATACCAGACAGGTTGTGTGGAAGAGATGTCTGGATATGAATGATCGTGTCCTTCGAAATATTGTGGTTGGACTTGGAAACAAAATGGACGGCACGGTCAGGGAGGATCACTTTGTGATCACCGTAGCTTCTGAGATTATGGCAGTGCTTTGTCTGGCCGCTGATCTGGAAGATTTAAAGGAACGGCTTGGAAGAATGGTCGTGGCATATAACTTTGAGGGAAAGCCTGTTACAGCCAAGGATCTTCAGGCAGTCGGAGCAATGGCAGCACTCTTAAAGGATGCGTTAAAGCCGAATCTGATTCAGACGCTGGAACATACTCCTGCACTGGTACATGGTGGACCGTTTGCCAATATCGCACACGGCTGTAATTCCGTGCGCGCTACAAAGACGGCACTGAAAATGGCAGATTATGTCATTACGGAGGCAGGCTTTGGTGCAGACTTAGGTGCGGAGAAATTCTTTGATATCAAGTGTCGTATGGCAGACTTAAAGCCGGATGCAGTGGTACTTGTAGCAACGGTGCGTGCTCTCAAATACAATGGCGGAGTGGCAAAGGCAGATCTTAACCATGAGAATCTGGATGCCTTAAAAAAGGGCATTGTCAATTTAGAAAAGCATATTGAGAATCTTCAGAAATATGGAGTGCCTGTTGTCGTAACCTTAAATGCTTTCGTTACGGATACTAAGGCAGAAGTATCCTTTGTCAAAGAATTCTGTGAAGAACGTGGCTGTGAATTTGCCATTTCCGAAGTATGGGAAAAGGGCGGTGAAGGTGGAATTGCACTGGCCCAAAAGGTACTTCATACTCTGGAAAATAAAAAAAGTGATTTCCATGTACTTTATCCGGATGAATTATCTTTAAAAGAGAAGATTGAAACCGTTGCAAAAGAAATATATGGAGCAGGTGACGTTGCATATACTCCTGTGGCTGCAAAGCAGCTGGATAAACTGACGGAACTTGGATTTGGAAATTTACCGGTTTGCATGGCAAAAACCCAGTATTCTCTGTCGGATGACCCGGCACTTTTGGGACGTCCGGAACAGTTTACGCTCAATATCCGTGAGGTTTATGTGTCTGCTGGTGCAGGTTTTGTGGTTGTATTGACCGGTGCTGTTGTGACAATGCCCGGTCTTCCGAAAAAACCGGCTGCATTTGCAATTGATGTAAACGAAGAGGGTGTCATCACCGGACTGTTTTAATATTATTGTTTGAGCAGGGTGATTAAATGAATTGTTTTAGGAGGTAGCTTCATGGCACAGATTATTGATGGAAAAGCAA
Source organism: Clostridiales bacterium (assembly GCA_012520645.1). Lineage (GTDB taxonomy): Bacteria > Bacillota > Clostridia > Lachnospirales > Lachnospiraceae > JAAYNV01. The sequence continues at coordinate 14,815 of JAAYNV010000030.1, read as the reverse complement.
TTTCGGCACAGATTAAAGAGGAATGCAAGGAAAAGGTAGCAGCATTGAAGGCAGAGGGAAAAAGTATTGCTTTAGCAGTCATTCAGGTCGGAAACGATCCGGCATCTTCCGTTTATGTGCGCAATAAGAAAAGAGCTTGTGAATATATCGGAATAGAATCGATTTCGTATGAACTGCCGGAGGAAACCACGCAGGAGGAATTGCTTGCACTGATTGGACAGTTAAATGAGAGAGAGGACTGCAACGGTATTCTGGTACAGCTCCCGCTTCCGAAACAGATTGATGAGGATACGGTAATACGCGCCATTGACCCGAAAAAGGATGTGGACGGTTTCCATCCGCAGAGTGTTGGAGCGCTTTGTATTGGTCAGCCGGGATTTTTATCCTGCACACCAGCGGGGATTATCCAGCTTTTAAAACGTTCCGGCATTTCAATCGAAGGAAAGGAATGCGTTGTAATCGGAAGAAGTAATATTGTCGGTAAACCTATGGCAATTCTGCTGCTTCGGGAAAACGGTACCGTAACCGTTACACATTCCCGTACAAAAGATTTAAAGGAAGTCTGCAAAAGAGCGGATATTCTTGTGGTGGCGATCGGAAAGCCCAAGATGATTACAAGAGAATATGTCAAAGAGGGAGCTGTTGTCATTGATGTCGGCATTCATCGTCTGGAGGGGAATAAACTCTGTGGCGATGTGGATTTTGAGGATGTAGAGCCGGTATGCAGTGCGATCACTCCCGTACCGGGCGGTGTCGGTCCTATGACGATCGCGATGTTAATGAATAACTGTGTGGAATCCCTGAGTCTATCATAATGTAACAGGAATGAAGGATCCGAAAAGAGGTAGCGATATGAAATGTTCCAAATGTGGACATGAAATGGCAGAAGGACATTTATACTGCGAACATTGCGGACAGGAAATCCAGATTGTACCAGATATGGATATTGAAATTGAAAACAGCATACATGAAACACTTTCCGGTCTGATTGAGGATATTTCAGCGGGTCAGAAAAAAACGGAAGGTTATATGGAGCGGGGAAGACGTATCAGGAAACGAATCCTTATGGCTATATTTGCTCTGACTGTGATAATTCTTTTGATTCTGATGTATATAGGTGTCGGTTTTTATCGAAGCAATTCTTTTGATTATCAGATGAAAAGTGCAATGGCTGCAGCAAAAGAACAGGATTTAGAACAGGCGATCGTATATCTGGAGCGTGCGATTCTGTTAAATGAAGATGACCTGGAAGCACGGCTCCTTCTGGCAGAATATTATATCAGAGAAGAAAAATTTGCAGATGCCAGACAGACACTGCGGGATATTATTGCAAAGGACGGAGACAACGAGGAAGCATATGAACGTCTGATCAGACTGTATGAAGCGGAACAGGACTATGCGGCAATCAACAGGCTGCTTTTAAACAGTGATTCGAACCAGATGCAGGAGAAGTTTCGACGTTTTCTTGCATTAGAACCGGAATTTTCTAATGCAGAGGGAAGTTATACCGAGGTTGTTGCACTCAAGCTGAACAGCCATACAAGTGGTGATATCTATTATACAATGGATGGCTCCACACCAACAAAAGGTTCGGAACGTTATACCACACCGATTATGCTGGAGAGCGGAGAATATGTTATTTCTGCAGTGTTTATCAATGAATATGGAATTGCCAGTAACGTAGTGACGAAGCATTATAATATAGAGGTTGCGATTCCGTTAGCACCCATTGTGGAATGTATGAGTGGTTCCTATGACTGTCCCACGATGATTTCAGTTGAAGTGCCGGAAGCTAGTACCGTTTATTATACGATGGATGGAAGTGAACCGACATTAGATTCCATCCCATATTCTGTGCCGATTGCCATGCCGCTTGGCAACAGCTGCTTTAAATTTGTGGCCTATAGTGAAGAAGGTGTGGCAAGTGATGTGACAACCCGCAATTATCTGTTGCGTGTCCATACGTCAATTGATGTTGTGACAGCGGTAAATCTTTTGATGCAGGAATTGAAAGAGCGGGGAGTGATTCTGGAATTTGACGGCAGTGTCCCGAATAAAAGCGGAAAAAATGTTTACATTGCGAGTACATTGATTCAGATTGGAAGAAATAATTTTTTTCTGGTCGCAGAGTATTATCAGGATACGATCGGCACGCTTACTCGCACCGGAAGTCTGTACGGTGTGGAAGCGGAAAGTGGAACCATTTATAAGGTGACAACGGATGACAAAGGAAATTATCTTGCAAATCCTTATTAATAGTTGCCTTTTTGTTATTTTTCTATTATTATAAGCAGGATGGCTTTAGTACAGTAAAGTCTTAATAATTAGTATGAGTATAAAGAAGGAGTCTCAAATGTACAAGATTCGAAAAGCAGAAGAACTTACGACTAACATTTATCTTATGGTTGTGGAAGCACCCAGAGTTGCAAAATCGTGTAAACCGGGACAGTTTGTCATTGTCCGCACGGATGAGGATGGAGAGCGTATCCCGTTGACCATCTGCGATTATGACAGAAAAGAAGGGACCGTTACAATTGTATTTCAGATTGTAGGCGGTGGAACGCAGTTCATGTCCACTTTAAAAGAGGGCGATGCGTTTCATGATTTTGTCGGACCGCTCGGCTGTCCGTCTGAGCTGACTTCCGAGGATGCCGAAAGTCTGAAAAAGAAAAATATTCTTTTTGTAGCCGGAGGTGTGGGAACAGCACCGGTGTATCCGCAGGTAAAATGGCTGCATGAACAGGGTGTTGCCGCGGATGTAATCGTAGGTGCCAAGACAAAGGATCTGTTAATTCTGGAAAAGGAGATGGAAGCAGTAGCCGGAAATCTTTACATAACAACAGATGATGGTTCCTATGGCAGGAGCGGAATGGTTACTACAACGATTCAGGATCTGGTTAATGAGGGGAAAAAGTACGATGTCTGCATTGCAATCGGTCCCATGATCATGATGAAATTTGTATGCAAATTAACCAAGGAACTGAATATACCTACTATCGTATCCTTAAATCCAATTATGGTAGACGGTACAGGAATGTGCGGTGCATGTCGTGTTACCGTAGGGGATGAAGTGAAATTTGCATGTGTGGATGGACCGGAATTTGACGGTCATCTTGTAAATTTTGATGAGGCAATGAAGCGTCAGCAGATTTACAAAACACCGGAAGGCAGAGCATTCCTCAAAGAAAAAGAGGGAACCACACACCATGGCGGATGTGGACGCTGCAATTAAGATAAAATTTGGAGGTTAACAATGGACGTATTAAAAAAAGTACCTGTCCGGGAACAGGATGCGAAAGAAAGAGCAGCAAATTTTAAAGAAGTCTGCCTTGGTTATAACAAAGAAGAGGCTATGTGTGAAGCAGAAAGATGTATTAACTGCAAAAATGCGCAGTGTGTAAAGGGATGTCCGGTATCTATTAATATTCCGGGCTTTGTAGAGCAGGTAAAACTCGGAAATTTGGAAGAAGCGTATAAGATTATCAGTGAATCTTCTGCATTGCCGGCAATCTGTGGCCGGGTATGTCCTCAGGAGAGCCAGTGTGAAGGCAAATGTATCCGCGGCATTAAGGGTGAAGCCATCTCCATTGGAAAACTGGAGCGTTTCGTGGCTGACTGGGCAAGAGAAAACGGCATCAAACCGGAAGGTGCAAAGGAGAAAAACGGCAAGAAGGTAGCGGTGATCGGTTCCGGACCTGCCGGACTTACCTGTGCTGGGGATCTTGCAAAACTTGGTTATGATGTGACCATCTTTGAAGCACTGCATGAGGCAGGTGGTGTACTTGTATATGGTATTCCGGAGTTCCGTCTTCCCAAAGAAGATGTGGTAAAGAAAGAGATTGAAAACGTGAAGTCTCTTGGTGTTAAAATCGAAACAAATGTTGTAGTCGGCAAGGCGGTTACTATTGATGAACTCATGGAAGAAGAAGGATTTGATGCCGTATTTATCGGTTCCGGTGCAGGGCTTCCGAAGTTCATGGGCATTCCGGGTGAACAGGCAAACGGTGTATTTTCCGCCAATGAGTATTTAACCAGAAGTAATCTGATGAAGGCATTTGATGAGAATTCCAATACGCCGATCATGCACGGCAAAAAGGTAGCTGTAGTCGGCGGTGGTAATGTTGCCATGGATGCTGCCAGAACAGCCCTCCGTCTGGGCGCAGAAACACATATTGTATATCGCAGAAGCGAAGAAGAACTTCCTGCCAGAGTGGAAGAAGTACATCATGCAAAGGAAGAAGGCATTATCTTTGACCTTCTGACCAATCCGGTAGAGATTCTTGCCGATGAAAATGGCTGGGTATGCGGTATTAAGTGTGTACGCATGGAGTTAGGAGAGCCGGATGCTTCGGGTAGAAGAAGACCGGTTGTAGTGGAAGGCTCGGAATTCGTAATTGAAGTAGATACTGTAATCATGTCTCTTGGTACATCTCCGAATCCGTTGATTTCTTCTACTACAGAAGGACTGGAAGTCAATAAATGGAAATGTATTGTAGCAGATGAAGAGCATGGTAAAACGACAAAGGAAGGCGTATATGCAGGCGGAGATGCCGTAACTGGTGCGGCTACCGTAATTTTGGCCATGGGTGCCGGAAAAGCAGGGGCAAAGGGCATTCATGAATATCTGAGCAGTAAATAGGAGGACGCAAAACCATGGTAAATCACATTGTTTTATGGAACTTCAAACCAGAGCTGTCGAAGGAAGAACGGGAAGAGGCAGGGAATACCATCCGTAAAAATCTGGAAGCTGTAAAGGCACAGGTGACCGGTGTGGTTTCTTTAGAGGTTGTTATCAATGAGTTAGACTCAAGCAATAAGGATCTTGGTCTTGTTTCTGTATTTGAGAGTGTGGAGGCACTGAATGCGTATCAGGTACATCCGGCACATGTACAGGCAGGAGCCTATATCAAAACAGTGACCTGTGACCGTGTATGTCTGGATTATGAGTCATAGCAGGCATGAAAAGGGGAGGAATGAAACATGCCATGGTGTCCGAAATGTAAGAATGAATATATAGAAGGAATCAGAATATGTGCAGACTGCGGCTGTGAACTGGTAGAAACATTGGATGAGCTTTCACGGTCTGCACTGACCTTCGGAAAATATGAGGAAGTACGCCCTATCTATGAGTTTTTACAGGCAAATGACTTTCAGAGTGTCAGCATGGAGACTGCAAAGGAACCGGAGCTGTATGAATTGTTTGTGGGCAGCGAAGAACAGGAAAAGGCAGTCCGTGCGGTAGGCATCTTTTATCAGGAGACGTTTCGCAGAAAAGAGGTCTGCCAACAGGAATCCTTCGACCAACCGGAGAAAGAATCCATTTCGAAGGAGGAAGGTGGCAATATCGAAGGAGCCATACCGCAGCGGTTGTCTTATAGTGCTAACGCCGGTGTTTACCAGAAATCTTCCGAAAAGGCAGAAGAATTCCGGTCTTCGGCATATGTTCTGCTTGTGGTTGGCATACTTGGATTTATCGGGCTGGTCCTTCTGAATCTGGGTCTGTTGCCGATCAGACTTGCCGCATTTAACCGCTATCTGATCAATGGCGTTATGGGAGCCATGTTCCTTTTGTTTCTCGTTATGGGAGTACTCTCGATGCGTTCGTCCAAGCTGTTATCTATAAAGGCAACCAAAGAGGATGAACTGACCAGGGAAATTCTCAACTGGTGCCGGGAGAATCTGACCGCAGAGAAGATTGAGCAAGGACTGTTTGCGGATGAAGCGGAGCAGAATATGGATGAGGAAGCAAAATACTTTAAACGGACGGATCGGATGCAGGAGCGTATTACGGCACAATTTATGAATCTGGATGAAGCCTATGTGGAGCAGCTTGTGGATGATTATTATCAGGAAGTATTTGCTGGAAATGAAGAAGGTTAGAGTCTAAAAGATCATGAAGATTACGATTCTCTGCGTTGGGAAGCTAAAGGAAAAGTATTGGAAGGATGCCATAGCAGAATATGAAAAACGTCTTTCCAGATATATAAAGCTTGAAATTCTGGAAGTGGCAGATGAAAAGACACCGGATGGGGCTTCTGAGACAGTGGAAAAGCAGATTCGCGAGAAGGAAGGAGAAAGGCTTTTTCGGGCATTAAAAGAGGATTCCTATGTAGTTACGCTGGAAATCGCAGGGAAAAAGCTTACTTCCGAGCAGTTTGCGGCAAAATTGGAGCAGCTTGGAATAATGGGCGAGAGTCATATTACTTTTATCATTGGGGGTTCGCTTGGTCTGTCAGATGCCATCTTAGCTCAGGCAGATTTCAGACTTTCCTTTTCGGATATGACATTTCCTCACCAATTGATGAGGGTTATTCTGGCAGAACAGATTTACCGGGGATATCGCATTATTCATCATGAACCCTATCATAAGTAATTGTACCATGATAACTGATCATAAGGCATGGCAGAACTGTTCTGCCGTGCCTTTTCCTGTAATTTTCAAGAATGAGGAAAGGAGGAAATTGCTATGAGGATGTATGATCTGATTATGAAAAAAAGAAATGGAGATACTCTTTCCAAAGAAGAAATTGAGTTTATGGTGAATGGTTTTACACGGGGAGAAATACCGGATTATCAGATGTCTGCCATGATGATGGCAGTATATTTTCAAGGTATGAATGAGGAGGAAACGCTGTATCTTACTATGGCAATGGCGCACAGTGGGGATATGCTTGATCTGTCGGGAATTTCCGGTGTAAAGGTGGATAAACACAGTACCGGCGGGGTAGGAGATAAGACCTCACTGGCATTGACTCCCATGGTCGCGGCCTGTGGAGTCAAGGTGGCTAAAATGAGCGGGCGCGGGCTTGGACATACAGGCGGCACAATAGATAAGCTGGAAAGTTTTCCGGGCTTTTCCACAGAAATTGATGAACAGACTTTTTTAGATAATGTCAATCGGATCGGTATGGCGATTATGGGACAGACTGCTGATCTGGCTCCGGCGGACAAAAAACTCTATGCTCTTAGGGATGTCACAGCAACAGTGGACAATATGTCCTTAATTGCCAGTTCCATTATGAGTAAAAAGTTAGCGTCCGGTGCAGATGCAATTGTACTGGATGTCAAGACCGGAAGCGGAGCCTTTATGAAGAAGGAAGCCGATGCCTTTGCACTGGCACAGGAGATGACAAAGCTTGGTAATAATGCCGGCAGAAAAACTTACGCAGTAATCTCTGATATGGATCAGCCGCTTGGTGCTGCGGTTGGTAATGCACTTGAAGTAAAGGAAGCGATTGATACGCTGCAGGGACATGGTCCGAAGGATTTTACAGAGCTGTGCCTGACGCTTGGAAGCTATATGCTGTTGGCGGCCGGGGCGGCAAACACCTGTGAAGAGGCCAGAGAGCAGCTGATACAGGCTGTTGAGCGCGGAGATGCTCTTGCAAAGTTTGCAGAGTTTGTAGAAGCCCAGGGGGGCGATAAGACGGTGGTATTTCATCCGGAAAAACTGCCCAGAGCTGCCATAGCAGAAGAAATTTTATCCGAACAGGAGGGATATGTCAGCCATATTCAGTGTGATGAAATCGGTATCTGTTCCCTGATTCTAGGCGGCGGCAGGGAAACAAAGGATAGTGAAATCGATCTTTCTGTAGGACTTTTACTACGAAAGAAAAAAGGGGATTTTGTAAAAAAGGGAGAGTGTCTGGCAGTGATATATGCCAATGACAGAGAAAAACTGGAAATTGCAAAGAAGCGTTTCTTAAAGGCATATACAATCACAAAAGAGATGGGGGAAATCCCACCCTTTATCAAAGGGGTTATTCTTCCGCAGTCTTAATAAAGCGGATTCCTGCATATAATGCAGTATGAGAAAAGACAGAAACAGAACACCAAAAAGAAACCGGAAAGAAATGATTGTCGATTCCCTGAAACTTCCCAAGGATATTATGATGGGGGCATCCATCGTCACATTGACCGGAAGTTATGAAGCATAGGTGGAAAATTACAAGGGAATCATAGAATATTCGAATGAATTAATTTTATTGCAGGGAAAAAACTGCCAGATCTGTTTTTCAGGAAAACGTCTTTCCATTGACTACTACACAAATGAAGATATGAAAATTAGCGGATGTATCGAATGTGTCCGCTATATCTGACAGGAGGAGCAATCAGTGGTCAAGGTAATAAAATTTCTGAGAGGTTATGTACAGATCCGGGTATGGGGGTATTCGCCGGAACGATTTATGAATTTATGCGGCAATCATAATATACTGCTATGGAATATTAGAAACCATGGTGATTATTATACGATGTGTGTCAGTATCAAGGGTTTTTTCCAGCTAAAGAACTGTCTGAAAAAAACGCGGACGAGAGCGGCAGTTGAAAAAAGGGTTGGGCTTCCTTTTTTCTGCCAAAGGTGCGAAGACGAAAAATCTTCGGTATCGGACTGATCGGATGTCTTTTGTTTCTCTTTTTGATGTCCCGCTTTCTATGGGCAATCGAAATTGAAGGCAATCTTGCAGTGACAGACGATATGTTTTTGGATTTTCTGAAGCAGAACGGTATTCACGCTGGAATGAAACGAAGCGAGCTTGTCAGTCATACATTGGAAGAAAAAATAAGGGAACAGTTTGATATTATTACCTGGACCTCGGTGCAGCTTGATGGGACGAGACTGGTGATTTATGTCAAAGAAAATGAACATCCTGGAGAGACGAAAAGTACTGAGACAGCCGAAAATAGCGGAACAGATTTATGTGCTCAGGCAGATGGAATTATTATCAAGATGATCACACGAAGCGGCGTCCCGCTGAAAAAGCCTGGAGATGAAGTAAAAAAAGGCGAAATTATTGTTCAGGGGCAGGTTCCTATCTATAATGAAGACGGGACAGTCCGTGAAGTAAGATACTGTGATGCAGATGCTGATATTTATATTCAGTATGTTTATCCTGTGCAGGAAATGCTCCCACGAACTTATCTTGCAAAGGAATATACAGGACGGACAAAAAAGAGACATTTTGTCAGAACGTTGGAAAAGGAATATTATATTCCGGTCGGAACACCTTTTCGTTATTGTGACAGTATCATGGAAGAGGAACAGCTGCATTTGTTTGGAAATCTGTATCTGCCACTTTTTATGGGAAATGTGACATATCGTGAATATCTTCCGACCGAGTTGAAATATAATCCCGAAGAAGCCGGAGTTCTTTTGAATAAAAAGCTTTCACAATTAGTTCTTTCTTTGGATGAAAAAGGGGTACAAATTATTCAAAAAGATGTTAAAATAGTAAAAGATAAAAAGAATTATTTTTTGAAAGGAAATTTTACGGTTCTTTCGCAGGCGGTGGAACATGTTCCGAGTGAAAGCGAAGAACCGGAAGAACTTATATGGAAGAATTCACAATGATGGTAGAGGTTCCTGCGGATTGTCTGCAGGAAATTTTCGGACGGAATGATGCTTATATACGAAAAGTGGAGCAGGATCTTTCCGTGACGATTATTGACCGGGACGGAGGCGTTCGAATCAGCGGAGACAGAGAGAAGGTGCAAAAGGCGGCTGCCATTCTGGAAAATTTTGTCAAACTCATCCGCAGAGGCAACGTGATTGAAGAACAGAATGTGGACTATGCGCTGGAGATGAGTCGTGAAAACAAAGAAAAAGTTCTGTTGGAAATAGACGGAGATACCATTTGTCATACGATAAGCGGTAAACCAATTAAGCCGAAGACACTCGGACAGAAACAGTATGTAGATGCCATACGGAAGAATATGATTGTTTTCGGATTGGGACCGGCAGGAACCGGAAAGACTTATCTTGCGATGGCAATGGCAATCACCGCCTTTAAAAACAACGAGGTCAGCCGTATTATCCTGACCCGCCCGGCAATTGAGGCGGGGGAGAAGCTTGGATTTCTGCCAGGTGATCTGCAGAGTAAAGTCGATCCTTATCTTCGTCCGTTATACGATGCGCTTTATCAGATCATGGGAGCAGAGAGTTTTCTTAAGAATATGGAGAAGGGACTGATTGAGGTCGCACCGCTTGCTTATATGCGGGGACGTACGTTGGATAATGCCTTTATTATTCTGGATGAGGCGCAGAATACAACACCGGCACAGATGAAAATGTTCCTGACACAAATAGGATTTGGCTCCAAGGTAATTGTCACAGGAGATGCTTCCCAGAAGGATCTGGCGCCAGATGCAGTTTCCGGTCTTGATGTGGCAGAACGTGTACTTTCCAAAATTGAGGATATTGCGTTTTGCACGATGACAAGCAAGGATGTAGTGTGTCATCCGCTGGTGCAGAAAATTGTCAAGGCCTACGAAAACTACGAAACGAAAAATAAGAACCGTAAACAGGCACAAGGCCGAAACGGATACAGAGGATCAAGAAATGAATCATAAGGAACAATCCGCTTATCAGGTCAGAGGAAGGACAGCGGTTCCGTTTCTCATCTTTTTACTGACGATTGCCTGTGTATGGCTAGTGGCACTAGGAATGAAAAGAACACCTGCGGATATTATCCGTAATACAGTGTTAGCGGCAATAGGTGCCGGCTGTATCGTATTTGTATTAGTACAAAGCCGGCTGGAACATCGTTTTTTATATGATAATGAAGACCATTTGTGGCGATTCTTTTTCTTTTATACAGCAGCACTGGTATTGGCGTTTCTGTTTGCTTTTTTGCCGGTAGCCGGATGGCCTTACATGGTCATATCCATTGCAATCGCATTGTTTGGCAATGAAATACTCGGAGTGGTATCAACGGCTGTCTTGCTTATGATATCCACCAGTCTGTCAGGTGCGCAGCCGGAGGTTTTTATTTTGTACTTTTTAACCGGCATTGCAGCAATTTTGTTTTTCAGAAGAGTGGACAGTAATCTGCATATTTTTCTGCCGGCATTCTGTTCCTTTGTTGTACTTTTTGCAGCACAGACAGCCTGTATCGTGCTTTATCTGAATGAGAGACTTAATTTTGGGATGTTCGTGCTGCCGACAATCGGTCTTTTCTTAAATGCGATACTATTGGTCATTGTGCTGAAATATTTTAGTTATTCGGTCGTTAACCGCTATCGTATGATCTATATGGAAATCAACGATCAGGAATTTAAACTCATGGCAGAGATGAAACAGAATGACAAGGAAGCCTATTTTCAGGCGATACATACCGGCTATTTGTGTGAACGCATTGCCGTAAGACTGGGGCTTTCCTCTGCAGAGTGCAAAGCAGGAGGGTACTATCACAAGTTGGCAGACTGCAGTATGGAGCAACGGGAAGAATTGTTTGAAACTTTGGCAGACGAATATCATTTCCCGCCTGCAGTATTAAAACTTCTGGATGAATGTAATCGAAAAGGACATAAATTCAAGACTCCGGAAGCAGCGGTCGTACATATGGCAGACGCAGTTGTTTCCTCAATCCGCTATTTATTTTTAAATAATCCGGATGCAGTGATCAGCTACGAACAGGTCATTAATTCCATTTTTGACAGAAAGGTTAAGACAGGGCAATTTGATGAATGCAGCATTACATTTTCACAATTTCAGCATATGAGAAAGCTGTTTCTGGAGGAAAAACTGTATTATGACTTTTTACGTTGAGAACGAAACGGAAAATTCTTTTGAGTTTTCTGCTTATGAAATTGCAAAACAGGTTGGAGAGTGTGTTCTTTCCATGGAAAAGTGTCCATACGAGGTGCAGGTTAATCTGCTTTTAACGGACAATGATGGAATTCAGGAATACAACCGAAACTACAGACAGATTGACGCTCCCACCGATGTATTGTCATTTCCAAATCTGGAATATGAAGAGATTTCGGACTTTGAAAAAGCGGCAGGATCAGAGGCAGACTGTTTTGATCCGGAGAGCGGGGAACTGATACTTGGTGATATTATCCTGTCTGTGGATCGTGTCATTTCGCAGGCAGAAGAGTATGGACACAGTATCAAGAGAGAGTACGCTTTTCTGGTAGCGCATAGTATGCTTCATTTGTGCGGTTATGATCATATGGTGCCCGATGAGGCGGTCGTCATGGAGGAAAAACAGAGAACGGTCTTAGACATGACCGGGCTGACAAGAGATGTACAATAACAATAACAATAACGAAAGACAGAGAATATGAACAAAAGAACAAAGCGAAAGAAAAGCAATATCATACAGAGCACCCTATTTATGCTGGCAGGTCTGCTTGGTCTGATCAGACAGATTCCGCTTACCGGTATGATTGGAGATGACGGAAATGCCTATTACGCAGCAGCTTTTGAAATTTGCATGGTCTTTCTTCTGCTCACCTCTTATTGTCTGCCGGAGGCAGTAGCAGGAATGATCGAAGCAAGAATTTCCAAAGAACAGTATATCAATGCCGGAAGAGTTTTAAAGGCAGCCTTCTTTTTTTTGGGAATGTTGAGCATTGTGGGTGGTGCGTTTTTGGTTCTGGCTGCACAGATCCTGGCAGAAGATTTTATGAAAGAACCCCTTTGCATGTATGCTTTACGTGCATTTGCGCCGGTGCTTTTGCTGGTAACTGCCGCGGGTACATTGCGAGGATTTTTTCAGGGAATGGGAACCAGAGTTCCGACTGCGGTATCCAGATTGCTGGAGGAGCTTGTGCTTCTTATAACGGTTCTGCTGTTTGCCAATCTTTTGTCAGAATATGGGCAGTCTGTTGGACAACTGTTAAAAAATAAACATTTTCGGGCAGCTTACGGCAGTATGGGAGCAGCTGCCGGCATTTCAGCCGGTATGATTGCAGGAGTTTTGTTTTTGTTTTTTGTATATCGAATTTATCGTAGAGTTTATAAAAAACAGGAGCAGAAGGATCCGACAAAGAATCCGGAATCCTATGGACAGCTGATCAAAATTTTAGTCTGGACAGCAGTACCTCTTATTGTTCCGGGTTTGCTGTATTATCTTTCCCATATTTTTGAACAGGCATTGTTCAATCGTTATATGATTGAAAACGGTATGGAGGAAATGCGGGCAGTAACTTGGGGTGTTTATTTCGGAAAATATCGTGTTCTGACGCGGATTCCGGTAGTTGAAGCGATTGCCGTTGGTCTTCCGATGATTTCAGGCATTGTTTCCGCGATTGGAAAATCCGATTATAAACAGGCAAAAGACAGAATGCAGACGATTCTCCATCTGATTGCATTTCTTACACTGCCATGGTGTATGTTTCTTGGTGTATTGGCAAAACCGGTGACAGAGCTTTTGTACAACGGAGAAACAGAAACTGCGATTTCTCTTTTAAGGACCGGCTCTTTGATGCCGCTTTTGTTAGCTGCGGCAATATTAACAAACGGAATCCTGCAGGGAATCGAACGGAGTCAGTTTGTCATGCGTAATGTTCTGGTCGCATTTGTCATACAGATGGGATTCTTTTATGTCTCTCTTCAATATCTTGGTCTTGGTGTCCATGCCGCAGTCTATGCGGAAATGCTTGGTACATTTATACTGTTTCTGTTGAATTTGTGGTCTGCAGGTCGCATTTTACGCTATAGACAGGAATGGGTGCGTACCTTTGTGGTTCCTTTGATTGCTTCGGCAGGAATGGGTGTTGCAGAGTATCTGTTGTTCATCGGCTTTTCACGTCTGATGGGGAATCTGGCAGTGCTTCCGGTTATGCTTCTGGGTGCTGTATTATACCTTGTGGCAGTTTTAGCGCTCCATGGTATTTCGGAAAAAGAGCTGTCCAGAATACCTTTTGGAGAACTGATCCGTAAAGCAGCAAAAGCAGCAAAGCTTTTATAATACCGTTTAGGAAGGATATATCCTAAAAATATTTAGTATAAAAAAGAAAGAATAGGCTGATACTACATACAAAAGGAGAGGCAGCATGAAAAAAGTATGTAGGATCAGCTTATTGATTGCATTGAATATAGTCATGTTTGCGGGCGGTTTCTGTGCAAATTCCATGTTTATGAAATGGTTCTATCCAAACAGTTTTCGAAAGGAGGATGGACGACAGAGCCGGACAGCAGAACCAGAAGATATTGCCGGACTTCATGACAGTATTCAATACAAAATAAAAACTGAGGATTATGCTGCAAAGGAAGCGGCAAACAATGAAATACGAACCACTGCGGATACCAGATTTGAGATACATTCCTATGACATAAGGCAGGCAACGACTGAGAAAGAGGTTACTGATATACCTGGAAAATATATCGGAATGACCAGAGAACAGTTAGAGGCGGCTCTGGAGGAGTATTGTATTGCTCCGCCCCTATCCGAATTGAACAAAGGTTTTACAGACTTAAAACTACTGTCTTTTTCCGAAGGAAAGGTGACGATTGAGAAAAGCTATTATCTCCCGGATGAAACAGAATCTTTTATATTAGTCGCAGAAAACAATTATATTACCGTATATCGTGCTGAAACGGAAGAAGTGTATCTATATACCAATATCCGACTGGATGAGCTTCCGGATGCAGTACGGGAAGAGATCATCCTGCGAAAATACATTGACTCCGAGGCAGAATTATATAATTTTCTTGAGTCTTATTCCAGTTAATGATATACTTGCTCTTGGAATGCTTTAAAAGCAGGAGAGGGCTATGAAAATAGGTATTATTGGCGGTGGAGCCGCCGGTATGATGGCAGCTGTTACGGCAGCCAGAGCAGGTGCGCAGGTCGCTATTATAGAAAAAAATGACAGGATTGGAAAAAAAATTTTAGTGACAGGAAATGGAAAGTGCAATCTTTCCAACCTGTCTTTTTCGGATTCGTGCTATTACAGCAAAGAAAAGGAAAAAGCATGGCAGCTTCTTTCACGATTTACCCCTCAGGATACAATAGACTTTTTTGAAGGAATCGGACTTTGTATCAAAGAAAAAAACGGTTATCTTTATCCGGCATGTGAACAGGCCTCT
>JAAYNV010000029.1 GCA_012520645.1 Clostridiales bacterium | reverse complement strand
CCGCTTTTTCCCTTGCCGCAACGACGATACAATCTTCCGTCTCTAAATGAAGCTGTCCCCACGCTTCTGCTTCCAGATCATGTATCACCACTTTTTGTTTCATATAAGTCTTCCCCCTCTTTTCCTGCCATTTCTATCATTCCTTTTCCTGTTCGAGATACTGCTCCAGCTCTGCAATGCTGTTTCGTACCCATTCCAAATGCATCTGGTTATATGCCAGCCCGTATTTTCCTGTCAGCATCCAGTACATACTATCCATATCCGTATTGACCTCACAGGAATAGGAGTGAATGACCTTTTCCATATCCTGCAGACTTTTATATTGCTCCAGATATCTCTGCTCTACCCTTTTAAGCCACCTGATATTATCTTCAATTTTGTTTTGTCCGGAAAAGAAAACATGCATCAGCATCTCGTTTCTCATCGGTGAAAATTCAAGTTCCGCTTCCGGATCAAGCCACGCTGCTAATGCTTCCTTCCCCTTTTCCGTGATAGAATAAATCCGTTGATTCGGTTTATCCTCCTGAAAATGGATGCGGGAAGATAACCACCCCATTTCCTCCATCTTATTCAGTTCACGATAAATCTGGCTTCTTTGCCCTCGCCAGAAGTGTGATAAAGAATCCTGAAAGGTCTTATCCAATTCATAACCTGTCATATCACTGTAGTTCAACAGACCAAGCAGACCATATTGCAATGACATCTTTTTCCTCCACTTGTTATATATTACATTAGTATAATATGATATTTGTTGAATTATGTCAACATAATCTTTACGCAAATAATTTTTAACTCGCTACTTGCATCTTATCGCTCTTTTTCGACCATTTATACGAAAATAATTACAAATTGAAGAACTTTGTGCCTGGAAAAAGTAAACAGATTGGAGTATACTCGACAGAAAGAATTTCTTATCATTATTTCTTTCTTCCGCTTCTTCTGCGTTTTGTTTGCATGCTCCCCTGTCTGATCACCTACTTTAAGGAAGACATGACCATTAAGCAGATTATCATCCAACGTATCGTTGATTTTTTTGTATTAGACGCCTCCATTATAGCTGTTCTTTACTATATTTTCGGTGATATTCCCGGAAAACGCGAATATATCACTATCTTTGTTTCTATCTTTATTCTGCCGATAAGTTATAAAACGTAATAAAAACCCCTGAAATCAAAAATTTCAGGGGTTTCATAAAAGGCGCAGACCGGATTTGAACCGGTGAATACTGGTGTTGCAGACCATTGCCTTACCACTTGGCTACTGCGCCATATTATATTATATGCTCTTTTTAATCCAAAAATGACTCCAACGGGAATCGAACCCGTGTTACCGCCGTGAAAGGGCGATGTCTTAACCGCTTGACCATGGAGCCTTATCCCTTTTTGTCACATCGGATCGAACATCTCTGATGTCCTCCGCCATAGGATCCCGTTTTATTCAGGCATGCTCTTTCACGACTTCATAAAACTTCATATCCCAGCTCCCCGAGTAGGGCTCGAACCTACAACCCCACGGTTAACAGCCGTGTGCTCTACCATTGAGCTAT
>JAAYNV010000028.1 GCA_012520645.1 Clostridiales bacterium | reverse complement strand
TTGCACAGGCAGGACAGGCAATGCTTGCACAGTCCAATCAGGCAAACCAGGGTGTATTATCCTTATTACAGTAATCATTTCTTAACAGAACAATTTTCAAGGGAACTGACTTTGTCAGTTCCTTTGTGTTATAAAGGAAAATAAGTATGCAGACAATACTTTTTTTAGAATGGAAGAGCTTTGGAAATGCCCATATGAAGCAGGCTTTTGAAAAGGCGGGATTCACAGTGGATATGCAGCCTTTTAATGAAGGCGATGAGGATACCAGAATGAGCGAAAATCTGGCAGCGCAGCTGGTATCTATTATTATGTCAAAAAAATATGAGTTTGTATTTTCATTTAACTATTACCCTGTTGTGGCAATTGCGTGCCAGGCATGCAGGGTGCGTTATGTATCATGGATATATGACAGTCCATTCATACAGATGTATTCACAGACTATTACGTTTGATACAAATTATGTATTTATCTTTGATAAAGGAACCTATCTGGACTTAAAAGGGCGGGGAGTCAATACAGTATACTATCTGCCGATGGCGGCAGCGGTTGAGTATTATGATACAAAATCTCCTTCGGAAGAGATAAAGAAACAATTTGGTGCGGATGTGACCTTTGTAGGCGCCATGTACAATGAAAAAAGAAACAATCTGTACAGGCATCTGGAAAATCTGGATGAGTATACCAAGGGGTATCTGGAAGCGGTCATGCAGGCGCAGAAACGGATTTATGGATATAACTTTCTGGAAAAGGTGTTAAGTAAAGAGATTATGGACAATGTTACCAAGGTATGTCCGTTGCATGAGCAGGGAGATGGTTTTGAAACATTGGAATGGACCTTTGCCAATTATTTTTTAGCGAGAAAAATTACGGCGATGGAACGAATGGATATAATGAAACAGTTGCAGGAACGATATGAGGTACATTTGTTTACGAACGAAAAGACACCGATGCTGCCGAAAGTGAAAAACTGGGGAAGGGTAGATTATTATGAACAGATGCCTTCTATATTTAAATGTGGAAAGATACATTTAAATATAACACTACGCAGTATTCTGACAGGCATACCGCTTCGGGCATTTGATATTATGGGATGTGGAGGCTTTTTGATCAGTAATTTTCAGGAAGATTTTCTGGACTATTTTGTACCGGATGAAGATTTTGTATATTATGAGAGCTATGAGGATCTGATTTCAAAAATAGATTATTATCTGGAGCATGATGGTGAGCGGGAGGCAATCGCCCAAAATGGTTATCAAAAGGTAAAAGAGAACCACACTTATGAGAAAAGAGTACAGGAAATTCTGGCTGTTATCCGTTAATTTAATCGGATAGCAGGGAAAGACGTTTGAGGGCGGGAGCATAGTTCCCGCTCTTTTTATAGTATTCACGGGCTGAGTCCAGATTGCCTGTGCATTCATAGATTACAGCGATATTATAATAGGACATGGAAGTAATCTCAGAGGAAAGAGTACAGTTATCCAGCCTGGCTGCCATTTGAAATGTATCAATGGCAGCTGTCAGCATTCCGTTATTCATATAAATCAGTCCCATAAGAAAAAGAAAGTCTGGTTTTGCAGAATAAAATTCCATAAACTGTTCCAATTGTAGTGCGGCTGAAGCCTGATTTAGCTGCAGCAGGGAATAACCATACTGGATCAGGAGATTCTGGACATAGAAAAGGGACAGATTGTTATCTGTTTCAAATGATTTTTCGAAATAGTCAGCAGCCTGTTCATAAGCCTCCAATATATAGTAGCACTGCCCTAATTGATAGTATAAGTAGGCTGATTCTTCGCGCTTTAATGCTTCCAAAAGCAGAGTAATGTTACGGTGAGCTTTCTGTGTCAAGATATCCGGAATAGAATATCCGGTATGAATCAGGGTTACAGGAAGGCGGAAGTGCTTTGGGGCATAGGATGGATCAAGGGGCACAAGCTGCTCGTGAATGCTTCCTGCAAAATGAAAATATTTCCGGTGGAAAAGTCTGGAAACAATATCGGTTTGCACAGATTGCGGGGAACCATTCGGAAGAAGATTCTGTAAAGAAAACTGACCAATGGTCTGTTGATTGGCAGGACATAAAAAATCAGCCAGCACAGAGGTATCACAATCTTTCATGTATTCGTCGCAGTCGAGGCTGATGATCCAGTCATTGGAAGCTTTTGAGACAGCATAATTGCGGGCGGCACTAAAATCATTGCACCAGCAAAAAGAAAAAATTTTATCAGTGTATTTGGCAGCAATCTCCTGCGTATGATCGGTAGAACCGGTATCTACTAAAACAATCTCAGAGACAATATTTTTGAGACTTCGCAGACAGCTATCAAGATTTTTTTCTTCATTTTTTGCAATGATACATGCGGATAAAGGATACATCAGCAACCTCCGGTCAGTAATTTTATGATTATTATAGGATAAAATTGAAAATAAAACAATTACAAGCTACAGGATATAGTAAGATTTTAAGAGGAAATGCCGATATATATATAAATGTTTAGGATGAACAAAAAAGCTGCATGGATGCACAGTCATAGAATTATAACTAAGACATTATGACGACCATTAAGGGCATGCCATAATGTCCTTTTTTATGTGGAGGAAAAACATGAAAGATACCGAACTTACGGAAGTGTGTGAATATCTTCTTCAACAGGCGGATGCATGGAATCAAAAGGATGAGGCATTTGAAAAATGGAGGGCGGATATTCACAGACTGCTTACAGGAATGCAGGATATGATCGTAAATCAGCAGAATGCGATCAGTTCCCTGCAGAAGGATCTGGTTTCCTTATATAAAATAACGCGTTTACAAAGAGAAAACCTTGAGTATGAGTGGAAGGATCCACGGAAGGGCGAACAGAAATACTGGTATCCGAATATTGTAAGCGGAGATGTTGCGATCAGAGAAATTGTAGAGAAGGGGAAGTCTCTGGCGAGGTTCGGAGATGGAGAAATTTCCATAATAGCGGGGATTGAGAGAGCAAAGTTTCAAAAAGTGGATGAGAAGCTCGCAGACCGGCTGAAAGAGGTGCTGCATTCCAGACAGGAGGATTTGCTCATAGGAATTGCAGATAATTATGGATCGCTTGATAGATATTGTTACGGTGCGGCACAGGGGATTCGCAGTTATATGACACCGGAAACAAGAAAACTGCATGAACAACTGTTGGAAACGGATCGGATCTATTATGATGCGTATGTTACAAGACCGTATATTTTATATGAAGACCGTTTTACGGATGCTCCGGCGAAGCGTTTCAAAAAGCTGCAAAGTATATGGGAAAAACGCAATATTATTATGGTAGAAGGCGCAAAGACAAGATTCGGTGTGAAGAATGATTTCCTAAGTAATGTAGAGTCTGTCAGGAGAATATTGGGACCAGCGGAGAATTCCTTTGACCGGTATGGAGAGATTTTGGAAGCTGTACTTAAAAATGCAAAGGAGAAGGATCTGGTTTTGATTGCCATGGGACCTTGTGCGGGTGTACTTGCATATGATCTTTGTAAGAAAGGGATTCAGGCAGTAGATATCGGGCATGCTGATTTAGAGTATGAATGGTTTCTGGCGGGACAGGGAGAACGTGTAGCTGTTCCGTATAAGTATAATAATGAATTTCTGGGTGGAGAGCTGGTAGCGGATATACAGGATGCAGATTATGAAGCGCAGATTATTGAAATTTTTGCTTAGAGGTATACACAGTGACTGGGAGGAAAACAAAAAATATGAAAGTAGTAATCTTAGCGGGCGGTCTGGGAACAAGAATCAGTGAGGAAAGTACAGTCAAACCTAAACCCATGGTAGCAATAGGGGATGCGCCGATTTTATGGCATATCATGAAGTATTATTCGGCATATGGATTTGATGAATTCATAATATGTTGTGGATATAAGGGATATGTGATTAAAGAGTATTTTGCTGATTATTACCTTCATCGTTCTGATATTACATTTGATTTTACAGATAGCAATAAGATGATTGTACATAACAATGTAGCTGAACCATGGAAAGTAACTTTAGTAGATACGGGAGAAAAAGCTCAGACTGGTGCGCGTATTTTCAGAATACATAAGTATGTAGGGGATGAGCCGTTCATGCTTACCTATGGGGATGGGGTAAGCGATGTTGATTTGGGTGCGCTTCTAGAGTTTCACAGGAAACACCAGAAAACAGTTACTATGACAGCTATTCAACCAGGTAGCCGTTTTGGGGTACTTAGTTTTCAAGAAGATGGAGCGGGAATTGATAAGTTTGATGAGAAGCCACAGGAAGATGGAGCATGGATCAATGGTGGCTTTATGGTTGCTCAGCCAGAAATATTCGAATATTTACGAGATGATGATGAACTGGTTTTTGAGAAAGAAGTATTAAATAAATTGGCAGCTGATTTACAATTAGCAGCTTATAAGCATACTGGATTCTGGCAGTGTATGGATACGATGCGGGATAAAGGGATGTTAGAAAAAATATGGAATGAAGGATCTGCACCGTGGAAAAAGTGGTAGTGGATATTAGTTGAGGAAACCTATGAAGAATACTTTTAGAAATAGCATCATGAAAGAAGAAGAGTTGTTTTGGAATCAGAGAAAAACAGGGAAACCTGTCATATTCTGGGGATGTGGAAATAATGCACATATTGTAAAGAAAATATTAGAATGCAAGGGAATTTATCCGGATGCTTTTTGTGACAATAATTCAAAGTTATGGGGAAAGAAGTTTGAGGAAACAGAAGTTTTGTCATATGCACAAATCAAACAGAAATACTCGCAATACGATATGCTTATTACAGCAGCGGTTGGAGGAGCTGTTGAAATTGAAAAGCAGTTGAAGGAAGCGGGAGAAAAAAATAAGATAATTCACATGGAAAAACCCTTTAAGGTGGATAATGAATTTCTGGACTATGACTATATTAGGGCCAATATTGAACAGTTTGAGACTGTATATGAATTTCTGGAAGATAATTTCTCAAAAGAGCTTTTTGTTGAAAATGTCAATTTCAGGTTATGCGGAAATAAATTTCCATTATTAAAATATGTTGATGGAGAATCCTTTTTTGACAGTAAGTTATTTCATTCATTTGAGGAAGACAATTATGTTGATGTAGGGGCATATACAGGGGATACATTGTTGCGTTATTATGCTTTTTGTGGAGGAAAGTACAAGAAAATATATGCAATTGAACCGGATGAGGAAAATTATGAAGGCTTGCAAATGCTTGTTAAGTTGGGAAGATTGAAGAATGTGGAAACTTTTCAGTGCGGAGCATGGGAATGTAAGGATACTTTGACTTTTTTTACAGCACAAAATAAAAACAAAAGGAATTTTGATTCTCCCAATTTTTTTAAAAATATGAGTGAAACAATTCCAAGCAGCTGTGGAATTGAAGAAGAAGATTTTATGGAAGAAAAGATAGAGGTAAATACAGTTGACAATTTGTTGCAAGGAGAGCCATGCGGCATCTTAAAAATTAACGCATTAGCAGCTGACTTTCAAACACTACGAGGATGTAAAAAAACAATTCAACAGTATAAACCAGTTATTGTTGGAGAATTTGGGACAAGGAAAGAGAACTTGACAGAAATGCTTTTGTATATGAAAGAACTCAATGATAATTATCGTGTTTTTCTAAGACAAAAAATGATTTTTGGAGACTGTAAAACTGTATTTACAGCGATTGACAGTGGGAGGATCAGGTAGATGGATGTTTCGGTTATCATGTTGACCTATAATAGAGAAGAATTGGTAGGCAGGGCAATAGAATCAATTTTGAATCAAACAATGAAAAATTTTGAGTTTATTATTGTGGACAATGGTTCCAAAGATAGAAGTGGAACCATTGCAGATGAATATTCGAAAAAGGATAAGAGAATTCGAGTTATTCATATTCCAAAGAATATTAATATCGGAACAGGAAGAAATGCCGGGGTTGATGCGGCAACAGGGGAATATGTCACATTTATAGATGACGATGACATAGCTGAAAAGGATATGCTAGAATTTTTATATCATTTAGCCAAAGAAGAGGATGCAGATATTTCTATTTGTGGTTCAACAAAGGAGGTTAACGGAGAAATCCTGCCTAATTATGTATTTGAGGAAAAGCTGGTATTGACTGCCGAGGAAGGCGTTGTTGAAATGTTGAAAAGGAAAAAATATAATGCAGCAGAGCCGACAAAATTAATGAGAAGAGCATTGCTTTGTCAGGAACGTTTTCGAACAGACAGAACAATCGATGATATAAGTGTTATGTATAAATATTTTGCAATGGCAAACCGTGTAGTGGCACATGGAATACCGAAATATTGTTTTTCGAGGCATTCAGGGAATATTTCTGCATTTACAACCAATAGTAAACTTTGGACTGCGGAAAGAATGAAGGAGTATTTTATAGCTTTTAGAGAGAGAACAGAGTATCTTTCAAACAAGCTTCCTGGAATTGCAGAATATGTTCAATATAGTGAATGGTCTTATATGATATCAATGTGCAATAAGATTTCGATAAATCATCTGACGGATTGTAAGGAACATTTGGTATATGTGAAGAACGAGTTAAAAGAGCACTATGATGAGTTTTATAACTCGCCATATATAGAAGAATTTGAACGAGAATATATGGAGAAATATATTAGATAATACAAATGGAGAAGGTAAAAATGTCACAGGTAAAAAATTTTGCATGGCCTGTCACTTCGGTAAATCGGGAAGATTATGACGCGCTGATGCAGTGTGTAAACAATCACAGAGCAGAATTGAGTACAATAGTTATTTTTGGAGCAGGAATCAGAGGAACGGAATTTTCAGTTATTTTAAAAAAGTGTGGATATAAGGATATTTATTTTGTAGATAATAATCCTCAAAAATGGGGCGGCAGGATACATGAATTTCCGATTATGTCACCGGATGAGCTTTGCAAGAGGAGGACGGAAATAAAAATTATTATTTCTACAGAACATAGTAGTGAAATAGAAAAACAATTAAGTGAAATGGGTTTTGTTGCTGAAAAAGATTTTTATACTGTAAAATCAGATTTGTACGAAAAGTATATGAATGAATTTAGAAGAAATTATTCTGGCAACGTATTACTATTGGCAGATTGTGAATTTTCTAAAATTGCATTGAAAGATTCGAATACAAGAAATTTGGCTGAAATGTTAAAGGATAGGGTTAATAAGAATGATTTAAAAATTCTGGCAATGCATGGTATGGGTTTACGAGCTTATTATAATATTTTCAAATCACAGATTACACTTGGAATGAAGCCGAAACTCTTGGTAGTCATGGTTAATTTTGATACGTTGACACCAAAACAATATCTGTTACCGCGGTCACAGCATGCGGAATTGATACAGATGGTTTATGAAGAAACACCGGTAAAAGATGAAGAACTGGAAGAATATAGAAGTATAGTATGGGAAAGAATAAAAAATCTTCAGACAGAATTTTCAATTGCATCTAACTGCAATGAAGAGATTGCTATCTTGAATCGAAACAAGATATATCTTAAGATGAATTATCTATATTCTTTAAATACAGAGCTGGAAGGTGTTCAATATCTTGTAAAGATATTAAGACTTGCGAAAAAGGAAGGCGTGAAGGTTGTGCCATACATTCCGGCAATTAATTACATGTTGGGTGAAGAATTGTTGGGAGAACAGTTCACAACTCGATATCAAAAAAATGTAAGTAAAATAAGAATGATTACAGAAGATGAAAATGTAGAATTATTTGATATGAGCTATTTGCTGTCAAAAGATTTTTTCTCAGATAAGGATTCTCCGGATGAGACAATCAATGAGAGAGGAAGAGAGCGGTTGGCAGAGTTGTTTGCAACAAAAATTGAAGAAGCATTGAAATAATTGGAGAGACATTAACCATAAATATATTGTAGTAGGAGAAATGAAATATGTTGATTGATGAAGTGTGTATGTATACGGAAGAATATTTAGAAGAGATTGAAAAAATGAAGTCCATGGATCAGCCTATTATTCTTTTTGGTGCAGGCAGCACAAGTGAAATAAACTTACAATATTTTAGAGATAAGGAAATATTTCCTGTTGCATTTTGTGACAATTCCAAGGAGAAGAGTGGAAAGAAAGTAGATGATATAGAAATTGTTTTGTTTGAACGTTCAAAGGAACTTTTTCCTAATGCGTATTATTATATTACGACACAATTATATTATAGTCAGATTAAGCAACAATTACTGGAAGGAGGTATTCGTGAAGAAAATATTTCCAACTATGATATAGTATTTCAGTTTCAGTGGGAAAGTAGTTGTATAGAGTATTATAAAAGGCATGAAAGTGATATACAGGTGTTATATGAACGATTAGAAGATGAAGAATCAAAAAAAGTATTAAAAAATAGACTTTTATTTTTGCGGACAAGAAACAGAAAATATGCGACAGCCATTAGAAGGATGGATCAATATTTTGATAAGGAGATCGTTGAATTCCATAAAGTAAAATATTATCTGGATGCAGGAATGTATACAGGAGATACAATTTCAAGTTTTATTGAGGTGGTAGAGGGAAATTATAAAGAAATATTTGGTTTTGAGCCAGATGAAAAAATCTTTAAACAAGCTCAAAATAATTTAAAAACTCATGATAATATTACGTTGATTCCTATGGCTACATCAGAATATGATGGAAGCGTACAAGTAGAATGCGCTCTTGGAGTTATGCAGACTATTGAAAAAGGAATTTTTACAGAAGACCAAGAGAAACTCAATTCTTTTAAAGTGTGTAGAATAGATAGTTGCTTTGCGGGAAAAACACAGAAGATAGATATGATTAAAATGGATGTTGAGGGAGCGGAGATGTCTTCGTTGCGAGGGGCTCAGAATACAATAAAGGAAAATAGACCGGTTATGGCAATATGTGTTTATCATAAAGAAGAGGATATATTAGAAATACCTAAATATATAGAAAGTCTGGGAATTACCTGTAAAATCTATCTGAGACATTATAGTGATAATCAGACGGAAACAGTTTGTTATTTAATTCCAAAGAATGATATCTAATTTTGGAGAAGAGAGTGGTGTATAACAAGGAGTTAACAACAGAAAAGCAATAGACTAATACGGGAGGAGAAAAATCGGTAAGAATAAAACACTATATTGAAGCTAATATAAATGGATGCGGATGTAATTTGCAATGTAGTTATTGTTATCTAAGACAGGCAAAGTATAATCAAACCAGAACAGATAGTTGTTTAAACTATACGCTTGAGGTAATACAACAGGCATGCAGTATAAGGAGATTAGGAGGTTCATGTCTTTTTAATCTTGTTGGTGATGGAGAAACACTATTGCCAAAAGAAATAGTGGATTTGATAGAGGTTTTGGTGCAGGAAGGGCACTATGTTAATGTATTAACAAATGGAACTATTTCTGATAGGATGCGTGAACTGGTTGAGCGTTTACAAGGGATAGGAAAAGCAGACCATATCTGTTTTCATTTGTCATTGCATTATGTAGAGTTAAAACGAAAGAAGCTGTTAAAGAAATTTTTTGAAAATGTTAAATATGTACAAAGTCAAGGAATATCCTTTCATATTAAAACTGTTTTGGGGCGTGAGTTTAACGAAGAATTGGCGAAGGAATTGAGAACAATATGTAAAGAGGAAATTGGAGCTTATCCGCAAGTTGGAATTGCTCGTCAAGATAATCCGGATGGAACATTTTCTATATGCACAGAGATGGGTATAGATGAATATTTTCGGATGGGAGATAAATTTGAATCACAGATGTTTGAATTGGATAAGAAGGAATTTAACAAGAAACGAGACGAATTTTGCTATGCTGGGAAATGGTGTTTTATGCTAAATTTAACAACAGGAAGCTGTTGGGAATGTTTATCCAATGCATCAAATTCTTTTAATTTTTATGAAAATATATATGAATTACCATTGGAAGCTGTTGGGAAAAGATGTAATAGAAATTATTGTTCTTGTACAAATTTTCAAGCATGGGGGGGGTAATGCCTGAACATGATGAATGTACTAATTTAGAAGTATTTGATAGACCAGAGGCAAATTGGATTAAAGAACCATTTCGAACCATTTTAAACTCAAAATTGTATGAAACTAATAGTGAGTATACAGAGCTTGAAAAAATCTGGTCATATGAGAAATCTGTAAGTAAAGACATATTAAAACAAAAGAGAGATTTAATTGCAAAACAGATTGAGAAAAAAGACTGGGAAAATGTGGTAATAACGATTGATGATGTTGTACGGTCGGATTTGTTTAATTTGAAAGAAAAATGGATGAAGCAAATGATAATAATGTATGGTTATGCACTTTTTTTCAGTCAGAGTTATCAAAATGTATCTTCCGTCTATGCTGATTTTTATGAGGAGTTTAATAATAGTACAGAGTACTTATTGTTGTTGGGTAAGTTATATGTTAAAGAAGAAATGTTGGAAAAGGCAATTGTGATTTTCCATAGAGTAAAGGAATTGAGCACGGATGAGAAAGAAAAAGAAAATGCTGATCAGTATATTAGGGCGCTGGAGGAAAAGGTGCAATGATGTTTGATATTACATTTTATAAAGGAAAAAGAGTTTTCATTACAGGGCATACCGGTTTTAAAGGGTCATGGTTATGCAAAATATTGGCTGATGCTGGAGCGGTGGTTACTGGATATTCTTTGGAACCAGAAGAACGAATATCATTGTTTAAGATTGCACATTTGGAAGAGGATGTTCATTCTATTTATGGAGATATCAGGGATTATTCAGCGTTGAAAGAAGCATTTGATAAGGCCCAACCAGAGATAGTTTTTCATTTAGCTGCACAGTCAATTGTACGGGAGGGATATAATAATCCAGCTTATACATATGAAACCAATATAATGGGAACTGTCAATATTTTAGAATGTATACGACATAATTGCAACGTAAAATCTTTTGTAAATGTAACTACAGACAAGGTTTATTTGAATCGTGAATGGGAATGGGGATATCGAGAAAATGATGTACTGAATGGATATGATCCATATTCAAATTCGAAATCGTGCTCAGAACTTATTACGCATACTTATAAACGGTGTTTTTTTTCAAATGAAACGGAGATGAATAGGGTAGCTGTTTCTACTGTTCGGGCAGGAAATGTAATTGGGGGAGGAGATTTTGCAAATTATAGAATTATTCCAGACTGTGTTCGTGCAGCAATGGAACAGAAGGATATTGTGGTAAGGAATCCTTTTTCTATAAGACCATATCAACATGTTTTAGAACCTTTATATGTGTATCTGATGATTGCTGCGAATCAGTATAATAGTACTAACTATTCAGACTGGTATAATGTGGGACCAAATGATAGTGATTGTTTGCAAACAGGAGAATTAGTTGAGTTATTTGTAAAATATTGGGGGAATCATATAAAGTGGGTAAGCCATTCTGATGATAGTCCACATGAAGCAAGTTTTTTAAAGCTAGATTGTTCAAAGTTAAAAAAAGTGTTTGGTTGGTCTCCCAATTGGGATATTGAAACAGCCGTTGCAATGACTGTAGAATGGTATAAATGTTGGGCAAAAAGTGGTGATATAAGAGCCTGTATGGATAAGCAGATAGATAAATTTTATAGAAGCAGTTTGAAGAGATGATTTAAACGGAATAGTTTTTAAAAGGGATAGGGAGATGGAAGACCAATGAAGAAAAGTGTGATTGAATATTTGTTGGAAAGCAGAGAAAAATATCCAAATAAAATTGCATTTAAAGATGAAAAGAAAGAGATTACTTTTGCTGAACTGGATAGAAAGGCAAGGTGTATTGCGAGCGGAATCAGAAAAAAACTGGGCAGCCAAAAGAATGAGCCGATAGCTGTATACATGGAGAAAGGGATAGATTGTATCGTTGCCTTCATGGGGATTGTATATAGTGGGAATTTCTATTCACCGATAGATATTCATTCACCTATTGAACGTATTAATATAGTATTGAACACATTGAAGCCGGTACTGATTTTGACGAATTACTCTTCAGAAAAAAATATACATACGAGGCAGTTGGAGATAGATTTTAAAGCAGTAATGAAGATAGAGGATGCTGATTCAGAAGAAATAGAATATGAATTAGAAAAAACTTTATCGGATCAGTTAGATGTTGATCCACTATATACATTGTTCACATCTGGTTCTACCGGAGTACCCAAGGGAGTTGTAATTAGTCATAGGGCAGTCATTGATTATATGGAATGGCTTTCAGATACTTTTCATTTTGATAACAATACAATATTTGGAAATCAAGCGCCCTTTTATTTTGATAATTCTATTTTAGACATTTATCAGACAATTAAAAATGCAGCAACAATGGTTATTATCCCGGAAAAATACTTTATGTTTCATTCGCAGTTAGTTGACTTCGTTAATGAGAATAGAATAAATACATTCTTCTGGGTCCCATCGGCATTAATTGCAGTTGCAAACTCTGGAGTATTGAAGGAAACAAGGTTTTGCACATTGCAAAAAGTGTTGTTTTGTGGAGAGGTAATGCCGGTAAAACCATTGAATGAATGGAGAAAGTATTATCCTGATTTGCTTTATGCTAATCTGTATGGGCCAACGGAGATTACGGATGTCTGTAGCTATTATATTGTTGACAGAGAATTCAAAGAGGAAGAATCGCTGCCAATAGGAAAAGCGTGTAGAAATACAGAGATTATTGTCTTAAATGAAAAAAATGAATTGGTGCAGCCTGGAGAGGCAGGGGAATTGTGTGTCAGAGGGATTTGCCTATCGTTAGGCTATTATGGACAATTTGAAAAAACAAACGAAGTCTTTATACAAAATCCTTTAAACACAAGATATCGTGATTTGATTTATCGAACAGGTGATATAGTAAAATATAATGAATTGGGAGAAATTATATATTTGTGTAGAAAGGATTCACAAATCAAGTATCAGGGTCACAGAATTGAACTTGGAGAAATTGATAGTGCAGCATATTCTGTAAATGGGATAAGGCAAGCGTGTGCTATTTATGATGGGGAGAAAATTATTTTATACTGTTCAACTTCAAAAGCAATTTTGGAAAAAGAGATTTATAATGAATTAAAGGAAAAAATTCCCAAGTATATGATGCCTAAAGTTATAAGAATATTGGAGGATATTCCCCTGAATGTAAATGGAAAGTTGGATAGAGTTTGGCTTAATAAAAAGAGTAGAGAAGAGAAAGCAAGGAGTTAATGGAACTATGGAAGAAATAGAAAAGAAAATTATAGAATTAATTGAGGAAATTCAACCGTATGAAGAATTTGATAAGGAAACAAATCTTTTGGAAGGTGGCATTTTAGATTCCGTGGCTTTGTTTCTTCTGGTGCAGGAAATTGAGGAAACTTATAACATTGTTATAGACTTGGATGAAATAGCAAAGGAGAACTTTGAAAATGTTATGAATATTGTCAATTTTGTGAAGGATAAAGTTGATAATAAATAGTAAAGGCAAGTGAAACAGTATGAAAGAGAATACAGTAGAGCATAAAATAAAGGTGACTATTATAACACGTGCATATAATGTTGAAAAATATATTGAAGACTGCATTAAAAGCGTGATAAATCAAAAATTTGCTGATTTTGAGTGGATTGTTTTAGAAAATGGATCAACTGATAGAACCGGGGATATATTAAAAGAATATGCGGAAAGAGATAATAGAATACGCTTATATTTCAATAAGAAAAATTATAATTCTATTGTACAGAATGAAGAAGGCTATTATACTTATTTAGATTTGCTTGCTTTTGCAAGGGGCAAGTATATAGCGGACTTAGATAGCGATGATATTTTACATGTTGAATTTCTAAAGAAATTATATGGGAAGTCTAAGGATGGAGAAGTTGATATAATTGCAGCGGGTTCGGTTCAATTTTTGAATGATGATATAAAGAGAATAGGTCGTATAGTTGTGCCAAAGCAATTTGAGTCTGAAGATATTTCTGAGTTAGGAGATGATATTAGAGATTTTTATAATGCTTTTAGACCGGTATGGGGAAAGCTGATCAAAAGAGAATTATATATAGAAAATATGAAATATATTTATGAGAGACCTGCTTATATTTCTCAAGGTGGAGATACGTATACTTGTTTAAGACTTTTGCAGATAGCGAAAAGTTGTGTGTGTATAGAAGAACCGCTTTATTATTATAGGGTCAGAGCTAATTCTGTATCAATGTCATATTATTATAAAGAACGATATTTGTGTTATGATGAAATTTTTTTTCAAACCTTATTGTTATTAAAAATGTGGAAAAAGGATAATGAGAAGAATTTGAAGTGTTTATGTGCAATACATTTGGGTGGATTGCAGATAGAACTCAATATGATAGGAAATATTCAGGGAATATCATTATCAGAACGCTTAAGATTTATTGAGAATTTACTCTCAGATAAAGTTTATCTTGAATATATAACGATACTGGTGGATGAGGATAGGAAAAATTGGGAGAATATGGTCGATAGTGTATTGGATAAAATATACCGGGATGCCCAGAAGAATGGTGAAGATATACAGTTTTTTTATCAGTATAATTATGCCAGGCGGTTTATAACAAAGCGACATATCGTTGATAAATGCAGTGATGAACAGGATATTGTATTATGTGTAGTAAGTCATATCAGTCATGCTAATACATTTCGCAATGGAAATGATCTGTTGAATCTCTGTGTTAAGTGCATGACGGGAAAAGAATGCGGAAGTCTTGAAGAAGCGCGAGAGTATATTTCTGCATTTCTTGGAACCGAAGATTATGAGTATGACAAGAAAGTGCAGCTGAACAATGCAATTAGCGGAGAGGATTATAGTCTTGTAGAAAAAATGTTGCAATCTTTCGATGATTCGATGCAATTGGATTGTGATATTCTGTTTGCAAAGGCCTGTTGTTCTTATGCACAAGGAAAAACGAAAACAGCAGTAAGGTGGCTTGCGATTGCCAATGAGTTGTATCCGGAGGAGAAAATCATTAAAGAAAATTTGGATGGAATATTAGAGCAAAGCAATATCTAACAGTTTTCCTAACTGGCGTTCGTAAGTAAATAATTGGACAACTTTTTCATGACCTTTTTGGGCGATTTTCTCCCGCAGTTCGTCGTGTTTAAGGTAATAATCAATTTTCTCCAGACAGTCATCCAGATTTTCATAAATTACAATTTCTGTACCGATATCAAAATATTCGGAAAGTTCACTCTGGTAATTGGAAAGTACAAAACCTCCAGCTCCCATGATATCGAGAATTCTTAGTGGGATTCCAGATTGAATAGAGCGGAGCGTGATATTTAAGTTAATGCGGCTGCGCTTGAAAACCATAGGTGTCTGAGTATAGGGATCGGAATATCCCATATTTATAACGGAAGGAAATTCGGGAGTAGGAGTTTTGCAGTAAAGCGCAGTGGGAAATAGCTGGCTGATAGTATTGATAAAGTTTTGCCGTTCTAATGTAGATATTTTGCGGTAAAGAATATTCAAAAAAATATTTTTTTCACATTTTAAATACTCTTCTCCCAGACTTAAATGAATATATTTAAAAATTTCATTGCACATTTCAGGAGTAATCATATCCTGTAAAAAGTCATATCCGCATATCTGTAGTTGAGATTGAATTAATCCATCCAGAGTCCCTTTTATATGGGGAGGCAGATACTGGATCTGATCATAAAAATTATACTGGTCGTTATATAGTGTTCCGACAAAGGAAATGTCATGTATATAACCGGATGGGAAAGATGACTGTAAAAAATGCAGACGATCAGTGTTGACTGCGAGGGGAAGATAATGAATATGTTTTGCTCCCATTTCAATCATTTCCTGATACATACAACGGTCAAACAGAAAGATATTATTACAGTTATTAAAAACTGTTTTAGAAAAAAGGGTCAAATGTGGAGAATCATATACCCAGGATAAATATTTTATTTTCATTTGATTGCAGAAGGTAGAGATTACCGGAAAGTAGTTAAACGAAAAGACACAGTCAAAAGGCTGTTGACGGTAAAGCTGCTCCAGTCTTAAAAGAAGATCTGGATCCTCGTTATAGTTTTTGGGAGAATGTGAAAGAACTGTGATGTGAACCCCCATTTTTTGAAGGGTCTGCATCGCATCTTTTTCAGTGATTCCGGACCAACTATAAAATAACATTTTCATAAATGTATTCCTCCAATCAAGATAAATTTATTATATCAGACTTGGAGGAAAATGATAACTTATTATTGCAGGAGGAAACATATGCAGGCAATTATTTTGGCTGCGGGAATGGGAAAGCGATTAAAAGAATTAACGGCCGGAAATACCAAATGTATGGTAAAGGTGAATGGCGTTACTTTGATAGAACGGGCATTAGGTATTTTAGACAAAAAGGGGCTGTCAAGAATTGTTATCGTAGTAGGATATGAAGGAAAAAACTAATTGATTATGTTGGAACTTTAAATGTAAAGACGCCTATATGTCATATCAACAATCCAATTTATCATAAGACCAATAATATCTACTCGCTGGCGCTGGCAAAGGAGTATTTAATATCGGAAGACAGCCTGTTGTTAGAGTCGGATCTGATCTTTGAAGAGGAAATTGATGATATACAGGATCTTGATATAGCAGAAAGTTTATTCGCTGAGAGTATAGAGGCAGAGTATGATGCAATAGCAAGGCGCTATGGAGGATACTGGCGTTATCCCAAAATATTGGATTATTGCTATTTAGTCAATCCATATTACCCGTCAGACAAAATGAAGGAAGAATTAACTCAAATTTCGCCAAAATGGCTGGACCAATATAGTGAGGGACTTTTTGTAGTGAAAAGTATTTCAAAATCACATGGAATTCCCGGAGCGAGGTTAGGGGTACTGGCAAGCGGCAATCAGGAGGTTATCCGGCAAATAAAGAATAACTTGTCTATTTGAAATATTAATTCCTTTGGGGAATTTTATATGCAGATTGCAGACAAGTATAAAAAAGATTATATGTCGGCATTACAAAAAGTGAAGGAAAGCAGGAGTCAGCTAATTGAAGAATTGAAAGCGATTCCCTATTTAACGGTCTTTCCATCCCAGGCAAATTATATTATGTGTGAGTTGGGACAAGAAATTAGTAGCAGGGAACTGCTATGCTATCTGCTTCAGAATAATATTTTTATGAAAGATCTGACAGCAAAAATCAAAAATGGAAAGCAATATATCAGAAGAGAAGGACAAAGGAGAAGATCAGGTGAATTATTGGAAAAGCATATGGGAAAATCGTTCGGTAGATAGGCAGATATTAAATACCGGAGATAAGGAAAAAGTCTTTTTGGAGTTAAAAAGAAACAGTGGATTATTCACAGTCGATGATAGAATGTGCCAAAACAGTTTTAACATCCGGTGATTTAGTTTGTGATGAAGCGATCAATCTGGAAACAGAAACAAAGTATGATGCAATTTTATCCAATAGTGTCTTTTCCTATTTTGTGGATGAAAAATATGCACTGGAAGTTTTGGAACGTATGTATAAAAAATGATGTTATCGTGTTGTATATGTGAGTGTTCAGAATATTACACCATAATGGTATTATAAGTTAAGACATCAAAGAAATAACCTATCTACCTTTGCTTTCTTAGAGTAACACAAAGTGGAGATAGGTTTTATCTGAGTGTATTGTTCATGAAAATGAAAAAGAAAATGTTCGTGAAAAGGAGGAATTTCAATTTGAAAAAACAAGAAGCAGACATATTAAGCACGCTATTATTGGAACCTTTTGTAAATCAGCGTATCTTATCAGAAGCCTCTGGGCATTCCCTTGGTGTGGTCAATCGTTCTCTGAGAAATCTCATCAAAGAGGGATTTATTGATGAACAAATACGACCGACAGCAAAGGCAGATCAAGAATTCAAGTCAAAGTCTCCGAAAAATGCTATTATACTTGCCGCAGGATTGGGAATGCGCATGGTTCCTATTAATACCCAGATACCTAAGGCTTTGCTAGAGGTAAATGGCGAACCGCTTATAGAGCGTATCATCCAACAACTTCATGAAATCGGGATTACTGAAATTTATGTAGTGGTTGGATTCATGAAAGAGCAGTTTGAGTATCTTATGGATGAATTCGGAGTTGAGCTAATTGTTAATGAAGAATATTTATCCGCCAATAATCTTCATTCGTTGGCGTTAGCCTCATCTTACATTTCAAACACCTACATTGTTCCGTGTGATATTTGGTGTGATAGAAATCCATTCCACAGATATGAACTATATTCATGGTATATGGTGAGTGAGCTTGTGGATAATGAAAGCGCTGTAAGAGTAAATAGGAAAATGGAGCTTGTTAATGTTCAGGAAAAACAGGGAGGAAATGCTATGATTGGCATTTCATATCTTGTAGGGGAAACGAGTAGAATTGTGAAAGAGAGACTGCTTGAGTTTGATAAAGCTGAAAAATATTGTAACGCTTTCTGGGAAGAGACACTTTATGAGAATGATCGTATGGTTGTGCAGGCAAGAGTAGTTCATGCTGCAGATGCAGTTGAGATAAATACATATGAGCAATTGCGAGAACTGGATGAGGAAACTAATCATCTAAAATCTGAAGCAATTTCTGTAATTGCTAATACCTTTAAAGTATCTGCTTCAGATATAACAGGCATTCAAGTGCTTAAGAAAGGTATGACAAATCGCTCCTTCCTTTTCAACTGTAAAGGACAGAAGTATATTATGCGTACTCCAGGGAAAGGTACCGGGCTGATAATAAACAGAAAGCAAGAGGCTGAGGTATATAGAACCATTGCTGATAAAGGTATATGCGATGATATAGTATATATTGATTTAGAAAATGGATATAAGATAACAAAATTATTGGAAGGTGCAAGAGTTTGTGATTCTAATAATGTTGAAGATTTGAAAAAAAGTATGAAAAAGCTGAAGGAATTCCATTCTCTTAATTTGATAGTTGAGCATGAATTCGATATCTTTGGTCAGATTGATTTCTATGAAAGCCTCTGGAGTGGAGCAACGTCGATTTACAAGGATTATCAGAAAACAAAGGAGAATGTATTCTCTTTAAAACCATATATCGATGCACACATAGAACACAAATGTTTGACTCATATTGATGCGGTGCCAGACAACTTCCTTTTTACTGCAGATGGAGATATCCGATTGATTGATTGGGAGTATTCTGGTATGCAGGACCCTCATGTTGACATTGCAATGTTCTGTATTTATTCACTCTATAGCAAGGAACAAACAGACCAGCTAATCAATATCTATTTTGATGGAAATTGCCTAGATCAGATAAGGATAAAAATTTATTGCTATATTGCAGCATGTGGTCTGCTTTGGAGCAATTGGTGCGAGTATAAGAGAAATCTGGGTATTGAGTTCGGAGAATATTCCCTTCGTCAGTACCGTTATGCGAAGGATTATTACAAAATTGTAAAGGAGGAGTTGATGAAAAGTGAATAAGGTAAAACGAGCAATCATTATGGCGGCAGGGATTGGAAAACGAATGGAGCCTGTGACACTGACTACACCAAAGCCGCTTGTAATGGTAAATGGGGTAAGAATGATTGATACGGTTATTCGTGGACTTCGAAAGAATGGAATTTTTGAGATTTATGTGGTAGTTGGATTTTTAAAAGATCAGTTTTGCGTTCTGGAGAAAGAATATGGGGTAAAGATTTTGGAGAATCCTTTTTATGATTCATGTAATAATATTTCATCATTGTATGTGGCAAGAGAATACATCGAGGATTCAATCATCCTGGATGGAGACCAGATTATATACAATGATTCAATTCTTTCTCCCGAGTTTGAAAAATCCGGATATAATGCTGTATGGATAGATGGAGAAACGGATGAATGGCTTATGCAGGTTGATGAAGGAAGGGTGGTTGCTTGTTCTAAAGCAGGTGGAGTAGGTGGTTGGCAGCTATATAGTATTTCACGGTGGTCCGCAGAAGATGGGCGAAAGCTAAAGGCGCACTTGGAATATGAGTTTGATGAGAAACAGAACAGACAAATCTACTGGGATGATGTAGTGATGTTCTGCCATTTTGATGAGTATGATCTAGGTATCAGACCTATGATTAAATCAGATATTATTGAGGTGGATAGTCTAAGGGAGTTGGCAGCTCTCGATAGCAACTATAAAAAATATGTGGAGGAAAAGTGAGATGAAAAGCCAGAATAAAATTGATTGGATGATAACATTGGTACCGTTGGTGATTGTTGTTGGATTGAGTCTGCTGTTTTTTGAGTTTCCGAATCAGTCTAACGAAGTGCTTTGCAAGATTCGATTTTTTTTCGGGGATACTTTTGGAACATATTATTTAATTATTGGTCTTGGAATGTTTTTAGTTTCAATGTTCTTGGCGATTTCTAAGTATGGTGATATTGTGCTTGGTGAGCCGAATGAGAAATCCAGATATTCTTTCTTTACCTGGGGAAGTATGATGTTTACATGTGGACTTGCTGCTGACATTCTGTTCTATTCTTTCTCAGAATGGGTTATGTATGCCACGAATCCGCACATTGCAGAATTGGGCAGTATTCAGGAATGGTCAGGTGTGTTCCCGATTTTCCATTGGAGCTTTATTCCTTGGGGATTTTATCTGGTTCTGGCTGTTGCTTTTGGCTTTATGCTTCATGTGAGAAAGAGAAATAGACAGAAATATTCAGAAGCCTGCCGTCCTATTATTGGAAAATATGCAGACGGATTTGGTGGAAGAGTAATTGACCTATTGGCAGTGTTCGCACTTCTCGCTGGAACTGCCACAACTTTTAGTGTAGCTACCCCTCTTATGGCGAGTATCATTGGCGAGCTATTCCATATTACAATCAACAGAACAGTTATTACTATTACCATTCTTCTGATTACCTGTGCTGTTTATACATATGCGCTGCTTCATGGAATTAAGGGCATCAGTGTTTTGGCCAAAGTCTGTATTTATATGTTTTTTGGATTGATTTTGTTTGTTTTAATCTTTAGTGGTAAAACAAGATATATTATTGATACTGGATTTGAGTCTTTGGGGAGAACCATCCAGAACTTTATCGGTCTTGCTACATATACTGATCCGATACGTAAGACTAATTTTCCGCAAGAGTGGACAATTTACTATTGGGCATACTGGATGGTATGGTGCGTTGCTGCTCCGTTCTTTATTGGTAATATCTCAAGAGGTAGAACAATAAGACAGACTATCCTCGGAGGATATGTATTTAGTGTAGGTTCTACCATAGTGAGCTTTATCGTTTTGGGTAATTACTCTCTTGGATTACAGACATCCGGCGTTTTGGATTTTATCGCGCAGTATGAGGCAAACGGGGATTTGTGTTCGATGATTATTAATATCATCAAAACGTTACCGTGTGCTCCGTTTGTTCTGGTAGTTGTATTATTTACTATGATTGCTTTTTATGCAACATCCTTTGACTCTATAGCATATACAGCATCTTGTTATAGCTATTATAAGTTGGAAGAAAACGAAAAGCCACATAAAATAATTCAGTTTCTATGGTGTATCATGCTTATTATTCTTCCTATTGCTCTTGTTTTCTCTGAAAGTAGCATGAACAATTTACAATCTGTAAGCATTATTGCAGCTTTTCCGATAGGGATAGTAATGATATTAATTATTATAAGTTTTATCAAAGATGGAAAGCAATATTTACATGAAATAAAATCATAAATCCTGGTGAGAAAACAGAGAGTTACTATTATTTTATCCTGCTACTAATTGGGTTTTTTAATAAGTAGTGTATAGACGATGATATCTTCGGATAAGTCAATGGCATCCAGATTAATCGCTGACCGAAGGTGGAAGTAAAAGAAATTGAACTAGCAGAGAAGATTACGCGAATTGGTGTTAGATATTTGGATGTTATTCAGGGTAACGTGGAAGGCATAGAAATTTCTTGTTGAGAGAATAGTTTTGATTATATTATTTTAGGGGATGTATTGGAATATTTATACGATCTGTAGAAATTAGCCATACGGTTTTGCCCTATTTAAAAGAAGATGGGAGTTTATGCGTAGTATTCCGAACTTGATGCATATGTCGGTTTTTATGACTTTGTTAAAGGGCAGCTTTGATTATGAGGAAGCAGGAATATTAGATCGAATGCATGTTAGTTTTTTACATTGAATAGTATCTGTAAATTGTTTTCAGAATGTGGTTTGGTGATTGAGGACATATTTGGAGCAACGAATTTCTCATTTCATACAACAGAATATATGCAGATGCCGGAGGAGTTGAGCAGGTATCCAGTGTTGCGGCAAAGGATTTGTTTTTGATATAGAAACGATACTGATTGAAACAGCGGTCGCTGTTTTAATAATATTTTGTAAACTTAGGAAAGAAAAATGTTAAAGAAATTGATGGACAAAACCTTGGAAGTGGTATGTCAGGCTGTCTATGATGTGGGAAGCACTACAGCAACAGCAATTTCAAGAATCGGAGCTTTTGAAGACGATCTGGAAGAAAAAGCATTCGAAATCTTAGAAGAAATAAGTAAGACAAGACATTAATGCAAGCAGTTGGAGTGAAACCTGACTGCTTGCATTTTCCATGCAAAACCTTTCAATAATCCGGATTTCCATATGTACGAAATAGTGATAATATGTTATAATACCTAAGAAGGAAACAAAAACTCATGAGCGAGGTATAGCATATGACGAAATCAAAGATTCTGAAAAAAGAAATCTTATCACAGTACAGAAGTGTAAGGCAGTTTGCTATGGAGATGGATATTCCATATAGTACGCTGGTAACGGCACTGGATCGGGGGATCGAGGGAATGGCATATGGTACGGTGA
Source organism: Clostridiales bacterium (assembly GCA_012520645.1). Lineage (GTDB taxonomy): Bacteria > Bacillota > Clostridia > Lachnospirales > Lachnospiraceae > JAAYNV01. The sequence continues at coordinate 43,208 of JAAYNV010000028.1, read as the reverse complement.
TCCGTATGTGTGATAAGCTGAAATTGAATCCCATTGATTTTTCATCGCTGGATCGGGACGTGACCATCGGTGAACAGCTTCTGGAGAATCGTGTCATGCAGTATCATGTAAAGCTGAATGAGGAAGGTCGTGAAAAGGTACTTGGTCTGATGGAAGATTTTGTTCAGCTGAAGAAGTATAAAAAGTAAGTATGAAAAGTAAGTATGAAAAGTAAGAAGGAAAGCAACGGGAAAAGTCGGGCATGAAATATGATTATTTAATTGTAGGAGCAGGACTGTTTGGTGCGGTGTTTGCTTATGAGATGAAGAAAAAGGGCAAAACCAGTCTGGTCATTGAAAAACGTCCGCATCTGGCAGGAAATATCTATACCGAAGAAAAATGCGGTATTCAGGTTCATAAATACGGTGCCCATATTTTTCATACCTCAGATAAAAGGATATGGGATTATGTGAATCAGTTTGTGGAGTTTAACCATTATGTCAACTCACCGCTTGCTGTGTATGGAGATGAACTTTACAACCTTCCTTTTAATATGAATACGTTCAGTAAAATGTGGGGGATTCGCACACCGAAGGAGGCAAAGGATAAGATTGCCGAACAGATTAAAGAGCTTGGCATCGCAGAGCCGCGCAATCTGGAGGAACAGGCACTTTCTCTGGCGGGAAGGGATGTGTATGAGAAGCTGGTAAAGGGTTACACGGAAAAGCAGTGGGGACGAGACTGTAAGGAGCTTCCGGCGTTTATCATAAAGAGGCTGCCGCTTCGTTTTACCTATGATAATAATTATTTTAATGATCCGTATCAGGGAATTCCCAAGGGCGGCTACACACAGATTGTGGAAAAAATGTTGGAGGGGATTCCCGTGCTTTTGAATACGGAATATTCTGCATATATGGCATCAGAGAATCGCCCGTCCTTTAAAAAAATTGTGTATACCGGAATGATAGATGAGTATTTTACTTATCGTCTTGGAGCCCTTGAATACCGTTCTTTGCGGTTTGAGGAGGAGGTACTGACCGGGGTGGATAATTTCCAGGGAAATGCGGTGGTGAACTACACCGAAAGAGAGGTGCCTTATACCAGAATTATTGAGCATAAGCATTTTGAATTTGGTAAGCAGCCGGATACGATTATTACGAAGGAATACCCTGCGGAATGGAAAAAGGGAGATGAGCCTTATTATCCGGTCAACGATGAAAAGAATAATGCTTTATTCGCCCATTACAGCAGACTGGCAGAGGTAGAGCCGAATGTTTTGTTTGGTGGCAGACTGGGACAGTATCAATATTATGATATGGACAAGGTTATTGCTGCTGCATTGGAAATGGCGGCGAAACAGGTTGAACTGTAAAATGGATGTACAGAAGAGGGAAAACAAAAATTGAATTCAATTTTTGTTTTCCCTCTTGTAAAATTCAAATTCCATGCTATAATATTCCATGATAGTTTGAATATCAAAATAATGGATATTCAAAATAGAAGAAGTTCAAATATTTATGCAATCAAATATTATTGACACGTTACAGTTGCCCAATGGCATCAAAATCTGTGCAAAGCATGGAAAAGCAGAAGAGAGGAAGTCGCATATGAACTGGGATGAAGCAATCAAGGATTTGGATGCTCGAAGAGAGCGCGCTCTGCTTGGCGGTGGTCAGGCGAAAATTGATAAGCAGCACAAACAGGGAAAAATGACAGCGAGAGAACGAATCGAGATGCTGTTAGATAAAGGTACTTTTGTAGAAGTAGACGGATTTGTAGAATCCAGAATTGATGATTTTGATCTGGATAAAAGAAGAGTTCCGGGTGACGGTGTTGTGACCGGATACGGTGAAATCGACGGCAGGCTTGTGTTTGTTGCCAGTGAAGATTTTACGGTCATCGGCGGCACCCTGGGAGAATACCATTCCTTTAAGATCTGCCGGATTCAGGATATGGCAATGGATATGAAGGCACCGTTAATCTGTATCAATGACAGTGGTGGAGCCAGAATTGAGGAAGGAATTTCTTCCCTGAGCGGCTACAGCGGAATGTTTCTGCGTCATACAAAGGCATCCGGTGTTATTCCGCAGATCGCAGTGATCTTGGGACCGTGTTCGGGCGGAGCCTGCTATGCGCCTGCCATCTGTGACTTTATTTTTATGGTCAAGGATACCTCCAAGATGTTTATCACCGGACCGAATGTGGTAAAGACGGTTATCAACGAAGAGGTTTCGGTTGAGGAGCTGGGTGGCGCTGAAGTACACGCCAAAAAGAGCGGTGTTTCTCATTTTACTTATGATTCAGAGGGCGAGTGTCTGATGGGTGTGCGCAAGCTGCTGTCCTATCTGCCGAGCAACTTTGAAGAGAAGGCACCTGTTGTAAAGACCATTTCGGAAAAACAGTCATTGCTTTTTGCTGTAAACCGCATGTTAAATAAGGTTGGAAACTTCGGTAAGAAATTTGCAGGGGATGAGAATCCGTGTGAGAAGCTGAAAGATATTGTTCCGGATAATTCCAGACATCCGTATGATGTAAAGGAAGTGATCAACTGCATTGTGGATAAAGACAGTTTCTTTGAGGTACAGAAGGAATTTGCGACCAATGCTGTCATCGGCTGGGGAAGAATGGCAGGAGAGGTAGTTGGTTTTGTGGCAAATCAGGCCAACGCTTATGGTGGTTCCCTGGATTATCATGCGTCTGACAAGGTGGCAAGATTTATCCGTTTCTGCGACTGCTTTAATATTCCTCTTGTAACACTGGTGGATGTACCGGCTTTCCTTCCGGGAACTGCGCAGGAGCATGCCGGAATCATCCGGCATGGAGCGAAGGTGCTTTATGCTTATTCAGAGGCGACTGTTCCAAAGATTTCCCTGATTATGCGAAAGGCGTACGGTGGAGCTTATATTGCGATGAATTCCAAGGAAATGGGAGCGGATCTGGTCTATGCGTGGCCGATTGCTGAAATTGCTGTTATGGGTGCAGACGGAGCAGTCAACATTGCCTTTAAGCGCAAGATTAAAGAAGCGCCAGACCCTGCGGCTATGCGTGAGCAGTGCAAGAAAGAGTATGAGGATCGTTTCCTGAATCCGTATGTGGCAGCCGGCCGCGGATTTGTCAATGAAGTGATCAAGCCGGAGGAGACCAGAGCGGCGATTTTAAAAGGACTCCGTGGCTTAAAAACCAAGAAGGTGGAAAGCATTCCGAAAAAGCATGGAAATATTCCGTTGTAACAGGAAGGTATGTTCTTGAAACGAGAATCATATGGAATGAAACTGATAAAAAAGAGGGTATCCTGTAAATAGGATGACCCTCTTTTAATAACACTGTATGAAACGGTGTGCGATACTGCCTTAACAATAGCTGTTAAACAGCATACCGCTATAGGCACTTGTGATATATGGGGAAGCCAGACTTCGTCTCGGATTCTTATAAGCAACGACGGTTTTATTGACGTATTTCATCGGATCCAGGGAAATCTGATTTGTCTTTTGCAGAATGGAGTGGGCAAAATGCCGTACCGGTTCAAAGACATTTTCTGTATTTTCATCGTGGATAGTATTGCTTAAAATAGCTTTATCCAGTGATATCAGACCGTCTTCTGAAAATTTCATTCCGATGGCTTCCAGGTCGCTTCGGTATAAAGAAGATACACTGGTCATGTCTGTAAACAAATTGCGGCTTCCCGGCTGCACCTGTTGGGCTGCCGTAGACTGCAGAAAGTCATTATAGCCGACGATCAGATGACTGATATTTTCGGAAAGGGAATCCACATCTGTTTTCAGACCGATGGATGCGGAAACGGTTTCGTCCGTACTGACTCCGTTTAAGGTAATCTCATAGGTTTTCTCGACCGAAAAGGTGTTGGAAGCAGCCGTACGTTCTCTTCCATTTAATAAAAAGGAAGCATTTTCAGCAGGAGAGGTAATATCCTGAATGCCAAGATATTCCACTGTGCCGGAACGGCGGCTTGTATGGTCATCTGAAATCTGAAAAATGAAGTCACGGTCTTCCACAAGTCCGGTCGCATTGGAGCGTACAACGAGTGTACTGTTGCCGGAACCATCTTCTAATACTTCGGAATTCAGACCGATTCCTGCATTGTTGATCAGACGGGAAAGGCGGTTTTGTATATCCAGATTAGTATCGCCGGCATTGATCTGGAACTGGAATTCATAATTCAGGTCATTGATATTGACATCAAACGAATAGGAATCGGGCTCCAGTGCCACTTTTGCAGACGAAGGGAGAACATGCCCCATGTTGGTCTGCGGCTGTGCCAGTGACTGAACGACGATATCAAAGGAAAGGATAACGGAAGGATTGCTTTCTGCACCGATATATTTGGCAGTGACAAGCTCCTCATTGCTGGAGCAGGCGATTTTCTTATTCAGCAGGGTCTCCTCGTCAAGACCACCTAAAGACGCGATGGTATTGTGCAGAAGACGGGCATTTTCTTTGATGCCGACTGCAAACTGCTGGGACTGCTTGCTCGTGTCAACGATACAAAGGGGAGCTTCTTTATTCAGTTTGACAATGGAATTATAAATGCTTCTGAGCTCGCTCTTTTTATGCGTGTCATAGCGTGATACGCTTTTTGAGGCGTAGGTAGTCAGATAATGATTATAGACATTATTCAGTGCCATAGAATAACCAGCCATATCAGCTCCTCCTTTCTTCCGTGAAATCGTGTGCACCCCTTGTCCATCCGTAGACAATCTTATAAACTATGTATCGGTACACTATTGAGTGATGATAACTGAAACAGCGAAATAATTTTATGTATTTATTATATCATTTCCTATTATAAATAGAAAGTGTAAAAAAGTAGAAAAGTAAGGAGTTTCTAAATATTTTTTATGAAAATTCAATATATTTTTTACAGAAACAGCAGGAATATAGCAGAAATACTTGACAGTCCGTCTGCTGAATGGTATAGTAGACAGGCGAGATGAGATTTAGGTCTTTTTTTTATGCTCAATTTTAGGAATCGAACAAAAGCGTGGAGGTAGAATAATGCGTACAAAAATTACTTTAGCATGTACAGAATGCAAGCAGCGTAACTACAATATGACAAAAGACAAGAAGACACATCCGGACAGAATGGAAACCAAGAAATATTGTAGATTCTGCAAGACTCACACATTACACAAAGAAACCAAATAATTGTATTTTCAGACGGAGAGTCAGTGTAAGACTGACGTGAAGTCGGGAAGGAGCGGACGATGGGAGAATCAAAAGATACACCAAAGACCGGCAAATTAGAAGGGTTTTTTAACGGTGTGAAAGCCGAGTTCAAGAAAGTGGTTTGGCCTGACAAGCAGTCCCTTTTGAAACAATCTGTTGCAGTTGTTTGGATTACCGTTGTGTTAGGATTGGTTATTACTTTGATTGATACAATCCTGCAATATGGTATCAACTTCTTATCAATGTAAGAGTGAGGGTGATTGTATGGCAGAAGCAAACTGGTATGTAGTGCATACCTACTCGGGATATGAGAACAAGGTAAAGGCCAACATTGAGAAAACAATCGAGAACAGACATCTGGAAGAGGAAATTTTGGAAGTAAGGGTTCCGCTTCAGGATGTAGTGGAAATGAAGAACGGTGCTAAAAAGACGGTACAGAAAAAGATGTTCCCGGGATATGTTTTAGTGAATATGGTTATGAATGATGATACCTGGTATGTCGTAAGAAATACGAGAGGTGTTACTGGATTCGTAGGTCCTGGAAGCAAGCCGGTGCCGCTTACCGAAGCAGAGATGAAGCCACTTGGCATCAAGATGGAAAATGTCTCCGTGGATTTTGGTGAGGGTGATACCGTTGCGGTTGTGGCTGGTGTCTGGAAGGATACCGTTGGCGTTGTTCAGAAAATGGATTTTGGCAAGCAGACTGCCACGATCAATGTGGAGCTGTTTGGCAGGGAGACCCCTGTAGAGATCAGCTTTGCAGAGGTACGCTCGATGTAGGGCATCGGGCGGAAAAAACACTTCGTGTTTTTTCAAATCATGGAAGCCTGAGGGCATTCGTGAAGTTACAGTTGATGTTCGCGGAGCAATCCGTTCGAACTGTGGAAGGGGTACCTACCCCGTTATACCACAATATATTTAGGAGGTGCCGAAAATGGCAAAGAAAGTAGAAGGATACATTAAGTTACAGATTCCTGCCGGCAAAGCAACACCGGCTCCGCCAGTTGGTCCTGCACTTGGACAGCATGGTGTGAACATCGTTGAATTTACAAAGCAGTTCAACGCAAGAACAGCAGATAAGGGAGATCTGATCATCCCGGTTGTGATTACTGTATATGCAGACAGAAGTTTCAGCTTTGTTACTAAGACTCCGCCAGCAGCAGTTCTTTTGAAGAAAGCCTGCAACATCAAGTCCGGTTCTGCAGTACCGAACAAGACAAAGGTTGCAACCATTTCCAAGGCTAAGATTCAGGAAATCGCTGAGATGAAGATGCCGGACTTAAATGCAGCAAACCTCGAGGCAGCTATGAGCATGATCGCAGGTACTGCAAGAAGCATGGGCATCAAAGTAGAAGACTAATAAACAATTTCTATCAGAGAGTGGGAGACAGCCACAGTCCGGATGACGGACGGCTGCCGTATGCACCATAGGAGGATTAACAATGAAACATGGTAAAAAATATAACGAAGCTGCTAAATTAGTAGATCGTGCAGTATTCTATGAGTCAAATGATGCGATTGCACTCGCAAAGAAGACCGCAACCGCAAAGTTTGATGAAACAATCGAAGTTCATATCAGAACAGGCTGTGACGGACGTCACGCAGATCAGCAGATCCGTGGAGCTGTTGTACTTCCGAACGGAACTGGTAAGACTGTTAAGGTTCTTGTTTTTGCAAAGGGAGACAAGGTAAATGAGGCAGAGGCTGCCGGAGCTGATTTTGTAGGCGGCGAGGAGCTGATCCCGAAGATTCAGAACGACGGATGGCTTGATTTTGATGTAGTAGTAGCAACACCGGATATGATGGGCGTTGTAGGACGTCTCGGTAAGGTACTTGGACCGAAAGGCTTAATGCCGAACCCGAAGGCTGGTACTGTAACTATGGATGTTACAAAGGCAGTCAATGATATCAAAGCCGGTAAGATTGAGTACAGACTGGATAAGAGCAATATTATCCACGTTCCGGTTGGAAAGGCTTCTTTTACTGAGGAACAGTTACAGGAGAACTTCAACGCATTGATGGATGCTATCGTAAAAGCAAAACCTTCCACATTAAAAGGTCAGTATTTAAAGAGCGTAACTCTGACATCTACTATGGGACCTGGTGTAAAGGTAAGCGTAGCAAAATTCGCATAATTCACGCATTCCAATAAGGACTGCCGCAGACGCGGCGGTCCTTTTTTGCGCATAAGAAGGAAGTATGCTATACTGTCATTAAAAGAAGTGTAGAATGTTAAAAACAGGAGAATTGATTTGAGAAAAAGCAATGCAGCATATCAGAGGAAAACAGCAGATGACAAAGGAAGGAAACAAAGACGTACCGGGAAACGGGGAGCCTGGAAGGTGTTTTTTACGGTTTTCATAAGTGTAGTAACACTTGGACTTCTGACGCTTGGTACGGTGTCGTGGATGATGCGGCAAAATGTGGCTTATGCGGAGAGCGGCAGTGGAGTACTGCCGGAAACGGCGTCCGGGGCAGGAACGGGACTGGTGCGGGAAGAGAGTGGACGGGAAGAAAATGACCGGACGACAAACGAGACTGTAGAAGGAGATGTACTTTCCCGGATTGAAAGTGAGACCGGAGGAGCTTATGAGGAGAATAACAAAGAAGAGGATAACTCCAGATACGGGGCAGTGCTGGCTGATGCGGCAGGTATGCAGGCAATGAATGCGGTGGAAGTGGAGAGTGGCGCTGATGGAAGCGTAACGGTTACCTTTGCAGGTGACATTCTTTTTGACGACAGCTATAGCCCAATGGTGCGGTTGAAACAGCGTGGTGGAGATATCACCTCCTGCTTTTCGGCAGATCTGATGGAGGAAATGCGGAAGACGGATGTGTTTATGTTAAATAATGAGTTTACCTATACAGACAGAGGGACTCCGACACCGGAAAAACAGTATACCTTCCGGGCAAAACCGTCACATGTGTCATATTTGAAAGACCTGTCAGTGGATGTGGTTTCCCTCGCCAACAATCATGCCTATGATTATGGAGAGGTTTCCCTGACGGATACGCTGGATACGCTTACGGAAGCAGGTATTCCCTATGTGGGAGCGGGGCGCAATCTGGAGGAGGCATCCAAGCCACTTTATCTGATGACAAAGGACTTAAAAATTGCGCTGATCAGTGCAACCCAGATTGAGCGTCAGGATAATCCCAATACAAAGGGGGCGACCGGGAATACTCCTGGGGTATTTCGCTGCTGGAATCCGGAAAAGTTATATGAGACCATTGCGCAGGCAAAGCAGGAAAGCGATTTTGTGATCGTATACATTCACTGGGGGACGGAAAATACAACGGATTTGGACTGGGCACAGAGGGAACAGGCGGCAGGAATCGTGGAGGCGGGAGCGGACCTGATCATTGGAAACCATCCGCATTGCCTGCAGGAAATCGGATATGTGGATGGGGTTCCGGTTATTTATAGTCTGGGAAATTACTGGTTTAATTCCAGAGCGTTAGATACCTGTCTGGTGAAGGCAGTTGTGACACCCCAGGGTTTGGAAAGCCTCAGATTTGTACCGGCAAGACAGGAAAACTGCTATACAAAGCTTTTGACGGGGACGGAAGCTGCAAGGGTGATCGGGTATATGAATACGCTGTCGGATACGGCGGTTCTGGATGAAACAGGTCTGGTAGCACCAAAACCATAATTCTCTAAAGCAGTCATGAAAAATGATATGGTGTCAAGAATGGGCGATGAAAAAAGCACGGAAACTTAAAAAAAACTTGCATAGCAAAAGGTAAAATGTTATAGTAAAGATGCTGAAATGTAAAATTTATGTAAAAGTGGATGCAGTACCGGAAATATGGTACGTAGAGCAGGTATAGACTATAGTGACTAGTAGATCAGACAGACTTCGAATCCTTTTTTAGGGGAGCGGAGTCTGTTTTTTAGCATATTATGCTGATATATCTGCAAGCAGGGAAAAGAAAGGGGAAGGAATGGGAACGATGAGATTATGAATACAATAGATGTACTGAGAGTAGAAAAGAAATATCAGCTCACGGGCATCGAAGCGGCATTGTTAGAAAGAAAACTGGAACAGATTCTGCCGCGGGACAGCTACGGAGGCGATATGGGATATCAGGTGAGAAGTCTCTATTTTGACACGATGGATGATGGGGATTTCTTTGAAAAAGAGGATGGGTACGAGTATCGCAAGAAGATTCGTCTGCGCGTTTACTCGCCTGAGGATCAGACTGCCAAGCTGGAGATGAAAGAGAAGCAGGGAGAGTTCCAGAGGAAGCGGTCTTTGGTTTTAGAGAGAGAGGATGCTATGGCCCTGATCCGGGGCGACTATGGGAGCCTGCTGAAATATGAAAACGGTTTAGCCATGGAAATGTATTGCATGATGCAGGAGAGAATGTATCGCCCGAAATGTGTGGTGGAATACAACAGGAATGCGTTCAGTATTCCGGAAAATAGCACCAGGATTACACTGGATAGCAGAATCATGGCAAGTGAAGCATGTTTTGACATATTCAATCCGGAACTACAATTATATCCGGTGGATGATTATGATCATGTCACGTTGGAAGTGAAGTATAACCGTTTTTTATTCAGCTATATTAAGGATGTGGTATCTTCCTGTGACAAGATGCAGCTTTCCTACAGTAAATACTGTATGGCGAGAAGAATTTTTAAGGGATTGATATAACGAAGGAGACAAAAAAGATGAGAGAACAATTATTTCAGTATTTGGTAAGCAATTCAGGGGCACTTGGGGTAGAAGATATTCTGTTGAATTTTCTTGGTTCAGCGGTGATTGCACTGGTAATCTATATTACCTATAAAATGTCACATTCGGGGACAGTGTACAGCGTTCGTTTCAACGTTTCTCTTGTAATGCTGACACTGGTCACGACACTGGTCATGAATGTAATTGGAAATAATATTGCGCTGTCGCTTGGTATGGTCGGTGCGCTTTCCATTGTCCGTTTTCGTACAGCGATCAAGGATCCCAGAGATACGGCATTTATTTTCTGGTGTATTGCAGCAGGTATCTGTTGCGGTGTATCCGAATTTATGATTGCAGGCATCGGATCCGCAATTATCTTTTTATTTATGTTCCTGTTTGGCTTTGTGAAGACGAACGACCGCTATATGGTAGTGATCCGTGGAGAGCGTAAATGCGCAGATGAAGTCAGAAGAATGATGGATGAACAGTTTGCGGGTAAGCAGTCACTGCGTGTACAGAATTCAACAAAAGAAACAATCGAGCTGATCTACGAGGTATCTTCCAGAATGCTGGAGGGAGTGTCAAAGCACAGCGGCAGGGAACTGGCAGATATTCTGTACAGTGCGCAGGGTGTCAGCAATGTGAATATCGTGTGCCAGAATGATGAATTGAGCAGATAGGGAGTGGCATATGCGTATAAAACGGGGGAAAGGCGTGGCAGGTATTGTGGTCTGTGTGGCTGTGTTACTTGGAATGAATGTATGGTACCAGAAATGCCACGTGAAGATAGAACAGAATATATATGGAGAACATCTGGAACTGGTGGAAGAGACTGGAGAACCGTTGGCGCATCTGGATGATGAGTTTGTGGCAGATGAGGGATTTGAGACCGGACTTCCGATCATTGTGCTTGATATGAATGGGAAAGAACCACCGATAACGCTGGCTTATAACCAGGAAACAAAGATATACGAGACGCTGGAGGATGTGGAACCATACATAGAGGGAAGGATACAGGTGATTGACAGCGGCGGTCTCAACCATATTACAGATAAACCGGTTCAGGAGAGCAAAATATTAATTAAGCGACGTGGAAATACATCTATGATGTATGATAAACCGCAGTATCTGGTAAAGCTTCGGACCGAGAGCGGGCAGGATAATAAAATTTCACTGTTGTCTATGGGAGCAGATGATGAATGGGTACTGAATGGCAGTATGTCGGATCCGAGCATGATGCGTAATTATTTGTGCTACCGGGTGGCATCCCAGATGACGGATTATGCTCCGGATACAAAATACTGCGAGGTGTTTATCAGAAAGGATGGAAAATATACCTATCAGGGTGTGTATCTCCTTGGAGAAAAAGTAGGTCAGGGCGAGTATCGTGTCAATATTTCGGATTATAAGAAGTCAGATGTGTATACGCCTTATATCGTACGACGTGACCGCTATGATAAAGAAGGGCTGATGCTGGATACCTATGCTACGAGGGAAGGTCTGACTTATGGCTATCTCGGGGTGATTTATCCGAGCAGGTATAAGATTTCAGAAGAGACGGTTCAGTATATCGAACAGGATATTTCAAAAGTGGAGCAGATTCTGTATGCGGATGATTATATGACATTTTCCAGATATCCCGATTACATTGATGTCGATTCTTTTGTCGATTATTTTATTATCAATGAGTTTTTTGGAAATTATGACGCGGGAAACAATTCCACTTACATGTATAAGGAACTGGGGGGTAAGCTGAAGATTGGTCCGGTATGGGATTATGACGGAGCGATAGATAATTATAAGCTGGCAGAAATGAGTGAGGAAGACCTGGCTTTTTACACGGCGCCTTTTTTTGACAGACTGGTACAGGATCAGGCGTTTATGGAAAAGGTACAGAAGCGTTATGCCAGGCTGCGCAGAGGTCTTTTGTCTGAAGAGAACATCATAGGGCTTGTGGATGAAATACACGAGTATCTGACGTATGCCCAGCCGCGTGAGTGGGCAAGGTGGTCAAAGATGTATCAGGAGAAAAACAGCTTTGCATTGGTGGATTATCTGGATGAAGACGGAGATCTGATCGTGCGGCAAAGTGACAGCTATGAGCAGGAACTTTACCGGATTAAGACAGTGTTACGAAAACATGGCGATTCGATTATGCGTGATTTGAAGGATATGCGTGAAGGAACCGAGTTGGATACAGGGAGAAGGGGCAGAAACGGGATCTTTTTTATAATCTGTCTGGCGGTGTTCTTTGTGCCGGCAATCTATGTAAGCAGGGAGAAATGATAATATGACAATACCAGATTTCATACCGGAATTTGATTACTTTTTAAAATCAGTCAGTACCCCGGGATGGCATTTTGTCTTCCGGGTGGCTTTCGCAGTCTCGTTCCTGTTGATACTTGGCAGCTATTGGTATTATGCAAGGAAAGAGAAGAAAGGGGAAAAATAGGTATGCTTTTTTCTAGTCTTGTGTTTTTACTTTATTTTTTTCCGGTAACGGTTGTGGGCTATTACTGTCTGAAATGGAACAGGAAACTTCAGAATATCTGGCTGCTGTTTACCAGTATTTTCTTTTATGCCTGGGGAGAGCCAAAGAATGTTTTGCTGATGCTTTTTTCCATTGTGCTGAACTGGGGAGCTGGGATGCTGATTGGACGAAAGGGAGCGGGTTCTTCTTTTAAAAAGAAAGTGATGATCGTTGACTGCATCTGTAATCTTGGAATTCTGTTTGTTTTCAAATATCTTACCTTTGTGGTAGAAACGTTAAATGGCATGACAGGCAGAAGCATGGTACCGGCAGTGGATATTGCACTTCCGATTGGTATCTCGTTTTTTACCTTTCAGGCATTGTCTTATGTTGTGGATGTCTATAAAGGAAAAACGGAGGTTGAGAGAAATATTCTGTATGTCGGTGTGTATATTGCTTTCTTCCCACAGCTGATCGCGGGTCCGATTATTCAGTATTCGGATATTGCGGAACAGATACGCAGCCGAAAGGAGACTGTTCATAAGTTTTCAGCCGGTATTGCCAGATTTTCAGTAGGCTTTGGAAAGAAGATTCTGTTAGCTAACAATCTGGCAATTCTGGCAGATTATATTTTTAACTGGTCCAAAATTGGGCAGGAAGCATACAATGTACCGGCACTGCTTGCGTGGCTTGGAGCAATTGCCTATACGCTGCAGATTTATTTCGATTTCTCGGCATATTCGGATATGGCAATTGGGCTTGGTCTCATATTCGGTTTTAAATTCAGAGAGAACTTCAATTATCCGTATATTGCGGATTCCATTAACGATTTTTGGAAACGCTGGCATATTTCCCTGACGGACTGGTTCCGGGAATATGTTTATTTCCCGTTGGGCGGCTCCAGGGTTAAAAATAAGGATACGATGGTCAAAAATATGTTCATCGTCTGGCTCTTAACCGGAATCTGGCATGGAGCACAGTGGACCTTTCCAATCTGGGGAATGCTTCATTTTACCGCGCAGCTTGCCGAACGTTTTCTGGATATTGGAAAGATGAAAGGGCATCGTGTGATAAAGCATTTCTATACGATGTTTATTGTGACAATCGGCTGGGTGATTTTCCGGGCGGATGATCTGTATCAGGCGGGAATTTTCCTGAAAAATATGTTTGCGATGAATCGGAATGGGGTGTTTAGTGCAACGGCGCTTATGCTGGTAAAGGAATACTGGCTCTGGCTGCTTTTGGGTATTCTTTTCTCGACACCGATTGCCAGAAATATCAATCGAATGTTGGCGGAGCATAAGATGGGGAAGGCGGAGCACGTATATAACGCATGCTATCCGTTTGCTGTCATAGCACTGGTTATTCTGGGAATCTGTTACTTATCTATGGGAGCATACAATCCTTTTATTTATTTCAACTTTTAGGCAGGGTGGAAAAATGGAACGTTTTTATAGAAAAAAGTGCTGTTATGCGGTTCTGTTCTGTGTGCTTTTATCATTATTCTGCATTGTGAACTGGAAACAGCAGCTTGGAAGTATTGTGGAGGTTTTTCAGGAGACGGAGATTGAAAGCATTTCGGATGTAAGCGGGCTGATTGCAGAGGTGGAGGATACGATTGCGGACGAGATGGCTGGAAGAATGTGTTTTATCGAGGGCTATGGCTATCTGCAGCGTCTGTTGGGAAAACGGGAGAGCAATAATTTTTCCTATATTCAAGACAAACAGGATATGCTGCAGCATGCTTCTTTTTATAGAGAGGAAGATCCGCTGGTGCCGGAATATGCAAAGCGGATACGGCGTTTGAAGGAATATGTGGAACCGTACGGTACAAAGGTGTTGTTTGTTGCACCACCGGGAAAATATATACCGGGAGAAAGTAACATGTACGCAGGAATGCCGATTAACGATGCCAATAAGATTCAGGATGAATTTTTATATGAACTGAAAAAAAATCAGGTGGATGTTTTGGATCTGAGGACTTATTTTGATAATACGGATGACATTACCTATGAAGAGATGTTCTATAAAACAGACCATCACTGGACCACAAGAGCAGCACTGCTTGCTACTTTTCAAATTGTAGATGAGATTGACAGGCGATATGGAGAAAATTGGGATCCGGATGGTTATTATCGGGATATCGGAAATTATAATATAAAAGAGTATAAACAGTGTATGCTGGGGTCAATGGGGAGAAATACCGGAATTACATTTTCAGGGCTGGATGATTTTGAACTGATCTGGCCTAAGGAAAACGGAGAGTATGAGTTTACGGCCCAAAAGGATAGCGGGAGAGATATTGAACAGAGCGGCAGCTTTGAAGAGAGTTTCTTTTATGAAAGCAATCTGACCAATACAGACCCATATGATGATTCCAGATACAGCATTTATTTGTCTGGTATCAATGTATACGATCATGTGATCAATCAACAAAATCCAGACGGACCGAAGGTGCTGATATTGAAGGACTCTTACTTTTCGCCGGTCATTGCTTTTCTGTCACCTATGTGTGGTGAGATTGAAGCCTTCTGGACAAAAGATACGGAGGATAAAGTGGATATAGAACAGCACATTAGAGAAAACAGATATGATTATATTCTGGTGGAAGTATATCCATATAATATAGAAGACGCCTCGATTCCATATTTCAAAGCGGAGTAAGGAGGAAGAATGAAAATAAATAAAATAGGTATGGCTGCCGGATGGATTGTATTTCTGGGTGTTCTTGCGGCATTGTGCTGGCTGCTTGGAGCTGGGGAGAAAAGAGCGGACAACGGAACCATTGTGGTGGCAGTTCTTAGAACAGGGCAGGATGCAGACTGCATTGTGATACAGAATGGCAGCAGAGCCGTGATGATCGATACGGGGAGCGCACAGGATGAAGATAAAATTCTGGAATATTTGCAGACAAGGAAAATAGAACGTATAGACAGTATGATTCTGACTACTCCGAAGGAGGAGCATATTGGGAATGCAGTACGGCTGTTGGAAATGGATATGGTAGGAAATATCATTGCGCCATATTATGCGAAGCAGAATGAAGAAATGGGGCGAATCAACCGAATTTGCCAGCAGAAGGATATTCCGGTTATTTATCCCACAAAGACAAAGAAGATGATACTGGGTGGCATGAATTTACTGGTTTATCCACCGCTTGAAAAAAATTATGAAAATATTAATAATTACTCGTTGGCAGTGCTGTTGGAGCATAAGGATGTAAAGATGGTCTTTGTGGGGGATGCAGCAGAAAAACGTACGGAAGAACTGCTTATGGTAAAATGGCCGGAGGCAAATCTGTATAAAGTGGCAGATCATGGAAGAGCCAATGCACTCACAGGTAAATTGTTGCTCAGACTGAAACCGGAGTTTGCGGTCGTAACGGCAAAAAAAGGGGATTCGATTATCTGCGACACCTGCAGCAGTATGGAAACGGAGTTATTTTTTACCGGAGAAGAAGATCAGATTTTTTTAAGTGATGGCAAAAAGATTGTAAAAGAAAGGGAATAAGGGAAAGATGAAGGAAAAAGAAAAGGAGAATTGGCTGAAACGGGTATGGCGAAGATGGTGGTATATCATCAATGCCATTTGTACATTGGTTTACATTATTTGGAGAATTTTCTTTACGATTCCGGTAGAATACGGATGGGTTTCTCTTGTGTCGGGTATCGCACTGATTGTGGTGGAAGTATTTGGTATGTTTGAGGCGTGGGTTCACTATTATGATATGCACGATGTCAGAGTGCCTAAGTTACCGGATGTACCGCTTGACCGGTTCCCGGATGTGGATGTGTTCATCGCCACTTACAGCGAACCGGAGGAGCTGCTTTATAAGACGATTAATGGATGTCTGCACATGGATTATCCGGATAAGAGTAAGGTGCATATTTATTTGTGTGACGATAACAGGCGTCCTTCTATGCGTAAACTGGCAGAAAAAATGGGTATCAATTATCTGGACCGGGAAAATAATGAGCATGCCAAGGCAGGCAATTTGAACCACGCACTGAGTGTGACCTCATCCCCATTGGTGGTGACTTTTGACGCGGATATGATACCGAATCATAATTTCCTAATGAGGATGGTACCGTATTTTGTAGATGCTGAGATAAAAAATGAAGGCAGGGACGAGAAGGATAAGATCCGCATGGGATTTGTGCAGTCCCCGCAGAGTTTTTACAATACGGATCTTTACCAGTTCAACTTGTTTTCGGAAAGTAGAATACCGAATGAGCAGGACTATTTCTATAAGGACATTCAGGTATCGAGAAACAAATCCAACAGTGTAATCTATGGAGGCTCTAACACGATGCTCTCCCGTGCAGCCTTGGAGGATATCGGTGGCTTTTATACGGATGCCATCACAGAGGATTTTGCGACCGGTCTTTGTCTGCAGAAGAAAGGGTATGTTTGCTATGGTATCAATGAGGTGCTTGCCTCAGGTCTTTCCCCGACAGATCTAAAGAGTCTGATACAGCAGCGTGTCAGATGGGGGCGCGGGGTTATCTCCACTGGTAAAAAGCTGCATATTTTTATGACCAAAGGATTAAGCTGGGGACAGAAGATGAATTACTGGTCCTCAGTCTGGTACTGGTATGCTCCAATTAAGCGTTTTGTGTACATCATGTCGCCGATTATGTTTGCTGTCTTTGGGTATATGGTCATCAAATGTACGCTTTTGCAGGTGTTGATTTTCTGGCTGCCAATGTATGTGACGAGTAATATTGCATTGCGGATGTTAAGTAACAATATCCGTACTACGAAATGGACTTCTGTTTATGAGGTGGTATTGTTCCCGTTTATGCTCATTCCGATCATTGCAGAGACCTTTGGAATCAGCCTGAAGAAGTTCAAAGTGACGCAGAAAGACGGACCGGAAGATGAAAGAGGAAAGAATGGCATCTATATGATACCGTTTCTTTTGCTGATTGTTTTGTCTGTTATCGGAATCTGTAATTGTGTAAGGATGATGTTCCAATCCGGTTCCCTGGATCCGATCGTTGTATTGTTCTGGCTTTTGAATAACCTGTTCGGACTGGTAATGGCTATCTTCTTTGTTTCCGGTCGTACCCTGTACCGTAAGACGGAAAGAGTGTTCGCGTCAGTGGATTGTACGATACGCTACCGGGGCGATGTGTACCATGGGATGACGAAAGATCTGTCAGAGGGAGGAGTTTCGGTCATATTTGAAGCGCCGATGGATCTGGATGATCAGGATACGGTTGATATACAGTTGAAAACAGACCGTTATGAAGCGACTGTAAAAGGGGCAGTTACCAATGTATCGGGCGGAAAAAACCAGTGGAAATATGCGTTTGTGATTCAGGATATGGCAGAAGGCCATGATGATTATTTGGGAATTTTGTATGACAGAGAACCAACACTGCCAACCAATCTGGATGAGTCCAGCGGATTTTTTGACGATCTTAAGACAAACATTGAGAGAAGAGCGGCCAAGACTTTTTATGAAAAGCGTAAGATGGCCCGTATTCCGATGGAGGCCTCTGTTCAGGTAGAAGGCGGCGGAAAGACACAGATCGCAAACTTTAATTATAAATTCGTAGCGATACGTATGGAAAAGGCACCGGAACAGATGGTTTTGCGTCTGGCTGAGGGACTCAAACTGGTATGCAGAAAGGAACGTGTGCTTCCGAATGGTTTAAAATTGTATTCGGTTGTAAACTATAAGGAAAACAATGAAAACAGAGTGAAACGTATCCAGCTGCAGAAGTGGATTGAGCAGAACAGGGAAAAGACAGATGGAAGTAATCGTCTGGGAAGCGGGCAGAGTGATGAAAAGAAACCAAATGACAAGGCAAAAGAATTTTCGGAAATGCAATGGCTGTAAGCTTGCCGTCGGGATTATCCTGGCGGTTGTGGCAGGGGTGGCATTGTTACGGTGGTATGAGCAGGGAGAGGCATTACGCTTTGTAAAGAAAATGGGTAATGGGTGGAACCTGGGCAATGCGCTGGACTGCTATGGAAGCCAGGAAAAGATTGGAACCGTGACGGATTACGAGACCAGATGGGGGAATCCTGTGATAGAACCTGAATTGTTTCAGACAGTAAAGGGGGCTGGTTTTGATACGGTCAGGATTCCGGTTACATGGTATGAGCATATGGACGCGGCAGGACAGATTGATCCGGCATGGCTGAACCGGGTCCGGCAGGTGGTGGATGATGCGAGAGCCGCGGATCTGTATGTTATTATCAATATGCACCATGAGGAGTGGATCGAGCTGACAGATGAGAAGGTGGATGAGACAGAAGTAAGACTGTGCGGGGCATGGAGGCAGATTGCAGAATATTTTGCGGATTATGAAGAAGAGCTGCTGTTTGAGGGAATGAATGAACCGCGGCTGACGGATAGTGAATATGAATGGAACGGCGGAACACGCGAGGCAAGGGCAAATGTGAACCGTTTAAATGCCGCTTTTGTGAATACGGTCAGAAGCTGCGGTGGAAATAATGCAAAGAGGTATCTTCTGCTGCCTACCTATGCGGATGCGGCACAGGAAGAAGTGCTTCGGGAGATGGAATTACCGCAGGATGGCCATTTAATTGTAACAGTACACAGATATATTCCTTATTCATTTGCACAAAAAGAGGATGGAACAGCGAAATGGTCTTTGGAACAAAAGGAGGATACGGCTGAAATTGATGAATTGATGGAACAACTGGAAACGTATTTCCTGGACAGGCGGATTCCGGTCATTATTGGTGAGTTTGGATGCAGAAATCGTGGAAATACTGCAGAACGGGTGGAATGGACCAGATATTATGTCCGGAAAGCAAAAGAGAGCGGTATTATGTGTATATGGTGGGATAACGGTGGGAAACCAGAAGAACCGGGGAAATATGGATTAATGGACCGGGAAAAGAACAGATGGATCTATCCGGAAATCGTAAAGGAACTGACAGAAGTTGAAAAATAGCGCTTGACAGATTAATAGAGCTATGCTATTCTATTCAAGGTTTTAGAACCATGCCGAAGACAGCAGGTGCAGAGGTTTTCCTATTGGGAACTGATGCGTAAGAAGAAAACGCCTGCCGAGGAGAAAAGAGTTTTTGCAATGATTTTTACCTCCCTGTCTTTTGGCAATGCCTGAAGACGGGGAGGTTTTTGGTTCTTATTTTGAAGAATTCATAAAACTCCTGATCGGCAATACCGGCGTATGCCGGACAAAATCTATAAGGAGGTAAAAAAATGGCAAAAGTTGAATTGAAACAGCCTATCGTGGAAGAGATTTCCGCAAGCATCAAGGATGCACAGTCTGTTGTACTGGTTGACTACCGTGGACTTACCGTAGCACAGGATACAGATCTTCGTAAGCAGCTTCGTGAAGCAGGAATCACTTACAAGGTTTACAAGAACACAATGATGAACTTCGCATTCAAGGGAACTGATTTCGAAGCGCTTGCTCCGTATCTGGAAGGACCTAGCGCAATCGCTATTTCCACTACAGACGCAACTGCTCCGGCCAGAGTACTTGCTAAGTTTGCGAAGGACGCAGACAAGCTTGAAATCAAAGCAGGTGTGGTAGAAGGAACTGTATATGATGCAGCAGGAATGGCTGAGATCGCTAAGATTCCTTCCAGAGAAGAATTACTTTCCAAGTTACTGGGAAGCATTCAGTCTCCGATTGCAAACTTTGCACGTGTGATGAATCAGCTGGCAGAAAAAGGCGGAGCATCTGCATGCGAAGCACCGGCGGCAGAGGAAGCAGCAGGCGAGGCTCCGGCAGAAGAAGCACCGGCAGCAGAGTAATTCTGTCAGACCGGAAACAAGTAATATAGAAACAAGACAATTTGAAAATTAAAAATGGAGGTAAATTATAATGGCAAAATTATCCACTCAGGAAATTATCGACGCTATCAAAGAGCTTACAGTATTAGAGTTAAATGACTTAGTAAAAGCATGTGAAGAAGAATTTGGTGTATCCGCAGCAGCAGGTGTTGTAGTTGCAGCAGCAGGCGGAGACGGCGCAGCAGCAGCTGACGAGAAGACAGAGTTCGACGTAGAACTTACAGAAGTAGGACCGAACAAGGTTAAGGTTATCAAGGTTGTTCGTGAAGCTACAGGACTTGGCTTAAAGGAAGCTAAGGACGTTGTAGACGGCGCTCCGAAGGTAGTAAAAGAAGGCGCTTCTAAGGAAGAAGCTGAAGACATCAAGGCAAAACTTGAGGCAGAAGGCGCTAAGGTTACTCTTAAATAATTTAAGAAGACTGAGATTGAGAGGATGCAGCTTTATACTGGCTGCATCCTTTTTTGTGATAAAAAGGCCTTTGAAAAACTGGAAATAACTGCTTGACATATCTTTGGGTCTTGTAGTAGAATGGATAGTGCACTATTGTGGTGTGGTATACATTTTGCAAGGTAAATAGTGCTGATTAAGGCTTAAAATCATAAAGAACGGGGTGAAATGTCAATGGAAAAGAACAGAATACGTCCTGTTGTCAACAATCATGGCAAGAGCATGCGTATGAGTTATTCACGACAAAAAGAGGTTTTGGAGATGCCGAACCTGATCGAGGTTCAGAAGGATTCCTATAAGTGGTTTCTGGAAGAAGGCTTAAAAGAAGTCTTTGATGATATCTCTCCAATCGCAGACTATAGCGGACACCTGAGTCTTGAGTTCGTGGACTTCGAATTATGCGAAGACGAGATGCCTGTCAACAAGAACACGATTGAAAAGTGTAAGGAAAGAGATGCCACCTATGCGGCTCCTTTAAAGGTCAGGGTACGTCTGTATAATAAAGAAAAGGAAGAAATCAGCGAACATGAGATTTTTATGGGAGATCTTCCGTTAATGACTGAGACCGGAACATTCGTAATCAATGGTGCGGAACGTGTAATCGTCAGCCAGCTGGTACGTTCTCCGGGTATTTATTATGCGATTGACCATGATAAAATAGGAAAAAGACTGTTTTCCTGTACCGTTATTCCGAACCGTGGCGCATGGCTGGAATACGAAACAGATTCCAATGATGTTTTCTATGTACGTGTAGATAGAACGAGAAAGGTACCGATCACTGTGCTGATCCGTGCACTGGGCGTTGGTACAAATGATGAAATCAGAGAGCTGTTCGGTGATGAGCCGAAGATTGAAGCCAGCTTTGCAAAAGACGTTGCTGAGAATTATCAGGAAGGTCTTTTAGAGTTGTATAAAAAAATCCGTCCGGGTGAGCCGCTCAGCGTGGAAAGTGCAGAGAGTCTTATTACGGCAATGTTCTTTGACCCCAGAAGATATGACCTGGCTAAAGTCGGAAGATATAAGTTTAACAAGAAATTAGCCTTAAGGAACCGTATCAGACATCAGATCCTTGCAGAAGATGTTGTAGATACCATGACAGGAGAAATTCTTGCTACAGCAGGAACTAAGGTAACACTGGAGCTTGCAGATGCAATTCAGAATGCAGCCGTTCCGTTCGTATATATCCAGACAGAGGAGAGAAATGTCAAGGTTCTTTCCAACCTGATGGTGGATATTACAAACTTTGTGGACTGTGACCCGAAGGAACTGGGGGTAACAGAAGCCGTTTATTATCCGGTGCTTGCGCAGATTCTGGAAGAACATGCAGGAGATCCGGAGGAACTTGCGGATGCGATCAAGAAGAACATCCATGAACTGATTCCGAAACATATTACAAAAGAAGATATTTTAGCTTCCATTAACTATAACATTCATCTGGAGTATGGTCTTGGAAATGATGACGATATCGATCGCCTTGGCAACAGACGTATCCGTGCAGTAGGAGAGCTGTTACAGAACCAGTACCGTATCGGTCTGTCCAGACTGGAAAGAGTTGTCCGTGAAAGAATGACCACACATGATGCAGAGGAAATCTCCCCGCAGGTACTGATTAATATTAAACCGGTACAGGCTGCCGTGAAGGAATTTTTCGGTTCCTCCCAGCTGTCCCAGTTTATGGATCAGAATAACCCGCTTGGCGAGCTGACCCACAAGAGACGTTTATCCGCACTTGGACCGGGTGGTCTGTCCAGAGACCGTGCGGGATTTGAGGTCCGTGACGTACATTATTCCCACTATGGAAGAATGTGTCCGATTGAGACCCCGGAAGGTCCGAACACCGGTCTGATCAACTCTCTGGCATCCTATGCAAGAATCAATGAGTACGGTTTTGTTGAGGCGCCGTACCGTAAAATTGATAAATCCGATCCGCAGAACCCGCGTGTAACCGATGAGGTTGTATACATGACGGCGGATGAAGAAGATAATTATCATGTAGCACAGGCGAATGAAGCGCTGGATGCGGAAGGTCACTTTGTAAAGAGTTCCGTTTCCGGTCGTTACCGTGAGGAGACGCAGGAGTATCCGAAGTCTATGTTCGATTACATGGACGTGTCTCCGAAGATGGTATTCTCCGTAGCAACAGCATTGATTCCGTTCCTGGAAAATGACGATGCAAACCGTGCGCTGATGGGATCCAACATGCAGCGTCAGGCGGTACCGCTTTTAATCACAGAGGCTCCAGCAGTCGGAACCGGTATGGAGCCGAAGGCAGCCGTTGACTCCGGTGTCTGCGTGGTGGCAAAGAAGTCTGGTACGATTGATCATGTATCTTCCAATACAATCCGTATGACTTATGATGACGGAGAAAGGGAAGAATACCATTTGACGAAGTTCTCCCGAAGCAACCAGTCCAACTGCTACAACCAGAAGCCAATCGTATTCAAGAGCGATCATGTGGAAGCAGGACAGGTAATCGCAGACGGACCGTCCACACAGAACGGCGAGCTGGCACTGGGTAAGAACCCGTTAATCGGATTCATGACCTGGGAAGGCTACAATTACGAAGATGCCGTACTATTAAGTGAAAGACTGGTACAGGATGACGTTTACACATCCGTACACATTGAAGAATATGAAGCAGAGTCCCGTGATACGAAGCTGGGACCGGAAGAAATCACAAGAGATGTACCGGGTGTCGGTGACGATGCGTTAAAGGATCTGGATGACAGAGGAATCATCCGCATCGGTGCCGAAGTACGTGCCGGTGATATTCTGGTCGGAAAGGTAACGCCGAAGGGAGAGACCGAGCTTACCGCAGAAGAAAGACTGCTTCGTGCTATCTTTGGTGAGAAAGCAAGAGAGGTGCGTGATACTTCCTTAAAGGTACCGCACGGTGAGTATGGTATTGTTGTGGATGCCAAGGTGTTCACAAGAGAAAACGGCGACGAGCTGCCGCCGGGAGTCAATCAGGCAGTGCGTATTTATATTGCACAGAAGAGAAAGATTTCCATTGGTGATAAGATGGCCGGTCGTCACGGTAACAAGGGTGTCGTTTCCTGTGTGCTTCCGGTAGAGGATATGCCGTATCTGCCAAACGGACGTCCGCTTGACATCGTGTTGAATCCGCTTGGTGTGCCGTCCCGTATGAACATCGGACAGGTACTTGAGATCCACCTTTCCCTGGCAGCCAAGGCACTTGGCTTCAATGTAGCCACACCGGTATTTGATGGTGCAAACGAGGTGGACATTATGGATACCCTCGATCTGGCGAATGATTATGTTAACCTTGAATGGGAAGAGTTTGAGAAGAAGCATAAGGAAGAACTGCTCCCGGAGGTTATGGAATATTTATATAAGAACAGAGATCACAGAAAGCTCTGGAAGGGTGTTCCGATTTCCAGAGACGGTAAGGTAAGACTGCGCGATGGACGTACCGGTGAGTATTTTGACAGCCCGGTAACAATCGGACACATGCATTACTTAAAGCTGCATCATCTGGTAGATGATAAGATCCATGCACGTTCCACTGGTCCTTACTCTCTTGTAACACAGCAGCCGTTAGGCGGTAAGGCACAGTTCGGTGGACAGCGTTTCGGAGAAATGGAGGTTTGGGCACTGGAAGCATACGGTGCATCCTATACCTTACAGGAAATCCTGACTGTGAAGTCCGATGACGTGGTAGGACGTGTCAAGACCTACGAAGCAATTATCAAGGGCGACAATATACCGGAGCCGGGTATTCCGGAATCCTTCAAGGTACTCCTGAAGGAATTACAGTCCCTTGGACTCGATGTCAGAGTGCTTCGTGAGGACAATACCGAAGTGGAAATCATGGAAACCATTGATTATGGAGAGGCAGATTACCGTTACGAAATCGAAGGCGATTCCCGTGATTACAATAATTACGAGAACGAATCACTCGGCTCTTTTGGCTATCAGAAGCAGGAGTTTGACGAAAACAGCGGTGAGCTGGTAAGCAGTGAAGACGAAGTGGAAGAGGATTTTGCCGATGATATGGCAGATGCAGACTTCGAAGAGTCCTTTGATGAAGTGTAACAGAAACGTAATTTGGAAGGAGTGCCATAAATGTCAGAAAATAAAAACGAAACCTATCAGCCGATGACATTTGATGCCATCAAGATTGGATTGGCATCCCCGGAGAAGATCCGGGAATGGTCCAGAGGCGAGGTGTTAAAGCCGGAGACGATCAACTACAGAACCTTAAAGCCGGAAAAGGACGGTCTGTTCTGTGAGAAGATCTTCGGACCAAGCAAGGACTGGGAATGTCATTGCGGTAAATACAAAAAAATCAGATATAAGGGTGTTGTCTGTGACCGGTGCGGTGTCGAGGTTACAAAGGCAAGCGTGCGCCGTGAGCGTATGGGTCATATCGAGCTGGCGGCTCCGGTATCCCATATCTGGTATTTTAAAGGTATTCCGTCCCGTATGGGTCTGATCCTGGATCTCTCCCCAAGGGTATTGGAAAAGGTACTTTATTTTGCTTCCTACATCGTACTGGATGCCGGAGAGACAGATCTTCAGTATAAGCAGGTACTGTCTGAGAAGGAATATCAGGATGCAAGAGAGAACTGGGGAAGCAAGTTCCGTGTCGGTATGGGTGCCGAGGCGATCAAGGAACTGCTTCAGGCAATCGATCTGGAGGCGGAAGCAGTTGAGTTAAAGACCGGATTAAAGGATTCCTCCGGACAGAAGCGTGCCAGAATCATCAAGAGACTGGAGGTTGTAGAAGCCTTTCGTGAGTCCGGAAACAAACCGGAATGGATGATCATGGATGTGGTTCCGGTCATTCCGCCGGATTTAAGACCGATGGTACAGTTAGACGGTGGACGCTTTGCTACGTCTGACCTGAATGACTTATATAGAAGAATCATCAACCGCAACAACCGTCTGAAGAGACTGTTGGAGCTGGGTGCACCTGACATTATTGTCAGAAATGAAAAGAGAATGCTGCAGGAAGCAGTGGATGCCCTGATTGACAACGGAAGAAGAGGAAGACCGGTTACAGGACCGGGCAACCGGGCACTGAAATCCCTGTCTGATATGTTAAAGGGTAAATCCGGACGTTTCCGTCAGAACTTACTTGGTAAGCGTGTTGACTACTCCGGACGTTCCGTTATCGTCGTGGGACCGGAACTGAAGATTTACCAGTGTGGTCTTCCGAAGGAAATGGCGATCGAGCTGTTTAAGCCTTTTGTGATGAAGGAATTAGTCAGCCGCGGCATTTCCCAG
The DNA here is from genome assembly GCA_012520645.1 of Clostridiales bacterium. GTDB lineage: Bacteria > Bacillota > Clostridia > Lachnospirales > Lachnospiraceae > JAAYNV01. The sequence goes on along the minus strand of JAAYNV010000028.1, from coordinate 17,388 downwards.
AATATTAAAAATGCAAAGAAATTAGTGGAGAGACTGGATACTCAGGTATGGGATGTGCTTGAGGAAGTTATTAAGGAGCATCCGGTTATGTTAAACCGTGCCCCCACACTGCACAGACTTGGTATTCAGGCATTCGAGCCGATTCTGGTAGAGGGTAAGGCAATCAAGCTTCATCCGCTTGTATGTACTGCGTTTAATGCCGATTTCGATGGTGACCAGATGGCTGTACACCTTCCGCTTTCTGTAGAGGCGCAGGCAGAGTGCCGTTTCTTACTGCTCTCTCCGAACAATCTCTTAAAGCCGTCCGACGGTGGACCGGTTGCCGTTCCTTCACAGGATATGGTACTTGGTATTTACTATCTGACACAGGAAAGACCGGGAGCAAAGGGCGAAGGAAAGTTCTTTAAGAGTGTGAATGAAGCCATTCTTGCTTATGAAAATAAGGTGATTACCCTGCATTCCAGAATCACCGTCAGAATGACGAAGAAGAATGCAGACGGTGAGGAGATCACAGGCAATGTGGAATCCACACTGGGACGTTTCCTGTTCAATGAGATTCTGCCGCAGGATCTTGGCTTTGTAGACCGCAGCAATCCAGAAAACTTCTTAAAGCTGGAAGTAGACTTCCATGTCGGAAAGAAGCAGTTAAAGCAGATTCTGGAAAAGGTCATCAATACACACGGTGCTTCCACAACAGCGGAGGTACTTGACCTGATCAAAGCGACCGGATACAAGTACTCTACAAGAGCAGCCATGACCGTATCCATTTCCGATATGACCGTGCCGGAACAGAAGCAGCAGATGCTTGACGAGGCACAGGCTACGGTAGATAAGATTTCCCAGAACTTCAGACGTGGTCTGATTACGGAGGAAGAACGTTACCGTGCAGTTGTAGAGACATGGAATGAGACTGATAAGGAACTGACAGATGTGCTGCTTGCAGGTCTGGATAAATACAACAACATCTTCATGATGGCGGATTCCGGTGCCCGTGGTAGTAACCAGCAGATTAAGCAGTTAGCCGGTATGCGTGGTCTGATGGCGGACACAACCGGACGTACCATCGAGCTGCCGATCAAGTCCAACTTCCGTGAAGGTCTGGACGTACTGGAATACTTCATGTCTGCACATGGTGCACGTAAAGGTCTGTCCGACACGGCTCTGCGTACAGCGGACTCCGGTTACCTGACCAGACGTATGGTTGACGTATCGCAGGAATTGATTATCCGTGAAGTGGACTGTTCCGAAGGAAGAGATGAAATTCCGGGTATGGTAGTTAAGGCATTCATGGACGGAAAAGAGACCATTGAAAGCCTGCATGACAGAATTCAGGGCAGATATGCCTGTGAAGATATTCTGGACAGAGACGGCAACGTGATTGTAAAGAAGAATCATATGATCACACCGAGCCGCGTAGACAGAGTATTAAAGACCGGTGTAGACAAGAATGGTGAGCCGATCGAGGCAGTTAAAATCCGTACGATCTTAAGCTGCCGCTGCCACAATGGTATCTGTGCAAAGTGCTACGGTGCCAACATGGCAACTGGTGAAGCCGTACAGGTCGGAGAGGCAGTCGGAATCATCGCGGCACAGTCGATCGGTGAACCGGGTACACAGCTGACGATGCGTACTTTCCATACCGGTGGTGTAGCCGGTGACGATATCACACAGGGTCTTCCGCGTGTTGAGGAGCTTTTCGAGGCAAGAAAGCCGAAAGGACTTGCAATCATTGCAGAGTTCGGTGGTGTGGCAAGCATCAAGGATACCAAGAAGAAACGTGAGATTGTCATTACAAACAATGAAACCGGAGAAGCAAAGACTTATCTGATTCCGTATGGTTCCCGTATTAAGGTTATGGACGGTGCCGTACTGGATGCCGGAGATGAACTGACAGAAGGTAGCGTGAACCCGCATGATCTGTTAAAGATCAAGGGTGTGCGTGCTGTACAGGATTACATGCTTCGCGAGGTACAGCGCGTATATCGTCTGCAGGGTGTTGATATCAGCGATAAGCATATCGAGGTGATCGTTCGCCAGATGTTAAAGAAGATCCGTATTGAGAACAATGGAGATGCCGATTACTTACCGGGCACTCTGGTGGATGTACTGGATTATGAGGAAATGAATGAGAAGCTCATTGCAGAAGGTAAAGAGCCGGCAGAAGGCAAGCAGGTTATGCTTGGTATTACCAAGGCAGCCCTTGCAACGAATTCCTTCTTATCCGCAGCTTCCTTCCAGGAGACTACGAAGGTTCTGACAGAAGCTGCAATCAAAGGTAAGGTTGATCCGCTCATTGGTCTGAAGGAGAACGTTATCATTGGTAAGCTGATTCCGGCAGGTACCGGTATGAAGCGTTACAGAAGTGTAAAACTGGATACCGATGACAATCTGTTGAACTTATCCATGGAGGATGAAATTTCTTTTGAGGATGTGGAACCTTCTGAGGAAGAAAATGATCTGACAGAAGGACTGACCGAGATGTCTGATGAAGAGATGGAAGAAGCAGTAGAAATGTCCGAAGAGGCAGAGGAAGCTGTACTGACAGAAGAATAAGCAGATTATGAAAAAGGGCAGAAGCGTTTGTTTCTGTCCTTTTCTGAAAGAGCAGCGTTTACGGATAGGAGACGGTCTGCTGTCTGAAGAAAGGTATGGAATGTAATTATGAAGACAATTTGGTTGGTGCTGCCCTGTTATAATGAGGAGCAGGTATTGCCGGAGACAGCGAGGCAGCTTAGGGAAATCATGATAGATCTGATGCAGCGGGAAAAAATTGCAAAGGACAGTAAGATTGCCATGGTCAATGACGGTTCCAAAGATCATACATGGGAAATCATACAAAAGCTGCATGAGCAGGACGGTATTTATACAGGAATCAACCTCTCCAGAAACAGAGGACATCAAAATGCTCTTTTGGCGGGACTTATGACTGCTAAAAAGTATGCGGATGCGGCAATTTCCCTGGATGCGGATTTGCAGGATGATGTGGGCGTAATCGAAAAATTTATTGACGAGTTTGAAAAAGGAAATGATATCGTGTACGGTGTCCGTTCTTCGCGGAAAACGGATACATTTTTTAAGCGTTTTACGGCAGAAGGTTTTTATCATGTGATGAAGACGCTGGGGGTAGATCTTGTATTTAACCATGCAGACTACAGGCTGATGAGTAAACGTGCCATGGACGGTCTGGAAGAGTTTGAAGAGGTCAATCTTTTTCTGCGCGGTATTGTACCACAGATCGGTTATCATACGGCGATTGTGGAGTATGAGCGACATGAGAGGTTTGCAGGAGAGAGTAAGTATCCGTTAAAAAAGATGCTGTCATTTGCCTTTGACGGAATTTCTTCCTTCAGTGTGAAACCGATGCGTATGATTATTCATGCGGGAGCGCTGATGTTTCTGATCAGTATGGCAATGTTAATCTATTCCCTTGTCCGTAAGTTTATGGGAGAGACAATCGTAGGCTGGACCTCTTTAATGGTATCCATCTGGATGGTGGGGGGCATACAGCTTTTGTGTCTGGGAATCATTGGGGAATATATCGGGAAAATATACAGTGAAACCAAAAAGAGACCCCGTTATATTATAGAGAGTATATTATATGAAGAAACAGAACAAAATGAAATATAAATTGTTCCATTGAAATCTGTAAAGTTCTTGAAAAACGTATTGACAAGGGGAAAAATGGCAAGTATACTAATCTAGTGTGCGTGACAATCGCACCATTTTTGATGCAATAACATTTTAATTCAAGAAAGAGGTGAAACAGAATGCCAACATTTAACCAGTTAGTTAGAAAAGGACGTCAGACATCTGTAAAGGAATCAACAGCTCCGGCACTTCAGAAAGGATGGAACTCCTTAAGAAAGAAGTCTACGGATGCTTCTGCACCGCAGAAGAGAGGTGTCTGCACCGCTGTTAAGACAGCTACTCCGAAAAAGCCTAACTCTGCTCTTAGAAAGATCGCCAGAGTTCGTCTGTCTAACGGAATCGAAGTAACAAGCTATATTCCGGGTGAAGGACACAACTTACAGGAACACAGCGTTGTTCTGATCAGAGGCGGAAGAGTAAAGGACTTACCTGGTACAAGATACCACGTGATCAGAGGTACTCTTGATACAGCAGGAGTTGCTAACAGAAAACAGGCCCGTTCCAAATACGGCGCTAAGAGACCGAAGGCTGCAAAATAATCTGATATTATTTTCAGCCGCGTAACTTTGGACCACAAACGGAACTAATTTTATTTAGTGTTGGAATTCTGGATTTTATAAACAGATAGACCGCACGAACACAAAATTATGGAAACATGTGAGTACCGATGATTTATTTTTCGAAATGAAATAAGGAGGGAAGAACCGTGCCACGTAAAGGACATATTCAGAAAAGAGATGTATTAGCGGATCCTTTATACAACAACAAAGTGGTTACCAAGCTTATCAATAACATTATGTTAGACGGTAAGAAGGGTGTAGCACAGAAGATTGTATATGGTGCATTCGCAAGAGTTGAAGCCAAAGCAGAGAAGCCTGCGCTTGAAGTATTCGAAGAGGCTATGAACAATATCATGCCCGTACTCGAAGTAAAAGCAAGACGTATCGGTGGTGCTACCTATCAGGTGCCGATCGAAGTAAGACCGGACAGAAGACAGGCATTAGCGCTCCGCTGGCTGACCATGTTCTCCCGTAAAAGAGGCGAGAAGACCATGGAAGAAAGACTGGCAAATGAAATTCTTGATGCAGCAAACAATACAGGCGCTGCAGTAAAGAGAAAAGAAGATATGCACAAGATGGCAGAGGCAAACAAGGCGTTCGCACATTACAGATTCTAAGAATGAGCATACGTTGTGTGCGCGAACACCTCGGCGTTCGCACACTATCGCTTCTAATCTTCGATGTAGTTTAAAAAGGAGGAAATACCTTGGCTGGAAGAGAATATCCATTAGAGAGAACCAGAAACATTGGTATTATGGCGCATATCGATGCAGGTAAGACTACGACAACTGAGCGTATCTTATATTATACCGGTGTTAATTATAAGATTGGTGATACTCATGAAGGTACTGCTACCATGGACTGGATGGAGCAGGAGCAGGAAAGAGGTATCACAATCACATCAGCCGCAACTACATGCCACTGGACATTACAGGAGAATTGCAAGACAAAACCGGGTGCTTTAGAGCATCGTATCAATATCATTGATACACCGGGTCACGTTGACTTCACAGTAGAGGTTGAGCGTTCTCTTCGTGTACTTGACGGTGCAGTAGGTGTTTTCTGTGCTAAGGGCGGTGTAGAACCGCAGTCAGAAAATGTATGGCGTCAGGCTGACACTTATAACGTACCGAGAATGGCATTCATCAACAAGATGGACATCCTTGGTGCAGACTTTTACGGAGCTGTTGATCAGATTCGTACAAGATTAGGAAAAAATGCAATCGTACTTCAGCTTCCGATTGGAAAAGAAGACGATTTCAAGGGAATTATTGATTTATTTGAAATGCAGGCTTATATCTACAATGACGATAAGGGCGATGACATTACAGTTACCAAGGATCTTGGCGATATGCAGGATGATGCAGAGCTTTATCGTACTGAGTTAGTAGAAAAGGTTTGCGAATTGGATGATGACTTAATGATGCAGTATCTGGAGGGAGAAGAACCTTCTGTAGATGATATGAAGGCTGCACTTAGAAAGGCAACCTGCGATTGTCGTGCTATTCCGGTATGCTGTGGTACTGCATACAGAAATAAAGGTGTACAGAAATTGCTGGATGCTATTATTGAGTTTATGCCGTCTCCGCTTGATATTCCGGCCATTAAGGGAACGGATATGGAAGGCAATGAGGTTGAGAGACATTCTTCTGATGATGAACCGTTCTCCGCTCTGGCATTCAAGATCATGGCAGACCCGTTCGTAGGTAAGCTGGCATTCTTCCGTGTATACTCCGGTACTATGAATTCCGGTTCCTATGTATACAACTCTACAAAAGATAAGAAGGAACGTGTTGGACGTATTCTTCAGATGCATGCAAACAAGAGAGCAGAACTTGACAAGGTTTATTCCGGAGATATTGCAGCAGCAGTTGGATTTAAGTTTACTGCAACAGGTGATACCATATGCGATGACCAGCATCCGGTAATCCTTGAGTCCATGGAGTTCCCGGAGCCGGTTATCGAGCTTGCAATCGAGCCGAAGACTAAGGCTGGACAGGGCAAGATGGGCGAGGCACTTGCAAAGCTTGCAGAGGAAGATCCGACCTTCCGTGCGCACACCGATCATGAAACAGGTCAGACAATCATCGCCGGTATGGGTGAGCTTCATCTTGAAATTATCGTAGACAGACTTCTGCGTGAATTCAAGGTAGAGGCAAACGTAGGTGCACCGCAGGTTGCTTACAAGGAGACCTTTACCAAGGCTGTTGATGTTGACAGCAAGTACGCAAAGCAGTCCGGTGGTCGTGGACAGTACGGTCACTGTAAAGTTAAATTTGAGCCGATGGATCCGAACGGCGAAGAGACATTCAAATTCGAATCTACTGTTGTCGGTGGTGCTATTCCGAAGGAATATATTCCGGCAGTCGGTGAAGGTATTGAGGAAGCATCCAAAGCAGGTGTTCTGGGTGGATTCCCGGTACTGGGTGTACATGCAAATGTATACGATGGTTCTTACCATGAAGTCGACTCTTCCGAAATGGCATTCCATATTGCAGGTTCCTTAGCATTTAAGGATGCTATGTCAAAGGCAAATCCGGTACTTCTTGAGCCGATTATGAAGGTTGAGGTTACTATGCCGGAAGAATATATGGGTGATGTCATCGGTGATATCAACTCCCGTCGCGGACGTATCGAAGGTATGGACGATATCGGCGGCGGCAAGATGGTAAAAGCATATGTACCGCTTGCTGAAATGTTTGGTTATTCTACAGACTTACGTTCCAAGACACAGGGACGTGGTAACTACTCCATGTTCTTTGAAAAGTATGAGCAGGTTCCGAAGAACGTACAGGAAAAAGTATTAGCAGCAAAAGCGAAGTAAGTACTGTTAAGACAAAATAAAAGTGAAATAATGCTTGAAAAACTTGGCTGTCTCTAATATAATTAGAGATAGCCGAGCAAAATTGAATTGCTCAGAATCTATAAAATCAGAAACAATGCGTTTACGCAAATTTAAGGAGGACTATCATAATGGCTAAAGCTAAATTTGAAAGAAACAAGCCACATTGTAACATTGGTACCATCGGACACGTAGACCATGGTAAAACAACTTTAACAGCTGCTATCACAAAAGTACTTTCTGCAAGAGTTGCAGGTAACACAGCTGCAGATTTCGAGAATATTGACAAGGCTCCGGAAGAAAGAGAGCGTGGAATCACAATCTCTACTTCTCACATTGAGTATGAGACAGACAAGAGACATTATGCACACGTTGACTGCCCTGGCCATGCTGACTATGTAAAGAACATGATCACAGGTGCTGCACAGATGGATGGTGCTATCCTCGTTGTTGCTGCTACTGACGGTGTTATGGCTCAGACAAAGGAGCACATCCTTCTGTCCCGTCAGGTAGGTGTACCGTATATCGTAGTATTCATGAACAAGTGCGATATGGTTGATGATCCGGAATTACTTGAGTTAGTAGAAATGGAAATCACAGAGCAGTTAGCTGAGTATGATTTCAATGACTGCCCGATTGTTAAAGGTTCCGCTTTAAAGGCTCTGGAAGATCCGAGCAGCGAGTGGGGCGACAAGATCATGGAGCTTATGGAAGCAGTAGATTCCCATATTCCGGATCCGCAGCGTGATACAGATAAGCCGTTCTTAATGCCGGTAGAGGATGTATTCACAATTACAGGTCGTGGTACAGTTGCAACTGGTAGAGTAGAGCGTGGTACACTTCACTTAAATGATGAAGTTGAAATCGTTGGTATCAAGGAAGAAACAAGAAAGATTGTTGTTACAGGTATCGAAATGTTCCGTAAGATGCTGGATGAGGCTCAGGCTGGTGATAACATCGGTGCTCTGCTTCGTGGTATCAACAGAACAGATATCGAAAGAGGACAGGTTCTTGCTAAACCGGGTTCTGTAACATGCCATAAGAAATTTACAGCTCAGGTTTACGTATTAACAAAAGATGAAGGTGGACGTCATACTCCGTTCTTCAACAACTACAGACCGCAGTTCTACTTCAGAACAACTGACGTAACAGGTGTTTGTGAGTTACCGGCTGGTACAGAAATGTGCATGCCTGGTGATAACGTAGAAATGACAATCGAACTGATTCACCCGATCGCTATGGAGCAGGGTCTTACATTCGCTATCCGTGAAGGTGGACGTACTGTAGGTTCAGGCCGTGTTGCTACTATCATCGAGTAATCTTTGATAGTGTCTCTAAAAAGCTAGATTTTATGGGGCTTTCCGAGAAATCGGGAAGCCCTTTTTGCGTCTTGAAATAGGTGAAAAGAATAGCGAAAAATAGGGTTGGCGGTGCCAAAACGGTGCCAAAAAATTTTACAAATCTATTTGTAACCTGATTACTATGATTGTAAAGGAATAGACCAAATGTTCCGACTATTCAAAATAGTTGAAACGATGTAAAATGAAAGCATCATATTATTTTACGGAGGTATATTATGGGGTCTTCTGGTAATGGAATGTTTGGAACATATCGTGGTGGTGGAGCTGGTTCAATTGCTAATGGAGGAAATAATGGAGGCGATGAATGTCCATTAGCTATTGAAAATATTCTATTGGAGGATGTGGCTATATCAGAATATTTTCAGAATCATAAAGATGTGCCTTCCACTGGACAATCAGTTGAATTATCAATGCAGTTAATTAACAAGCGACTGGCTGTTGTTTTGTCCAGTACTCAAGAGGTTATTGGAAATCTGCCAGTATCTTATAACTATTTGAATTTGTGTATAAAAAAGGGAAAAAGATATTCAGGAGCAATTAAGTCGTCTGGACTATCACCTGTTCCTTTTATCGTGGTAAATTTGTATGCATAATAGAAAAATATTGATAATTGGAGAGGTATATGTAGACCAGCATCTTGATATTATAGAGAATGGATATAGTACGTCAAGACTTGGTGGGATTTTTCATGCTGCAAGAAGTTGTGATGCACTGAATATAGAATATGCATTGGCATATTATGCACCAGATTATCTTGTAAAAGATGTTGAAAAATTTGGGGTTGATGTGTTAAGAGCAAATAGTGTCTTTCGCTTAGGTAAGGTGGATAAGGCACCAAACGTAATGTTAATTGGTCAGTCGGATGAGAGTGGTAATCAGCTATATGAGAACATATTAGGTAGGCAAGCAGAATATGTTAGCATGTTGCCGTTAATGCAGGTATTAGATAATTTCAAACCGACAGATATAATTATTTTTCCGGGAAGATATGGGAATGCAAGAATTTTAAGTGACCTTTCGGACTATGAAGGTAAAATTCATATAGATATGAATTATGACTGTGATGATATTTTAGATTTAGATACAATAAAAATTCAGACAGTATTCTTATCGACGTCATCGACCTCATTTGAAGAGTTTTTTAAAGAAAATAGTTATGATAATTTAATAACATATTTTGGAAAAAAGAGTGTCGCTCAGTTATTAATAAAGGAAAATAGAGGTGGTTCATGGCTTTATGATTTTAGGGAAAAAACAAGTTATGAGGCACCTGCTCATATCGGAGAAACTATTCATTCTGTGGGAGTAGGAGATGTATATGATATAGCATTTATGTCTGAAAGGGTTGGAACTAATATTTCAGATAATATGGCATTTGCAGCGTGGATGTCAAGTTTATATGCACAAACAATTCAACAAGAAAAATTCAAAGAAAATGTAGAACTCATTATTCAGAATATTTATGATTTCGTTGAAATGGAGGGAATAAGAGTTCCATGGAACGTAAGAGTAAACTATCCAATTTATATGGCAGCTCCGGATTTTGATTATGTAGATACAGAGAAATTGGATATTTTAGAGGCTTCTCTTTTGTATCATAATTTTAAACCTCGGAGACCAATCCAAGAAAATGGACAAGTGAATAAGGATATGGATATGAGTGAAGAGCGTGCTATATTTGCTAAGGATATGGACTTGTTATCGGAATGCAAAATAATGATAGCAACATTACTCTACAATGACCAAGGAACGTTGGTAGAAATTGGAAATTATCAAGCAAGTGGAAAGCCAATAATACTTTATGATCCGTATCTGAAGCTAGATAATATGTTTTTAAAAAACTCATGTACATATTATTGCAAGACGAAGAGTCAAGTAATTGATGCAGTATTTACTGCGATTAGTAGGATGGTGAAAAATGGAGAATAATTTTGATTGTCTTTTGCTTGCCTCCGGTGGAATGGATTCTACCGTATTGGCATATAAGCTTGCTAAAGAAAATAAGAATGTTGTAATTTTATTTATTGATTACGGTCAGCATTGTAAGGACAAGGAATATCAAACACTTTTGCAAGTACTTCCTGCAAAATATGTAGATAATGTACGTATCATTAAAATTGGTGATGTTTACAAGGAATCCAACTCGAGAATGATAATAGAAGCGAATTTGTGGGAAGACAATGTTGAAGCTGCGGATATGTATCTGCCGTATAGAAATATTTTGTTCATATCATTGGCATCGGCGTATGCGCAATCTATGGGTATTAAAGATGTATATACAGCGTTTATTAATAGTAATCATGCAAAAGAAATAGATTGTTCAATGGAGTTTTTTACAAAGCTAGAAAGTTTGTTATATGAGTATGGTTCTATTAGGATTAATATGCCTTTTCGTGAAATGACAAAAACAGAGGTGGCAAAATTAGGATTAGAATTAATGGCGCCTATTGAGATGACATATTCGTGTCAGGTAAATGCAGATATGCCATGTGGAGCGTGTCCTAATTGTGTTGACCGCATAAATGCGATAAATAATATACTAGAGGAAAAGATTAATGGATAATATAGATAACTCAGTTCAAAAGGTTATAGACCTTTTAGAAAAAATTCCTCACAATTATGCTGAAATCACACAAAGAACGCCATATTATAATATGGCAGCAACTTTGACGGATTCAGTATTACAAGCAGGAATGAATTATAAAAGTGTGGTGTATCCAAGAGTTTATAATATTTTAAGCAGATATTCGGATTATAGAACAACCTGCGATTTTATAATACTATTTCAAACAATACCAATTGAAGAAATAATACAATGGAAAAATAAAAGAAAGCAAGATACAATCTGTGATTTGGCATGGTATTTATATAATTGTAATATAAATACAGAGGACGATTTGGCAGAGTGGATTTTGGATGACAGGAATGCTGAGAGTTTACTAGAAATTAATGGAGTGGGTAGAAAAACTATTGACTATATGAAACTGTTATCTGGTCAGCAAGCAATTCCTATTGATAGACACATGTTCCAATTTCTTGAAATAGCAGGTGTTTTGACAGCCGATTATAAGGAGGCGAGCAAAATATTGCGCAAGACGGCTTCTGTGTTAGAAGTGGGTGAAAGCGTGTTAGACAAAACCATATGGAAGTATATGTCGGAAAAAAAGTCAGATGGTCAGATGTCAATTTTTGATATATGCGGAGAGGCAATACTATGATATGCACCATTGTAGAATTGAAACATAAAATGTTTATTAAAGAGATTGACATCAGAAAGTATCTTTGATACAATAAGCACATTCTGTTAGATAAAATATTGAAAACCAATGTGCAGTATGGTATAATCTAAGCAGAGAAACAAATAATATTAATGAATTTTCGCAGTTATACTGCTTAAATTTTTGGCTGACAAAGCCATGACATGAAAGGATTAATTTGACCGACGAGGTCGCTCTGAATTTCAGAGTAGGGTATAGCTAAGTCTATACCCTTTTTTCGTACATAAGTAAATGGAGGCGTTCTAGTGAGAGAATACATAAGAAATATCACCAAAACGAATGATTTAATTTTAAATGGAACACTAGGAAATGATGAGATTGATAGATTTTCAAAGTCAGATTATAGATGGGCAGATAATAAAAGAAAGAGTTTTCAGACGCGTAAAATAAAAAAGGGTGAAATATATCAGTTTGAGTTTGGAAAAAACTTTGTTCCAGAGATGTCATACGAACATAGAGGGTTAGTAATTGGCGTCAATAAGAAACTTTTATATGTACTACCTATATTTTCGTATGATCCGCAAAAACATCCTGATGTTTATCATCCAGTTGATAATAATACAAGTAAAAGTGATTTATATTTGTTAAAGAAAGCAGATTATTCGTTCATACAGCATGATTCGGTGATGAAGCTTAATGATATTCGTACTGTGAGTATAAATCGCATATTATATCATCAGAAGGATGGAAGATTTGATATTAATTCATCTGAATATAAAGCCATTGAAGAATTGGTTTTGAATAAATATTTTCCGAGTTTTTTATACGAATTGCGAACAAGTATTTCGGATAAAGAACAATTAGAAGCTAAAAATAGTGAGCAGGAGCAACAATTAATAGAATTAGAGACTAAAATAAAAGAACTTGAGGCTAAAGTTAATGAGCTAGAACATATTAGCCAAGAAACTAATACATAAATGTATGAACTGAATATAAGATAAGAACTCCAGTGAATCACCCAAATTCACTGGAGCTATTTTTTTACCATCCCTTAATCTGTTTTACCTGTTCTGCTCTTTCCGCATCCTTATGATACTGCAGCTTAAATTGTATCGTTTCCACAACCTCTTTCCGGGCTTCATCATCCAACTGATAAAAGGATGTAAGCAGATTGTCCACATCCGGCATACTGTTTTTACCAAATAGGTGCATGAGAGGATAGAGGGAATATTTTAAGTATGTTTTTATTCTGCTTGAATCCAATGCACCATTCAAACCATCCGGAAGGGTAGGGTAGATTTCTTCTTCTGTAATGGCTCCGGAGAAAGGACTTGCGGAGCATATTTCATTTACATCAATCTCCAAGGCATTTGCCAGACGGAGAGCAAAGTCAAATCTGATGTTGGTATCCTTTTGAATAATAGTATAAAGAGTAGTGGCACTGATGCCGGTTTCTTTAGCAATCTTACGCACATTGGTACCTTTGTTATCAATGTGTTCTTTTAATTTCTTTCCATCGCCCATGAGCAACCTCCTATATTCATACATAGAAAAAATACGAAAAACATAATTACAATATCCATAATAGCATATTTACGAAAAACATAAAAGAGGAAATTACAAAAAATACTATTTACGAAAACCGTAAAAATAATTTTACGAAGTGTTGACAAAGGGAAGATATGGTGCTAATATAAGTTTACGAAATTCGTACACGAACAAAATACAAGAGATGTAAGGAAATTAGAAATGAAGAAGGGAGGACGAATAAATGGCGAATTATCAATATATGATGAGTGCGGAAGATGTTGCAAAAGAACTGAATTGTTCCAAATCTCACGCATACAAGCTTATTAAGTCGATGAACAAGGAATTGGATAGTCAGGGCTATGTGACAATGCCTGGGCGAATTCCAAGAGTGTTCTGGGCAACTAAGATGTTTGGCTATGAATTGGTAGCAAATTAAGGAAAGGAAGGTCATTATGGCGTATAAGGAGAAAGACACAAAGAAATGGACAGCCCAATGGTTTGAAACAAATGCCAAGGGCGAAAAGAAAAAGCGAAGAAAAAGAGGTTTTGAGAAAAAAGTGTGAAGCTCTTGAGTATGAACGACAGAAGAAATTGAATAACAGCAGAAGTATGGATATGAAGCTAAGTGAATTTATGGAAGTTTATTTTGAAGATAAGCAGAATGAGTTGAAGGAACGTACCATGAAGAACAAGCGGTATATGATGGAGCAACACATCATTCCATACTTCGGTAATCAGATGATGAGTGAGATAACTGCCGGGCAGATTATCCAGTGGCAGAATGAAATGCAGACGAAAGGATTTTCGGAAGCCTACTTAAGAATGATACAAAATCAGCTAACCAGTCTTTTCACTCATGCTTCACGAATTTACGATTTACACACAAATCCTTGTAAAAAAGTAAAGCGTATGGGAAGTTCGGATAACAGAAGTTTGGACTTCTGGACAGTGGATGAGTACCAAAAGTTCATACAAACGATGGAGCCGGGAAGCAGATACTATCTTATCTTTGAAATACTCTTTTGGACGGGATGTAGAATTGGAGAGTTGTTGGCACTTACACCAAAGGACATCGATTTTGAGAGAAATCAAATCAGCATTACCAAGACTTACTACCGGACAGAAAGGCAGGATGTGATTACGGAACCTAAGACGAAGCAATCTGTAAGACTGATAGAAATACCGGAGTTTCTCAAACAGGAGATTAAGGATTTTATAGATGGTCATTATGGGATGCCGGAGAATGAAAGACTCTTCCCCATTGTGCAGGAAGCAGTGCAACACAAAATGAAACACCAAATGGAGAAAGCAGGAGTAAAGAAAATCAGAGTTCACGATTTGAGACATTCTCATGTGGCGTACTTAATCAATAAAGGAATTGAGCCTATTCTGATAAAGGAGAGGGTAGGACACAAGGATATCCGTATCACATTAAATACTTACGGACACTTATATCCGAATCAACAAAGAAAAGTAGCGGATATGCTGGATTTTGAAAAAGAAAAAAGCCCTAACAGCGGCAACTGCTAGGACTTGTGATAACAGGAAAACCTCTGTTACCCATGCTTATTGAACTACTAATGTTCAATAAGATATGTAATCACAGCATAAGTATAACAGAGGTTCTTCTGTGTGACAATGAGATTTTAGGAAACGGAGGACTTTATGGAAGAAAAGAGAACAGAACTGAAAATGATTAACATGTCAGAAGTACAGTCGCAGGAGATTGAGTGGCTTTGGTATCCATTCATCCCTTATGGAAAGCTGACAATCGTACAAGGTGATCCGGGAGACGGAAAGACAACCTTGATATTAAATATTGCAGCCAAGTTATCCAAAGGAGAGGGGCTGGATAATGATATGAAACTGACGGAACCAATGAACATTATTTATCAGACTGCCGAGGACGGGCTTGCAGATACTGTAAAGCCAAGGCTTGAAAAGGCAGGTGCAGATTGTGAGCGGATAGTGGTAATTGATGAAAGCGACAAGTCTCTTTCTATGGCAGATGAAAGGCTGGAAGAAGCTATTATACAGACCGGAGCGAGGATGTTAATTTTAGACCCGATACAGGCTTACTTGGGTGGTGGCATGGATATGAACAGAGCAAATGAAGCAAGGGATATGACGAAGCGTTTAGGAGCTTTGGCAGAGAAATATAAATGTGCCATTATTCTTATCGGTCATATGAATAAGGCATCCGGCAATAAGGCGGCTTATAGGGGCATGGGTTCCATTGATTTCTTTGCAGTAGCAAGGAGCGTGTTGCTAGTCGGCAGAGTGGAAGGAGAACCCAATATCAGAGCAGTTGTTCAGATAAAAAATAATTTGGCACAGTTCGGACATCCCAAGGCATTTGAACTGATGGAAAGTGGTTTTAAGTGGCTGGGAGATTATGAGATTACAGCAGATGAAGTGCTTGGCGGTATTGCCCCAAAAGCAAATAAATTGGAGCAGGCAAAGCAGATGCTTCGGGAACTGGCAGAGACTGCTAATGCGGTACAGAGTAATGAGATTTTTGATATGGCTGAGGAACAGGGAATTTCTAAAAGAACATTGGAAAATGCCAAAAAGGAGCTGGGCATTAGAGCAAGAAAAATCAATAACTCATGGTATTGGGAACTGGATAAGATAAAGCAGATTTAAGGGAGGAACGCAACAATGCAGATTATATAAAATTTGCGGTGATGAACCTTGCAAGGTTGCAAAATTTATAGACATTGCGTTGTTGCGGTCTTGATGGAAAGGATGGATTGATAGGACTGAAAAATGTGCAGATTTCAGAGGAATTATTTATTGCACTCCTTAAACATCACTTGGTGGAAATAGATGATGTTTTACCAGAGATAAAGAAAGGTTTGGAAGAAAAATTGGAAGCTATGGTAAAGCGGGATTTATACACAAAATATAAGACTGCTCCAACTGAGGAAGAAAGAGAAAAGGCAAGGCAGGAGTATCTGGAAAAGGTGGGAATGCATCGGAGCTTCCGATGGTAAATTTTTTTCATTCGATGTGTTTGACGGGAGCGTGCCACGCTCCTGTATATGGTAGTTAAGGAGAAAGCTGGATTAGGGTGTAATGACAAAAACGGACTACACTCACAAGCCCTCGGCGTTTGAGAGCGAAATACACCCATCGCACAAATCGGAGATTTGTACTCTGTGTATTTCGCGATTGCATCGAGCTAAACGCGGCTGCTTGCAGACGGACTTAGCGAGAGCCGCGTAATGAAGAAATTGCTCTGCAATTTCTGAATGCGCCCTTGCAGGGCTGTTGTGCCGGATACGGCAGATGGTTCGTAAACGGACACCTAAGTGTCCACTCACGATAGCAAAAGTCGCTATCATTTTTAAAAGAAAGGGGGTAATGCCTATTGTAAGAAATTCATTTATACAGATGTCAAAGCTGTCAAATTTAAAGGGCAGAATTAGTTATATATCGAGTAAAGCAAGGCAGGAAAATTTGTATGCAGTTTATGAAACAACTGACCGCAAATTTTGGACGGAACTTGCTAAGTGTAACCAAGAGGAATTTTGGGAAAGTGGAACGAAAGGAACCTGCATTGAAGCAAGGGAGCTTATCATTGCGCTGCCGGAAAGTTTTGTAGATTATGAGCCGGACAAGTTGCTGAAGCTTTTTACGGAGCATTTTAAGCAAAATTATGGCGTGGAATGTATCTCAGCTTTGCATCACAACAAACGCAAAACAAACTATCATATCCATCTTATCTTTTCAGAGCGAAAACTGCTTGATGAACCAGTGGAGAAGATTGCTACAAGAAATATGTTTTATGACGAAAACGGAAAGCATGTACGTACTAAAAAAGAGATACTGGATGAAGCCGGACTGCTTCGGAAAGGCTGTAAAATTATTCACAAGGGCGAGGTATATGAGCGTAATCTTTTTACCATAAAAGACAGCCGATTTAAGAGCGACAGCTTTCTTGATGAAGTGAAACGCTCCTACACTGACCTTATTAATATTTATGTCAAAGATGACAAGCAAAAGCTCAAGGTTTTTGACAGAAACGGTGTGTATCTGCCTACGAAAAAGATTGGCAAGAACAACCCAAAAGCGGAGCAGATAAAAACCGATAACCAGTACCGTACCATGTGGAATCAGACGGTGGATAGAGCATTGATTAGCGGCGTGCCGGAGGGACAGATTTTGGAAGTGAAGCAGAGCGAAATCGGACAGAAAGTAAGGGCTTCCATTCAGAAGTCGGGAAG
>JAAYNV010000027.1 GCA_012520645.1 Clostridiales bacterium | reverse complement strand
GCTGCTTCTTCAATAGAAACAGCTACTGCTACAGTCATACCAACCATCGGGTTGTTACCTGCACCAATCAGACCCATCATTTCTACGTGAGCCGGAACGGAAGAAGAACCTGCAAACTGTGCATCAGAGTGCATACGTCCCATAGTATCTGTCATACCGTAGGAAGCAGGACCTGCAGCCATGTTGTCCGGATGAAGTGTACGTCCTGTACCACCGCCGGATGCAACGGAGAAGTATTTCTTACCCTGCTCGATACATTCCTTCTTGTATGTACCTGCAACCGGGTGCTGGAATCTGGTCGGGTTAGTAGAGTTACCTGTAATGGAAACGTCTACTCCTTCCTTATGCATGATTGCTACACCTTCGCAAACATCATTTGCACCGTAGCAGTTAACCTTTGCACGAAGTCCCTCAGAATAGGATTTACGGAATACTTCTTTTACAGTATTTGTATACGGATCATATTCTGTCTCAACGAATGTAAATCCGTTGATTCTGGAAATGATCTGTGCTGCATCTTTTCCAAGACCATTTAAGATAACTCTTAACGGTTTCTTACGAACCTTGTTAGCCTTCTCAGCGATACCGATAGCGCCTTCAGCTGCTGCAAAGGATTCATGTCCAGCTAAGAAACAGAAGCACTCTGTCTCCTCTTCCAGTAACATCTTGCCAAGATTACCATGTCCAAGACCTACCTTACGTGTATCAGCAACAGAACCCGGGATACAGAATGCCTGAAGTCCTTCACCGATTGCTGCTGCTGCATCTGCAGCCTTACGGCAGTCTTTCTTGATTGCGATAGCTGCACCTACGATGTATGCCCAGCAAGCATTTTCAAAGCAGATCGGCTGAATGCCCTTTACCTGATCGTAAACATTAAGACCTGCATCTTTTGTAATTTTCTCAGCTTCTTCGATAGAAGAAATGCCATAGCTGTTTAATACGGAATTGATCTTGTCAATTCTTCTTTCATATGATTCAAATAATGCCATTGTCTCTATCCTCCTATCTTACTCTTGTCTCGGGTCAATGATCTTAACTGCATCAGCTACACGGCCGTACTGACCTTTTGCCTTTTCCCATGCGGTATTCGGATCATCACCTTTTTTGATGAAATCTGTCATTTTTCCAAGGCTTACAAACTGATAACCAATAATCTGATCCTCAGCGTCTAACGCGATACCTGTTACATAGCCTTCTGCCATCTCCAGATAACGAGGTCCTTTCTTTAAAGTACCATACATGGTACCAACCTGGCTTCTAAGACCCTTTCCAAGATCTTCCAGACCTGCACCAACCGGAAGTCCTTCCTCGGAGAATGCACTCTGGGTTCTACCATAAACAATCTGTAAGAACAGCTCTCTCATAGCTGTGTTGATTGCATCACATACAAGGTCTGTATTTAAAGCCTCTAACAGAGTTCTGCCCGGCAGAATTTCAGATGCCATAGCTGCGGAATGAGTCATACCGGAGCATCCGATTGTCTCTACAAGAGCTTCCTGAATGATACCTTCCTTAACATTTAAGGTCAGCTTGCAGGCACCCTGCTGAGGTGCACACCAGCCCACACCGTGTGTTAAACCGGAAATATCTTTGATTTCTTTTGCTTTTACCCATTTTGCTTCTTCTGGGATAGGAGCACAGCCGTGAGCAACGCCTTGTGCTACTGGACACATTTCTTCAACTTCCTTTGAATAAATCATGTGAAAACTCCTTTCAATTATGTAAGTAGTATTTACTAACAAACTATTCCGGAATGCTTCTTTCCTTGTGAATAATTTGTCATAATCGCACTTATTATTTTCGCATACTTTGATAAAAAAATCCAGTCGTTTTTAGCTTTTTTCTAAAATCTTCTAATTTTCTTACATGAAACAGCATTTTGTTAAATTCCATCAGGACAACATCATCCTGTCATTGGCAAATTCGCCGCCGCTGACTTCTTCGAATTTCGTAAGAAGATCCGAAACATGAAGATTTTTCTTTTCTTCACCGGACACATCATAAATAATACGACCTTCATGCATCATAATCAGACGATTGCCCAGACGAATCGCATCCTTCATATTATGTGTAACCATCATGGCTGTCAGATGATTTTCATTGACGATTCTCCCTGTCAGATCAAGCACTGTCTTTGCCGTCTTCGGATCCAGTGCCGCCGTATGTTCATCCAATAATAAAAGTTTGGGTTTTTCCAGCGTCGCCATAAGCAGTGTCAGTGCCTGCCTCTGTCCACCGGATAAAAGCCCTACTTTAGAGGTCATACGCTCCTCCAGACCAAGTCCCAGGGTCTTTAACTTCTCATAGTATAATTCCTTTTCCTTTTTGGTAATACCCCAGCGATAGGACCGGGTCAGTGCCCACTTTAATCCTCTGCTTTTGCTTCGTCTGTAGGCAAGTGCCAGATTCTCCTCAATCTCCATTCCGGCTGCCGTTCCCTTCATTGGATCCTGAAATACTCTTCCAATGTATGCGGCTCTTTTATATTCCGGCATACGAGAGAGATTGATCACCTTTTCCACTCCGCTTTGTGCATCCTTATCCTCAATGGTAATCTTACCGCAGTCAATCGGATAAACCCCTGCAATCATATTGAGCATGGTGGACTTACCAGCACCATTACCGCCGATGATTGTTACAAAATCCCCATCCTCCAAATGAAGATCCAGCCCATTCAATGCTTTCTTTTCATTGATTGTTCCTTTGTTAAAAGTCTTATATACATTCGTCAATGTCAGCATGTCGGTCCCTCCTCCGAATATGAGTGGTAATTTCTCCATTTATTGATAAATACCGGAATACACAATGCCAGTGCCACAATGATCGCTGAAATCAGCTTCATATCGTTGGCATCCATGCCAAGCCATAACACAATTGCACGAATAACAAAGTAAACAACCGAACCGACTACAGCTGCCATCAGCTTGCTTCCAAAGCTTCTGACCCATCCAAACAGTACATCTCCAATTACGATTGCCGCCAGACCAATGACGATTGCACCGGTTCCCATACCGATATCCGCATATTTCTGGCTCTGGCATACCAAAGCACCGGAAAGACCCACTAACGCATTGCTGATTGCCAGTGCAATGAGCTTTGCCGTTTTTGTATTTCTGCCAAGTGCACGGATCATATCCTCGTTGTTACCGGTCGCACGCAATGTACAACCAAGTTCTGTTCCAAACAACCAATATAAAAATAAAATCAACAATACAGCAATCACAATACCGGTTACCATGGCAACCGTAGACTGCGGCATTCCGGACACCGCTACCAGTTTTGAAAAAATAGTATCTACCTTTAAAAGCGGCGTATTACTCTTTCCCATAACCCGCAGATTAATGGACCACAGTGCAATCTGTGTCAGAATTCCTGCCAAAATCGCCGGAATATCACACAATGTATGCAAAATACCGGTTACAGCACCTGCAATAAAACCTGCCAATGTAGCCATCAGAAGTGCCTCCACAGGTCCCCTGCCTTTTTCCACCACAAGCAGTGCACAGACACAGCCGCCAAGTGCAAAGCTGCCATCCACAGTAAGATCTGCAATATCCAGAATTTTAAATGTTATATAAACACCCAGTACCATGATACCCCATAACACTCCCTGTGAAACCGCGCCAGGAAGTGCCTGAAATAATGCTCCTATGTTTCCCATAAATTCCATACCTTTCTGTAAATCCCCCGTTCTTCAGCCACAGGGTTAGTAAAACAGGATGAAATAAGCCATTTCATCCTGTCCATTTATATCATGCTGTTATTCAAACCTTGCTACTACTCTTCATCCAGTACAGATACATCTACACCAAGCATTTCTGCTGTCTCGGCATTCGTCTTCAAAGTACATTCCTCTGCAGATAAATAACCAATCGGCATCTGGGAAATATCTGCGCCATTTACCAGAATCTCAACTGCCTGTTTACCTGCCATATATCCTAACTGATAGTAGTCAATTCCGTAAGTTGCAAGTCCTCCTGCATCTACCATTCCTTCTTCACCACAGATGGTCGGAATACCTTTTTCATTTGCAACCATCGTTACAGTTGCCATACCTGCTGCAATTGTATTGTCTGTCGGTGCATAAATAACATCAACCTTAGAAGTCATAGACTCTACTACAGACTGAATCTCATTGGAGCTGGATACGGTAAAGACCTCATACTCAAGATCTGCCGCTTTGCATGCCTCAATTGCCATATTTGCCTGAAACTCCGAATTGGACTCTGCGGAACAATAAAGAATACCTACCTTCTTTGCATCCGGTAAGAGCTTCTTTAATAAATCAATCTGCTCCTTCACCGGTGTCAGGTCAGATGTACCGGATACATTTCCTCCCGGAACTTCGTTAGACTCTACCAGACCTGCATCTGCAGGATCTGTAACTGCGGTTACCAGAATCGGAATCTCTGTGGTAGCACCTGCTACTGCCTGTGCTGCCGGAGTAGCAATGGCAAGAATCAGGTCATTCTGATCATTTACCAGCTTCTCAGCGATTGTCTGACATGCAGACTGGTCACCCTGTGCATTCTGCTGGTCTACGGTATAGGATATTCCTGCCTCATCCAAAGCTGCAATAAAACCCTTGTTTGCCTGATCCAGTGCTGCATGCTCTACAAGCTGGATCACACCGATCTTAAAAGTCTTTCCTTCTGCCGCAACGGCAGCTTCTGTCTCTGCGGAAGCCTCTGCAGCTACTTCTGTTTCAACTGCAGCTTCAGCATTCTCTTTGGATTCACTGGAAGAACCGCATCCCGCAAGTAATCCCATTGTCATGACCATAGCCATAGACATTGCTAATAACTTTTTCATATAATTCTCTCCTTATTGCCTTTTTGATGTCGCTTTAACGCATAAAAGCGATAAACACAACTACAAATATACACCAAATCCACTTATACGTCAACCTATAAAATATTCGGATATATCAATGCAATTCATCAGGCAGATCGGATTTTCCTGTCTGCATTCCAACCAGGATGCCATATTTCTGGTCCATACGCGAAGAGAATAATTAAAGCATTCCTCCGTTACATGAGCATGCGGCTTACCGCGTTCTAGCTTCCGCAAAACACAATCCTCACATGGACTGTCCTTACCCTGTATCGCTTTGTAACACAAATCCCCAATATTGACCTGCGGAGTCGTCTGCACTACTTTTTTATTCAGGAAATAAATATGATAGGTATCTGCGTCCACTGCATAAGCGTAACTGTCAAAATTATCTAACATTTCAATTCTTGCAATATTATTACATACACTGTCTACCTTGTCCCCCTCCAGCGTATACATGAGCAGAATACGAAATACACACCGCAGTTCTTCAAGCTTTTCTTCTGTGATCTCCAAAGCGCCATCATGCTTCTCCAGCACGATCGAGCCAAAATAAGAACCTTCTATAGAAATCGTCTGAATGATCATAGTCTTGATGCCGCGCTGCTGCATATAGGCACAGGCATCATCCGAAACATCATCATAATGATGAAGGACTCCAAAAATCCCTTTTTTCTCAAAATACTCTCTTAATACCTTTCTTCTGTCTTCCCTCTGTGCTGTCGTTTCAGCACCGGTCTCATAACCTTCTGCTGCGTACTGTATAAATTCATCTTCAGCTGCGCCTTCCAGAATATCTATATCCAGATAGCTTCTCTGCATTCCATATTGTGCAGATACTAACTCTAATACAGAACGTACGGCACCAGTGCGGCTCTTTTCCTCAAACAGAATCTGGAAGATCATATCCATCAGATCACGCTTATAATCATTTTGCTGCATCACACTATAAGATGCCTTCCGGCTGCTGTTGCGGTAATTGATCGTGGCAGCACCATCGAAAATGCGATAATTGTTCTTTCCATTTGCCTTGGCAGAATACAATGCCTTATCCGCCTTCTTAAACAGCGTTTCATAGTCCTTTCCCTGATATGGGAACACCGCAATACCGATGCTGCTAGTCACTCTGACACTCTCACCATCACCAACGATCTCTTTATCTAACAGCTTGCCAAGCCTGGTCGCCAGAATATCCGCATTGGCAATCATATTAATATCCGTGATAAAGACTACAAATTCATCTCCGCCAATACGCCCCAATACATCCCTGCGCTTAAATGTATTCGCGATCTGCTCTGCCGCATACTGTAGCACCTCATCCCCTTTGGCATGACCAAACCGATCATTAACCTGTTTAAAATTGTCCAGATCAATAATCATAAACGCATGAATCTTTTCCTCATGTTCCTCACTTGACAAAATCTGCTCAATCAGCTGCCTGGTAGCAGTCTTATTATAGAGTCCGGTCAGTCCATCTTTCTCTGCCTTAATCTGCAATTCCATTTCCTTAAGCTTCTTGTCATTAATATCTGTCATTCGTCCGATAATTCTGGTCACATAGCCTTCTATGCCTGGCATGGAAGTCAGATCCACACGATACCAGATAAAACCGTCTTCCTGCAGATAATTTGCTCTGACATCAATGGAATCCCTTTTAGCTGATTTCAATGCTCCATGCATCACCTCATAATAGGCTTCAATATCATCCGGGAAAATATTGCTGCACCGGAATTCCGTCATATATTTTTCAATAATGATATCCTGATAAAAGCCTTTCTTATTATTCGCTTTAATCGTCATAACATCTGTCTTGGCATTATAGTCGAAAATGAGTTCTCCGCCTGACTGTGAAATAATATTCAGTCTCTCCGCCTGTTCCTGCAGCTCAGCTTCCACGTTTTTCCGCTCTGTTGCATCAATGACAACACCAACAATAATATAGCGGTTCCCTTCTCTGGAATAGAGATTGCCTCTGACCTGAAGCCAGCGCAATGCTCCCTGTGCCGTAACCGTTCGGAATTCAAATTCTACCACACCGTCATCCTTCAGAATATCATTGATGCCCTGCCAAAAGGTTTCCCGATCCTCTACCAAAATAGTAGCGAGAAGATTCTTTGCATATTTCATGCCTTCCATTCTGGAATAACCAAGCATACGAAAGCATCCTTCATTCAAATACAGTGGTGTAATCTTTTCTTTCTCTCTTTCATATTCAAAGACACCAACCCCTGTAATCATATTCTCGACCATCGAAAATAAATTTTCAAAATCCAGTTCTTTTGCCATTTTTTATCCCCATCTTTTTGCGCAGTGTTATGGTACTGTTTTATCTTAGTGTTTTGAAACAATATGATCCTTATCCTTATAAATGGACGCAGCCGGTATACAGCCTCTGACACAGGAGGTCGGATAAACATTGCTCTGTTTTCCGATAACCGTTCCGGGATTTAGCACGCTGTTACAGCCTACCTCCACACAGTCTCCCAACATGGCACCGAATTTTTTTAACTCGGTTTTTATCTGGTTTTCCTGCCCTCCGCTCTTTTCTTTGACGACTACTAATGTTTTATCGCTCTTGACATTCGAAGTAATGGAACCAGCTCCCATATGGGCTTTATACCCAAGTATGCTGTCACCAACATAATTATAATGCGGCACTTGAACCTTATTAAAAAGAATGACATTCTTCAGTTCTGTCGAATTTCCGACAACCGCTCCCTTTCCGACAATCGCATTGCCCCGAATAAAGGCACAATGTCTGACCTCTGCTTCCTCATCAATGATCGCAGGTCCACCGATATAGGCACTCTCAAATATTTTTGCCGATTTTGCAACCCATACATTTTCACCACGTTTTTCATACTTATCTTTCGGAAGACTCTCACCCAGTCTGCATATAAATGCGCTGATTTTCGGAAGCACCTCCCATGGATAAATACAACCTTCAAAAATCGGGGCTGCTATCGTTTCCTCCAACGTATAAAGCTGCTCAATTGTATACTGTTCCATTCGCTTTCTCTGCCTCTCCTTTATTTCTAAATATAATTTGCATTATCATTTCTATATCGATTTCTTATAGTTCTTAGCTGCTTCATCAAACTCCCGGCAAAGAACGTATTGATTGCCAAGCTGCTTTACAATATTCGTTCTGCGCGTCACAAAGTCATCCAGTTTGGTCATATATTCCTCTTCCGTAATGTCTCCCTGTGCCACCAGAGTAAGTCCCTTTTCCCAGCTTGCCGTAAGTGCCGGATCCAAAAGTGGTTTTATGGAATTTTTCACAACATCATACACAATTTCGCCAAGCAGGGTCGGTGTAATAATCTGTGTCTTTTTATTCAGTGCCAGATACTTGATATGAACCAGTTTCTTTAAGATTTCTGCTCTGGTTGCACTGGTTCCGATTCCACTTCCTTTGATCTGCGCACGCAGTTCTTCATCCTCAATGAACTGTCCTGCATTTTCCATCGTCAGAATAATCGTACCGGAATTATACCGTTTGGGTGGTGAAGTCTCTCCTTCCTTCACAAAAAATTCCTTAAGTTCCACCGGCATTCCTTTTTTTAAACTGCAAAGCGCCTCCATAAAGGAAGTGTCACAGCTTTCCTCCAGTTCCTCTGCCTTACTCTCTTCCTGATCTTCCTTTTCTGCTTTCTTCTTCTGGAAAGAAAACTGCTGCAGGGCAAGATATCCCTGTTCTGCAAGTACCTTAAAATTCGCAAAAAATTTCTCTCCCTTTAATGCAGTAGTAAGTGCAATCTTCTGATAAACTGCCGGCGGATAAAATATACTGAAAAAGCGTCTTACGATTATCTCATAAACATTCGCAGCTACCGGATGAAGGGAATTGAGATTTCCAAGCCCCTGTCCCGTCGGAATGATCGCATAGTGATCCGTAATCTGCTTGTCGTTAACGTAACGTGTTTTGGCAATGCCTTTGTAACTCCCCTTTTCCAGAATTTCAGCAGCAAAGCCTGCCGTCTGTGCATATGCCTTCAGACCGTTTATATTCTTATAAATTTCCTTTGCCACCGCCGTGGAAAGAACTCTGGCATCGGTTCTGGGATAAGTGGTCATCTTCTTTTCATACAGTTCCTGTACAATACGAAGTGTCTCATCCGGACTGATCTTAAAATACTTGGAACAGTCATTTTGCAGTTCGGCAAGATTATATAAAAGGGGCGGATTTTTCGTTTCCTTCTTTTTCTCCAGTTTCTCTACCACCGGGACTTCCGGCGGCTCTTCACTCAATTTGGAAACGAGTTCCTTTGCATCCTTTTCTTTTAAGAAACCATTTTCTTTATATAACATCGGGGACTGAAAATAGCCGGAGCCTTCCACCGCCCTCCACTCACCTTCAAATTCATGTCCGGAAAACGCCTGCTTTCCAATAACCCTGTAAAAGGGGGTCTTTACAAAACTTCGAATCTCCCTTTCTCTATTTACAACCATACCAAGTACGCAGGTCATAACACGCCCGACGGATACAACTGCCCTGTCAGTCTTTAAATAATTCTTGATCGTCTGACTGTATTTTAAGGTAAGTGCTCTGGAAAAGTTAATACCCATCAGATAATCTTCCTTTGCCCTCAGATAAGCTGCATTTGCAAGATTGTCATAAGCAGACAGATCCTTCGCTTCCCGGATTCCACGCAATATTTCTTCCTCTGTCTGTGAATCGATCCAAACCCTTCTTCTTTCCTTGCCATGTACACCAGCCTGTTGTTCCACAAGACGGTAAATATACTCTCCTTCTCTTCCGGAGTCCGTACAGACATATATTCTTACGACATCCACTCTGTTCAAAAGCCCGCTGACAATCTGAAACTGCTTTTTGACACTGTCAATCACCTCATATTTAAATTCCTTCGGAATAAAGGGTATGGTTTCCAGAGACCACCGTTTGTATTTTTCATCATAAGCCTCCGGATAACTCATTGTAACCAGATGTCCGACACACCATGTTACAATGGCTTCTTCAGACTCTAAATAGCCATCCCGGCTCTTCATGCTGTATTTCAAAGCCTTGGCAAATTCCTTTGCCACACTGGGCTTTTCCGCTATATATAAAGATTTCTCCATGCAATCGTATGTACCCTTTCATTTTCATTTGCAAGAGCACAGATTTTCTCATCAAAACCTTCTCGGGCAAACAGATAAACCTCATCCGGCTTAAGCTTTGCTGACTTTGCACATTCCATATAACCGGCATATTTCATATAATCCATAACCGGCTCCTCATAAGAACAGCCACAGATGATTGTATAACCCGCTTCATCTTGTGCTACAAAATCCAGACTGCCCATCTTGCCTACCCATTCCCCGCTCTTTACAAAATCAGCTGCAAGTCTTCCCTGCTGATTTTCCTGTTCCAGATACTGGGAGCATATTTTGCCGAAAAACTCTGCCACATAACCAGGCAATTCCGATTGAACATATTTTTCGTAATACTCCTCTGGCGTAAGAATCGCCAACGCACTCAAATGCGGATACAGAAAACGGAAATAAAAACGAACCAAATGATTATTGATCCGATAGACTCCCTTCTGCGTATTCTCACGTCCTTCCGTGTCAAAAGAGAAAATCTTCTCCACAATTTCCAATTCCATCAGATTTTTCAGATACACACTGATCTTTGCTCTGGAAAAGCCGGTATCATGATATAGATCATTCAGCTTCTGACTGCCCGCAGCAAGCGCTGCCAGAATAGTATGGTATACGTTTGCCTCCCGAAGCTGACTTTCCACCTGCTCTCTGGCTGCTCTTTCCAGCGCTCCGTCCTGTTGTAAAAATAATTCGCAAATATTATCTTTCAGACTTTTTGACGTATCAATCCACTTCCAACAGCCTGGGTTGCCGCCCAGAACACTGTAAAGTCCAGCACATTCATCGACGTCAAAGCTGTCCTGAAAATAACGGTACAGTTCTGCAAAACCAAGTTCTTTTAGTTTAAGGAATCCGGAAATTTCAAATGCAGCCTCCCCCATGCGTGTCACCATGCTGTTTTCTACCCAGCCGATGCAGGAACTGCACAATATGATCAGCACCTCTCTCTTACTCCATGAATGATGCAGAAGCTTAACCATGCTTTGAATAAAATCTCTGCCATTTTTAACCATATGCTGAAATTCATCAATCACAAGAATCAGTTTGTCTGCTGCATCTTCTTTTCGGATTACATACTCCGCTACTGCATCATAATCCGGATTCTTTAACTTCTCCTCCGTTCCACTCTCGTTCAGTTCCCGGCTCCAGAGATACGCCTGTTCCTTATCCGAACAAGATCTGGCCTGATAATAACAACACTGCCGATTCTTCATAAACTCCTTCAGCAAATATGTCTTACCGGCGCCCTTTGCACCATACATAACAATAAGCTGACTTCCGCTTCTATTATAAAACTGTTCAAGATAATCTCTCTGCGTCTCCCGCCCCAAAACCATAGTTATTCCCACCATTACTATATATCTTTTATTTATATCTGATTTTTTATGACATTTTCCAATTCAGCCTCGGGCATCGGTCTTCCCAGTAAAAAGCCCTGAATATTATCGCAGTCAATGGACTTTAAATAGGCAAGCTGATCTGCTGTCTCCACACCCTCTGCGACCGTTTCCAAGCCCAGCTTTTTCACCATACTGATCATAGCCTCTGTAATCGTCTTGGTCGCCTCGTCTGTTGTAAGAGTATCAATAAAGGATTTGTCAATTTTCAGCGTATCAATCGGCAACCCCTTTAAATAAGACAGGGAGGAATACCCCGTTCCGAAGTCATCCATAGACACTCGTATCCCATACTCCCTAAGCGCATGCATCTTCCTTGTAATTTCCTCAAAATCATCAATTAATATGCTTTCCGTAATCTCCAATTCAATCTCTCTTGATTCGACACCATATTCATTCAACAGAGACATTAATTTTGATACAAAATCCTGCTTTTTGTACTGGATTGCCGAAATATTAATGGACAGAATCATATCATAATCATATTTTTCCTTCCACCCCGCAAATGTGGAAATGCTTTTCCGCAGCACCCAGTTTCCAATCGGTACAATCAGACCGCTCTTCTCTGCAACCGGGATAAACTCTGCCGGACTAATCATCTTTCCGCTTTTATCCTTCCATCTTACCAGCGCCTCTACCCCTCGCATCTTTCCGGTCTTCACATCATACTGCGGCTGATAATAGAGAACAAAGCTGTCCTCTGCAATTGCATTTTTCAGCTTATTTTCCATTTCCACATTTTTCAGGAATTCATTTAAGATCGGTGCATCAAAATACTGTATCCGTGCTTTTCCTTTGTTCTTTGCCTTGAACATGACAATTTCAGCGCAATTAATCAGTTCGATTGCACTGTTGCCTGCCTCAGGAAATTCTGCCACACCGACACTGATCGAAATATTCAATTCTCCACCCTCTGCCAACACAAAAGGGAATTTCATCCGCTCTTTGATCGTATGGTAAATGTGTTCCACACTTCTCGTTCCACATGGATTATATATGGCAATGCAGTAAAGATCACTGTTAAAATGCGAAACAATAACCTTATCCTCCCGCAGTTCTCCAAGGAACTGACCTACCTGCTGTACCAGATCGTCTCCCACAATCATTCCCATACCATCATTTATTTTTCGAAAATCATCAATGTCCGCAAACAGGACACTGACAACGGCATTTTCTTCCTTCGCCTGACCGATCCAGTCACTTAAAATCCGTATGAAATAATTCCGGTTATACAGACCTGTCAGGACATCATAATAAGCCAGATAAGACAGTTCATCATTCTGGCGCTTAAATTTTGTAATATCCCGGAAACGAATGACCTTTTCCGACGGTATACTGCCGCACTCGTAAGACACGGTTACCTCACATTCCATCCAGATTTTGCCATCCGCACTCCGGCATTCCTGTGTCACACACTCTTTTCCGGTCTTTTCGAGGAAGATGGCATCCCTAAGCGGAAATATATATTTTTCCTCAACCAGATCATAAATTCTTGTAATATCTTTTAATGACGTGATCTCCACATTAAAAAAATGCTCCCAATTCCCCAAAATCTCCAGTCTGTCTTCCTCAAAGCTATAATAGAGAAAGGCATTCATGGAGGTATCGAAGATTGCACGATACATCTTTTCATTACTGCCAAGTTTCTGATTCATAGCTGATAACAAATCAATCTGATAGTGCAGTTCATCCATGACGTACCTTCCTCCATACCCTCATTTTTTTACTTTTTTGTAATATACCCCTGTGCCTTTAACAGTTCTGCACAAAGCACGGCTCCGCCTGCTGCTCCTCTGACTGTATTGTGGGATAATCCAACAAATTTCCAATCATATACGGTATCCTCTCTCAGACGTCCCACACTGACTCCCATACCATTTTCAAAATTTACATCCATTGCCACCTGGGGACGGTTGTCCTCCTCAAGATACTGGATAAACTGCTTCGGTGCGCTTGGCAGCTCAAGCTCCTGCGGTACCCCTTTAAAGTTCACCAGTTTTTCGATCAGCTGTTCCTTGGTCGGCTGCTTTTTAAATTTTACAAATACAGCGGCTGTATGACCGTTTAATACCGGTACTCTGATACACTGGCATGTAATAACCGGACTCTTTGCCGGAACAATTACACCGTCTTTGATTTCACCCCAGATACGAAGCGGTTCCTTCTCGCTCTTTTCTTCTTCCCCGCCAATGTACGGAATAATATTGCCTTCCATTTCCGGCCAGTCTTTGAACGTTTTTCCGGCACCGGAAATTGCCTGATATGTCGTAGCAACTACTTCATACGGTTCAAACTCCTTCCATGCAGTTAATACCGGAGCATAGGACTGAATGGAGCAGTTTGGTTTTACCGCTACGAAACCTCTTGTCGTGCCAAGACGTTTCTTCTGGAACTCGATGACCTTCATATGCTGCGGATTGATTTCCGGAACCACCATCGGTACGTCCGGTGTCCATCTGTGTGCACTGTTATTGGACACAACCGGAGTCTCTGTCTTTGCATACTCTTCTTCAATTTTCTTAATCTCTTCTTTGGTCATGTCTACGGCACTGAATACAAAATCCACTTCCGCAGCTACTTTCTCTACTTCATTGACATTCATGACAACAATATTTTTAACGGCTTCCGGCATCGGAGTGTCCATTTTCCATCTGCCTCCTACTGCCTCTTCATAAGTTTTTCCGGCAGACCTCGGACTTGCCGCGATCGTAGTCACCTCAAACCACGGATGCTTCTCCAACAGAGCGATGAATCTCTGTCCTACCATACCTGTGCCACCTAAGATACCCACTTTCAGTTTTTCACTCATTTTTCAATCTCCTCACATCTTTTTCATTTTTCATTTATAAGGACCGCTTCACCTTCCCGGCATTCTTCGCGGTTCACTATCGTTTTATTTCCCAAACAGCCAGCTGCTCTCCAAAAATTTTCTGCCCTCTGCGATTGCCTTTTTCATCATTTCCTGCCCCGGAGCACCAATCGTAAGCCGTTTCTCCACGCAGGTTTTTAAACTGACCGCATCATAAATATCCTCTTCGAATACAGGACAGATTTCTTTCAGTTCTGAAAGTTCCAGTGCATCAATGCTAGTATCCTTTTCTATACAGTATAACACAAGTTTTCCAATAATGCTATGTGCATCGCGAAATGGAACACCTTTTCCTACCAGATAGTCCGCTGCATCAGTGGCGTTGGTAAAACCGTTCATGGCACTCTTTGCCATAACATCCTTTCTGAACTTCATCGTTCTAAGCATACCTGTAAACAACGCCAGACATCCCTTTACAGTATCCATGGCATCAAATGCCATCTCCTTATCCTCCTGCATGTCCTTATTGTAAGCAAGCGGAAGTCCCTTCATCGTAGTAAGCAGGGACGTAAGTGCACCATAGACTCTTCCGGTCTTTCCCCGTACCAATTCTGCAATATCAGGATTCTTCTTCTGCGGCATAATACTGCTCCCGGTAGAGTACGCATCATCAATCTCCACAAAACGGTATTCATTGGAATTCCAGATAATAATTTCCTCACTAAAGCGGCTTAAGTGCATCATAATCGTGGACATTGCTGCCAGAAATTCGATGACATAATCCCTGTCTGCAACCGAATCCATACTGTTTAAAGTCGGACCATAAAAGCCAAGCAGTTTAGCTGTATACTCTCTGTCTAACGGATAGGTCGTGCCTGCCAGTGCCCCGGAGCCGAGCGGACAGTAATTCATCCTCTCATAAATATCCTGAAGCCGCTGCATGTCCCTCTTAAACATTTCAAAATAAGCCCCCAGATGATGAGCCAGCGTGATCGGTTGTGCTTTCTGCAGATGGGTAAATCCAGGCATATACGTATCCAGATGCTCTTCCATCATAGCCAGCAGTACCTTTAAAAGTTCCTCTACAAGTTCCGCCGTCTGCACAAGTTCCGCTCTCGTATAAAGCTTCATATCCAGTGCCACCTGATCATTGCGGCTCCTGCCTGTATGAAGTTTTTTCCCTGCCTCCCCGATCCGGTCGATCAGATTCGCTTCTACAAAACTGTGAATATCTTCATATTCATCTGTAATCTCCAATTTTCCGCTTTCCACATCCTGAAGAATTCCATGCAATCCCTCCAGAATTGAATTTTTCTCCTCTTGCGTAAGAATGCCCTGCTTTGCAAGCATGGTAACATGGGCAACACTACCCTCTATATCCTGTTTATAAAATTTCCGATCAAACGAAATGGACGCATTAAAGTTATAGACGAGCTTGTCCGTCTCTTTTGTAAAACGTCCTCCCCAAAGCTGTGCCATAAAACAATCCTCCAAGTTTATTAAATCTGAACTTGATATTAACATATATCGCACTTCATTGCAATAAAGTAAATAAAAAAGTACCACTCTGGGCACAAAAAAGCAAAAAATGACATAGTATATGATATATTGAAACGAAGGGGGACGCCATGAACGAACCACTCCTTACTCTAAAAGGCATCGACTTCTCTTATCACAGCTTAACCGGTGAAATCCCCGCCCTGAAAAGCATTACATTTCAAGTAAAAAACGGCGAATTTCTGGCACTGGTCGGTCCAAGCGGCTGCGGGAAATCCACCCTGCTCAATATCATTGCCAAACTGTCGGAACCGGAAAATGGAACCATCTCCTTCCAGAATCCGGATGGCTCTATCCACTATCCACGAATCGGGTATATGCTGCAGCATGATCATCTTTTTGAATGGCGAAGCGTTTACCGGAATATTATTCTTGGTCTGGAAATCCAGAAAAAACTGACCAGCAAAAACAAAGAGCATGTCGATCAGCTGTTAAAAGATTATGGTCTTTATGCCTTCCGCCACAAAAAACCAAGCGAACTTTCCGGCGGTATGCGGCAGCGTGCCGCACTTATACGCACCCTCTCCCTTGACCCTGAAATTCTGCTTTTGGATGAACCATTCAGTGCTCTGGATTACCAGACCAGACTGACGGTTTCTGCAGACATTTGCCATATTATCCGCCAATCCGGTAAAACAGCAATTCTCATTACACATGACCTTTCCGAAGCCATCAGTATTGCCGACCGTGTGCTCGTCCTCTCTGCCCGACCTGCTTCTGTCAAAGCGGAAGTTAACATCCACCTGACCCTTGCCGACGACTCCCCGCTTGCAGCCAGAAAAGCTCCCGAATTCGGTGCATATTTTAATCAATTGTGGGAGGAGTTATCCAATGAAAAAACAAAAAAGCTGAACTTTCTGCACAAGAATCCTTTCTGTTAGCACATAAAAAGCACCATACCTCTATCCGCCTGTCCCGTCTTTTTTTACTCGCGGCTTTTCTCATTCTCTGGGAGCTTGCCGTCACTTTTGGTCTGATCGACGGCTTCTTTTTCAGCAGTCCCAGCCGTATTGCGATCTGCTTTATTACCATGTTGAAAGACGGCACACTGTTTTCAAACCTTGGTATTACACTATGTGAAACCGTACTCAGCTTTCTTTTAGTGATTCTTATTGGTATCCTATGTGCCACCTTGCTCTGGTATTCCAAAAGTGCCTCTGAAATATTAGAACCCTACCTTGTCATCTTAAACAGTCTGCCGAAATCCGCTCTGGCTCCGCTCTTTATCGTCTGGCTTGGAACCGGAATGACAACGATCATCGTAGCAGGCATTTCCGTTGCCCTGTTCGGCTGTATTATCAGTCTTTACACCGGTTTCAGGCAAGTAGACGAAGAAAAAATAAAACTTATCTATACACTCGGCGGAAAAAAGAAGGATGTATACAAAAAAGTCATTCTTCCCGGCAGTATACCGACAATCCTCAGTACTATGAAAGTGAATATCGGGCTGGCACTGGTCGGTGTCATCATCGGAGAATTTCTGGCTGCCAGACGGGGGCTTGGCTATCTGATCATTTATGGAAGTCAGGTCTTCCAGCTCAACCTCGTCATTACCTCCATCCTGATCCTATGTCTGATTGCGATGTTTCTATATCAGTGCATTCAACAGATCGAACATTGGTATAAAAAACACCTTTAAAAACACCGGTCGGAAATCATCCGACCGGTTCCTCTACCCTTCCCATCCATTTGAAAGCGATAAAAGCAAGCACTACAGCCACCGGCGCAATCAAAAATTTCAGCCAGATATTTTCCGGCATATCTTCCATAAGTACTGCGACATAAGTTCCGTAAAAATTAAAAATCATATGAAGGAGCATCGGAGCCGCAAGCGTTCGAAAACGTCTCCCCATACACCCCAGAAAGATGCCAAGTCCAAAAGCATAACTGCTTTGTACCCAGTTTAAATGCAGCGCTCCAAACAATGCCGCCTGTATGATATTGGCAACCCAGAATCCAGCGCCTGCCTTTCTCAGATACTTCATGGTAAGTCCCCGAAATACCGTTTCCTCCCCTAACGGTGCAAGCACTATTGAAGCAATCGTACTGACCACTGACAATTCCGCAATACGGCTCATATCTATAAGCTGCATATACTCTTCCATAAGCTTTGGCAAACACAGATTCACCACTTCCATATAGAACGTTATAAACAGATAGACACTGAAGCCGATCATCAAAAAACTCACCAGATTTTTGACACTCCATAGCGGTTTTGTATCAATTCTTTCCTCTTTTCGTACAAATGCCAGATAATACCACAATCCAAAAATGAAAAGCGATACAATCTGTGTCGCCATGATCGTTTCTATATAGTAGTCATTCATAATGAGCATTCCGGCTCTTGCAATATAACCCATCAGCTCCCCGCTGCCATCCTGGTACATCATACTGACTGCCAGAAGTATCATAATACCTACCGTTACCATAAGCTGTGTGAACAGCATTCCAAAAAATGGGACAACCGACAGGAACCCATATCCTATTTTTTTTCCAATACTCATCCTTTTTCTTTTCCTCCTCACCGTTAGGTCTTTTCTTCTTATTGCATATATTTTATATTATACGAACCATTCTTGCTTTCTGCAACTTCTATTTCCATTCTGCACTTTCATGAACCGGACAAAGTGTATCCAAAAAAGAGTATCGCACGATAAGCTGCTTTCATGTGAAAACTACTTATTATGCGATACTCACTTTTTTAGCGCCGATATTCTCTTTTTACATATAAGAATTCACAGCTTCCACCATATCTTGTATAACCTCTTGTTACACAATCATTGATTTCTTCTCCTGCCCCGGTAGCCTTATTCAAAATATCCTGAAAAGATGCTGCCTTTTTTGGTTCCTCCTTCTGTTCCTGTCTTTTGTTCCCCTGATAGTGAAGCTTGGGAACTAAAATAACCGATGATACCCTGAAAGTACTTTCTTGTCCGTATGCGATAATCAACCCCTTCCACTTATTTTTAACAGCGATATTTATTTAATTCGTCCACAATTTCATCCGCTCTCGCACCATCTGCATGAATATGAAGCGTCACCGGGTTTTTCAGATCCAGACTGAAGATTCCAAGCATGGATTTTGCATCAATAAAAGTCCTGCCCGCTTCCATATCCATGTTCTCAGAGTATTTTGAGACATCTTTGATAAAAGTAATCGCTTTTTCCGTGGTATTGAGTAATATAGATACCGATGTCATAAAATCCCCTGCCTTCCCCTATCTGAATCAAGTGTAGTTCTTTTTTACTATTTTTATTATACTACACTGTTCATTATTTTGCAACTTCTTTTACATATTCTATTATTTATCTGAATATTTTGTTCTGTATTTTATTTCGGCAGTTTATTTCGTATAATCAACCTATTTATAATGATTTTATAAAATCCCTTGCAAAATGCACCTAAAATGGATATAATATCATTTGTCGAAAATATTCTGACAAGCTGAAATAGCTCAGTTGGTAGAGCACTTCACTCGTAATGAAGGGGTCGTGGGTTCGAGTCCCATTTTCAGCTTACATGAAAAGCCCGCATAAACGTTGATTTAATCAAAGTTTATGCGGGTTTTCCCGATTCTCTATTTTCATAATAAAGCTGGTGTGACTTTGGTCTTATTTTCTGCTTACAACTGCACCGGCTCCTTTTCATTGAAATTCGTCTCCATCGTCCAGGTGACTGCCTCGCCGCCTTTCAGGCAAAATACCTCCAGCATGTCATCCACTCCCATTTCCTTCCATGCCTGCAGGAACTTTCTGGTCGGATGGGCAAATATCTCTGCTTTTAACGACTCATCTTCCAGATGTTTAAGAACGCCTGTGACTCTGACCTGCACTCCCTTACCGAAAAAGCACATTTCTACCCTTGGATTTTTCTGAATCTGTTTGAATACATCCTTGCAGGATGCAGTATGAAAAATAATCCCGTTTTCATCCGCACGGTACAAAAGCATCCCTCTGACTCTGGGCTGTCCATCCTCCTCCGTAGCAAGATGAAACGCAGGATTTTCATTCATTAACTGAAATATTTCTTCTTTCGTCATTTTATACTCTCTCCCTTCCATGATTTTACAGCTATTTTAATCCGCCCGGGAGATTTTTTATATCACAATACAGTCACTGTTTTTCAAAATTTATTCAACATATCTGGATTGATACTCTGATGGCGTTTTCCCTGTATGTTTGTAAAAGCAGGCTGAAAAATGTGCACTCGTGTTGAAACCACAGTGTATAGCAATATCCGCCATGGAAGTATTTCTGCGGCGCAGCATTTTCTTGGATTTTTCAATCCGCAATTCAATCAAATATTCCATCGGTGTCCTGTCAGTTTCCTTCTTAAACTTCCGGTTCAGACTGGAAACCGACATATAACCAAGCTCTGCCAGCTCCTTCACCGTTATCTTTTCCGAATAGTGCTGTTCCATAAAATGCTGTGCTCTTGCCACAGAATAATCCGAAGATATGGCACGCATCTGAAAGCTTTCTCCTAAAATGCTCCGGATAATCCAATGCGTGATGACTGTCGCATGCGCATCCAGTGTAATCTCAAAATTTGGCATACGCTTGCTGCATTCAAAAGCAAAGGTGTTTAACATTTTCAAAATATCCGAACAAATTTCAAATTCCAGAACCTGTTGCTCAAACTTTTCACCGGAATATAGTGCATACTGACTCTCAAAAAATTCCGGTTCGATCATAATACAATAATAATGCAGATCCGGTTCATCATCGTGCGGTATACCAGGCGAATAAATCACTGCAGGATAATGACTTATTTTAGTACGGGTATCCGCAAAATAAATGACCACCATATACGCAGGATGCGTATGTCCCTTCTGCTGTGCATAACCGCATACTCCAAGCGAAGGAATGAACAATCCAAGATTTTTCTGCAAAAAACAGTCTACATTTTTAAGCTGTTCTTCCGTTACACGTTCTCCAATCAGCCTCTTTATGATTTCCAGATCTTTCATTTCCTTTTCCCCATGACCTGTGCTTAATATCCGCTCGTCTGCTCATTCTTTGCAAGCTTTACAATACGGCTCGTTCCAAGTCTGCCGGCACCAAGCTCTATAAAACGCTTTGCATCCGCAAAAGAGGAAATTCCTCCTGCCACTTTAATCTTTACGTCTTTTCCCACATGTCCTGCAAACAATGCCACATCTTCAAAGGTGGCTCCTGCCGAAGAAAAACCGGTGGAGGTTTTAATATAATCCGCTCCTGCCCTGGTCACGATCTCACACATCTTAATCTTTTCTTCTTCGGTTAAAAGACATGTTTCGATAATGACCTTGAGCACCAGATTGCCGCATGCTTTTTTCAAAATGCGTATCTCTTCTTCCACCAAATCATATCGCTTATCTTTTACCCATCCGATATTGATGACCATATCAATTTCCGAAGCACCGTTTGCGATAGCATCTCTTGTCTCAAATTCCTTGACTGCTGTCGTATTATAGCCATTTGGAAAGCCAATGACCGTGCAGACTGCCATTTTATCTCCTACATATTCCTTCGCCTGTTTCACATAAGAGGGTGGAATGCAGACGGATGCCGTCTGATATGCCATGGCATCCTCACAGATCTGCCTGATTTCCTCCCATGTTGCATTCTGCTGTAGCAGCGTGTGGTCTACTTTTGCAAATATTTCTTTTTTATCCATAGCTTGTTTTGTCTCCTTTTATACTTCCTGCTTCTGAATATGAACATCCATCTGCGGATAGGGAATACTGATCGCATTGGCATCCAGTGCCAGCTTTGCATTTTCCGTAATGCGCCACTTTCCTTCCCAGTAGTCCTCATTTTTAAACCAGCAGCGCAGCACCATGACAACTGAGCTGTCCCCCAGTTCATCCACATAAACCTTTTTTTCATATTCTTTTAAAACAGCACTGTCCGTCTGCAGGACCTCGTAAAGCACCTGTTTTGCCTTCTGCATATCGGCATCATAGGCTATACCAACCTTCACTTCCATTCTACGCACCTCGGTAGCTGTCACATTGGTCAGACTGGTATTCGCCAGTGTTCCGTTTGGCAGGACAATGACTTTGTCATCCGGTGTCACAAGCTTTGTATAAAATAACTGTATCTCTTGTACCGTGCCTTCATTTCCTTTGGAATCCTCAATAATATAGTCACCGACCTTAAAGGGTTTTAACAGCAAGATCAGCACACCGCCCGCAAAATTGGACAGGCTGCCCTGAATTGCCAGACCGATTGCCACACCTACAGAGCCAAGCAGTGCCACAATACTGGTGGCATCCACACCGAAGCTCTCCGCCACCATAAATACAAGCACAATATAGAGTGCTGCCTTAATAAAAGAATCCATAAACTGGATCAGTCCCGTATCCGCATTGGTCTTTGTCAGTGACTTTCTTACAATCTTTCTGAGCAGCTTAATCACTT
Source organism: Clostridiales bacterium (assembly GCA_012520645.1). Lineage (GTDB taxonomy): Bacteria > Bacillota > Clostridia > Lachnospirales > Lachnospiraceae > JAAYNV01. Next base: position 111,993 of record JAAYNV010000027.1, on the reverse strand, counting down.
CTGCACCAATTATGAAAAAAACTACGGCAAATAATACTCTCACTCCAAGGTGAAGTGCTTTATCCGGAAGCTCCTGCAGGAAATTTTCAATCACTCCCGGATTCAGTTCATCCATAGCAGTAAGAAGCATTCCCGCTCCATATGGCAGACATTTACCCATTTCACTTTAACTCCTCTTTTTTATTTTTCTGATTTTTTTCTCTTTTTTGTTTTTTCTGCTTTTGCCTTCCGTACCTTCTCCAGTTCAATCTCCGCTTTTCTTGCACGCTCCTCTGCCAGTTTCACAGCCCTTAGTGCTTCTTCTTTCTCTTTCAGGGCAGCCTTTAATACCATCTCCTTCAGTTCCTCTTCCGTATAAGGTACACAACTGAATACAGCAACACTAAGCGGTCCCACATTGATCTCGATGGAATTTTCTCTTCCGTCCCATTCCTTTTCATCAGAGCAGCACTGTCTCTTATTGACAATACCATTTCCACCATATTTCTCTGCATCCGTATTAAGCAATTCTTTATACTTTCCAGCAAACGGAACTCCAACACGGTATTCCTTCCGCTCCACATTGGCAAAATTCACCACAACAAGCAGCATGTCCTTTGTCTTGTCCGTTTTTCTTAAGAAGGTCAGCACACAGTCCTCAGCGTTCATATTATTGATCCACTCAAAGCCTGCCGGCTCATCATCCATGGCATACAAAGACGGATGTTCTCTGTAGAAGCCGTTCAATTCCTTCATAAGCGTATTAATCTGTCTATGTTCCTCTACTTCAAGCAGATTCCACTCCAGTTCACGTTCTTCATTCCATTCATCATATTCCGCCAGATCCTGCCCCATGAATAACAGTTTTTTGCCCGGGTGCATCATCATATACGCATAGGTGGCACGCAGGTTTGCAAACTGATCCTTTCTCTTACCCGGCATCTTTCCGATCATGGTCGCCTTGCCATGTACAACCTCATCATGAGAAAATACCAGCATAAATTTTTCACTATAAGTATAGATCATGCTGAAGGTCAGTTCACCATGATGGTGGGCCCTGAAATATGGATCATATTTGATATACTGCAGATAGTCATTCATCCAGCCCATATTCCACTTAAAGTCAAAGCCAAGTCCGTCCTCCTTCAGATCCCCTGTCACCTTCGGCCATGCGGTAGATTCCTCTGCAATCGTGATCGCACCTTTATTTCTCTTGTGCATAACAGAATTTAAGTGTTTTAAAAATTCCATAGCCTCCAGATTTTCATTGCCGCCATACATATTTGCCAGCCATTCGCCGTCACTTTTACCATAGTCCAGATACAGCATGCTGGCCACCGCATCCATACGGATACCGTCCGCATGGAACTGCTCTACCCAGTACAGCGCATTGGCAATCAGGTAGTTTGCCACCTCCGGTCTGCCGTAATTATAAATCAGTGTTCCCCAGTGAGGATGGCTTCCTTTTCGCGGATCCGCATGCTCATACAGACAGGTACCGTCAAAGTTGGAAAGTCCATAGGTATCTCTCGGAAAATGTGCCGGCACCCAGTCTAAAATCACACCGATTCCTGCCTTGTGCAGTTCATTGATGAAGTACATAAAATCCTCCGGCGTACCGTATCTGGAGGTCGGTGCATAATAACCTATGACCTGATAGCCCCATGACGCATCAAAAGGATGCTCCATTACAGGCATCAATTCAATATGGGTATATCCCATCTCTTTGATATAAGAAATAACCTCGGGTGCCAGTTCCCTGTAATTATAGAAAACTTTTTCATCTTTGGGCTTTTTAAAGGATGCCAGATGCATCTCATATACGCTGACCGGCTGCTTTGGATTCTGATATTCCGCTCTTTTACTGATCCATTCTTCATCTTCCCATGCAAAACCATCGATCCGACGAACTACAGAGGCAGTTTCCGGACGAAGCTGCTGTCCAAACGCATAAGGATCTGCCTTCAGATAGGTCAGTCCTCCTTTGACTTTAATCTCATATTTGTAAATACTACCTTCCGGCACTCCCGGCACAAAGATCTCAAAAATACCGGAATCCCATAATCTGCGCATCTGATGCGCCCTGCCATCCCAGTCATTGAAATCACCTACTACACTGACACGCACAGCATTTGGAGCCCAAACAGCAAAATGCACTCCCTCTACCCCATCTATACTCATGCAGTGTGCTCCCAGAATCCGATATGCTTCATAATGAATTCCTGTATTAAACTTATGGGTGTCACGTTTGCTGATCACCGGTTCAAAACGATACGGATCCTCTATTTCCTGCTCTATACTGTTTTTCCTCTTTACAAGATAGGTATACTCCGGAATCTTTTTGCCAGGCAGCAGACATGCAAAGTAACCGGATTCATCCGCTAATTCCATACGATAAGTCTTTCCGTTCTTTACCTGCAGCCGTACGGAATCTGCTCCCGGGATATATGTCTGCACAAGTACTCCGTTTCCTACAATATGCGGTCCCAGAATATGATGTGGATCGTCCTCCTCTGAATAAACTATCGCTTCAATTTCCGGCCAATCCATTAATTTATAAAGTCTGTCATTCATGCTGTGTCCCCCTGTGCTATAATGTCGTGCGTCATTGCTTCCGCTTATATTTTATCATAACAAAAACCCCAATCTTATACAAGCACTTGCGGGAAATGTTAGCGGGTGTTAAAATTATTTTTATATCAAACAAAGGAAAGGTCGCTTGAATTATGACAGATAAGAATCAGAAAATCTTGGAACGAATCAATGAATACGCTGACAAAGTACTGAACGGAATCGATCCGCAAAAGGTTCAGATTTCCTATCAGCTCGAAAAATTAAAACCTGTAATGGAGGAAATCGCGAAGGAAGAAAACTCTACCGTAGAGGACATTTTCATCCTGTATATGGATCTTGCCAGTGAAGCATCCGTAGAACGCGAGAAAAAATTCCAGTCTACCTTAGGTAATATGAATACCTACGGCGATATGCTTCCATAAAACCGGCTCTTTCAAAACAACAAAGAGGATGAAAAAGTCTCTGACACTGACTTTTCATCCTCTTCTTTTAACAAAACCATTTCTGCGCTATGCCGCCGTTATTTTACAACTCTGACGCGGAATACACCTTCAATACCGGAAAGCTTCTCAATAATCTCTTTCGTAGCAGAGCTTTCAATATCCATTAATGTATATGCCACTTCTCCTCTGGATTTATTCATCATATCGGAAATGTTGATTCCATTGTCACCGAAGCATGCCGTAAACTTTGTGATCATATTAGCAATATTCTTATGGAAGATTGCCACACGACCTGCCTGATTGCAGATACCCATATCACAATTCGGATAGTTCACACTGTTTACAATATTTCCATTCTCCAGATAATTCATCAGTTCTTCTACGGCCATTTTCGCACAGTTGCCCTCTGACTCCTCTGTAGATGCACCCAGATGCGGGATGACGATGCAGCCCTCTTTTCCGGCTGTTGTCGTATTCGGGAAATCCGTAACATACTTGCGTATTTTTCCTGCCTGAATACCCGCCAGCACATCCTCTTCGTTTGCCAGCAGATCTCTTGCAAAATTCAAAAGAATGACACCGTCCTTCATCTTATCGATGGCATCCTTATTGATCATGCCCTTGGTAGAATCCAAAAGCGGAACATGAATCGTAATAATATCACACTGCTCGTAAATCTCATCCACATTCAAAACATGCTTGACATCACGGCTTAAGCTCCATGCTGCATTGACAGAAACATACGGATCATATCCATATACTTCCATTCCAAGATGTCTTGCCACATTTGCAACCTTGACACCAATCGCACCAAGACCGATGATACCTAACTTCTTTCCGGCAATTTCGGTTCCGGCAAATTTTTTCTTTTCCTTCTCTGCAGCCTTTGCAATATTCTCGTCATCCTTAGCACTCTCAACCCAGTTGATACCGCCTACGACATCGCGGGATGCAAGCAGCATACCAGCAATAACAAGTTCTTTTACACCGTTCGCATTGGCACCCGGTGTATTAAATACTACAATCCCCTTTTGTGCACACTTATCTAACGGAATGTTATTGACTCCTGCACCGGCTCTTGCAATGGCAAGCAGATTTTCCGGCAGTTCCATCTCGTGCATGGCAGCACTACGGACTAAAATACCTTCTGCTTCCTCTACCTTATCTGTCTTTTCATACTGGGCAGTAAAACCATCCAGTCCCACCTTTGAAATAGGGTTCAGGCAATGATACTTAAACATTATTTTTCTCTCCCTCTACCTTTCCTTAAGCATTCTCTGCTTCAAATTTCTTCATAAACTCTACCAGCTTCTCCACGCCTTCGATCGGCATGGCATTGTAGATGCTGGCTCTCATACCGCCTACGCTTCTATGTCCTTTTAAGTTCTCAAAACCAGCTTCCTTTGCTTCTTTTACGAACTTCGCATCCAGTTCATCGCTTCCTGTCACAAACGGCACATTCATCAGGGAACGATCTTCTTTTCTGACGGTACCTTTGAACAGTTTGCTCTCATCCAGAAAATCATACAGAATCTTAGCTTTCTTTTCATTATATTCCTGCATTGCCTTTAAGCCACCCTGTTTCTTCAGCCACTTAAATACCTTACCGCAGATATAAATACCGTATGCAGGCGGTGTATTATATAAAGACTGTGCATCCGCATGAATCTTATACTGCATCATAGTCGGGGTACCCGGAAGTACATCCTCTGTGATCAGATCCTCACGAATGATAACGATTACCACACCTGCCGGTCCGATATTCTTCTGCACGCCACCGTAGATCACACCATACTTTGTCACGTCTACCGGCTCCGATAAAAAGCAGGAAGATACATCCGCTACCAGTGTCTTTCCCTTGGTGTTCGGAAGTGTCTTGAACTTGGTTCCGTAAATCGTATTGTTCTCACAGATATATACATAGTCTGCATCCTCTGAAATCGGAAGATCAGAGCAATCCGGAATATAGGAATAAGTCTCATCCTCACTGGATGCAATTTTATTTGCCTTACCATATTTGCATGCTTCCTGATATGCTTTCTTAGCCCACTGTCCTGTTACAATGTAGTCAGCCACTTTATTCTTCATAAGATTCATCGGAATCATGGAGAATTGTAAGCTGGCACCCCCCTGTAAAAACAGCACTTTATAGTTATCCGGAATGTTCATAAGTTCTCTTAAGTCAGCCTCTGCCTCCTTAATGATGGTATCATAAGCCTTGGACCTATGGCTCATCTCCATAACGGACATACCGGTTCCCTTATAATCTAACATCTCATCTGCAGCTTCTTTTAACACTTCCTCAGGTAAAACTGCCGGACCTGCTGAAAAATTGTAAACTCTGGACACGTCTATTCCCTCCTGTATTGAAAGCAGCCTTTTATCTGCTTTACCACTTTACTGTAATAACACATTTCATAACAATTGTCAATTTATTTTCCACTTTTCCGAAAAATGACTTCAATAAAACATCACAACCGGCGTTCCAATCTCGGCTCTTTCATAGAGTTTTTCCATTGCATCATATGGCGTATTAATGCAGCCATGGGAACCGTCCGTCTTATAGATTTCTCCACCAAACTCATCCCTCCAGGACGCATCATGGATTCCGATGCCTCCCTTTACCGGCATCCAGAACTTCACTCTTGCCGCATAACCCGGTCCCCTTAACACACGGTTCTTCTGTTTTTCATACACATAACAAACCGCTGCCGGTGTATCCCTTCTGCGCATCATATTTCCGGTTACAATCGGCGTTTTAATCAGACATGTTCCCTTCTCATAATAGTACATGGTCTGCTCACCCATATCCACTTCAATATAAGTGTCTCCGATATCATCCTTCCCCTGCGCCCATGCTTTTCTCTCATAAACCGGTTCATGTACCTCTTTTGCTCCATTTAAAAAAGCCTCTGTCAGATACTTTACCTCTTCCTTCTGATTAAGTTTATTGCCGTAGGTGCCTCCGTCTATCGTCACTACATCACCACGTGTTGTCTGAAATTCCCGCACACCCCCATAGGTATCATACTCCTCTGCCAGTCTCGCCACGTATTCCTTAACCTTCGTCTTATCAAATACCAGATTGCCTTCCTTATCAAGGACAAACTGCCCTTTCTCATCCAGTTTGATCCAGTCACAGACCACCGAAGCGTCAACGGCTACCTGCTCCTCCCCAAACTGATAGATGATTCCACAGTCCTGAAAGTCCTCCACCTTTTCCCACAGTATCAGTTCACTTTGCTCTGCTTCCGTATAGGGCAATGACATATAACAACCTGTTTCTCTTAAATCTACCCTTTCCTCACAGTTCAAAAGTGCTTCATACACTGCCTCTTTAACTTTGGAAGTTTCCAGAAAAGCTTCTTTCTCATTCTTCAAAAAATAGCCCTTTTCCGATTTCAGAATCACTACCTCAGGATTTTTGATCTGCTCCGCCTGCATCACGCATTTTAATTTTTCTACTGCCCGATCCGAAGCCTCCCTTGATACGGTAATCTCCGGCTTTACATCATAGTGTACACTGTGAAAGGTATCCAGTATCCAATTTCCTACTACCTGCCCGGCACTGATTCTGCAAAGCTCCGGTTTATAATCATACCGAATGGCATCCGATCCGAGTATCTCAGCATGAATCTGCTGTTCCTTTCCATTTTTATCCACTACGGTAAGTGTGCTGTCCTTCTCCTGTGCAATCAGCTCCTGTTCTACCTCTCCAATTGTCTTCCCGGCACAATAGATGCCGTTAATCCAAGTACCACAGATAAAATCCGCATTTTCATAATAGCGGCACATGGCAAAATAGCCACCTGCCAGCAGGCAGGCAGCCATAAAGACAGCTATGAAATATTTAAGGATCCCATATCTTTTCTTTGGTATTATTTTACTCATACTTCCTTATTGCTTATTCAGCAAATCCTGTTCATCAAATGCTTCACTAATCGGAGCGCCCGGCGATACCATTGGAAATACTTTGTCGTCCTCCGGAATCATACAGTCAATAAGTACCGGACGGTTCATGGCAATTGCCTTTTGAAGCGCCGGTGCTACCTCTTCTTTGGAAGTAACACGGATCGCGGCACAGCCCAGTGCCTCTGCAACCTTACAGAAATCCACACCGTCATTTAATACAGTCTGGGAATAGCGCTGTCCATAGAACAAGGTCTGCCACTGTCTTACCATACCAAGCACATGGTTGTTGATCACGATCTCAATGATCGGAATATTATAGCGTGCTGCCGTTGCCAGTTCATTCATATTCATTCGGAAGCAACCGTCACCCGCCACATTGACACAGATTTTATCCGGTCTTCCCATTTTAGCTCCAATACAGGCACCAAGACCATAACCCATCGTACCAAGTCCGCCGGAAGACAGAAAAGTTCTAGGCTCCGAATATTTATAATACTGCGCTGTCCACATCTGATGCTGTCCGACATCGGTACTGATCACTGCCTTTCCCTCTGTCACACGATCCAGCTCCTCGATTACATACGGACAAGACAGATTCTCATCATTATAACGAAGCGGATATTTTTCTTTCAGTTCTTTGATATGGGCAGTCCACTCCGGATGGCTCTGCTGTCCGATTCTGCCGCATAGTTGCGTAAGAACCTCCTTCAGATCCCCTACTACAGAGGCGGTGGTGCGGATATTTTTGTTGATTTCCGCTGCATCAATATCAATATGTAATACCTTGGCATTCGATGCAAATTTTGCTGCATTGCCAACTACACGATCGGAAAAGCGTGCCCCAAGTGCAATCAGAAGATCACACTCGCTGACACCGAAATTGGATACCTTTGTACCGTGCATGCCGATCATTCCGGTATACATTTCATCGTGTCCGTCAAATGCACCCTTTCCCATCAGCGTATCGCATACCGGTGCATCAATCTGCTTTGCAAACTTCCGCACCTCTTCGGATGCTCCGGAAAGAATTGCACCGCCGCCCAGATAGATAAACGGCTTTTTCGCATTCTCAATCAGGCTGACTGCTGCACAGATATCCTCCTCTGTGTAACGGTTTACACGTTCTATGGGCAAAGGATCTTTTCTTTCATATTCACACGTATTTGCAGTAACATCCTTGGTAATATCCACTAACACCGGACCCGGTCTTCCACTTCTTGCGATATGGAATGCCTTACGGATGGTATCTGCCAGAATATTGACATCCTTTACGATATAGCCATGCTTTGTGATTGGCATAGTCACACCTGCGATATCTACCTCCTGAAAGGTATCCTTTCCCAGAAGCGGCAGGTTTACATTCGCCGTAATTGCTACCATCGGTACGGAATCCATATATGCAGTTGCAATACCGGTAACCAGATTCGTTGCTCCCGGTCCGCTCGTCGCAAGGCATACACCAACCTTGCCTGTCGCTCTCGCATAACCATCAGCCGCATGTGCTGCCCCCTGCTCATGGGAGGTCAGGATATGCTTGATTTCTCCCTGATGCTTATAAAGCGCATCATATACATTCAGGATCGTACCACCGGGATAACCGAAAACGGTATCGACTCCCTGTTCCTTTAAACATTCGATTACAATTTCTGCCCCTGTCAGCTGCATTGCTTCATCCCTCCGTATTTATGCTTTCGGAACCTCTAAAATGGCTCCTCTATTTCCGCTCGTAACAAGCTCACGATATCTGCTCAGATATCCGGTCGTAACCTTCGGCTCTCTCGGCTGCCATTTTGCTTTTCGTGCTGCCATCTCTTCATCCGAAATTTTTACATTTAATGAATTTTCCGGAATATTGATGCTGATGATATCGCCCTCTTCCACGAGTGCAATCGGTCCTCCGACTGCCGCCTCCGGTGAAACGTGTCCGATGGAGGCTCCTCTGGAAGCACCGGAAAACCGTCCATCTGTAATCAGTGCAACACTGGAACCGAGTCCCATACCTGCAATCGCAGAAGTCGGATTTAACATCTCACGCATGCCCGGTCCGCCTTTCGGTCCTTCATAACGAATTACAACCACATCACCTGCTACGATCTTTCCTCCCTTGATTGCAGCAATCGCATCCTCTTCACAATCAAAAACTCTTGCCGGTCCTTCGTGTACCATCATTTCCGGTACGACGGCAGAACGTTTCACGACACCGGAATCCGGTGCCAGATTTCCTTTCAGTACCGCAATACCACCGGTTTCGGAATATGGATTCTCAACCGGACGGATAACCTCCGGATTTTTGTTGATACAGCCTGCAATATTCTCTCCGACTGTTTTTCCGGTCACCGTTATCAGATCAGTATATAACAGATTTTTCTTATTTAATTCATTCATCACAGCATAAACGCCGCCCGCTTCGTTTAAATCCTCCATATAGGTCGGTCCCGCCGGAGCAAGATGGCATAAGTTTGGTGTTTTAGCGGACAGTTCATTGGCAATATCCACATTCAGCTCCACACCTGCTTCGTGAGCAATTGCAGGAAGATGCAGCATGGAATTTGTAGAACAGCCAAGCGCCATATCTACCGTCAGAGCATTCAGAAATGCCTTCTCATTCATAATATCTCTCGGCTTGATATCCTTTTCTACCAGTTCCATGATCTTCATGCCGGCATGCTTTGCCAGACGGATTCTTTCAGAATAAACTGCAGGAATCGTACCGTTTCCTTTCAGTCCCATACCCAGTGCCTCGGTCAGACAGTTCATGGAGTTTGCGGTATACATACCGGAGCAGGAACCGCAGGTTGGGCATACCTTTTCTTCGAACTCAGCCAGTTCTTCCATTGACATCGTTCCCGCTGCCACACTTCCGACTGCTTCAAACATAGAAGAAAGGCTTCGCTTCTGTCCGTGTACATGTCCGGCTAACATCGGTCCGCCGGATACAAAAATGGTCGGAATATTCAGTCTGGCAGCCGCCATCAACAGTCCCGGTACGTTCTTATCACAGTTCGGTACACACACAAGACCGTCAAAACCGTGTGCCATCGCCATACACTCTGTGGAATCCGCAATCAGATCACGGGTCACAAGAGAATATTTCATGCCGATATGTCCCATGGCAATACCGTCACAGACTGCGATTGCCGGGAACACAATGGGTGTACCTCCCGCCATGGCTACACCCATTTTTACGGCCTCTACGATTTTATCCAGATTCATATGCCCCGGTACAATTTCATTATAGGAGCTGACAATACCGATTAACGGTCTGTTACGTTCCTCCTCCGTATATCCGAGTGCATTAAATAAGCTTCTGTGCGGCGCCTGTCCGGTGCCCTTTGTTACGGAATCACTTCTCATTTCTTTTTCTCCTTCCATGTACATCCACACCATCTGCGAATGAATTCTGACCTTCACATTATTCCTTTTAGAATACCATATTTTATATCATTCTTCCACTATCATTTAGATGCGTTCTGCTAACAGATCACCCATTTCCGTGCAGCCCACCTGTTTACAGCCCTCTGACATAATATCTCCTGTACGGTAGCCATCCTGCAGCACCTTTTTTACGGCCTGATCAATGGCATCTGCCTCCTTATCCAGATCAAAGCTGTAGCGTAACATCATGGATGCAGAAAGTACCGTAGCAATCGGGTTCGCAATATCCTTTCCGGCAATATCCGGTGCAGAACCGTGACTGGGCTCATAAAGACCGAACTTGGTATCATTTAATGACGCGCTGGCTAACATTCCGATCGAACCGGTCACCATGCTGGCTTCATCCGAAAGGATATCCCCAAACATATTCTCCGTTAAAATTACATCGAACTGTGCCGGATCCTTTACTAACTGCATCGCACAGTTATCAACCAACATATGCTCCAGTGTAACCTCCGGATAATCCTTTGCCACTTCATTTACAACCGCTCTCCAAAGTCTGGAGGAATCCAGTACGTTTGCCTTATCCACGCTGGTCACCTTTTTCTTACGCTTCATGGCAATGTCAAAGCCCTTAATGGCAATACGGCGGATTTCATTTTCATCATAGGTTAAGGTGTCAATCGCCTTACGCACACCGTTCTCCTCCACCGTTTTGCGTTCTCCAAAGTAAAGACCTCCGGTCAGCTCACGCATGATCATCATATCGAAACCGGCCTTGCTGATTTCCTCCTTTAACGGACATGCCCCCGCCAACTCATCATAGAGTACTGCCGGACGAAGATTTGCAAACAGGTTCAGTGCCTTTCTAAGTGCTAAAAGTCCTGCTTCCGGTCTTAAATTCGGAGCCAGCTTATACCACGGAGAGGTGCTCGTATCCCCGCCGATGGAGCCCATTAACACTGCGTCTGCCGCCTTGGCTGTAGCAATCGCTTCCTCAGTCAGAGGCACACCATGTACGTCAATGGATGCCCCACCCATCAGAATATCCGTATATGTAATGTGATGTCCGAATTTCTCTGCGACCTTATCCAGTACTTTTTTAGCTTCTCTTACGATTTCCGGTCCGATTCCATCGCCCGGAATACAGGTAATATTCAAGTTCATGCTTTTCCTCCAAGAATTGATTTTCAATATGGGAGGATGGATTTTTTCATACCACCTTCCATTTGTACATGATTATAGCAGGGAATAGCTGGTAATATCAAGTATGAATGTAGGTTATGGAATCAGCACATATTCTCTTATCCAAAAACAAGCGGACGGCATCCAAAACTACATTCATCTGTCAAATCACCATTCTTTTGATAAAAAATAAGGAAACCTCTATTTATCAAGGTTTCCTCACTTGCCCATTTCATGTGAAAGTAAAAACAGTCCGCAGCGATTTTTATTCGCCTGCTTTCTCCACCTGCGCAATCGCTGTTTTCTGCATCGGGATACGGCAGTTTTTGTTGTTGCCAAACTCTACAATAACAGTATCTTCTGTAATGTCGATTACAATACCGTAGAAACCGCTATTGGTCAGAATACTGTCACCAATTTCCAGAGCTGATAACATAGTCCCCATTCTCTTCTGTTCCTTCTTCTGAGGACGAATCATTAAAAAGTAGATGAACGCTACGATTACGACAATATAAATCAGCATAAATGCTCCGGTTCCCGTTGCTGCTCCTGCCGCCGCTGCGTCACCGCTCATTAAAATACCCATTTTCCATTTCCTCCTGGTAAACTGTTCTATCTATAGCTATGACGATAGCTACAAATGCAATGCTAACAAGTATCATACACAAAATTTGCCATTCCCGCAAGGGCTTTCGAAAGATTTTATAATTGCATGCTTACTATTCCTTCTCCATCCCTTTAAGCTTCTGCTTCTTATATTCCGAAAATCTTCCTTCATCCAACGCTTCCCTGATTTCTTCCATCATCTTATTATAAAAATACAGATTATGAAGCACGCACAGACGCATGCCCAACATTTCCTTTGCCTTTAACAAATGTCGGATATAGGCTCTGGAATATCTCCTGCATGCCGGACACTGGCACCCCTCTTCAATTGGTCTGTCATCCAGTTCATACCTGGCATTCAGCAGGTTAATCTTTCCCTGATTCGTATATAAATGTGCATGTCTGCCGTTTCTGGTCGGATAGACACAGTCAAAAAAATCCACACCGCGCTCTACCGCCTCCAGAATATTCGCCGGAGTACCCACACCCATCAGATAGGTTGGCTTCTCCTTTGGAAGATATGGTACCGTCTCCTCCAGAATATAGTACATCTCCTCATGTGTCTCACCAACTGCAAGACCTCCCAGGGCATAACCGTCCAGCTCCATTTCGGAAATTCTTTTGGCATGCTCGATACGGATATCCGCAAAAACAGCCCCCTGATTGATACCGAATAAAAGTTGGTTTTGATTGATGGTATCCGGTAAAGCATTTAACCGACTCATCTCCCGTTTGCAACGCTCCAACCATCTGGTCGTACGCTCCACGGAATTCTGTACATACATCCGGTCAGCACGGCTGGAAGGACATTCATCAAATGCCATGGCAATCGTAGATGCCAGATTAGACTGGATGCGCATGCTTTCCTCTGGTCCCATAAATATTTTTCTTCCATCAATGTGAGAATTAAAATAAACACCCTCTTCTTTAATTTTACGAAGCCCTGCTAATGAAAACACCTGAAATCCACCGGAATCCGTCAGAATTGGCTTGTCCCATACCATAAATTTGTGCAGACCGCCTAATTTTTTAATCACTTCATCTCCCGGCCGCACATGCAGATGATAAGTATTAGACAGTTCCACTTGTGTCCCGATCTGTTCCAGATCCTCTGTCGACACAGCTCCCTTGATGGCTGCCACCGTACCCACATTCATAAATACCGGAGTCTGAATCACACCATGCACTGTATGAAATTCTCCGCGTTTGGCTCTTCCTTCCGTCTTTAACAGTTTATATGTCCCACTCTTTTCCATTCTAAATTTAAACCTATTTTGAAACGATACCTTTCCTCTAAAATTACAAATTTTCTACAAACTCTTCCAGTGTAATGCCTTTTTCCGTAATCACCATGGCGGCATCCTTTCCAACATACCGAAAATGCCATGGCTCATATTCAATACTTGTAATATACTCTTTCCCTTTCGGGTAACGCAGAATAAATCCGTATTCACAGCTATGGGCTGCCAACCACTTTCCTGCTTCCGTATCTCCAAAGCCCTCATCCAGCGTGGAATAATTATTACTGATAATATCCAGCGCCAATCCGATCTGGTGCTCGCTGGCTCCCGGAACCGTCACTGCCTGTGATGCCGTCTTATAGGCTTCCATATAACTCATTCCCATTTTCATATATGCCTTGATCTTACGGTCAAAGAGTACTTCCTGTCTGTTTAAGTCACGATAAGGGGAGCAGATAACCAGACTGACGCCATCCTCTCTTGCCGCCTGAAGCATAGACAACAAATCCTCTAAAATTCGCTTGTCACACTTCATGGAACCTTTGATCGTTCCAAGTTCAAAGGAATAATCTTCCGGTATGGGATGCTGCTTATTGATCAGCAAAAGTTTCCAGTCATTTTTCTCAAATACGACTTCTTTTCCTTGTCCGTCCTCCTCATTTTGCGGAATCGCCACATCCTGATTCTCCGCCAGAATTTCATCCAACGTATACTTATCAATATCCTCCAAATTACCAAGTTCTGCATCCTCATAGCCATCTAATACATCACTGTCATCCAATAATTCTACCGTCTGTTGTTTCTCTCCATACAGCCCTGACATTTCACCATTTCCGGTATCATATGCTACAGTTCTTTCCTGCCCCATGCCGCTCTCCTCTGCCGTCATGGCAGTCAGCGAAGGAAAAGAAAAACTGCTGCTCATAGCGCAAAACAGAAATATAACTGCTGTGGACGCATACTTCTTCCCATTAGATGCAAAATGTCTGCCTGTATTTGAAAGACACAGTATAATTAAAACTGCAAGCAAAACCGGCAGCTTCATAAATTTATGCTTTTTGCCATATTGGAGAAGTCTGGATATACTTCTCTCCGACCATGTTCTCTGGATCATGTTCCAAATCCCTTTTGCTTTTGTTTTCTCCATGCTTCTCTTAGGCATACTTCTGCACCTTAAGCATAGTCATATATTTTTATGTTAACATATTTTTTTCAAATGTACACCATTTTTTGCAAAAATAGAAACAAAACGGAAACATTTTCTTGAATGCCCCTCTTCTTTTCGTTATAATCGTTATAATAAAAAACAAATTCGAAAAAAAGGAGATCCATTCGCATGGCTGGTTCATCATTCGGAACAATATTCACACTTTCAACCTGGGGAGAATCCCATGGAAAGGCACTCGGCGTCGTAGTAGACGGCTGTCCTGCCGGACTTGCGCTCACAGAAGAAGACATTCAGTTTTATCTAAACCGCAGGAAACCCGGACAGTCCCGTTTTGCAACACCGCGTAAAGAAGATGACTGTGTAGAAATCTTATCCGGTATCTTTGAGGGACGCACTACCGGAACACCCATTTCTCTTTTGGTGCGAAATACCTCTCAAAAATCCCATGATTACAGTGAAATTGCAGGCTACTACAGACCAGGTCATGCCGACTATACATTCGATGCCAAATACGGCTTTCGCGATTATCGTGGCGGGGGACGCTCCTCCGGTCGTGAAACTATTGGTCGCGTAGCCGCCGGTGCCATTGCCGCCAAACTGCTCAAAACTCTTGGAATTGAGATTCAGGCATATACCCGTTCCATCGGTCCCGTCACCATTGATCCAAATGCCTTTGATGCTTCTGCCATCTTAGAAACACCCACTGCCATGCCGGACCGGGAGGCTTCCAAACGTGCTGAAGCTTATCTGGAAAACTGTATGAAAGATCTGGATTCTGCGGGTGGTATTGTCGAATGTCTCATTACTGGCGTTCCTGCCGGACTCGGAAATCCAGTCTTTGAAAAACTGGATGCCAACCTTGCAAAAGCGGTTATGTCAATCGGCGCAGTCAAAGCAGTGGAAATCGGTGACGGCATTCTCTGCTCTCAGGCAAACGGCTCAGTCAATAACGATCCATTCTGTATACAAAACGGTCATATTAAAAAAAGCACCAACCACGCTGGCGGTATTCTTGGCGGTATCAGTGACGGTTCTCCGATTCTTCTTCGTGCCCATATCAAACCGACTCCTTCGATATTCAGAGAACAGGATACGGTAAATAAAAATGGGGAAGAAATCAAGGTCCAGATCAAAGGGCGCCATGATCCGGTCATTGTACCTAGAGCAGTCGTCGTGGTCGAAGCCATGGCTGCCATCACATTAGCCGATGCACTGCTTATGAACATGAGCTCCAGACTGGATAAGATTGTAGATTTTTATCAGAACTGATTTTATACAAGTACGATCCCAGACCGGTTTTCTCACCACAGACTGCGTGGGAAAACCTAAGCATAACAAAAGCGGAAACCCTGTCTTTTATGGGTTTCCGCTTTTGTTATGCTTTCTTTTCTTCTGTCTCCGGAAGTCTATGGAAAATAATACAGTTTGGCCGGTCCACCGGTATCTCCTTTCCATTCATGACGATTAATCCTTTTTTCAGGTCTACATTGAAGAAAGTCATCGTATTGGATTCATGGTTCAAAGAAACCAGATGCTTATTATCCGGGAACATGTTTGCATCTTTTGGATAATCACCGCTGATCGGAAGACAAAACAGCTTGGCAAGTTTCCCGTCCCTATGATCTACCTTATAAATAATGACGCTGTTGTCTCCTGCATTGGAACTGATCACATAGTCGTCATCATCCGAAAAATTCAAGGCACTTGCTGCAGAACCTCCTGCATGATAATCATTCAGTGTTGAAATGGTCTGAATCTTATCAAAAAACGGGTTATTATTGACTTCCTTATAAGTATATACATCAATATAATTTTTTAATTCATGTACGATATAAACATATTTCCCATCCTTGGAAATCTTTACATGCCGCGGTGCAGACTCCTGCTCACTTCGGATTACGTCTGCCTGTTTGATTTTTCCGGTTTCATGGTTAAATCGGTATACATTCACATGATCCATTCCCAGATCTGCCGCCAACAGATATTTGTTATCTCTGGTCATCTTGACACAGCTTACATGCGGACGGAAATTACGCTCTGCTATGCTGCCAAGTCCCTTATGAAACAGCTCGTCCGTGATCTCTCCGATCTCTCCGTTTTCTTTCAGCCGTAAAATCGTAATCTTTCCGTCATGATAACCGGCTACAAAAAGATAGCGGTCTTCATAGTCCGTGGAAAGATAGCATCCCCGCATGCCGTTAATGGACGCATGGTTTTTGATTTTCAGAGAACCATCATTCATAATCTCATAGGACTCCACTCCAAAGTCGGTAATGGAATAAAGATACTTCCGGTTATGTGAAATTGTGACATAGGACGAGTTCGTAATTTCCACCTGGTCCTTTTCCGTCAATCTTCCGTGCTTCAAATCCACATCATAGATTTTGATGCCATGCTTATCGCCTTTCGTAGTATAAGTGGATACATAAGCCACATACTTTTCATTCTTCATTTGGATTCCTCCATTCCACATGCTTTTTTTATTTTATCACACCTGCATAATTTTGTTAATATATTTTACAATTTTTGCATTGACTTTCCCACATTGCGCAGTATAATAATCCATGTATTTGTTTAGCATCAGTAAACTTTTTGTTTACATATCGCAAGAAGTCAGTGTGAAAAATATATTTTACAGACATTGGAAAGGGCTTGATTATTCTTATGAAAATTGGAATGAGATTAAAGGAGCTACGTGTCCAAAAAGGACTGACACAGGAGGAATTAGCAGACCGCGCGGAGCTTTCCAAGGGCTTTATTTCGCAGGTGGAACGTGATATCACTTCTCCTTCCATTGCCACTCTCGTTGATATTTTACAGTGCCTAGGCTCCGATCTGAAAGATTTTTTCAGCGAAGAGGACGAGGAACAAATTGTATTTCATGACACGGATTATTTTGAAAAGGTCGATGACTCTCTTTTCAATAAAATCGAATGGATCATCCCCAATGCACAGAAAAATATGATGGAGCCAATCCGGCTCACACTTGCCCCCGGCGGTTCGACATATCCGGATAACCCTCACGAAGGAGAAGAATTCGGCTATGTGCTTTCAGGCAGCATTACCATCCATCTGGGCAGGAAGATTTACAAGGCAAAAAAGGGGGAATCCTTTTATTTTACAGCTTCAACCACACATTATATTGAAGCAAACAACAAGACCGGTGCAGTGATCCTATGGATCAGCAGTCCACCGAGTTTCTGATACTACGAACGGATATTACATTTTATCAATATGTAAGGAAGGCACACCATGAAAGAAAAACTGATTGACTTAGTCGGCATTACCAAATCCTATGGGGACAATATTGTATTAGATGATCTGAATCTGTACATTCGTGAAAATGAATTTCTGACTCTGCTTGGTCCAAGCGGCTGCGGTAAAACCACAACCCTGCGAATCATAGGCGGTTTTGAGACACCGGACAAGGGAGCTGTCCTTTCAAACGGCAGAGATATTACAAAACTTCCGCCCAACAAAAGGCAGTTAAATACAGTATTCCAGAAGTATGCTCTTTTCCCACATATGAATATTGCCGAGAATATCGCTTTTGGTCTGAAAATCAAAAATAAAAGCAAATCCTATATCAATGATAAGATTAAATATGCCTTAAAGTTAGTGAATCTGGATGGTTTTGAAAAACGAATGCCGGATTCTTTAAGCGGCGGTCAGCAGCAACGTATTGCCATTGCCCGTGCTATTGTAAACGAGCCGAAGGTGCTGCTTTTGGATGAACCTTTAGGTGCACTGGATTTAAAACTACGTCAGGATATGCAGTATGAACTGATCCGTCTGAAGAACGAACTGGGCATTACCTTTATTTATGTGACTCACGATCAGGAGGAAGCTCTTACGATGTCCGATACGATTGTGGTCATGAACCAGGGCTATATTCAGCAGATCGGCAGCCCGGAAAGCATCTATAACGAACCGGAAAATGCTTTTGTTGCCGACTTTATCGGAGACAGTAATATCATTCCTTCTACTATGATACGGGATGAACTGGTAAATATTCTGGGTGTGCAGTTTGCCTGCGTTGATAAAGGCTTTGGTACGAACAAACCGGTTGATGTAGTCATCCGTCCGGAGGATGTGGAGTTAGTAGCCCCTGAAAACGGAACACTGGAAGGAACTGTCACGCACCTGATTTTTAAAGGAGTTCACTATGAGATGGAAGTCTCTGCAGGTGGTTTTGAATGGCTTGTCCATTCCACCCTCATGCATCCGGTCGGAGAAAAGGTCGGCATCCGCGTGGATCCGTTCAATATCCAGATTATGAACAAACCGGCTTCTGAGGATGAGGAGGCAATTGGCATCGATGAACAATAAGAAAAAATATCTTTCTACTCCATATGTATTCTGGGCGGTATCTTTTATCATCATACCGCTTTGTATGATTTTTTATTATGGACTGACCGATAAAACAGGAGCTTTTACCTTGGAAAATATCGGTGCCATGCTCTCTCCTGAGCACAGTAAGGCGCTTTTGCTTTCCCTTGGTCTTTCCTTTTTGAGTACGGTCATCTGCCTGCTGCTTGCCTATCCTCTTGCCATGATCCTGCACGGAATGAATGTCAATCAGCACAGTTTTATCGTTTTTATTTTTATTCTGCCGATGTGGATGAACTTTTTACTCCGCACGCTGGCATGGCAGACTCTGCTGGAAAAAACAGGCGTCATTAACAGTGTCCTCGCCTTTTTGCACCTGCCTGCCTTAAACATCATCAACACCCCATCCGCCATCGTCCTTGGCATGGTATATAATTTCCTGCCGTTTATGGTTCTGCCAATTTACAATGTACTTGGCAAAATTGATATAAACGTAATCAATGCCGCCAGAGACCTTGGAGCCAATGGTATTCAGACCTTTTTCAAAATCATTTTTCCATTGAGCCTTCCCGGTGTGATCAGCGGCATTACAATGGTCTTTGTTCCTGCACTGACTACCTTTGTAATCAGCAACCTCTTAGGCGGAAGCAAGATTCTTTTGATCGGCAACGTAATCGAACAGGAATTTACACAAGCCTCCAACTGGCATCTGGGAAGCGGACTTTCTATTGTTTTAATGGTGTTTATTGTAATCAATATGATACTTTCATCGATATTTGACAAGGATGGGGAGGGAAGCATGCTGTGAAACTGTTGAAACGTTTTTATATCATTCTTATTTTTATATTCCTTTATGCTCCGATTGCCGCCCTGATGGTGCTCTCTTTTAACGAAAGCAAAACCCGCTCCAAGTGGGGCGGATTCACATGGAAATGGTATCTTTCCTTAATGGACGATTCCATCATCAAACAAGCGCTGAAAAACACGCTGCTTTTAGCACTGTTATCCGCTCTGATCGCCACTCTGATCGGTACGGTAGCGGCTATTTCCATCCACAGTATGAAACGCAGAAGCCGGAACATTTTACTTGGTATTACGAACATTCCCATGTTAAATGCCGAAATCGTAACCGGAATATCGCTGATGCTTCTGTTCATTACACTGAACATGCGGCTGGGCTTTACAACCGTACTGCTCTCCCATATCACATTCAACATTCCATATGTGATTTTAAGTGTCATGCCCCGCTTAAAGCAGCTGAATCCAAACACCTATGAGGCTGCGCTGGATCTGGGTGCCTCTCCGCTCTATGCGTTTTTTAAGGTAATCTTCCCGGATATCCTGCCCGGTGTCTGCTCCGGATTTTTGATGGCATTTACCATGTCTCTGGATGACTTTATTATTACGCACTTTACCAAGGGACCCGGCTTTGATACACTTTCCACCAAAATCTATACGCAGGTCCGCAAAGGTATTAAACCGGAAATGTATGCACTTTCTACCATTATTTTTGTAACTGTGCTTATACTTCTTTTGTTAGTAAATTTCACGACAAACCGCATCAATCCTGCAGACGATAAAAGGCAGAAAAAACAAACTGCTGAAACATAAAACCACTTATAAAGGAGAATCTATTATGAAAAAATGTACTCTGCTTGCGGCACTTCTTATCAGTGTCAGTACTCTCTTTACCGGCTGCGGCGCTGCCTCGGATACCGCTTCTGCCGGAGAAGTCGTTGTCTATAACTGGGGAGAATACATCGACCCGGATGCAATCACACAGTTTGAAGAAGAAACCGGTATTAAGGTCATATACGATGAATTTGAAACCAATGAAATCATGTATCCGAAAATTGAAGCCGGCGCCTCTGCCTACGATGTCGTATGCCCTTCCGATTACATGATTCAGAAAATGATTGAAAACGATCTGCTTGCTGAAATTGATTTTGAAAAGATTCCGAATGCCAAGACCAATATCGGAGCACAGTATTATGAACAGGCAAAGGAATTTGATCCAAAGAACCAGTATGCCATCCCCTACTGTTGGGGTACTGTGGGCATTCTTTACAATAAAACCATGGTAGATGAGCCGATCGACAGCTGGTCCGTTCTCTGGGATGAAAAATATAAGGATAATATTTTGATGCAGGATTCTGTCCGGGACGCATTTATGGTCGCTCTGAAATTAAAGGGCTATTCCATGAATTCTACCAATCCTGCCGAGTTAGAGGAGGCAAAAAATGCCCTGATCGAACAGAAGCCGCTTGTACAGGCATATGTCATTGATCAGGTACGTGACAAAATGATCGGAAACGAGGCAGCAATCGGCGTGATCTATTCCGGTGAAGCCATCTATACGCAGCGCGAAAATCCGGATCTTGAATATGTCATTCCAAAGGAAGGCACAAATGTATGGCTGGACTGCTGGGTCATTCCGAAAAATGCACCGAATATGGAAAATGCACAAAAATTCCTTGATTTTATGTGCCGTGATGATATTGCACTGAAAAACTTCGAGTATATCACCTACTCGACTCCAAACGATGCTGCCAGAGAACTGATCGAGGACGAAGAGATCCGCAATTCCAGGATTGCATTCCCAACACTCTCCGACTATGAAAATCTGGAAACTTTCCATTATCTTGGTGAGGAAGGCGATGCACTTTACAATGAAGTCTGGAAAGAAGTAAAATCCAATTAAACCAGTTTAACGCCTTTCGTTATCCGGCATATCCACTGTGGAATCGGTATACATGTCAAGCAGGCCCACCGTTTCATTGGCGGGCCTTCCGTATGCCACGCAGCATTTATGGGATACTTCTTTTTCCTGCTCTGCCAAAATATCCATGTTCACACTCATCCTGTGAACCCCAGACTCTGTTTCACCATCCAGATGCTTTAAAATTTCTTCGATCATTTTTTCCTCATCCATATCCAGCCGCTCCTTTTTTCTTGATTTTCTTTTATACTAGCATTTATAATTCATCTGTCAATATTGATTTCCAATTTTAGAAAGGCTATTCCCATGAAACGTGATTTCGAATTTCTTATTACCGAAGAGGATTTGACCATCGAACAATATTTGAAAAGAAAAGGGTTTTCCCATTCAAATATCATAGCTTTAAAAAAAATACCAGAAAGCATTCTCTTAAACGGGCGCTGGGAATATGTGACAAAAAAGCTTTGCGCCGGAGACATTCTGACTGTTCACCTGACCGAAACGGAAAGTTCCAAAAAGATTCTTCCTGTATACGCTCCTCTCAATATTATCTATGAGGATGAAGATATTCTGATTCTCAATAAACCTGCCAATATGCCTGTACACCCTTCCATGAATCACTACGAACATACTCTTGCCAATGCTGTCGCTTATTATTATGCAAGCAGAAATATCCCCTATGTTTTCCGCTGCATCAACCGCCTGGACCGGGATACCACAGGACTGACGCTCCTTGCCAAGCACATGGTAAGTGGAGCCATCCTCTCCCGCATGGCAGCAGAACGGAAACTGAAACGTAACTATCTGGCGATTGCCTCTGGACAGTTTTCAGAACCTTTCGGCACCGTAAATGCTCCGATTGCAAGAGCTACGGATTCCTCTATTGAACGCGTAATAGACTTCGATCACGGAGAGCATGCCGTTACCCACTATCAAGTACTTTGTCAACAAACGGAATATGCCCTTTTAAAGCTCTCTCTGGAAACCGGACGTACACACCAGATCCGGGTGCATATGAAACATCTTGGGCATCCCCTGTTAGGTGACTTTTTATATCACCCTGATTTTTCCAAAATCAGCCGTCAGGCACTCCATTCCTACAGTCTTTCCTTCTCCCATCCAATCACCGGAAAAGCTTTGCACTTTACCGCACCTCTTCCGCCGGATATGCAATGTTTATTTCCTGATATTTCGAAATGAAATGACACTATCTGACATCAAAAGAACAGGCGGATTTTTTCCAGCCTGTTCCCTCGGTTTCTGAATATTCTTTTAATCCATTCCCCCAAAAACTATTCTTCACAGCCGCATGTTCCCTGACCCGGGAATCCCGAAAAAGGACGAGGCATTGGCGGTGGTGGTACGGGTCTGCTGCAGTCATTATCTCTGTCCCGGTCGCTGTCTCTGCCACAGCCGCAGTCGTTATCCCTTCTGCGGTCATTGTCATTTTTGCAGCCACAGTCGTTATCCCTTCTGCAGTCATTGTCCTTCTTGCAGCCACAGTCATTGTCCCTTCTACGGTCGTTATCCCTTCTGCAGTCATTATCCCTGCCGCAGCCACAGTTGTTTCCCCAACTATTATTTCTTCCGCAGCATAGTAAAATCAATAACCAGCACAAACAATTCATAATTTCTTTTCACTCCTTCTTTTATACTCCTAGTGTATGTCAGAAGGCTTGCACTTGTGCCAGCTGCTGTCTTTTCCTATACGCTCTTTTTTAATATCTCCTTACGAATGTAACGAAACGTCTCCGTTTCTCCTGATTCTGCCAGCATGGAAAGCAGCTGTTCCAATTCCTTTCTCGTATCCTCATGTAAAAAATCCGGTGCTTTTTCCAGACTGCCCTGATAATATTGCAGTGGAGAGGAATCTGTATATTTTTCCTTATTATATACCTTAGATGCCGCAATTCGGTCCATAAACATCTCTATCACATATCTTTCCGGCATTCTGAACGGCGCCATGATCCGGTCCGGCTGATTGATACAGTAGTCCATCCAATACTCATAATGATGCTTGTTCCTGCCCTTATGATGAAGCCACGCTCCGGAATAACCAAGTTCCTCTCTTTCTGCATTGTTTGGGCTTCTGTTCCCCTGATAGTATTTTGCTCCTACCCAAAACTCTGCCGGAGAATATTTGGATAGATCATGACAGATTCCCTGCCAGTAAAGTCCAACTGCAAAGCATCCTTTCATGACTAAGTATTTATGATAAGTAATCGTCCGGAAATGTTTCCACCAGTTCATGCTTTCTTCCTTTTACTCCCTCCGTTACTTCTATTCCGGCTCTTTCGTGCCGACTTTTGACTTTTGAACAGACTGATCGTTCGAGGCGGTATACAGATTCTACAGCCCTTTTCCTGTTTATTTTCTTCCTGTTTCCGTATGAGCTGCTCCGCTTCAGATGTATTGTTGTCCGTTGTAAAAACCAGCTTCCACTCCTCTCCCTCCGGCAACGACGGAAGGCCAAAAAAGTGCCTCTGCCAGTGCATATTATAGGCAGCATAAAACAACTGCGCCGGTTCTTGTTTTACAGCTTTCTCACGATCAGCTTCCTTTCCGGCGGTTCCCTGCCCTTCTATCGAAGGCATTGCATACCTGCCGCAATAAAGCATTCCGATATGATGCTCATAGCCGTGCATATATGCCTTCCATGCCTCTTCACCATGCAGTGACAGATCCGGGTAACCATAGGAACGGTAGTCCACCATACGAAACGGTTCTTCCATATGGAAAACAGGCTGTTCCATACGAAACTTGATCAGCATCTTTACAAATTCAAAAAACTCTTTCTCCTGTTCCATCCTGTCCCAGTGAAGCCATGAAATATCATTATCCTGGCAATAAGGGTTGTTATTCCCCTTCTGGGTCTGACAAAATTCATCTCCGGCACGAATAAGTGGTGTACCCTGCGAAAGCAACATAAGAGTCATGGCATTCTTTTTCTGCTTTAATCTCAATTCGTTGACCGATTTTCTCCTTGTCTTTCCTTCTGCTCCACAGTTCCAACTGAAATTAAAATCAGTGCCGTCATGGTTCTCCTCACCGTTTGCTTCATTGTGTTTTCTGTCATAGGAAACCAGATCCTCCAGCGTAAACCCATAATAGTTTGTCATAAAATTTATGAATGCAGCCTTGCCTGTATTCCTTTTTGTATATTCCACAACAGACTGCAGCATATTATCATCGCCTTTTAGATATTTACGCATATCATACATAAAATCATCCCGGTAAAAGGCAAGATTTCGATATGCCGGCTGTTCCCCTTCTCCATAAATTTCCTGAAGAGGCAGTTCATGATGGAGAAGCTTACGGTTTGCCAGAAGCGGTTCTGTCGCAAGCAGGGTAATCGGAATCCGTTCCCCTTTGATATGAATCCCATCCACATGATAATTCAAAATCCAGTATTTTAATACCTCCAGAATGTAGCCCTGTTTGACTTCCTTTGGGAAATAAAACTGCAGAATAATCTCCATATGATTTCGATGCAGTTCCTTAATCAGATTCTTCAATTCAACATCCGGACGTTCCCCCGCTGCATAGGAGCGCTTCGGTGCAAAATAACTTCCGCTCTTGTAGCCCCAGTAATTCAATCTGACCGATTTCTTTTTCTTTTCCTCCGCTGCAAACGGCGCTGCAGATTTGATAATATCCTGCGCATTTCTGTATCTCTCCTGCATATATTCCGGCACAGGAATCGGTTCTTTCATCACACTCGGCTCTTTTTCTTCAAACTCATAGGCCGGCATCAGCTCCAGCGTAGTAATACCCAGCTCTTTCAAATAAGGAATCTTTTCCTGTATCCCAAGAAAGGTCCCTTTATGCTCCACGCCGGAAGTTCTGTGCATTGTAAATCCCCTGACATGCAGAAGATAAAAAATGCTTTCTGTATAAGGAATCTCAGGAAGGTTATCTTCCTCCCAATCATACTCATCCGATAACCGGAATTCTCCGTATTTCTTTCTGTTTCCGCATACAGCTCTTGCATAAGGATCCGTATATTCCAGATCCCCACTGTAAAAATTATACAGGTATTGATCCGGTTCAAAATTCTCTAACATCCCGCAACAGATATTTCCTGTACTTTCCTTTGCACAAAACGGAATTCTGGCTGCAAGCTTTCGCGTACTGCGTTCATAGAGAAGTATTCCATTCTTTTCTTTTGTGTTCATCACCGCCGCAAAATTAATCTGCGTCCCGGCTGCTGAAACTCCTAACGGATATGGCGTACCCTTTTTCAAGTGAAATTGTTTTTGCATATTGTTCCGCCTTTCACGCTCTGTCGTAAACTCATATAACTCTATATTATCACATATCATGCAATCGGAAAAGATTTTTCATTAAGGCTGACTGTTCTTCCGGTTGCACTTCTGTTCGATATCAGCTACAATAAAAAAAACGAAGGAGAGGTACAACAATGGGAAATAACAATGATATTGATTTTAACGACGAAGAAATGACCGTAGATCTGGAGTTAGAAGACGGTAGCAATGTGACCTGTGGTATCGTAACGATCCTTACGGTGCAGAAGCAGGACTATATTGTACTGCTCCCGCTCAATGAGGACGGTAAAAATGAGGACGGAGAAGTCTGGTTCTACCGCTATTTTGAAGATGAAAATAATGTCAATGCGGAACCGGAGCTTCAGTACATCGAAGACGATGAGGAATACGAAATGGTATCGGATGCCTTTGATGAATATCTGGACAACGCCGAATTTGATGAACTGGTAGACGGTGAATAGTCTCCCAACGTCCTTCTATACTAGATCTTCCCTTTTAAAAGCGGCTCCAGAAATCTGGATGCTGCTTTTTGTTTATCCTTTACATAGGTCATGCACAAACTGTCCTTTGCTCTGGTCATGCTCACATAGAGCATCCTGCGCTCCTCTTCCAGTTCTTCGAAAGCCTCTGACTTTTTGTGCGGAATGCTGCCTTCATTTAAATGCGGCAGATAAACCCTCTTATATTCCAACCCCTTGGAAGCGTGCATAGTCATCATCTGTACACCATCCCACCCCTTCGTCTCCCTGTCACTGGATGCCGCCGACAGCTTCGCTGCATATTCTTCGATATAGTTTTCCCATTCTGCCAGTGTTGCATACCCCCTGGCGCTGTCGGTAATCTGCTCTGCCAGTTCCAGCTTATCCTCTGCATCCGGCATAGTCCGGATGTGCTCATCATAGCCGACCCCCTTACGCAGATAACGAATTGCCGCATACGGCTGCATCGTGCTCATCCGCTCCATATCCTCAGAAAATTTTTCCACTTCCTCCACAAGCCCCGGATAATACCGCTCACAATCATGCAGAAGCTTACCGAGATGTACGGTATGTCCTTTTACAATATCCCTTGGAATATACCGGAGCGGTCTGTTCATAATCTGATAGAAATCATTCCGGTAACGTTCCCCCTGGGCAAAACGCAGATAGGTACGGATATCTCTGGCAACTGCCGTGTCAAACATATTTCTCCCGGTCTCTTTCATGGAAAATGGAATTCCCTTTTTTATAAGATGTCCAGCAAAGTCTGCCATTTCCCGGTTCGTACGGAAAATAACCGCGGTATCCTCCAGTATTTTACGCTCCGCATTTCCCGTTTCTTTTTCTTTCTGCCATAATGCCGAAAGCTCCTGCATCAAAAATTCCGTTTCATCCTGTCTGCTCTCAAACTCCCGGATGCGGACTGACTGTCCCGCATCCCGCACTGCACGGATTTCCTTTGCCATCCGGTTTTTGTTCTCCCGTATGACATATCCGGCGGCCCTGATAATATTGCCGCTGCTCCGGTAATTTTGTTCTAACAGCATGGTACTGCATTCCGGGAAGTCCCGTAGTACTCTTTTCATAATTTCCGGTCTGGCTCCCCGAAATCCATAAATTGACTGGTCATCGTCCCCAACCATAAACAAGTTCTTTTTCTCTCCGGCAAGCAGACACATGACACGATACTGCAGTTCATTAATGTCCTGAAACTCGTCCACCAGAATATACTGAAACTTCTCCTGCCACTGCTTTAAAAGCTCCGGTTGTTTTAAAAATAGGGTATAGCACTGAATTGCCATGTCATCAAAATCAATCCGGTGCACCAGCTGCTTATACTGTTCCAGTTCCTTCCAGACATAGGCAAGCATTTCCTTTTTTACACTGAGCGGCTCATACGCAGACATCTTCTGCCCACTGTTTTTATAACGTGACAGATCCTGTAAAAGACTTTCTTCTGATTCAGGAGACAGTTCAGTCCAAAAGCGTCTGCCAGCTTTGCTGCCGCTGTCCTGATTGATTTCCTGTTCTTCCTGCTCATAGCGGCGCACAGCCTCTCTGACCCGGATACGCTTTTCCTGCTCACTCAAAAGCTCCAGCTTTGCCGGATAACAGGCTCTTCTTAAAATCGAATAAAAACAGGCATGAAATGTTCCAAAGCTCACTTCACTGCTTTTTTCTCCGGTCAGCTTTAAAAACCGCTCCTTCATTTCTGAAGCTGCAGCTCTGGTAAAAGTCACCACCAGAATATGCTCCGGTTTCACCTTACATTGTTCTATTAAATACTGGATTCGTTTGGTAATCGTGAAAGTCTTGCCGCTTCCCGGACCGGCGAGCACAAGCGCCGGTCCCTGAAAGTGGCTGATTGCCATAGACTGAGATATGTTTTCAGATAAATCAGGCATTTTCTAACAGTTCAATTCCTTTTTGAATACGTTTAATGGATTCTTCTTTGCCGAGCACCTCCATAATTTCGGTTGCTCCGGCAGGGGTCATCTGCTTGCCGGAAACTGCAGTTCTCACCGGCCACATCACATAACCGTTCTTGCACTCCTTCTCTGCCACATAATCGGTCAGAAGCTTATACAGTGCATCGTTGCTGTAATCCTCCTGTGCCTCCAGGCGGGGAAGCAGCTCCTTTAATACCTCCAGCGAAGATTCTGCCGTAGTCTTCATCTTCTTATGGGTATACATTGCAATATCATATTCCGGCAGTTCTTCAAAGAAATCAATATGATCTCTGATATCCGGAAGAACCTCTATACGGGTCTTAACCATCTCTGCAATCTTCTTAAAATCCAGTTCCTTATGAATGGTCTCCTGTATGACCGGAAGCGCCATCTCATAAAAACGGTCAAAATCCATCCGTTTGATATATTCCCCGTTCATCCACCGCAGTTTCGTATAGTCAAAGACTGCCGGAGACTTGTTGATGTGATGATAGTCAAATTTCTCTACCAGCTCTTCCAGTGAAAAAATTTCTTCGGTTCCTGCCGGACTCCATCCCAGCAGTGCCACAAAGTTTACAATCGCCTCCGTTAAAAAGCCCTGTTCGATCAGATCCTCATACGAGGAATGTCCGCATCGTTTGGAAAGCTTCTGATGCTGCTCGTCGGTAATTAACGGACAATGCACATAGGTCGGCACTTCCCATCCGAAGGCCTCATACAGTCTGTTATAACGCGGGGAAGAAGAAAGATATTCGTTTCCTCTGACCACATGGGTGATTCCCATCAAATGATCGTCCACTACATTTGCAAAATTGTAGGTCGGATATCCGTCCGATTTAATAAGAATCATGTCATCCAGTTCCGCATTTTCCACGGTAATATCTCCATAAATATCATCATGGAAAGTCGTGGTTCCTTCCTTTGGATTATTCTGACGGATTACATACGGCACTCCTGCTGCTAACTTCTCTTCGATTTCTTCCTTGGACAAATGCAGACAATGCTTGTCATACACCGTAATTTCTTTTCCTGCCACCTCTTGTGTCAGACTTGCCAGACGCTCTTTATCACAGAAGCAGTAATATGCCTCCCCTTTCTCAATCAGCTTCTTGGCATATTCCAGATAGATGCCCTGTTCCTGTCTTTCACTCTGTACATAAGGACCAACACCACCGTCCTTGTCCGGTCCCTCATCATGGATCAGTCCGGTCTTCTGCAGCGTACGGTAAATAATATCAACCGCGCCTTCCACATAACGCTCCTGATCGGTATCCTCAATACGGAGAATAAAATCTCCGTTTTCATGCTTTGTGATCAGATACGCATAAAGTGCTGTTCTCAAATTTCCTACATGCATACGTCCTGTCGGGCTCGGTGCAAAACGTGTTCTTATTTTTCCCATTGTAAATAACCATACCTTTCTTGTCTGACTTTCTGCAAATTGCGCAGTCTATCTTAACTTTCCGGATGCGGTAATCTTTCAGCCGCCGCATCCTTAAAGTTCTTTACTTCCTTCTGTGCCTGTACAATCGGAATATTCGTTCCGGCTCCGGCAATACAACCGCCCGGGCATGCCATACCTTCAATCAGACAGCCGTTCTTCTTGCCTGCCTTGGCAAGCATCAGCATCTTCTTACATTCTGCCAGACTTTCGGCATGCTCAATATTGACCTCCACATCCGGATAATACTCCCGAATACATTCCTCAATCGCACTTGCCACACCACCAGCTACACCGTATCCGCGTCCAGCCGAAGTGGCTCCGTGCAGTTCATCCATCGCCTGAATTTCTTCTAACAAAATTCCCTTTGCTTCGAACATTCCTGCCAGTTCTTCAAACGTAATAACAAAATCCACATCCGATCGTACCGTTCTTCTGGATGCTTCCAGCTTCTTCGACGCACACGGTCCAATAAATACGACCTGTGCATCCGGATGCTCCTTTTTAATAATTCTTGCCGTTGCCACCATTGGAGTCAGTGCATTGGAAATATTATCAATCGTTTCCGGGAAAAATTTCTTTGCAAGAACCGACCATGATGGACAGCAGGAGGTCAGGAGGAACGGAAGCTTTCCGGTTGCCACCTCATGTACATAATGTTCAGCCTCTGCAATGGCTCCCTGATCCGCTCCGATCGCCGTCTCATAGACATCGGCGAAGCCAAGCTCTTTCAATGCGGTTTTTAACATATCCGGGGTCACCTTGGGACCAAACTGTCCTACAAATGCAGGTGCTACCTGCGCAATAATCTTACCGCCTGCCTGCATGGCACGAATCAACTGAAAAATCTGTGATTTATCTGCAATTGCGCCAAACGGACAATTTACCATACACTGACCACAGGATACACATTTTTCATTGTCGATACAGGCTCTTCCTTTTTCATCATTTTTAATGGCACCAACACCGCATGCCGCTGCACAAGGACGTACCTGATGGGAAATCGCATCATACGGACAGATCGACTTACACTTACCGCAGCGGATACATTTCTCCTGATCAATATATGATTTTCCGTTTACCATACTGATGGCACCGCGTGGACAGACCTCCCGGCACGGATGCGCCACACAGCCCATACATTTATTGGTTACTTCATAGCGATTCTCAGGACAGGAATTACATGCCGACGGAATTACCTGCATTAACGGCGGCTCATAGTATTTTTCGGAAATATTGCTTTCCTCCAGTCCCTGTGTCACATGCACCGGCTGATTTTCGGGTCTGAGACTCATGCCCATGGCAAGGCGGAGTCTTTCCCGGACAATCGCACGCTCTCTATAGATGCTTTCACGATATACGGACTCATCATAATCCACAATTTTATATGGAAGTGCTTCCATGTCATCAATCAGATTCTTTGATTCATAGGCCAGCTTTGCCACTTCCATAAATACCCGGCGACGCATTTTACGGACCTGTGTTTCAATTCCTCTCATATGTGTTCCCTAACCTTTCTTTTCCATAAAATAAAGCGAAAATCTACGCTTTTTTATCCTTTCCTATTTTCACACAAACAGGCAGGGAAATCAAGGGCTTTTCCCGAAATTGTTATTTTTTTATCAAAGGAGACTCCCAATTTGAAAAACCAGCGTGGCTGCCACCCATGCAAACAGAATCTGGAATATTACCATCCCAGCTGTAAACTTCCAGGAATTACTCTCCTTTTTGATGGTTGCTATGGTTGCCGCACATGGTACATACAACAAACAAAATACCATTAAAGCATACGCATTGACTGGTCCGAAATTCGGATTAACGGCATGAATATTTTCCACAATAGTCTGCATTCCCGCCGCAGAATTTGCGTTGGTTACGCCAAACAGCACGGCAAAACTGGATACCACAACCTCCTTTGCTGAAACACCGGAAATCAGTGCTACAACAATCTGCCACATATTAAGTCCCGCCGGCGCCAAAAGCGGCGACAGCACATGTCCGATCATGGCCCCGAAGCTCTCCGCCGGACTTTCCACTCTTCCGCCCATGCCGAAATTGAGCACAAACCAGATCACGATGGATGCAAGAAAAATAGTTGTTCCTGCCTTGGTCAAATAATCCTTTAGTTTGTTCCAGACATAAATACGGATTGTTCTGGTATTCGGTCTCTTATATTCCGGCAGTTCAATCAACAGAGAATCATTGACTCTTCCCTTTTCGATTCTGTTTAAAATAAGAGCTGTCAAAATAGCTGCCACCATACCGATCACATACATGGAAAAAGCGACGAGTCCTGCGTGCTCTGAAAAAAACATTTCGGAAAACAGCACATAAATCGGCAGACGTGCTGAACAGGACATAAATGGTGTAACGATCATCGTTTTCCGCCTGTCGTGTTCCGTTTCCAGTGCCCTAGTTGCCATGATCGCTGGAACAGTACAACCAAAGCCTAAAATCATCGGCAAAAACGCCTTACCGGAAAGTCCAACCTTACCCATCAGAGAATCCATAACATATGCCACACGGGACATATAACCGGAATCCTCCAGAATCGCAAGTGCCAGAAACAGAATAAAGATATTGGGAATAAAGGTCAGGATGCCTCCCACTCCTGCGATGATTCCATCCACAATCAATGATCGCAGCCATTCTGCTGCTCCAATGGAAGACAGCATGCCTGCTGCCGCATCTGAAAAGACTGCCAGTGCTGCCTCAAAGATACCTTTTAAAGCATCTCCTACCGTAAATGTCAGAAAGAACACCAGTCCCATAATATATAAAAACATCGGTATCCCCAATACCGGATGGGTAAGCAGTCTGTCGATCCGGTCTGTGGAAGCTGCCTTTTTTTCCCTGTGAAACAGAACTTCCTTTACGATCTGTTCTATGTATTCATACTTCCGCTGAATGATTTCCTTCTCATAGCTCCTTTCCACGACATTAATCGTCTGGATTGGATGTTCTTTTTTGACCTCTTCATCATTCTCAAGAAGCTTAATGGCATGCCAGCGAACCGAGGAATGCGCCGGATAATGTGCCTGCATCATGACCTCCAGCTTGGCGATTTTATCTTCAATTTCCTCATTATAGTGTAGGATATCCCCTTTCGGTCCCTCCTTATAATGATGAACCACTGCATGAAGCAAGGTTGTGATTCCGCTCCGCCTGGCTGCCGATACCGGAATAACAGCGATATCACCTAACATTTCCGGCATTCTGTGAAGATCAATCTCCATTCCGCGTTCCTGTACAATATCCATCATATTGAGAGCCAGCACCATCGGCTTTCCAAGTTCCAATAGCTGTAAGGTCAGATACAGATTCCGCTCCAGACTGGAAGCATCCACCACGTTTACGATCACATCGATCTCATCATCCATAACGCACTGTCTGGTTACCTTTTCTTCGATTGTATAGCAGGTCAGCGAATAGATGCCCGGTGTATCAATACAAACCAGTTCCTCTCCCTCATACTGTGCATAGCCCTCCTTTTTCTCCACGGTAACGCCCGGCCAGTTTGCCACCTTTAGCTTTGATCCGGTCACTGCATTAAAAAGCGTCGTCTTACCGCAATTTGGATTTCCTACAAATGCTACATGTATCGGTCCTTTTCCATTAATCTGCGTCATGTCCCATATCCTCTTTTCTGCAGTCTCCTTTGTTCTTATCATCTTTTTCCTGCATCATTCCACCAACTTCGATTCCTGTCGTAATATGCCTGCCCAGTGCAAGTCTTGTTCCACGCACCTGAATGATCATAGCTCCCCTTTTCCTTCGGTTCAACACATTTACCTTCGTCCCGTCATTGAGTCCCAATGCCTGTAAGCGCCTGGTGATTCCTTCTTCCAGATATAATCCCTTTACCGTATACTGTCCACCCTTTTTCGCTTCATATAATGTCATGGCTTCCATTTCCTTTTTTGATAATTGTTCTCATTTATATTCCAGTAAATTATAGTACTGCTTTTTGGGGGTGTCAATATCCGCATTTTGTTGTCCGTCATACAAAAACAGGATGGAATTCTTACTATTCCATCCTGTCTTCCATCCTCTTTTCTTCCATCCTCTGCTCTTTCATCTCTTCGATGATTTCTTCCTTCTCTTCCATCATTTCCTCTAAGGTACCTTTGTCCTGCTCGGTTCCGGTGACCTTTTCAACCGCCTCTTCTGCCAGTTCTTCTTTTCTCTCTTCTGCAGTCTTCGGCTCCAGCTCTTCTCTCTTCTCTGCGATTTTTTCGCCCAGTTCTCTTGCCTCATCTAACATATGGCTCATCTGTGACTGATTATAAGCCGCCTTTGCCGCCGCAATCTGATCCTCATAGGAATGAAAAAATCAGCGTCAGTGTTTAAGGTATACCGGTCCTTAAACACCGACGCTGTTCATTTTATCCAAACACTTTCTTCAGCACTTCATCCTCATAAAGAACCTGCTTTGCAAGCTCTCTGTACCGCTCTTCATGAAGATAGGTATGCCTGTGCGGTTTGATAGATGGGGCCAGATCAATCGCCTCTTCAAATTCCTCTCTCTTTAAGCCAAGCGTACTGACATAATTCCAGAAGCCTGTATCCGTAAAGATTGTATTGACTCTCTTATATCGGTGATCCTGCACCTTACTCATCAGATAGGTCGCAATACCAACCTGAATCCCGTGCAGCTGCGGTTTCTCAAGCAGCTTGTCAAGAGCATGCGAAATCAGATGCTCACTGCCGCTTGTAGGTGCACTGCTTCCTGCAATCTCATTGGCAATCCCACTCATGGCAAGGGAATCCAATAATTCCCGTAAAAACAGATCATCATGAATGCTCTCAAAAGGAGTCCGCACAAAACTGTTGACCGCCTTTTTGGCAATCATCATGGCACAGTCATTGAGTACCGTGTAGCCTTTTTGATCCTCATAGACCCAGTCATATAGTGCCGTAATCTTAGACACCAGATCTCCGATACCGGAATACAAAAATTTCTCCGGTGCACTTTTAATCACATCCGTATCCACAATAATACCATATGCCATTCTTGCCGGAACCGAATTTCTTCTGCCGTTTACAATCAACGATGCACTGGCAGAGGAAAACCCGTCACTGGAAGCGGAAGTCGGTACACTGATAAACGGCAGTTTTCTAAGGTAGGCTGCATATTTGGCGGCATCGATCACTTTGCCGCCTCCAATGCCCACAATGACCTGTGCCTTTGTATGGATTCCAAACGCCATCTCTATAATATCCTCGATTCTGACAGAATCCACTTCCCGGTATTCCAGAATATTGACGCCTTCCTCCTTTAACGGATCTAACACCTCATATCCAAACAGGTCAATTAATCCGTTTCCAAAATAGAGCACCGCATTTTCAAAACCGCTTGCCTTAATATAACTTCCAATATTTTTCAATGTTCCCTTTCCTACCTTCAGGACGGTAGGAATTGCAATGTGACTTCCACTCATAAGCATTCTCCCCTGCTAATTTATTTTATTTTTTTCCTGCTTTCAGTTCTCCATTCACTGCATCGATCAAAATGGTATCCTTTGGACCCACTGCATCCGCAAGAATCAGCTTGGCAGAAAGCGTCTCCACATATTTCTGGATATACCGCTTCAATGGCCGTGCACCATAGACCGGATCATAGGCATTATCTACAATAGACTGCTCTGCCGCATCCGTCAGTTCAATGGAAATTTCCCGATCCTCCAGACGTCTGTTCAGATCTGCGATAATCAGATGAATAATGCCGCCGATATTTGTCTTTGTAAGCGGCTTGAATAAAATCGTCTCATCCAGCCGGTTTAAAAATTCCGGTCTGAAATGTGCCCGCAGTTCTTCCAAAACCAGTTTTTCCGCATCACTGTTTATCTTTCCGTTCTCATCAATTCCTTCTAACAGATAAGCCGCTCCGATATTCGAGGTCATGATCAGAATCGTATTTTTAAAGTCCACTGTCCGTCCCTGGGAATCGGTAATCCTTCCATCATCCAATACCTGCAACAGAACATTGAACACATCCGGATGTGCCTTTTCAATCTCATCAAACAGCACGACCGAATATGGTTTTCTCCGAACGGCTTCTGTCAGCTGTCCGCCTTCCTCATAGCCCACATATCCGGGAGGCGCTCCGATCAGGCGGGAGACAGAATATTTCTCCATATATTCACTCATATCAATACGGACCATATTGTTCTCGTCATCAAAGAGTGCTGCTGCCAGCGATTTTGCCAGTTCCGTCTTACCGACACCGGTAGGTCCCAGAAACAGGAAGGAACCAATCGGTTTCGTCGGATCCTTGATCCCCGCCTTGGAACGAATGATTGCCTCCGTCACCTTAGTCACGCCTTCATCCTGTCCGATGACGCGCTTATGCAGTTCTTCATCCAGATGCAGCGTCTTGTTCCGTTCACTTTCAGTCAGTTTAGAAACCGGAATACCGGTCCATCGTGAAATAATTCGGGCGATTTCCTCCTCCGAAACACTCTCATGTACAAGAGCCAAGTCCTCTGCTTTGATTTTTTCCTCTTCGATTTCTAACTGCTTTCTTAAGGCCGGAAGTTTCCCATAGGACAATTCTGCCGCCTTTTCCAGATTGCCTTCTCTTTGTGCGATCTGAATCTGGCTGTTGATTCCTTCGATTTCCTCCCGCAGCTTGGAAAGCTTCTCCACGGAAGCCTTTTCATTATCCCACTGCGCCTTTCGGTTATTAAACTCTGCCTTTAACTCCGCTAACTCCTTCTGGAGATTTTCCAACCTCTCACGACTGAGTCGGTCATCCTCCTTCTTTAAAGCCGCCTCCTCAATCTCGAGCTGCATTACCTTCCGCTGTAGTTCATCCAGCTCCGTCGGCATGGAATCCAGTTCGGTCTTAATCAGGGCACATGCCTCATCCACCAGATCAATTGCCTTATCCGGCAGGAAACGATCCGAAATATAACGATGAGATAACGTTGCCGCACTGACCAGTGCATTGTCCATAATCTTTACGCCATGATAAACTTCATAACGCTCTTTTAATCCACGCAGAATGGAAATGGTATCCTCCACCGTCGGCTCGTCCACCAATACCGGTTGGAAACGTCGTTCCAGTGCCGCATCCTTTTCGATATACTGCCGATATTCATTCAGAGTCGTGGCTCCGATACAATGCAGTTCTCCTCTGGCAAGCATTGGCTTTAACATATTTCCAGCATCCATCGCACCGTCTGTTTTTCCGGCTCCTACGATCGTATGCAGTTCATCGATAAACAGGATGATCTGTCCGTCGCTGTTCTTGACATCCTCCAGCACCGCTTTCAGACGTTCTTCAAATTCACCGCGGTATTTTGCCCCTGCCACCAACGCTCCCATATCAAGGGAAAAGATTTTCTTATCCTTTAAGCCCTGTGGCACATCTCCACGTACGATACGCTGTGCCAGTCCTTCCACAACCGCTGTTTTGCCGACACCCGGTTCACCGATTAATACCGGATTATTCTTGGTCTTTCTGGACAAAATCCGAATCACATTCCGGATTTCCGAATCCCTGCCGATCACCGGATCTAACTTCTGTGCCCTTGCCTTTTCCACAAGATCCTGTCCGTATTTCTCCAACGTATCATAGGTTGCCTCTGGATTGTCGCTTGTCACCTTCTGGTTGCCGCGCACAGTCGCAAGTACCTGTAAAAAACGTTCTCTCGTAATACCGTATTCCCGGAAGATCTCTTTGATCTCTTTATTTGGATTTTTGATCATGGACAAAAACAGATGCTCTACGGAGACATATTCATCCCCCATCGCCCTGGCCTCATCCTCTGCGGATATTAACACCTTATTCAGGTGCTGTCCCACATAGACCCGTCCGCCCTGCACCTTGACACGTTTCTCCAATGCACTCTGAACCCGATTTAAAAAGTGCTCCTTCTGAATCTCCATTTTTTCAATCAGCTTTAAGATCAGACTGTCTTCGATCGTAAGCAGACTATAAAGCAGATGTTCCTGTTCAATCTCCTGATTGCCGTACTCATAGGCCAGCTTTTCACAACGTTCCACCGCTTCCACGGATTTCTGTGTAAATTTGGATATATTCATAGCAGCTCCCTCCATTCCCTTTCGTATTATATGCAATTTCTTTTTGTTTTATTTGTTCTACATTAAATATAACACCGGTCAATAGAATGTCAAGAGAAGGATTTCTAAAAAATGTATTAAATCAATTTTTTCTTACTCCATCGTCCCGTCAGATACCATCCAAAGGAAATGACATAATTCAAAGCCCATCCCATCGGAACAGCATACCACACCATCTGGACGCCCCAGATTGGAGCACAGATATTTGCAACAGTAACCCTCAGAAACAGGTTTGCCAGATTGGCGGCAAGATAGACTCCCATATCTCCCGCACCACGCAGCACCCCGTCCGTACATGCTTTAAAACCGATAAACACAAAGAAAAAAGCAATGAACTGCAGATATGCCTTTCCGGTTGCAAATGCAGTACTACTTGTTGTCTCATCCAAAAAAGCTGAAATGATCGGCTCGTGAAACAGGGTCAGCACAAGACAGATTAAAATGCCAAATCCAATGACGATTCCATAGCTTGCCCGATAGCCCTTTCTGACTCTTTCTGTCTCCCCTGCTCCCAGATTCTGTGCCGTAAAGGTGGATACCGCATTTCCGGTTGCAATCATCGGAACAATACAAAGTGACTCCACCCGCATTCCGGCAGAGTACCCGGCTACCACTGCAGATCCAAAGGTATTTACCACCGACTGTACAAACAGCATGCCTACTGATACAATAGACTGTTGTACAATAGAGGGAACCGCAATCTTTACCATCCTTCCAAGTAATGGTATATCAAACAAAATGTTTTTTTCGGATGTATAAGTTTTTAAATGCTGTAACAGCAAAAGAAAAGAAATCACCGCAGAAAGCCCCTGTGCAATGACAGTCGCTATGGCAACCCCGGCTACTCCCATCCCCAAGCCTAAAACAAACCAGAAATCCAGCAGAATATTGAGCATCGAGGAAAAAATCAGCAGATAGAGTGGAATTCTTGACTTTCCGAGTGCATTGAACATACTCGACAAAATATTATACATAAATAAAAAAGGCAGTCCCATAAAATAAATATTCAAATAAAGCAGGGCATCTGTAAAAATATCCTCCGGAGTCTTTAATGCTGTCAGAATCCACCTGTTACAAACAAGTCCGAAAACAGCCAATATTACACTTACTGCCAGAAATGCCAAAAGTGCTGTCGATATGGAGGTTTTCATTTTTTCATATTGTCCCGCACCAAGATACTGACTCGTAATCACGGATGCGCCGATGCCGCCTCCGATTGCTATCATAATAAAAACTGTCGTAAGTGCATAAGAAGCGCCGACTGCCGCCAGCGCATTCTCTCCCACATATTTTCCAACGATTATGGAATCCACCATCGTATAGAACTGCTGAAATAAATTTCCAATGATCATGGGCAGGGCAAACACAAAGAGCGCCCTGCCCGGCCGACCGTTTAACATATTTCTGTTACCTCATACCCTGCCTCGGCAATCGCCTTTTTCACTGCCTCTGCATCAAAATCTTCTCCGGTTTCCACTGTTGCGGTTTTTGCTTCCAGATTCATTTCCACACTGCTTATAAAAGAAAACTCCTCCAGTGCTTTTTGAACTCTTCCCGTGCAGTGTGCACACATCATGCCATCGACTGTAATTACTTTTTTCATCTTATTACCTTCCTTTTCTGTTTGTATGTTCTGTTCTGTTGACGTTCTCCTATTCTGCATCTCATTCCTTTCTGCGTCATCCCCTGTCGTTTCCTGCCTTCCATCCTTAAAATTACGAAGCCTGAGTGCATTGCTGACTACAAAAATACTGCTTAAGCTCATAGCCGCTGCACCAAACATCGGATTTAACTTCATTCCGTTTACTGGATACAAAAGTCCTGCTGTAATGGGAATACCCACACAATTATAAAAAAATGCCCAGAACAGATTCTGCTTAATATTACGGATAACTTCACGTCCCAGTTTTATAGCAGTTACCGCATCCAGAAGATCGCTCTTCATAAGCACCACATCCGCACTTTCCAGTGCCACATCAGTTCCGGCACCTATCGCAATGCCCACATCGGCAAGTGCCAGCGCCGGAGCATCATTGATACCGTCTCCGATCATGGCGGTCCTGTGTCCAGCCTCCTGAAGCGTCTGTATTTTCTCCGCTTTTTCTTCGGGCAGCACTTCCGCGATTACCTCTTGTATCGGCAGCTGTTTTTGAATCGCCTGTGCCGTCAGGCGATTATCCCCAGTCAGCATAACCGTTCGGATACCCATTTTCTGAAGTTGTGCCAATGCCTGTCTGCTCGTCTCCTTCAACGGATCGGAAACTGCCACAATACCGAGCAGCTTTTCCTCCCCTGCTACAAGCAGAGGCGTCTTTCCCTCTCCCGCAAGCCTTTCCATTAACTCCTTATCCGTTTTCGAAATCCGTATACCCTTTTCCTCCAGATACGCTTTTTTGCCAATATAGTATATTCTCCCGGATGCCATCCTTCCATAGATGCCCTTTCCAAATACCGCCTGAAAGTCCTCCGCCGGCTGCAAGGCAATTTCCTGCTCCTTTGCGGCTGTCACAACTGCCTCTGCCAATGGATGTTCGCTGGACTTTTCCAGAGATGCCGCTAACGCCAGGAGTTTTCTTTGGGGCCACCCTGTGTCAAGACTTACGATTTCTGTCACCTTCGGTTTCCCCTGCGTGATCGTTCCCGTCTTATCCAGCACCACCGTATCAATATCACGTACTGCCTGCAGTGCCTCCCCGGATTTAAATAAAATGCCGTGCCTTGCACCGACTCCTGTTCCTACCATGATCGCTACCGGAGTTGCCAGTCCAAGGGCACAGGGACAGGAAATGACAAGTACAGCAATTGCAGTAGACATGGCAAACTCAAAGCTCTGCCCGGCAAGCAGCCATCCTGCCATAGCAAGCAGTGCGATTCCCATGACCACCGGTACGAATACACCGGCAATCTGATCTGCCAGCTTAGCAATCGGTGCCTTGGTGGCACTCGCTTCCTCTACCAGACGGATAATCTGAGACAGCGTTGTATCCTCACCGACCCGTACAGCACGGCATTTTAAAAAGCCCGCCTGATTCACAGCCGCGGAGACAACCTTGTCTCCTTCTTTTTTCTCCACCGGAATACTCTCTCCCGTGATGGCAGATTCATCCATACTGCTCGTACCGGATAAAACCACTCCATCTACCGGAACATAGCTGCCCGGACGTACCAGAAATACCTCTCCCTTTTCCACTTCCCCGGTCGGTATCTCAACGGTCTCTCCGTTTCGCTCTACCAATGCCATCTTGGGTGACAGATCAAGCAGTCTGGAAATCGCTTCACTGGTCTTTCCTTTCGAACGATCTTCCAGATATTTTCCCACCGTGATCAGTGTCAGTATCGTTCCTGCCGATTCAAAGTAAAGATCTGCCGCATACTGCTCCACTATCTGCAGCTGCCCATGCCCCAGCCCGTAGCCGATCCGATAGATGGCAAAAACTCCATATAGGAATGCCGCAGATGCCCCCAGTGCAACCAGGGTGTCCATATTCGGATTCTTATAAAACAGTGCCCGGAAACCTACTGCAAAAAATTTCCGGTTCACATACAAAATCGGCAATAACAAAAGCAGCTGTGTCAAAGCAAGGGTCACTGCATTTTCCGTGCCATGAAAATACCGGTATATAAAAGCCGGTATGGGCAGGGAGAACCACTCATAAAACATATGGTACATTGCTACATACATAAGAGGTAGCCAGAACGCTATGGAAATCCCAAGACGCAGGCGCATGACATGCTCTGATTTTCCCGCCTCCTCTCGTACGATCCCTGTACTGCTCACCCGCTTTCCGTTGCTTCTGATATTTTCTGCATCTTCTATCATTGTTCTTTGCTCTGCCGGATGACCTGTTTGCGCTATTGTGCCGGATGTTTTTTCTGCCGCAAGGGTTGCTCCGTATCCGGCTTTTTTCACCGCGCGGATAATATCCTCTTCCGCCAATACCGTTTCATCATATTCCACCTGCATACTGTTTGTCAGCAGATTGACTGTTGTTTTTTCCATGCCCGCCAGTTTACAGACACTCTTCTCCACATGCGAAGAGCATGCGGAGCAGGTCATTCCTGTCACGTTATATTTCTGCTTTTTCATCCTAAAACTCGATGCCCTTTCTGGCTGCAATTCCTCTTTCATAAGGATGCTTTCTGCAGCACATTTCCGTAATATAGTCCGCACACTCGAAAAGCTCCGGCTGTGGATTTCTGCCTGTCATGACGATTTCCAATTCCTCCGGTTTATGTTTCAACAATTTTAAAACCGGCTCCTTGTCAATCAGTTCCCATGCAAACGGATAGGTGATCTCATCCAGTATGAGCAGATCGCATTCCTCCCGCCGGATCAGTTCCAGCGCATGTCTCATACTGTCATCGTGCATACTCCGCATCCTTTGCTTTTGTTCCTCCGTCATATTTTTATAGAACCCGCAATCCTCCGTATTCCGCAGAATCTGAATGCCGGACAGCTTCTGAAGCACTGTAATTTCTGAAGTGTCACTTCCCTTCATACACTGCAGAAAAACTATCTTTTTTCCTGCTCCCAGGGCCCGAACTGCCAGTCCGACTGCTGCCGTTGTCTTTCCCTTTCCGTCTCCATGATATAAATGTATCAATCCGCGCATTGGTTCTCCTTCCTGTTTGGACAGAAGCGGTTTTTGCAGCTTTCGCAGATATTGCTGCTGCCGCATTTTGCGGCTTCTGCTAACCCTGCCCGAAAAACCACACTTTTCTTCGGTTTCAGCATTCCTGCCCGACTGCATTGTACCGTATTCTGTCCGGAGTTGTCCAGTACCTCTCGCATGGGCGAAAAAACTCCGTCGTCCCCGTAAAATGCAAAGGAGGCAATCCGGCAGCCGCAGGATCTCTGAAATTCATCCGCCAGCCTTTCATAGCATTGATTCAAAAGCTCCATGGCAATACATTCTAACCCATATGCCTCCGATATCGCTCCGGCACTCTGATACAGGTCCTCCAGTTCATCCACGTACCGTCCCAGTGTCACAATACAATTCCTTTCAGTCTCTGTCTCTTCATACCATGCTTCTGCCCGGATCAAAGGTCTGACCGCCGCATAAATGCTGATAAGCAATGCTTCATCTTCTTCCGAAAACCGAAAACGTTCCAGAATTTCTATGATATTTTTCCCATTCAGAATGGGTTCTAATCGGACATGTTTCATTTTGTTCCCTTTTCATTTTAAGCCTTTAAAGCCCTCATGGCATTCAATATGGCAATCACTGCCACACCAACATCTGCAAAAACAGCTGCCCACATGGAAGCCAGACCGGCAGCCGCAAGCAAAAGCACCAGAATTTTTACTGAAAGGGCAAAGATAATATTCTGTCTGACAATTGCAAGTGTCTTTACGGATATTTGCATCGCCCTTGCAATCTTGGACGGCTCGTCCGTCATGATGACAATGTCTGCCGCTTCAATTGCAGCATCCGAACCAAGCCCGCCCATGGCAATTCCAATATCGGCTCTTGCTAACACCGGTGCATCATTGATGCCGTCTCCGACAAATAAAAGCTTTCCTTTTTCTGATTTGGACTGCATCAGTTCTTCCATCCGGTCCACTTTATCCCCAGGCAGAAGCTCCGCATGTACTTCAGTAATTCCGAGCTTCCCTGCCACTTCCTGTGCCGTTTCCTTCCGGTCTCCGGTGAGCATCACCAGCTTTTTGATTCCCGCTTCCTTAAGTCCCCTTACGGCATCCGCCGCATCCTCCTTCAATTCATCTGCAATCAGAATATAGCCGAGATAAATGCCATCACAGGCTATATAAACAACGGTTCCTGTCTCTCTGACTGCCTCATAAAAAATCCCCTGCTGTTCCATCAGTCTGCTGTTTCCAGCATAAATTTCCTTTCCGTCTACAAAGACGTGTACTCCATGCCCGGCTATTTCCTCTGCCTTTCCGATCCTGGAAGCGTCCACTTCCTTTCCATATGCCTCCAGAAGCGATTGGGAAATAGGATGATTCGAATAACTCTCTGCATACGCAGCAAGCTCTAACAGTCGATCCGCAGAGCAGTCTGCTTTCTCTGCTACAGTCACATTCTTTACACCAAAGGTTCCCTTGGTCAGTGTACCGGTCTTATCCATAACAACTACTTCTGCTGTGGCAAGCGCCTCCAGATAGTTGCTTCCCTTAATTAAAATACCGTTTTTGCTGGCACCTCCCAGTCCCCCGAAAAAGCTAAGCGGAATACTGATA
Organism: Clostridiales bacterium; assembly: GCA_012520645.1. GTDB lineage: Bacteria > Bacillota > Clostridia > Lachnospirales > Lachnospiraceae > JAAYNV01. The sequence goes on along the minus strand of JAAYNV010000027.1, from coordinate 68,011 downwards.
ACCAGTGCACAGGGACAGGAGATCACAAGGAAGGTCAAAGCACGGTAAATCCAGTCAGACCAGATATTTCCCGCTGCCATATGCCCCTGTGCTGCACCGAGCACAGTCGGCGGAAGAATCGCTAACAGTAATGCGCAGACCGCAACAATGGGCGTATAATACCTCGCAAATTTTGTAATAAAGTTTTCTGCCTCTGCCTTTCTGCTGCCGGCACTTTCCACCAGATTCAAAATCTTGGATACAGTAGAATCCGAAAACTCCTTTGTCACCTCAATTTCCAGCACCCCCTGCAGATTGACACAACCGCTTATGACCTCATCTCCGCACAATACCTCCCGTGGAATACTCTCTCCGGTCAGTGCCATCGTATCCAGCGATGAATTGCCATTCCGTATGATGCCATCCAAAGGTATCCTCTCTCCTGCCTTAACCCGGATCAGTTCGCCTACCGCTACCTCCTCAGGATCTACCGTCTCCTCATTACCGTCCCGTATGACATTTGCATAGTCCGGACGGATTTCCATCAGCGCTGTAATGGACTTGCGGGATTTATTCACGGCATAGGACTGAAAACATTCTCCCACCTGATAGAACAACATAACCGCTACCGCTTCGGAATAGTCTCCTACAAAAAACGCTCCCACCGTAGCAAGTGTCATCAGAAAGTTTTCATCAAAAACCTGACCGTGACCGATATTGACCACCGCGTTTTTCACCACATCACCGCCTGCAATCACATAGGCAGCAAGAAACAGGCTAAACACAACATATGGATACATATCGCCTGTCAGTTTCTCTATGACGACAGCGCCGATCATCACTGCTGCGCCTGCCAGAATTCTTTTAATTCTCTTTTTCAACTTTTTTGTCATAATCTGTCATCCCCTGCACCTATTTCTCTATGACGGTCACATCCGGTTCTGTTTTTTTCACAATCTTCTTAATTTCCTTTGTGATCGCCGGAATTTTTTCCTCTTCTGCCTCAATCACCAGCTTCTGTGTCAGAAATGTTAAGGTACATTTTTCCACCCCGTCCAGCTTTCCGACCGCAGTCTCTATTTTTGCCGCGCAGTGTGCACAATCCAGATCCTCTAAAATATAAGTTTTTTTCATTGTCACATCCTCCTTTTTACATTTCCGTTTTTTAATCCTCTTCAATATGATCCAGTCCCTGACTTAAAATGGTCTTAATATGTCCGTCTGACAGGGAATAAAAAATAGTCTTTCCTTCCCTGCGATTTCTAACCAGATCCATCTGCTTCAAGGTTCTAAGCTGATGGGAAATCGCTGACTGAGACATATTCAGAATCTGCGCCAGATCGCAGACACACATCTCCGAACAGAGCAGCACATACAGGATTTTAATTCTGGTAGAATCCGCAAACACCTTGAAGAAATCTGCCAGATCATAAAGCTGTTCCTCATCTGGCATCTGGGCATTGACCTTCTCGACCATTTCATCATGCACATGTATATATTCGCACTGCTCTACCGGTTCCTTCTCAAACTTCATCCTTTCACTCCTCCATTTTTCATATGAATTATTGTTCATATGTTCATTATATATCTTTTATATGTTTTGTCAATAGAATTCGAATGTTTTTTCCGAGCTTTCTTTCTATGTTAATTTATGGTAAAATTAATTTTTATTAGTAATAAATTTTAACATAAGGGGTTTTATCAAAATGAAAGAGAAAAAAAAATAATTTTTCAAGCCGCATCGGTTTTGTTCTGGCTGCGGCAGGTTCTGCAGTCGGACTCGGAAACATCTGGCGTTTCCCATATCTGGCTGCAAAATACGGAGGAGGAACTTTTCTTTTCCTGTATCTGTTACTGACAGTTACCTTTGGTTTCTGTTTGATGATTACGGAAATTGCAATCGGCCGTAAAACCAAAAAAAGTGCTCTTTATGCTTTTTCCTGCCTGAATAAAAAGTTTTCCTTCCTGGGCATACTGGCAAGTCTTGTACCGATCATCATTTTTCCCTATTACTGTGTGATCGGCGGCTGGGTAACGAAATATTTTACAGTCTATCTGACCGGACAGGGAGGTTTTGCTACGGACAGCAGCTTCTTTACCGGCTTTATCAGCAAATCCGCAGAACCCGTTCTATGGCTTGCAGTGTTTATCGCTGCAACTGCAATCATTGTTATGATGGGTGTGGAAAAAGGAGTGGAAAAAGCCAGCAAGTTCCTGATGCCAATACTCGTACTGCTCTCTATCGGAATTGCGGTCTATGTGCTGACCATTCCGGGCGCTATGGATGGAGTCCTTTATTATATCAAACCGGATTTCTCGCGCTTTTCTTTTAACGGACTTCTGGCTGCCATGGGACAGTTGTTTTATTCCATGTCTCTTGCCATGGGTATTATGATCACCTACGGCTCCTATGTACCGGATTCCGAAAATGTAGAGTCTTCTGTGCGCAACATTGAACTGTTTGATACCGGAATTGCGTTTGTGGCAGGACTGATTATTATTCCATCTGTTTTTGCTTTTTCAGGCGGAGACCAGTCTGTCCTTTCCTCCGGGCCAAGCCTGATGTTCATTACACTGCCAAATGTCTTTGCCAGTATGAAATTCGGAAACGTCATTGGACTTGTGTTTTTTGTTCTGGTACTGTTTGCAGCACTGACCTCCTCCATCTCCCTGATGGAAACAATCGTATCCATTGTACAGGACAAGTTCCATTTAAAACGTATGACAACCTGCCTGATCGTATTAGGCGCTGCGATTATCATTGCCCTTCCCTCCTCACTCGGGTTTGGCATATGGTCCGGCATCACGCTTCTTGGAATGTGCTTCCTGGACTTCTTTGACTTTATCAGCAACAGTATATTAATGCCTGTTGTTGCATTTTTCACCTGTGTTTTTGTAGGTTTTGTCATCAAACCTTCTGCAATCGTGGACGAAGTCGAAAAGTCCGCTCCATTCAAAAGCAAAAAGATCTACACGGTTTTGATTAAGTATATCGCTCCGATTCTGATTGTGCTGATCTTACTTAGTTCCATTGCAAATGCTTTTGGCATTAACACTTTATAAACAAGTGTATAAAAATCCGTATGAAGAATCTTTCCTTTTGATTCTTCATACGGATTTTTTATAAGTCTTTCTCTTGCTGTATTCTCTTATTTTACTACACTTATTTCTCTATGCAGATTTCGTAGCCAGCCTCAAAGCACGCTCCTTGTGAAAGTTTTCTGCCCCATGGACGCTCCGAAAGTTCTCCTTCAAAATTACTGCTGTCACACCGTCCATACCACGGCTCAATACAGATATAAGTGGCATCATCCTGCGGCTTAGACCAGACTCCGACATACGGCGTATCAAAAATCACACTGACATAAGGCTGCTTATCCTTATCACACAGAGAAATCTTCTTTACCTGACTGTTATCCAGTACCAGTGCATCCCCATCAAAAATCCCTGTCGTAACAGGCAGAATACCCTGCTCAAGCTCATAGGTATTATGTCCTTCGATAATCAATCCATCCGTCCCAATCCGCTCACTTTCGATACGTTCCTTTCCTTCAAACAAAATGCTGCATTCTGTCCTATTTCCCTCCTGATAAGCCGGAGGACATACGAATGCCGGATGTCCGCCCAAAGCAAAATACATCTCTTTCTCATCCCGATTTGTCACACGCCATTTTACCTGTATTGTCTTCTCTCTCAATACATACCCCGCTTCCAGACAAAAAGCAAAGGGATAACTCTTTTGGGTTTCCTCCGTGTCCATCAGGGTAAACCAGAGTGCATCCTGCTCCTGCCCGCTGCAGGTAAATTCCATACGTCTGGCAAATCCATGCTTTCCGATCTCATATTCTTTTCCTTCATAACGATAGCCGCCATTTTTCAGACAGCCAATAAACGGAAACAATACTGGGGAAATTCCGCTCCAATAAGCCGGATCTCCGCTCCACATATACTCCCTTCCGCTTTCCTTATCCACTACCGAACAAAGCTCTGCACCAAGCGAATTGACCTGAATGACAAGTTTTTCATTTTCTGCCTTATAAATCATCCGTTCTCCTCCATTCTCTCTTCTGAAATATTCCTTTCAAAACAGTATAGCACTATCCGATGTACTTTACCACAATTCCATTTTGATTCCGCCTCTTTTTACGGTACTGTATGGTCTTGATCAGTCGAATCCACTCCATGCAGTCATTTTTCTGTATCGTCTCCCTATATTCCCGTTCAATAGTTTTTTTATCCCTGACGGAAAGAAGCTCCACCTCATTCATGGACGCTATCATCCCATCTGCTTCTTCTTTTGATACGCTTCAAATAGTAATATTTTCTATGCTTATCCACGCCGGAAATATTTAAATTTCCTATGCCCTGTGCATGGCATATCGTTGTTGTTTTATACACTTTTACAGTACTGCCTTGTACCCTCTTCCAGACCGAACATCCGGCTCAACCGCTTCATAACATGAAAATATGCAGGAATCAGGAACAGATCCGCCAAAATCCATGCCAACGGACTGGCATAGCACGCTGCAATAAACCCAAATCTCGGAACAAGTAAAAAACCCGCCAGTGCTCTTGCCACCATCTCACAGACACCTGCCAATATTGCAAATTTCGAAAATCCTAATCCCTGAATCATGAAGCGGACAATATTCACCAATGCCAACGGAAAATAAAACATGGAACTGATAAATAAAAACTGACCTACCTGTTCAGACAGCTTTGGATCTGCCGAATCTACAAATAAATGTGCCAGATCCTTCCCAAACAGGCTCAGTACACCAAATGCAAAAACCGAATATACCGCACCTAAAAGGACACAGGCTTTCATGCCTTGATGCACACGGTCTAATCTCTTTGCTCCCACATTCTGTCCACCATAAGTTGCCATAGTAGAGCCCATTGCATCATACGGACAACAGAAAAACATGCCAATCTTATTACTTGCCGTAATGCTGGCTACCGCCAAAGACCCAAGCGTATTTACCGCAGTCTGCAAAATAATGCTGCCTATAGCCGTAACCGAATACTGAAGCCCCATCGGAATACCCATATTACAAAGATTCTTCATCAGCTGCAGCTCTGTCTTCCACTCTTCCTTGCGGATATGTAAAATTTCAAATTTCTTTCTCATATAAAACAGGCAGCAGACTCCGGATACTCCCTGTGAGATTACGGTTGCCCATGCTGCTCCTGCTACTCCCATCGGAATCACAAGAATCAGAAACAGATCCAGAAAAATATTGAGTACAGCCGACATCACCAGAAACATGACCGGTGTCTTAGCGTCTCCCAGCGAACGTATAATACCAGACAGCATATTGTAAAGATAAGTGACCGGTATACCCAGAAAAATAATAAAAATATATTCATATGCCTGCTCTATAATATCGGATGGTGTTTTCATCCAAACCAGGATACTTCTGCATAATACACATACCGCAATAGTCATAACCACTGCAAAGACACCGGAAAGCCATACACTATTCGCTACATATTTACGCATTCCGACATAGTCTTTTGCACCAAACATATGCGCAATTGGAATTGAAAAACCACTGCATACTCCCATACAGAACCCTATGACCATAAAATTGACCGATCCGGTTGACCCAACTGCCGCCAAAGCATCCACACCCAGAATCTTTCCCACAATCACAGTATCGACCAGACTGTAAAACTGCTGAAATAAAAACCCCATCAACAGCGGTACCGAAAATCCCAAAATCAATTTCATCGGTGATCCGACCGTCATATCCCTTGTCGCATTCTTTGCCATTTTGCTGCTCCGCCCTTTCCTTTTTCTCTTTGGTTCCTGCACTATTTTTATACGGCTCTTTTTTCACGCCCTTTCTGCATACCTATGTTATTATATTCTTGACATTCTGTATATTCTTGTACTATCTTTATACTAAATAACACTATATTCAGATTAAAGAGGTCCTTTTATGAAATCTAAACTACGCGAAAATCTACAGAGAGGAACCAAACTTTTTCCCTTCCAACACTATCGTTGTCAGGATTCAAACGGACATATTTTTATTCCCTATCACTGGCATCCGGAAACCGAAATCATCTACTGTATGACCGGCTGTATCCAGCTGCTTTTAGACGGAGTGGAATATACTTTAAAACCGGGAGATATCTGCTTTGCCAACTCCGGTCAGCTTCACCAGATTACCAGCGATACGGTCGGAACCATCTATTACAGCTATGTGTTTCCGTTGAATTCCCTCGACTTTCTTTTATCTGATGACAGTCAGAACCTCTGTCTGGATCCCCTAAAGAAAAACCGCCGTTTTCCGGAACAGCTTCCAAAAACCTGTTCCTGCTACAGACAGATCCGGGCAGAAATTCTCGAGATTATTTCCATAAACGAAAAACAGTTCACAGGGTTTCAGCTGCAGACCAAAGCGGCACTCTACAAAATCATCTCCCATCTATACCGCGAGAACTTATTTCTTTCCCGAAACACAAAAGAGACTCCGCTCTCCTCCAAATCGGAGGATATACGAAGTCTTTTAATCTACCTGCAGGATCATTTTTCGGAAAAAATATATTTGGAGGACGCTGCCACTCTCCTGCATATGTCCCCCAAATATTTCTGCACCTATTTTAAGTCCACCTTTGGCACAGGTTTTATTGAATACTTAAATCATCTGCGTATAGAACACGCCTGTCTGCTGCTTACTACCTCCGATCTCTCTATAATGGAAATCGGATTTGAATGCGGCTTTGAAAATTTCAGTTATTTTATTAAGCAGTTCAAAAAACTTACCGGACAGACACCACGCAGCTACCGTCATTCGAATTTCTGACAGAATCAACTCAAATCCAGTTCCCGCACCTTTTTACGTACCTCTAAGACCATACTGGGTGATACACTTAACTCATCAATTCCCATACGTAAAAATTCTTCTGTTAAAGCCGTATCTGCTCCCAGTTCGCCACAAATTCCAATCCACTTTCCCTCTGCATGGGCATTGTCCGCTGCCATCTGTATCAACCGCAAAATTGCCTTATGATGCGGATTATAGAAAGGTTCCAGATTCTGATTCTGCCTGTCAATTGCAAGCGTATACTGGGTCAGATCATTGGTTCCTACACTAAAGAAATCCACTTCCTTTGCAAGTTCATCACTGACCAGAGCTGCAGCCGGTGTCTCGATCATAATTCCGGTCTCCACATCCTCTTTGAACGGAATGCCTTCCTTTTTCAGTTCTTCTCTGACTTCCTTCTCAATTTCTTTAATCTGTCGTACTTCCTCTACTGAAGTGATCATCGGATACATGATCGCAATATTGCCAAACATGGAAGCCCGGTAGAGTGCACGAAGCTGTGTTTTGAAAATCTCTGTTCTCGTCAGACAGATGCGAATTGCACGGTAACCAAGCGCCGGATTTTCTTCTTTGTCCAGTTTAAAATAATCTGCCTGTTTATCGGCACCGATATCCAGTGTACGGATTACCACCGTTTTCCCCGCCATTGTTTCAGCTGCCTGCTTATAGGCAGCAAACTGCTGCTCCTCAGTCGGATAATCATCATTTTCCAAATACAGGAACTCGCTTCGAAACAATCCGATACCGCCTGCATCATTCGCAAGGACATTGGCAAGATCCGCTGTCTTCCCGATGTTAGCAAAAATTTTAACTTTTCTGCCATCCCTGGTAACATTTTCCTTGCCCTTTAATTCCTGAAGCATCTCTTTATGAGCTTTTGCCTGCTGCATTTTTTCCTGCATCCTTGCTTCAGTCTCCGAATCCGGATCAATATACACCGCTCCGTCAAAACCATCCACGACAACCTTTTTGCCGTTATAATCCTCGCACAACTTTTCTCCCAGTCCGACAATCGCCGGAATACCCATGCTTCTTGCAAGAATTGCCGTATGGGAATTGGTCGAACCATTCTGCATGATAAAACCAAGTACTTTACTCTTATCAAGCTGTACGGTCTCACTCGGTACCAAATCATCTGCTGCAATCACGACTGGCTCTGTCAGCTGATTCAGGCTTTCCTCTTCTCCTAACAGAACCGCTAAAAGCCGTTCCGATACATCCTTTACATCTGCAGCCCTTCCCTGCATATAGGCATCATCCATGGCTGAGAACATTGCAGAAAAATTATCCGAAGTAGCGCCAATGGCATATTCCAGATTGACCTGTTGGGAAGTAATGATGTTTTCAATGGATTCGACATAATCAAGATCTTCTAACATCATCTGATGAATTTCAAAAATTGCTGCATTTGCCTCGCCCACATCTGCCACCGTTCTATTATACAGTTCTTTCAGCTGTGCCAGCGCGGTTTCCTTCGCCTCTCTGAAACGTTTCAATTCACCTTCGGTATCTTCTACCTTGTAACGTTTGATCGTATGCTCCTTCCGTTTGTAGAATACGATTTTCCCCATACAGACATCATGAAAAACGCTTTTTCCTTTTAATACAACCATATAACCACCCTCTTTCGCTTCTTACAGATTATTTTTGCAAAATTCCTCCAAAGATGCAGCTACTGCCGCTTCATCTGCCCCATCTACCGTAATCGTTATTTCGTCTCCCTTCTTAACACCAAGTCCCATCACTGCAAGCAGTCTCTTTGCATCTGCAGTCTTTCCCTTACACTCAATGGTAACTGCTGAAGCTGCCTTGCCAGCCTCCTTTACTAACAGTCCTGCCGGTCTTGCATGAAGTCCTACTTCATCCTGTACTACATACTTGAAATTTTTCATGTTCTTTTCTCCTTTTCCTTTATTATGATAAATTATAAGTGATCCGCCTACGGCGGCTACTTCCCATGCAATAATGCTATCTCTCCCTGGATTATTCTTCCGCATCTTTGCACATTTACTTTTACCCAATCAGTCCAAGCTTACAAAATCCCTTGCTCAGACCATTCTCGTCCACATGATCGGTCACATAATCCGCTATTTTCTTTAATTCCTCTGCCCCATTTTCCATTGCAACACCAATTCCGGCAAACTCAATCATTTCCATATCATTCAGTCCGTCTCCAAAGCAAATGATATCCGATCTCTCAATATGATAATATTGCTGTAAAACCTCAATTCCTTTTGCCTTACTCATCCCCTTTTCAGAGATTTCCCCATTATTCTTTCCACTATTTTCAATACTACTCGGCAAAATCGTAAATTCCGGCAATTTTTCCTGCATCTCTTCAATCGAAGCGGTGCATTCATAATAAATACATTTATTGACACCTTCCATTTCAAGAACGCTTTTGCAAACTCCAAAACTTTCTAAAAACTCTTTTCGTACTTCATCCTCCCAGATGTCCATATTTTCAAATTTCTTGTTTACTTTTTCAAAATGTTCCTTTGTCATCCATGCCTTCTCATTTGTTTCCATGGCATAATAAGCATCCCATTCTTTCAGACATTCCATCAGCCGTTTTACCATTTCCCCTGACATCGGCCGATGAAAAAGCACCCTGCCCTCAGCCTCCACGTAAGCGCCTGCACTTCCTACGATACCATCAAAGCCCATTTCCCATACCTGTTTTGGTATCTCTCCCTTTGATCTTCCCGTACACAGAAAAACCTTATTTCCTCTCTTTTGTGCCGTTTGAACCGCATCAACGGCAGATGCCGGCACCCTGCCGCCTTTACCAAGTAACGTTCCATCTATGTCCAGAAAAATATATTTCACCATCGATCATATCCTCCTGTATATTCCCATACCCCTCTGTCACAGCACCCTTGTCATAAAACACAAAAAACCTAAGTCCGGATACAGAGAACCTCCTATCCATACCTTAGGTTTTGCCTGCCGAACAGTCACAATCCATTTTTTCTAATACGGGAACAACGTTTCCTAATTGTATAAAAAAATAAACCAACTTCAACAACGATGCTCCAATATGCATCTTTTGATAGTTGGTTTAGCCTGCATTACCAGTAACAATCCAAATAATGTGTCTTCTTCTTTATAAATACTTTAACATATTTTTGTACCTGTGTCAAAATTTATTTCTACATTCTTTGAAAATCCCATGGAAAAACGATAAAGATTGATGTATAATAACGCAAGGAAGTTAATTCAACAGAAACTTCAACATAATGTACTTGCCGGTTCAAAGGCAGAATGGAGGAAAATGATGGAAAAGCAAAATATTGACTGGGAAAATCTTGGCTTCGGTTATATTCAGACCGACAAAAGATATGTCTCCAACTATAAAGATGGCACATGGGACAAAGGTACTCTTACTTCTGATGCCAATATTGTATTAAATGAATGTGCGGGCGTCCTTCAGTATGCACAGACAATTTTTGAAGGTATGAAAGCTTACACAACCGAAGACGGGCGCATCGTAGTCTTCCGTCCTGACTTAAACGCAAGCCGAATGGCAGATTCTGCAAAAAGACTGGAAATGCCGGTGTTCCCGGAGGAACGCTTTGTAGAAGCTGTTGTGGAAACTGTGGCAGCAAATGAATCCTTCGTACCGCCTTATGGAAGTGGCGCTACTTTATATATCAGACCTTATATGTTTGGCAGCAATCCGGTTATCGGTGTAAAACCTGCCACTGAATATCAGTTCCGTATTTTTGCGACTCCGGTTGGACCTTACTTTAAAGGCGGTGCAAAACCTCTGACTATCCGTGTCAGTGATTTTGACCGTGCTGCACCACATGGTACAGGTCATATCAAAGCCGGTCTCAACTATGCAATGAGCTTACATGCCATCGTATCTGCTCATGAAGAGGGCTATGATGAAAACATGTATCTGGACGCTGCTACCAGAACCAAGGTAGAGGAAACAGGCGGCGCAAACTTCCTGTTCGTCACCAAGGACAATAAGGTAGTAACTCCGAAGTCAGACAGCATCCTTCCTTCCATCACACGTCGTTCCTTACTTTATGTTGCAAAGGAATATCTCGGCTTAGAAGTGGAAGAACGTGAAGTATATCTGGATGAGGTAAAGGATTTTGCAGAATGTGGTCTGTGTGGTACTGCTGCTGTTATCTCTCCGGTCGGAAAAATCGTAGACCACGGCAAGGAAATCTGCCTGCCAAGCGGTATGGAAAAGATGGGTCCGACTACCCAGAAGTTATATGAGACACTGACCGGTATCCAGATGGGTCGTATTGAGGCTCCGGAAGGCTGGATCAAAGTTATTAAATAAGTTGATACATAATTAAGGGATTCCAGAAGCATGTGCTCAGAATCCCTTTCTTTTTGTTCTCCTACACTCTTCTATTCCATCCACCCCGTTCTTTCTTCAGGACCCGTTTTCTCCCTTTTGCATACCATAATATAAAAATATATATGTTTCGGAGAAATTTTATGAATGACTATCCAAAGTTCGAAGATTATCGTGATCGTTTTCCACTTGCCATGGCATACGTTCCCTGGCAGGAACGCCCGATTCTCTACGAAAACCTGGAGGAAGGCTTCTGCAACGGCACCCTCTTTCCTGAATTGAACAAACCGTTTACTGGAAGGAGATGTGTAAAATGATGCAATGCAAAAATGACCGGGAACGGATGCTCTGTGATATCAGCAAGGTCAGCTTTGCTGTAGTCGATCTGACGCTGTATCTGGATACACATTCCTGTGACAGTCAGGCGCAGGATTATTTTAATCATTATGTACGCCTGCTCAATCAAATGAAACGGGAATATGCCATGAAATATGGTCCTTTAAATCTCTCTACCGCAGACGGCTACAGCAGTGAATGGAAATGGGCAAATATGCCGCTTCCATGGGAAGGAGTGTGTTAAAGAATGTGGAGCTATGAAAAAAGACTGCAATACCCCATAAACATCAAGGAACCAAATGCCAAGCTGGCACAGTTTATCATCAGCCAGTACGGTGGACCGGACGGTGAACTGGGTGCATCCATGCGTTATCTTTCCCAGCGCTATACGATTCCCTATCGGGAAATTGCAAGTTTATTGACTGATATCGGAACCGAAGAACTGGGCCACTTCGAAATGGTCGGTGCCATCGTCCATCAATTAACCCGCGACCTTAGTATGGAAGAAATTGAAAAATCCGGCTTCGGTCCCTACTACATCGACCACACTCTCGCTCTCTGGCCACAGGCCGCAGGCGGCGTACCATTCAATGCGTGCCAGTTCCAGTCCAAGGGAGATATTATTACCGATCTCCATGAGGATATGGCTGCCGAACAAAAGGCGCGCTCGACCTACGATAACATCCTGCGTACCGCATGGGATAACCCGGATGTTTATGATGCCATCAAATTCCTGCGTGCAAGGGAAATCATCCACTACCAGCGTTTCGGTGAAGCCCTCCGTCTGGCACAGGAAAAACTGGATGCCAAAAACTTCTATCAGTTCAATCCGGAATTTGACCGCTGTAAGTCCTAACGACAAAGAGGAGCCTCCATGCTCCTCCACCTGTTTCTTCTTATCCCAAAAAGGTGCAGCGCCATTTCTTCCAGCACTGCACCTTTTCCCTGACCTGTGACTAAATCTTAGGAGTGTAATAATTCTTCCCGTAAGAATATGCACCGTATCAGGCTTTTTCTAAACTTCTCGTTTGTCTAAAATCTTATCGATCAATCCATACTCCAAAGCTTCTTTTGAAGACATATAATTGTCACGCTCTGTATCTGCCGCAATCTCCTCGATTGCCCGTCCCGTGTTTTCTGCCAGAATACGGTTCAACCGCTGTTTACTCCTCTGCATATGTTCGGACACGATCTGAATATCTGTTGCCTGTCCCTGAATGCCGTTTCCGTGGATTGCCGGCTGATGGATCATAATTTCCGCATTGGGCAGCGCAATCCGTTTCCCCTTTGTCCCGCCCGCCAGCAAAAAAGCTCCAAAACTCGCTGCAAGTCCTATACAGATTGTAGATACATCACACTTAATATACTGCATTGTATCATAAATTGCAAAACCGGCAGTCACCGAACCTCCTGGACTGTTGATATACAACTGAATATCCTTATCAGGATCCTGCGCTTCCAGAAACAAAAGCTGCGCGATAATGACACCAGCAGATACGTCACTGACCTCTTCCCCAAGAAAAACGATCCGGTCTGACAATAACCGAGAAAAAATGTCATAGCTTCTCTCTCCTCTGCCAGTCTGTTCAATCACATATGGAATCATACTCATGCTACCATCCTGCCTCCAAACATTGTTGTAGTACTAACAGACTGAATCTGTATACTTTTCATACTAATTCTGGTCTGCTTCGGACTAAAAATCCCGTTTTGACGGTATGCTCTGGGCGTACATAGATAAAGCCGGCGAAATGCCAGGTTAAACGCCTGTTGGGAATTATAATGCGCTTCATAGGCAATCTCAATAATCGGCTTTTTTGTCTCCGCTAACTTTTTTGCAGCTTTCGTCAGTCTCCTTCCCTGAATATACTTATATACTGTGCAACCCGTTTCTTTCGCAAAAGCTCTGGCAATATAATACTTTGAATAATTCAATCCTTCCGCAATCATATCCAGGGACAAATCTTCGTCCAGATGTTTTTCAATAAAATCTGCTGCCTTTTTTACAATCATATTATCGCTCATAAAACACGCTCCTTCTATCTGCCAGTATAGCACAGTATCCGGAGATAATCTGAATAGAAATTGCTAAAATCTTGCTTTTAATACCATACGCTTCTACTGTCTCAGTTCGATTCCAAGGCTTTCCAGACCATTTAAGATTTTCTTCATGGCTGCTGCCACATCATTCTCTTCCAGTGTTCTGTCCTTTGCACGGAATGTAATGGAATACGCCACAGACTTAAATCCCTCTTTAATCTGTGCTCCCTCATAAATATCAAACAACTGATAGGATTCCAGAATCTTACCGCCCCTTTGTGCAATCATATTTTCGATCTGACCGACTAATACATTCTTCGGTACGACCATACTGATATCACGACTTACTGCAGGATATTTGGCAATTCCCTCATATTTACGATTAAAGGTCGCAAACGGAAGAACCTCTGGCATATCCAGCACTGCCACATAAGTCTTTGTTCCGATGTCGTAATTATCCAGTACCTCCGGATGTACTTCACCTAAGAAGCCAACCACCTTGCCATCATATATAATATTTGCCTGACGTCCCGGATGCAGGAAACACTTTCCGGCTTTTGGATCATATTCTGCTTTTTTGCGCATTCCGATTGCATCAAAGAACTCCTCTATTACCCCCTTCATGGTAAAGAAATCCCCTTCCCCATACATGCCGAGTGTAAACTGCATTCTCTCATCCGGAAGCTCTGTAAGCGGCAGGGAATGCGGCAAATATACATTTCCCAGCTCATAGAGTCTGACATCCTTATTTCTTCGGTTATAGTTCGTTGCAAGAGAAGTCAGCATTCCGTTTAGGGATACCGTTCTCATGATCGAAAAATCCTCACCTAACGGATTGGAAATCGTCACGGTCTGGCGAAGCGGACTATCCTTAGGAATCAATAATTTATCAAATACCTTTGGGCTTTCAAAGGAATAACTCATACCCTGTGAGAATCCACAGTACTCTGCAATGTCCTTTGCCTTTTCTTCAATACGAAGCTTAAAGGAAAGCTTTCCTGTCGTTGCCTCACCGCTTGGAAGTGTAGTCGGAATCCTGTCATAACCAAAGAACCTTGCAACCTCTTCTGCAATATCCGCATCTCCCTCCAGATCCTGACGGAAGGACGGAATTTCCAGACATTCATTTCCGTTGCTGTTTACGACATGGCCGATTTCCAGCCGCTTAAAGATTTCTAACATTTCTTCCCGGCTCACATCTGTGCCAAGCAGCTTATTGTATTTTTCCGGTACGAAAGGAAGGAATTTTTTCTCCGGCAGCGGCACACTGACATCCACCATGCCTCCGACCACTTCACCGCAGCCCAGTTCTTCAATCAACTGACATGCTCTGTCAATCGCTGCCTGGGCATTATACGGATCCAGCCCCTTCTCAAAAATACCGGACGCATCCGTTCTTAAACCAATTCTCTTTGCAGACTTACGGATATTTGCCCCATTAAAGGTTGCTGCTTCAAACAATACCGTCTTTACATCATCCGTAATCTTGGAATTTTCACCGCCCATAATTCCGGCAATACCAATTTCCTTTTCTGCATCACAGATCATCAGCACTTCAGAATCCAGCTTACGCATCTGTCCGTCCAGTGTCTGAAATTCCTCTCCATCCTTTGCACGGCGTACAATAATCTTATGTCCGGCTACCTTATCCAGATCAAAAGCATGCATCGGCTGTCCGAATTCTTCCATTACATAGTTCGTAATATCCACCAGATTATTGATCGGACGAATACCACTGGCTGCCAGTCTTCTCTGCATCCATTCCGGTGACGGTCCGATTTTGATATTTTTACATACTCTTGCACAGTATCTGCTGCAAAGGTCGCTGTCCTTTACTTCTACCGATACATAATCATTGACATCCTCGTTGTTTGTTTTTACCTCTACGACCGGAGGCACAAACGGTTTACGGAAGGTGGCTGCTGCCTCACGTGCAATCCCCAGTATGCTATAGCAGTCTACACGGTTGGAAGTAATTTCATATTCAAATACGGTATCCTTCAATCCCAGCACCTCGACTGCGTCTGCTCCAACCGGGGTATTCTCCGGAAGAATATAGATACCGTTTTCCGGTGCATCGGGATACATCTCGCGGGAAGAACCCAGCTCTTCTATCGAGCACATCATACCGTTCGACGGAACCCCTCTTAACTTACCCGCTTTAATCTTGATACCTTCTTCCGGCAGTGGACCACCATCATGTCCTCCGGCTACCTTTCCGCCATCCAGTACAACCGGAACCTTGTCACCCTCTTTTACATTTGGTGCCCCGGTCACAATCTGGATCACTTCGTTTCCTACATTGACCTGACATACAATAAGCTTATCGGCATCTGGGTGCTTTTCAATTTTTTCAATCTGTCCGACTACGATTTTTTCCAGATTTTTATCCAGTCTTTCATAGCCTTCTACTTTTGTGCCGCTTAAGGTCATTGCATCACAATATTCCTGATCCGTGCATGCAAGCTCCGGCACATATGCTTTAATCCATGATAATGCTGTATTCATAATTTAACCATGCCTTTCTCTTTTTTTCCTAGAACTGTTTTAAGAAACGGATATCATTCTCGTAAAGCAGCCTCATATCATCAATCTCATATTTCAATAAAGCAATACGTTCCAGTCCCACACCGAATGCAAAACCGGAATACTCTTCCGGATCGATGCCACTCGTCTTAAGCACTCTCGGATGTACCATACCACATCCTAAAATCTCGATCCAGCCACTGCCCTTACAGAAACGGCAGCCCTTTCCACCGCACTTAAAGCAGCTGACATCCACCTCTGCAGACGGCTCTGTAAATGGGAAATGATGCGGTCTGAATTTTACCTTTGTCTCCTCACCGAACAGCTCCTTTGCAAATTCTGCCAGCGTTCCCTTCAAATCCGCAAAGGTAATGTTCTTATCAATGACCAGTCCCTCAATCTGATGAAAGGACGGAGAATGTGTTGCATCCACTTCATCGGAACGGAATACTCTTCCCGGTGCGATCATACGTATCGGCAGCTTACCCTTTTCCATTTCCCGCACCTGTACTGGTGAGGTCTGGGTTCTAAGAAGGATATCACCGGTCACATAGAAGGTGTCCTGCTCGTCCTTTGCCGGATGATCTGCCGGAATATTAAGTGCTTCAAAGTTGTAATAGTCCTTCTCTACCTCCGGTCCCTCTACAACCTCATAACCCATTCCTACGAAAATACGCTCGACTTCTTCCAATGCAATGGTATTCGGATGACGATGCCCCACGTTATTCTTCTTAGCCGGAAGCGTCACGTCAATAACCTCTGACTTCATTTTTGCTTCCCGAACGGCACGCTCCATTTTCGTCTTAGCCGTTTCCAATACTTTTTCAATCTCTTCTCTTGTTTCATTGACAAGCTGCCCAACCTTCGGTCTGTCCTCCGGTGCTACATCCTTCATGCTCTTTAAAACAGCCGTCAGCTCACCCTTCTTTCCGAGGAAATTGACCCTGACCTCATTCAGTTTTTCCAACGCATCGCTTGCTTCGATCTGTTTTAATGCTTCCTGTTTGATCTGTTCTAATTTTTCCTTCATACTCTTTTCCTTTCTGCCTGGCATAATGGCATAAAAAATCCCTTATATATCCAACGATATACAAGGGACGAAAATAGTTTTTCCGCGGTACCACCCACATTCCTGTCATTTTATCACAGGCACTCTCTGACGTAACGCGCCAAACGTCCGAACCTACTACATTTTTCAATCCGAAAGCTCCGGTGGGAATTTCAGCCAGATACCTGAACCTAAGGAGGCTTGCAGCCGGTGACCTCCTCTCTCTGTAAGAAGCTATCTGCCTACTTCTGCCGCGATACGGCAGGATTATCATATGATAATCAGCACCTTCATTGCCTTTTTACATATTTTCATTACTGTTTTCTATTTTAAACACCTGTCTTTAAACTGTCAAGCCATATTTTCCGCATTACGGGAACAAAAACAGCAGCCTGTCATTCCCCCCTTAAAAGCTCCTCAGCTTATCGCTTCCATCGTCCTCCGTATTTTCGATAGACTGGATCACAAGATAATAGCTATAATCCGGGCTGACCTGCACCTCCACTCTGTCACCTGCCTTGTGACCAAGCAATGCCTTTCCAATCGGCGACTCCACACTCACAAGCCCTTCTAAAGAATTACAGCGCATGGCAGTGACAATCTTGTAAGTTTCTATACTGCCGTCCTCTTCAAATAATACCTTGACTGTATTGTTCATGCCAACCTCATCCTCTTTTGACTCATCGGATACGATCTTCGCAGTTTTAATCATTCTTTCCAAAAACCGAATCCTGCTTTCGTTACGGTTCTTTTCCCGCTTGGCCGCATAATATTCAAAGTTCTCGCTCAGATCGCCCTGCGCTCTTGCTTCTTTGACTGCCTCTAAAAGCTTCGGCCGCTCTACAAGCCTTCTATGTTCGATTTCCTCCTGCATCTTTTCAATATCTTTCTGTGTTAACTGATTGTGCATTCTGTAACACTCCTCCTGTCTTCTGATTCTGTAAATCTATATGTAACTATGCGATACCGCTTTCCTCAGTTCCTACTCTTCCTTATCCACAAATACCCGGATTGCCGGTTTAAAATACCGGTTCATATTGGCTCCGATCATCACGATATACATGCAGCAGTACAGCCAGATCATAACAATAATAATTGTCGTCATACTACCGTACATACTCAGTCCCTTATAGTGATCCACATAAATGGAAAAACCATAGGAGAAAAGATTCCATGCAACTGCTACAAACGCAGCCCCCGGTATCTGCATTTTAAAACGCATTTTCTTATTTGGAATCCAGGTATACAGCAGTGTGAATACAATGGTGAGCACCGCCCATACCATTAAAAAGCGAAACGGCGCCAATACTTTAAACACGATACCAATCGGCGGAAAATGCTGAAGTAAAAAATCCTTTATGACATTTCCAAAGACCATAAAGCCCAAAGACAATACCACCGCTGCCAGAATAATCACCGTGTAAACACAAGCCTCCAGCCGCTGCCTGACATAGCTTCGCTCCACTACCACACCGTTTACGGCATTCAGTCCCCTCATCAGGGCAAGCACTCCCTTGGCTGCAGACCAGACCGTTACAATGACAGATAAAGACAGCACACCCGGTGACTTATCATACACATAAGTAACCTGATTCACCACAAAAGCATCCATGCTGGACGGTACAACTTCCGTCAATGCCCGCATGAGATCTGCCTCGGTCAGATTCGTATACGGTAAAATGGCACAAAGCAGCATCAGCATCGGGATTACCGATAAAAACAGGAAAAAGGCTATACTTGCCGCATAGGCATTCACATTATCTCTGGCAAGCTGTCTGGCAAAATTTCTGCCGATACAATATAATTTGTGTGTCACATTCTTTCTCCCTTCTTCACTGATAAATACTCTCCATGTGGCTCTGCCCAAAAAAGAAGGTCAGGATGTCCTCCGCAGACCTTCCACTCTCTGCCATGCTTGCTGCCCCGTTCTGGCTCATTCCCACACCATGACCATAGCCGCCCCCGATTAATCTATATCCTATCACAATCCCATCCTCTTTTAAAGACTCGATTATGAAGAAGCCACTGGGAAGAAGCGCGGTTTGTTTCTGACGGCTTCCGTCCTGCTTTACCACCTCTGAATTTCCGTCACATAACACATACCTCACATTATATTCCGATATGACTTTGATCGTCTGTCGACTTCCCTCAATAACTAATTCATCGATGACACCTCCTGCTCGCCGCTTTTCCACACGAATATCCAAAATATCTCCCAACTCTTTTATTTCTCCTTCTTCAAAAACACCATCCTTTTCTACCAGAATCTGGGAAGCTGCAGTCTTTTGTCTCTCCCTTAGCCGACTGGCTACTTTTTCCGGATCAACCCGTTCCACAGTATAGCTCCAACGATACCATGGTTCATTTCTTTCAAAATCACTCTCTCCTGTTCCCCGTATAAACTGTTCAAAGCAGGTGGATTCTTTTAAGTCTTCTGCTGTTGCTTCTCCATTTTTTTCTTTCTCCGATTCATCTCCCCCGCTCTCGCCCACTTCTGCAATATGCCTTGCCTCTGACATCCACCCTGCATTTTCTCCGCCTCTCCAGATTCCTGCATCCGTTCCGTATCCGCAGGAGGTGGAATAGTAATAGGCACTGACCGGTCCATTTTCACCCGACAAAATCTGACCACAAGTCTCCTTGACTGCCTGTGTTGTTCTTTCCTGTTCTCTTATATTGTTATAAACCTGATAGGTGGTACTGTCATCCACATGAGCTCCAAAAGCCGGAAGCCCCGCATGCAGAAGTTTCTCATAGGCATACGTCCGCGCGCAGATACTCTGGGCTTTGAGTGCCTCTAACGGATAGCCCGCCGGCATTTCACTTGGAACCACCGCATAAAGATATTCTTCCAAAAGTACCTCATTGATCACATATAATCCTGCTTCATCCCGCACAATTTCCAGACAGCCGTGATAAGAAGGGGTTCCCTGACTCCTCCTAATACTCTCTACACACAGCCTATCTGTCCGTGCCTCCGGTACGATCCGAATTCGTTCTCCTTTTTTAAACCATTTACTGTCTGCGTTAATCTGTATGGACTCTCCCGCAGGAATACTCTCCTGTCCGCCTTCCCACTCCACGCGAAAGTTTCCACCACATCCTACAGTAACCTCTTTATGATAATTTCCATTATCATTTCCCGACTGCAAAAGAACACGTATGGATTCCATCTTTTCTTCCTGGCAAAGAAGCGCTGCACAAATTTTCCCATCTTCCACAATATAATCCGCATAAGGGTATCCGATTGAAATATCCGCCAGACTGCAGGTACACAGTACGTCATACAATCTATATGCCTGAAATTCTTCTGCAACCGGATACTTTCCCTGCCCCTCAATCTCCAGTCTGCCATCCTGAATACGCAAAAGCCGTCCTGTTATCTTCTCTTTTTTGATACACAGTTGGTGCAGACATCCATCTTCAAATAATAAATCTGCGATCTGCTCCCTTTCCCCTGTATTTTTTAACGCTTCATCTGTTTCTTCCATTTTGATTACAAATGCTGTATTTTCCCAATAACAATGAATTCCAATCTCATCCTTTTCCGTAATCCACACATTTTTTAATGCCGTATCTTGTTCCTTTATTTTCCAAAATACCAGAATTTCTTTTGCATTTCCTTCACTCTCATCCCTATAAACGATTGCGGACAAGTTCCTGAACTTTATCTGCTCCCACCACAAATCATTTTCCTGCAATTTCTTTTCCATCCAAAGGCTCTCACTTGCTCCCTCAATTCGGTTTTCTATACAGGATAGCGGCACCAGCTCCTTTTCATAGATTTTATTCTGAAGTCCAAACTGTTCTATGGCTTTCATATATGTACGATAAACTTCTTCCCTGTCCAGATCAGTCATAGAAGCAATCTGCTTTACCTGCTTTTGTATTTCAGCTTCCTCCTGTCCTGAAGCTGCTCTGCGAAAAATATCTGCCAGATATTCTGTCTCCTCCCTGGTGACAGACTGTTCTCCCCTGACCTGCTCTCTTCCTGTTCTTCCCCCATAATAACATAACAAAAAAGCAGACACAGGCCTAAAACAATACCGGTCATTTTCCATCTGATCCGATTATCCAGATTCATCCGTTGCTCCTATCAAAAATAATTTTTTACAGAGTAAAAAGCAGCCCCTTCGGGCTGCTTTTTTCTTTTGTATATCCCCAAAATGCCGGTTCCTGCACTTTGACTCCTAGCAATGCTAGGTGGGCGACCGCAATCACACTTTTGCCTTCCCCTCCAATCCTCCCTGTCACATTTCATGTGACAATGTCATGTTACACATGACATTGGAGTGGGGGCTTGACAGCCATGCGATAATATAGGAATCCCGTTTAAAGTAAATGTAGGTTCAAAATAGCAGGAGTATCGCACATCTCAGGTTACCTTTATTATATCCAATCTTCTGTCATTTTACAACAGGAAATCAAAAAAACGGAGAAACCTGCATAAGGATTTCTCCGCCTCTTTTTATAAGATTAATTTAAAAATTAGTTGAGCTCATCTACTAATTTCTGTAATGCTGCAAGAGCTTCATCCGGAAGCTTGTCATAGCCTTCCTTCTTTGTTGCAAAGCCTTCTACTGCATTGACACGGTTCTGCATAGCGTTCTTTAATGCAGCTACATAATCCTTGTCCTCTAAGTTCGGTGTGAAGTCGCCTGTCTTACCGGACCAGTCATACATGATCTCGATATCTTCAAACGGTCCCCACTTCTCGAATTTAGCTTTGCCTTCAACGATAGTCTCAAGGATACCTAATGTATCAGCCGGTTTAACCTTTGCACCCATGAAGTCGCCTGTGTTTACGATGTAGCAGTCTACATTCTTCTCTTCTACTAACTTCTTGAACTTCTCATAGTCATTTACTAACGGATAGGTTCTGAACGGGTTAGCATAAGGTACAATACGAAGTGCATTTAAGTCTGTACCAGCAGCAACACGCTCTGCTGTAGATGTCTTTGTTGCAAGTGTAGCACCCATTACGGAAGCTAAAGCTGCACCTTTCAGTTTTACTACCGGCGGAATGGTCGGGTCTTTCATGATCCAGAAGATTGCGTTAACCGGAGCGTCAATCTTGTCCACACGGTTCGGAGACCATAATTTAGACTTGATAGCACGTCCATTACCATTTCTGATATCTTCTGTTACTAACTGAATCTTGCCATTCTCATCTAATGTACAAGAGCAGTTCTGTGCGGATAATAAGTATTCATTATCCGGGCAGCCTGTCGGGTAATCTGCTGTCTTATCGAAGTATGTAGGCTCTAATGCTACAGAAGAACATGTATCTGTATTGATGATGAATGCGTCATCATGAAGTACAGTGATCGGGTATTTTCCGCCATGTTTTGCATGTGTTAATGTAGATTTACCGGATCCGGATAAACCGTATACAGAAGCAACGAACTTGGATCCATCCGGTAATGTATACTCCTTCTGTCCACCGTGGCAGGCTGCGTAACCATTTCTGTTAGCCAGTGCCCAGGCCATGGTCAGAGTACCCTTCTTGTGCTCACCAAAGTATCTCATACCAAGGATTGCTGCACAGTTCTGGTTGGTATCGAAGTAGCACAGTGTAAGCGGATCGCTTAAGCAGCTGTAATCTACGTCCGGAGCATCATGCGGTGCCCACTGCGGATCAGAGAAGATATAGATATCCGGCTCCTTGCCGTCTCCAACCGGTTTGGATTTCTTATACATCTTAACGTACTCGTCAGACATATACTGGAAGTTGATCATCCAGTTGTAAAGGATGTTCTCTTCTCCTTCCGGAATTAAGAGGTGAGCCTTTACCATAAATTCCGGATCCAGACCTACGAAACACTCTGCATGATACATTGTTTTCCAACGTGTCTCATAGATTGCATCCATAACTACTTTATCCAGCTTTGCTTCATCAACACCCGGCTCGCCTTTGATACGACGCGCTGCTGCATAACGGCCTGTTACGGCACCATCATTGAATAAGAGCACCTTAGCGTCTTTCTCAAGACCAAACTCTTCTCCATGGTATACCGGCATGTCTGTTACAACAGTTCCCGGAGAATTCTTTGCTAATTCATAAGCTTCCTTCAATGTGTTTACTTTTACCACATTGTTTCCGTAGAAAGCTGCTTCAATGATAGAACGGGTCTTGGAAAAGCCCGGCTTTCCAGCACCGATCTCATTTAACGGATAATACGCTTTTGTTGACATATTACGTCCTCCTTATTATAGTGTGTATTTATATCATGCAGCCGTTTCTCCGGCTTCATGATAATTTACTTTCTGTATACCGGTCTGTGCCAGTACACCGTTAGTATTATCTCAAAACGGGGAACAAAAGTCAATAATATACCTGCAAAATTTGCCACGTTTCAGAAATTTTATCGTTTTTTTACACTTCACCCGCAACATACAGAATCCGTCCGTCAGACAGGTCTTGTTACCTGTGCCAGCCACTCTGCTTCTTCTTGGTCCAGATATGGTGTCATAATCTCCCGTACCTGTCTGTGATAAGCATTCAGTCTCTTCTTATTTTCTTCTGTCATACAGGACGGCTCTATGCCATCCAGATCAATCGGAACAAATGTCAATGTTTCAAAGTGCATAAACTGCCCATCTTCGTTCTTCTTACCGTTTACTGCCACAAGTACATTCTCAATACGTATTCCATGACTTCCTTCGATATAGACACCCGGCTCATTTGTCACGACCATACCGGCTTCCAGCACTGCCTCCTTCATCCCATCTGCAAAACGCCATCGGATATTATGTGGACCTTCATGCACATTCAGAATATAACCGATTCCATGTCCGGTTCCACATTTATAATCTATATTCAGATCCCAGAGCGGCTGTCTCGCTAAAATGTCCAGATTCCGCCCTGTACAGCCATGCAGGAAACTTGCAGCGGAAAGCTGAAGCATCCCGCTTACGACTGCCGTATAATGCCGCCTGATCTCGTCATTGATCTTTCCCAGTACAATTGTCCGGGTCACATCCGTCGTTCCCCCCAGATACTGCCCGCCGGAATCCACCAAAAGCATTCCTTCACTCTTTAGCACCTTATGACACTCTTTTGTCGCCTCATAGTGCATCATGGCCGCATTCTCCGCATAGCCGCTTATGGTGGGAAAGGACAGATCTAAAAAGCCGTCAATTTCCCTGCGCAGACCGTCCAGATGTTCTGCTGCACTGACCTCTGTCAGCTCCTGTGTGACAATATTTTTTTTAAGCCAATAGATAAATTTGCAGACTGCCGCACTGTCCCTTTTGTATACCTCTCTCATATGTGCAAGCTCTGTTTCATTTTTTACTGCCTTTAAAAGTTCTGTCGGATTTGACTTCTCTATCAGTTCTGCTTTCCTTTCCAACGTCTTATATACTGCGTAGCTGCTGTTAGCAGGATCCAACTGGATTTTTATCCCCTCTCCCACCTGCTCCAAAACCCGAAATACCGAATCATATTCCTTGACCTCCACGCCATAGTCTGTAAAATAATTCAAAAGTTCCTCTGTAACCGCTCCTTTCTGTAAAAACAGCACTGCCTTCTGCTCCGTAATATATGAATAAGACAATGCCACCGGATTACATTCCACATCACAACCGCGTATGTTAAACAGCCACATAATATCATCCAGCTTACTTAAAAAAAGAGCTGCCGCACCATTTTTTGTAAACTGCTGCCTTACCTGGGAAAGTTTCTCTGTTATACTTTTACCGACAAAATCCTTAGGCAGCACGCTCACTTGTCCGCAGGGAAAATCCGGTCTTTCCTTCCAGATAAGATCTGTCAGATCCGTTTCATAAGAAAAACGAATACCCTTCCATGCCAACTTCTCCTCCAGTCGTTTTCCCCGTGCCATCTCCAGTACGCGTCCGTCAAAACCAAGAACTGCCCCTTCCGGCATATTCTGCTCCAGATATTCCTCTATGGTCGGTACTCCCTCATCCAGCATGCGAAACAGGGTTACACCGGTTCCCTCAAGTTCTGCTGCCGCCTGAATAAAATATCTGCCGTCCGTCCAGAGTCCCGCCCAATTTTCTCCCACCACAAGTGTTCCATTAGAACCGCTAAACCCACACAGAAATTCCCTTGCTTTAAAATAATCACTTACATATTCTGAATGATGAAAATCTGCAGTTGGAACCATATAATAATCAATTCCCGCCTCTTTCATTCGTTCCCGAAACGCCTTTAGCCGTGTTTTTATCACTTGATTTTCCATTCTGCTCTCCACAACCTTCCCTGCACTCTATTTGACACGCAGTCTGCATATCGTGCCGCTTTTCTACTATTCTAATATATTTTCCCACATTGACAATGCCTTTTCTAAATTTTTTCTGAAACATCTGTTCATTTACTTGTCACTCATCCTTTTTGTATGTTATGATGAGTTTACATTTCATTTTATATATTCATTCTTATATAATTAATATACAGTTATTCTTATCGGGAATCATACTTCTTGAACGTATGGAATGGATTTCACCGCATAAATATTCAACTATGTTTGTACATAACTGCATGAAGAAAGGGGAGCAATTTGATGGATCACAACACTTATTCCGACATCACACCTGAAATTATCCGCCTGGCAAAGCTGAGTGAACAGGCTGGAATTATTGACACCGAATTATTTACAAAATATGAGGTAAAAAGAGGATTAAGAGACTTAAACGGCAAGGGAGTACTGGCTGGTCTGACCAACATTTCTGACGTACGCGCTTCCGAAATCATAAACGGCGAAGCAGTACCTGCCCACGGAAAACTTTTTTACCGGGGCTATAATGTACAGGATCTGGTAAACGGTTTTACCCGGGCAAACCGCTTTGGTTTTGAGGAGGTCTCTTATCTTTTGTTGTTCGATAAGCTGCCAAATAAACAGGAACTGGAAAACTTTTCCTCCATGCTTGCCGGATACCGCACACTTCCAACCAGTTTTGTGCGTGATATCATTATGAAGGCTCCAAGCAAGGATATGATGAACACATTAGCCAGAAGCGTTCTGACACTATACTCCTATGATGACCGTGCTGACGATACCTCACTGCCTAATGTACTTAGACAGTGTCTGCAGCTCATCAGTCTGTTCCCGCTGCTTTCTATTTACGGTTATCAGGCATACAGCCATTATCATGACAGCAACAGTCTGTATATCCACTCTCCGCAGCCGGAGCTTTCCACAGCTGAGAACATCCTTCATATTTTGCGTCCGGACAGCGCCTATACACCTTTGGAGGCTAAGCTTTTAGATATTGCCCTGGTACTCCATATGGAGCACGGCGGTGGAAATAACTCCTCCTTTACGACCCATGTAGTAACCTCCACCCTGACCGATACCTACTCCGTAATGGCAGCCGCAATCGGTTCCTTAAAGGGTCCCCGCCACGGCGGTGCAAATATTAAGGTTGTGCGCATGTTCGAGGATATGAAAGAAAAGATTTCTGACTGGACTGACCGGGATGAGGTAGCCGATTATCTGAAAAAACTTCTGCACAAGGAAGCCTTTGACCATGCCGGTCTGATTTATGGAGTCGGTCATGCCGTTTACTCAAAATCCGACCCACGTGCTGTTGTTTTCAAGCGTTTTGTAGAAATGCTCTCAGAAGAAAAGGGACTGCAAAAGGAATTTGCACTCTACTCTCTTGTAGAAGAGCTTGCTCCTATCGTTATTCAGGAGGAACGGAAGATGTACAAAGGTGTCAGCGTTAACGTAGATTTTTACTCCGGCTTCGTCTATAATATGGTGGGACTGCCGCAGGAACTGTTCACACCGATTTTTGCCATTGCCCGCATTGTGGGCTGGAGCGCCCACCGTTTGGAAGAGCTCGCTAACAACGGTAAAATTATCCGCCCGGCTTATAAACCGATCGGGGAAGATCGCGATTATATCCGTATGAGCGATCGTTAGATTGGCTGAATTCACCGGATTTTATTTCAAAACTTGAGATTCTACCCTATATAACCAAAAAGGAGTTTGGAAGCAGCTCATATTACTCACTGCTTCCAAACTCCTTTTTCTGCTATACCAACATTTTTTTACCCTGTCTGCATTTTAAATCTGCAGATACTTCTTCTGTGCTTTTACCATCAAATAACCATATAACATAAGGGCCACCGCATAGACCGGTATCACAGCAGTATAAAGCCAACCCAGACCGGCATTATAATTACTGTACAATCCGATTCCACCTGCCAGCACACTGACAATACCGATTACAATCGTTTTCCAAAAAGCATCCTTGATAAATCCTGATACATCTGCTGTCTTTTTGACATCCACACCTTTACTGAGCATAACGCCCGGCACCTTTCCGGTCTTCTTCATAGCAATGGCAGCGTAAATCAAGTAAAGACCACTGCCTACAATAAGCACATCAAATATATTGTAATCCATTACTTTTCTCCATTCGTACTGATTTTCCGTATATCATAACGAAGCGCAATTCCCTCTGGTCCGTTTTTGACATTATAATTCTGAATAATACGTTCCGCTACCACTTTCCCATTCTTTGTCGAGGCATCCATCACTATCACAACATACTGGGAACTGCTGAAACGGTTTGAAATATCTCCTTTACGAAGATGCT
Source organism: Clostridiales bacterium (assembly GCA_012520645.1). Taxonomy (GTDB): domain Bacteria; phylum Bacillota; class Clostridia; order Lachnospirales; family Lachnospiraceae; genus JAAYNV01. The sequence goes on along the minus strand of JAAYNV010000027.1, from coordinate 40,350 downwards.
GCGTAATTTCTTTACCCAACATTCCCATGGCACGTTCCATACACATGGCATCCTCACTCTCTCTGGATTCACGATACAGTGTCAAAAGCAAAATCTGAACTTCCTGTCTGGTTCGTTCGATATATCTGGCAATAAACTGATAAATACTTTTAAACCCATCCTGTTCTACTACGTACGCACCTCTTCGGGCTGACTTTTCCCGAACCATCTCCTGAATCTGCTCTAAGTCTGCTGCAACGCCTTTTTCCTCACACATATAGTCCGTACTGCGCACCGGACTATAAAAATGATATCCCCGCTTTCCATTCTGCTTTACATAATAGAGCGCCTTATCTGCCTGATTATACAGTTTTCGGAAAGTATTGCCCTCTTCTGAAAGTGCGGTAATGCCAATTGACACAGATACATATTCTCCACACTTTCCCATATTGCAGATACGTTTCTCCGTCTCCCGCTTCATAAGCTCCGCTGCCTGTTCTGCCTCCTTCTGCTCATGAATATCAGGCAGCAGCACAGCAAACTCATCGCCGCCAATCCGGCTGACGATTCCATTCTCCACACTATTCTCAATTCCTCTTGCAAAATCGATTAAAAGTTCATCCCCTGCAATATGTCCCAGATGGTCATTTGCCCACTTAAAATTATCCAGATCCAACAGGAAGAAACATCCTTTATTGCTTCTGGCAAGCCGTTCTATCATTTCCTCCATATACTTCCTGTTCCAGAGTCCAGCCAAAACGTCCTGTCTGGCAGCCATTTCCAGATTTTTTCTGGTTGCATCAATCTGCAGTACACGCTGAATACGGCTCACAAAAACAGCCGGATCAAAAGGCTTACAGATGACATCCATCGCCCCCATATCCAGTCCCCGTATTTCTCCTTCCTGCTCTGAAACCTCCATGAGAAAGACGATCGGAATATCTGCAGTCTTTTCATTTTCCTTGATACATTCCATCGTCTCGTAACCGTCCATAACCGGCATATCTGTATTTAACAGAATAAGATCCGGTTTTACCTGTTCTAAACTATGCAGTGCCTCTTCACCGGAACATGCCTCAGAAACTTTATAATATTCCCCCAGAATATCAATGACATGTTTCCGGTTTTGCACCATGCTGTCCACCATAAGAATATGTTTCATCATCCCCAAATTCCCCCATATTCTTCTACATTATATACCCAAAAACTTCTTTACTACATCCTTCATTTCATCCTTTTCACAAATATGGTCATGCAGCACCGGAGCCGTACGGATTTCTTCGATCGCCTTTGGTACCTCTGTACCTGAAATTCTGGAAAGCTCATCCACCAATTCAAAATCCGTATAGCTGTCATATTTGCTGTCAATTGCATTCATGACACTTCTTGTAAACTTATAAGGACTTGCGGTGGAAGCAATAACTGTTGTATTTCCATCCCCATTTGCCGCCTTATACTTATCATACACTACTGCTGCAACTGCCGTATGCGTATCGATCACATAGCCCGTCTTTTCATAGAGCTCCTTGATCTTTTCTGCCGTTTCTGTCTCTGTTGCATAGTTGCCGTAAAAATCGGCAAGCTGTGCTTTCATATCATCCGTAATGCTGTATTTTCCGTCCCCATTCAGTTCTGCCATAAAGCCTGCATTCTTCTCTGCATCATTTCCGGCAATACGGTAAATTAGCCGCTCCAGATTACTGGAAATAAGGATATCCATAGAAGGAGAAGTTGTCAGTACAAATTCTCTGTTCTTATCATACTCTCCTGTCTGGAAAAAGTCATACAATACCTTATTGTCATTGGATGCACAGATCAGCTTTGCAATCGGCAGACCCATATTCTTTGCATAAAATGCTGCTAAAATATTTCCGAAGTTTCCGGTCGGCACTACCACATTGACCGGCTCGTCCTTTGCGACCTTGCCTTCTGCATAAAGTCTTGCATACGCATATACATAATACACGATCTGTGGTACCAGACGTCCGATATTGATGGAGTTGGCAGAGGAAAACTGGAATCCCTTCTGTGCCATTTCTCCTTCCAGCTCTTTGTCTGCAAACAGCTTTTTCACTCCGGTCTGGGCATCATCAAAATTACCGTGGATACCCACAACATATGTATTGTCCCCCTTCTGGGTTACCATTTGTTTCTCCTGAATCGGGCTGACGCCGTTCTTCGGATAAAAAACAATAATTCTTGTCCCCTCTACATCCGCGAAACCGGCCAATGCTGCTTTTCCAGTATCACCGGAGGTTGCTGTCAAAATAACGATTTCATTTTCTACCTGATTTTTTCTGGCTGATGTAGTCAGTAAATGCGGAAGTATGGATAATGCCATATCCTTAAACGCGATTGTCGCACCATGGAACAGTTCCAGATAATATGCTCCATCTGCCTCTGCAAGTGGTGCAATGACCTCTGTATCGAACTTAGAATCATATGCCTTGGTAATACACTCCTTCAATTCTTCTTCTGTAAAGTCTGTCAGAAAAAGCTTCATGACCTCATATGCGGTCTCCTGATAACTCATCTTTGCAAGCTCATCCATGCTTTTATCAAGCGCTGGTATCTGATCCGGCACAAATAAACCTCCGTCCTCAGACAAACCTTTTAAAATTGCCTGAGATGCCTTTACCGGCTGTCCGCTGCCTCTGGTGCTCCTATACAATAAATCCATCACTTACTCCTCCAAATTAAAGTTCATATTGACATTGTTAGACTTCATTGTATCACATCAGACTTTGTCCTGCAACTTAAAAACCCTTGTAAAATGCCGAAAGAACCTTATTATCAGCTAAAGAACTCATGTCCGCCATAACAAAAGAGTCGAGTTAAATGGGTGTCGAACCATCGCATCCTTTCCGGATCCGCATACCGCCTTGCTGCAAAGTATAATGCTCCTTGGGAATAATCCTCTCCACCAAGTGCACGGTTCACTGCTTCTTTTGTCTCTTCACTGATTTGAACCGAGTAATATCTTCCATCACTGATCGGGGAAAACTGACATCTTCCATTCTCACGCTGAAATACAACGGCTTCCACCGTATCCGGAAAGGCATCGTTCTCCACCCGGTTGAGTACCACGTTGGCAACCAATATCCTGCCCTTTATGTCCTCACAGCCTGCTTCCGCCTCCACAATACGAAGCAGCACTTCATAATCCTTTCTGGACAATACTCTTGTCCGCTCCATGACCTGATAGTCCACGACCCGTTGTCCAGAAGATGCCTTCAGAGTCATTCCCGTAAGACTCGTTTTCTCTACCGGTGCAAAATCCTCCGCAAACCGGAGCTGAAAAGCAGGCGTTGCCGCAATACGGTTCACTTCAATTCCTTTTACGGCAAAAAAACAGGCAAGCAATACCTGCATGGTCAAAAGTCCTATTCCATATCTCTTATACATCTTACACTCCTCGTCCAAAAAATTCCCCCAGACATATTTTATGCGGTCTGTCCTGAAAATATGTTATAATAAAAGACATAAGTGTTTCTTTAAAGGAGTTAGTTATGAATCCGACTCAGTTACCCGGAGTCTATCCGGCAAAAAAAGAAGAACGGCAGCACTTATTACCGTTCCTCTATCACCTTTCGTGGTAAACATATTAGTCTGGGAAGTTTTTCAACACCTGAAGCTGCGCACCTTTCCTATCTGGATGCAGACCGGCTGCTGCATTCTCCGGTTCTGACCATAACAGACTATGGTACAGCGCAGGAAATTTCCTTCGAGAAATGGATTATATTAAATAACTTCAGGGACAATAAAATTTATCTTTCCACACCGATTTATGTGCGGAAAAGATATCTGGAATATTACCTGAATCCGGAACTTATCTTAAAGTTTGATCTGGATGATCTGTTCTATTATGCAAAACATAAGATCATGAAGCGGGGGGGACATCTCTTTGTCGCTGACTATGGCATGCAGGTAAATATCTTAAACCGATACGGCATTAAGAACTATGGTGTTGCAGGCAGGGATTACCGCTTTGTAAATGGTGATCCTACTGATTTCCGATATGAGAATATCGAAATACTTAATTCCTATCATGGGGTTAGCCCTTTGTTGAAAGGAAACCGCACCCTTTACAAAGCCTTTATCCACTTAAACGGAAACTATGTGATCGGCACCTACAAGACAGCCGAGGAAGCCGCCATTGCCTACAATAAAGCAATCGATATTCTAAGACAGAAGGGAGTTACCAAAAATTTTACGCCCAATTATCTGGAAAATATTCCAGCCTCTTCGTATGCAGACATTTATGTGCGCCTTTCTATTTCGGAACGCATCGAAAACTACCGCCCGACCTGACAGGTCAACGACTGAAACCTGCAAGGTACACGATGTCGTTTACAAAAAAAACGGAGCTGGTCTTGGGCGCGTGTTCACAAGGACAATTTGTGAACCCACCTTAAATGGGGCATATTAGGCAGACAGTTTCGGCTGTCTGCCTTTTGCTGTCTTTAAATCGCAGGCTGTAAGCCGTCATCCCATGCATACAGTTCATCCGTACCGAACATTTCTTCTTGTGACAGAATATCAAATTGCTTTTTCACATCATTTAACATTCCAATGTCACGATAGTGAATCCAAATATCTTGTGGTGCAGTGCGTGAGTATTTCTCGGCTCTTTCGCCAACCTCAATCCTTTCAATAAATATATGCAGTATCTCCGGAGTCAACTCTGTGAGGTCTGTATATTTTTTTGCTTTCTCAATGAACCTATCCACATTGGTAAGTGAATTCTTGAGTTTTGTCATATGCTCTTCTGACTGTGGAATGGTTTCTCTCAAAGTTTTCTGCTCTAAGATGTACTGCTCCGACAGTGTTCTATAATGTTCATCGGGAATTCTGCCAAGTACATTGTCCTCATACAGTCGCTTAAATAAGGCTGTCAACTCAAGGTCACGCTTTTTCATGACATCAATTTCTTTTTGCAGACGAGTGATTTCTTTTCTTGTTTCGGCAGTATTTTTCTCATTGACATACTGTGCGAATAAGGCTTCGTCCTGTCTTGCAAAGTGCGTAACTCTTTTCAAATCATCTAATATAACCTTTTCAAGCAATGTTTGTCTGAGGTAATGAGCAGTACATTTTTCCTTGCCAAACCTTTTGTACTTGGAACACATAAAATTATTTTTGCTTTCTTCCATTGTATGAGCACGATGGAGAACCAAAGGTTCACCGCAGTTGGCACAGAATATCATTCCGGAATAGGGATTGGGTTCATCCATATCTTTTCTGGAACGCTTTTTGCTTTTTCTGACATCGTGGGCAATATTCCATAGTTCTTTCTCGATAATGAATTGGTGAGTATTCTCAAATCTTAACCATTCATTTTCAGGACGTAAAATACGCTTTTTGTTTTTGTAAGATGCTGTTGTGTATTTCATACTTATTGTATGTCCAAGATAGGTTTCATCGTCAATGATAGCGAGAACGGTTCGGCTATTCCAAACTGTTGCTTTTTCCGTGTTTAGATTTGTAAGAGCTACACCTGTCATATTAAAATAATGGTTACTTGGATTTACAATCTGTTCTTCGGTTAACTGCCTTGCAATTTGACTTGGACCTCTACCCTCGGAGCACAGCTTGAAGATATACTTTACAACCTCAGCTGCATCCTCATCTATCACAAGTTTTTTGGGATTTTCAGCATCCTTTTTATACCCATAAGGTGGCCTTGTAGCAACTCTTTCTCCTCGTTCAGCCTGTGCTTTTTTGACTGCTCGTATCTTTTTACTGCAATCTTTTGCATAGAAATCGTTAAACAGGTTTCGGAACGGCGTGAAATCGTTGTCTCCATATAGGGTATCAACTGCATCATTGATTGCGATAAGCCTTACATTAAAGTTGGGAAAAGTGTGTTCCATCAAGTTACCTATTTGCAGATAATCTCTGCCAAGCCTACTCATATCTTTGATAATCAGCGTTTCCACTTGATTGCTTTCAATGAGTTCCATAATTTCATTCCAAGCAGGTCGGTTGAAGTTAGTACCGCTGTAACCATCATCAAACAGAAATTTGGTGTTTTCAAAACCTTTCTCCTCGGCATACTTTTGGAGCATCATTCGTTGATTTCCTATACTGTTGCTCTCACCCTCACGCTCATCTTCTTGACTTAATCTTCCGTAAAGTATTGTATATTTTTCGTTGTTTGCCATACTTAAAAATCCTCCTTTTCTTCTGTGGCAAACTGAATACGGCAATTCAAACATACCGTAACAGCTTGCACAAGTCTACTGAAATCAAGCATTTTTAAGAGATTTTTCACAATCACTTTCAATGATTTTTAATATTTTTTTAGTTGGAGTGGAGGTACTCTTTATCGGGAATACGGAATGTACTCGGAACACTTTTCCGTCCACCTCCATATCACGCTCTATGGTGTGGTGGTTATTATCAGAATAAACAAAACTGTCATCGAAGGTTCTTCGCAAATTACCCTTGCTATCACTTTGCCAAATAACATCGGTAGTTTCATAAGCGCCTAAAATTTTGGTTCTCAAATAATGCTGTGCAATTTGTTTTTCATTTCTCATATCGTTAATCTCCTTTAATACATTCTCATTTCAAAATCTTGTTCTTGCTCACTTTGAATTTTGTGACCTGCCGCAAGCTTTTTCAAGTTTTCACGTTGTTTTTGTTTTCTGTCTGTCCAAATTTTTGGGGTAATTGGTGGTGGGGTATCACCAACGCTTTCAAGGTTTTTGCCCAGTGAAATTACATCTTCGGTAAGTCCATAGTGTGCTTGCATTTCACCCAACCATCCCTCCGGTAGCTCATAGGTAAGAGGTTTAAAACCTGTTTCTTGTCTGAATATAAATAACTTTTCTAAATTTTTCTTGAAATAAGTGTCATCGTGTAGCTTGTTATCTCGGCACTTATAACCCTCGGGAGTGGTGTAGGTGATATATTTTCTCCTATCGCTCCAGTTGACCTCATAACCCTCATATTCCATATTGTGAATGAAACTTTCTCTATCAATGGAATATAAAAGAGCATCTTCAATGGCGGCAATAAGTTGTAACTTCCAACTTTGATTTCGTTGGGCTGCGCGATATTCTTTTTGCTTTATAGCTTGTCCTCGTTTCAATTTTTGGTAAGGCTCTAAAACCATCAGCCCATGTGCCATACAAATTTGGTCATTGACCATTCGTTGCTCCATTATAACATCGTGATTTTGATGTAGCTTTTTGCCTGTTTTGAAGCTGACAGAGTTTACCACAATGTGATTGTGGGGGTGCTTGGTATTGCAGTGTGTGGCAACCATAACTTCAAAATCGGGGAACAGTTTCTGTGCAAGTTCCAAACCAATTTGATGAACCTCCAATGGAGTGACATCGTCTTCCTCGGGAAAGGATTGCACAAATTGATAAAACTGTCTGCCATCATCTTTCTTGTACTGCTGTTTGGTGAGGCACATCTCAGCAAAGCCACTGTAATAATTGCAGTTGATGCCTGTCCTTAAAGGTATATCGTTGTAGTAAACCTTGTTGCTGTCCGAGATATAATTAAGAACCCCAGCCATTGCTCCCTTGGTTTGCTTCTTGTTTTTGACTGCACTAAACACTGCCACGCTCATCCACCACCTTTGTCAGTTCGTTAATTTTCCAATAGATTGCGGTTAGACTTTCCTCGGTTTCATCAAGTTTAACTGTGTTAATCACACCTTGGTGACTGAGCATTGTCAACTGGTTTAGGTTATTACCTATCTTTTTTAACTGACTTACTATCTCGGGAAGTCCATCTATAATTATGATTTCTTTGCCTAATGCCGACTGTGTAATATATTCGGTAACTGTCAACTTTGCTTTTTTAGACTTCTTTTTGATAGTGTCTAAGTCTTTTGCAGATATCCTAAATGCGTAATTCTTGTCTTTTGTTTGTTTCATTCAATTCCTCCGTTTCACATTGATATGTCATTTCTTCGTTCTAAAGGGGTGCGGGTCTCCCGCCGAGCAGTGGCCGCCGTATAGGCGGACGCTATGCTCGCCCTACCCTAAAGGGTAGGATTTCGCAACTCAAAGCTCCTCTGCTAATCTGAAATCGGTGCAAATCCAAAGTTGTCCGCAACGGTGGGTTAATTTGCGTTTTATTTGTATGGGTGGGCATTAGTCCACCCCATCGTCATTCTCGGCACAAAGGGGCGAACAGGTGGCAACGGTGGCGAGATTACTCTTTGCTGACGGTGCTGACGGCAAAGACGGCAAATTTAGGGGGAGGTTTTCAACCGTCATACCGTCATTTTCACTTTTTACCATCATAAACAAGTGTAAATTCTCGTCTTTCAAATGTCCTATTTTCGGAATATGAAATGTTGTTTTCCGTTAAATAACTCATGTGCTTAATAATCTTCTTTTTTAAAATTGGTGGCGAACATTCTGTTTGGTTAAACTCTTTAAGCTTTTCTGCAAGTTCCGTTGCTGTTCCGGTAAAACTTTTAACCGATTTGATAAAGTCAGAAAGAAGAATAATCACCTCATAAACTTTTTTCTGCTCCACCTCAATTGGTTCACGAAGTTCCCAAAGAAAACTGTCTTTATTAAATTCCAAAAACAATTCTCGTTGTTCAGTATCACGTCCTGTGCAGATGAGCATTGCCGTATTTTCAGTTCGCTTGTCTTTTTGTAAAACAAAGTTGGTATCAGCACCGCCGGCGATGCCACTGGTGCCGGAAATCATATTCAGTGGGTCACTGTCACCTGTTTTTCTAAGGTGATGAACCAAAACAATCGCAATCTTATATTTATCAGCAATTTGTTTCAGTGCATTGATGTCATCGTAGTCGGCGGCATAGGGATTTACATTTGCAGAAGTATTGCTGCGAACTTTTTGTAATGTATCAATTACGATTAAGCCTGTTTCAGAATGTTCCTTGATAAAGTTTTCAATCTGAATTTCCAAACCGTTTCCGATGGTGTCGCTCATAATTGCAAAGTGAAGATTAGGCGGTGCATCATCTGTAATTTCAAATAGCCTGTTTTGTATTCTCGCAAAGCTATCTTCAAGACAGAGATAGAGCACTTCGCTCTTGCAAGTTTCAAAACTCCAAACCTTTTCGCCTTTTGCAACCTGTAAGCAAATCCACAGCGACAGCCAGCTCTTACCGATTTTCGGTGAGCCTGCTAAAATGTGCAGTCCTTGTGGAATGAGTCCATCTACAATAAATTTCAGTTGTTCAAGTGGTGTGGTCATTAGAGTTTCTGCATCCATGGTTTCAAGTTTGTTTTTCATTTGCATTCTCCTTTTTTGATTTTCAGTTTCGTCGTTCTACCTAAAGCAGTTCCTAACCGAGGTTTTCTCCGTCGTTTCCGTCGCTCGCTCTTTCGAGGTCGTGGCAACCGTATCACCTTTAGACAATCATTCAATTTTCAAGATACAAAGTTACTGATTGATATTTTAAGATATATCTGATACAATAATAGTAACAGATTTTAAAAACTTTTCAATAGCTTTTGGAGGTGTATCGCAAGGTCAGGTACATCTCAAAAATTCATCTGATACAAAAGAGGTAATTTTATGATTGAGGGAAGAAAAGGAAGAAACGAAAAGGTGAATACATTGCAGGAATTCACCTTGATGTTTTGGAAAAATCAAATATTGATTAACGGCAACAAAATTCCTTTGGGGCAATGTACAACTGATATCTTAAATTTAAGTGATGACTATTTAGTTGAAATGAACAGCAGTCGCAATGCTCTTGTAGGTGCAATGCAGACCTTATTTGATTCGCGCATAAAAAAAGACCTTGCAACCGTTACTGAAATACAGAACAAGTTAAACAAGGTTTTAGACTTGGCGATTACCTTACCGCCGTTTTACTATTTAATTGATAAAGAGTTTGGGCACTCCATGCTCGTTGATATTTTTAATTCTCAACAGCAAGGTTTTAAGGCAATGATTGATAGAACCACTCATCAAGGTGAAGTATTGTATCACTTTATTTTCAAGCTAATTTCTATTATTGATGAAACTATTGCTTTCAAAAAATATATTTCAGTGATGCTGGATTTGTATTTTGAAAAATTAAATAAACGCAATGAGGAACATTATGCTGTTGGAGTTTTCAGCTTTTTTACAGATACAAAGCTTTTGAATGAAATCCGTATGACTATGCCGCCTTTACCAAGCTTTAATTTTACACAGACAAGAGAAGTCGGCATTGAGTATGCTCCTATGCGTAATCCCGAAAATGAAAAAGAATATTTAATTGCTGAACGCATTGTATTTAAAAGCATGGGTGCATTTTTACACTTGGATTTCTTCAGAGCCCTAATGAATGGGCATTGTCCACGCAAGTGTCATAACTGTGGAAAATACTTTTTGCTGTTGTCGGGACATAACACTTGCTATTGTTCCAATATCGCACCTAACCAAAAGAAAAAGGGTGATACAAAAACCTGTCGTGATATTGGTGCTCATATTAAAGAAACACAGAAAAAAGAAAAGCGTACCCCTGCTCAGCAAGAGTACGACAAAGTTTATAACCGATTGAAAACACGAAAAAACCGTGGCAAGCTATCAGTTGATGAATGGAACAAGCAAGTGGCACTCGCTGTATCTTACATGGAGCAAAACCAAAAAGGAGAGCTTTCTGACTTTGAGTATATGGAGATTATGGGACAGTTTTGAATATATGAATTTTAAGGTTCAAGAATAAAGTGTTTCATAAAGTTAGCTTTATATTACATTGAGTTACTACCAAAATCATGATATAATATTAACCAAATTACATTTTAAGGCAGGTGAAATAATGAAGAATAAAATAATTCCTCATACATATATTATTTTACTTTTATTAGTATTGCTGGCTTGCCTGATGACTTATATTATTCCTGCCGGACAATTTGATTGCGTCTTTGATGAGGCAACGAAACAAACTCTTGTGGTTTCCGGAAGCTATTACAAGGTAGAAAATACACCAATTGCACCATATTTAATATTTCATAAATTTTATGAAGCCCTTTCTTCTGCAAAAACTTCATCGTTAATATTTTTTATTTTACTTATAGGCGGCACCTTTGAAGTGATTTTGAAAACGGAGTGTTTGTCTGTTCTATGTGAAGGTTTACTTTCTCACATAAAAAGTAGGGAGCTATGGATTATCCCAATATTTGTATGCTTATTTTCTATATTTGGTTTTACTATGGGACTTACTACAGCTTCAGTGGTATTTGTACCAATTGGGATTGCTGCTGCAAAAGAACTTGGTATTCCTAAAATGTGCGGAATGGCAATGGTTGCACTGGGTACCAATGCCGGATTTACAGCCGGCATATTCAACCCTTTCAGCGTTGGAACTGCACAGATGATAGCAGAAATTCCGCTTTATTCGGGTGCTGGGCTTAGATGGGTTACGCTGTTGGTGTTGAATCTTGTAACCAGTCTATATTTGATGTATTATGCCTCAAAACACAGGGTACCTCAGCAAAATGCAACTAAACACAAGAAGAACATGGCTCTAAGACAAAAGCTGGCGGTCACTGAATTTGTGTTATCGTTTATTATGTTAACCTTTGGCATTTCAAAATTAGGCTGGGGAACAAGTGACATCGTTGTAATGTTTCTAATTACTGGAACAATTATGGGGCTTAGTAGTGGATTTGCACCATCATATATTTGTGAAACATTTACAGAAGGCTGCAAAAAGATGATGAAAGGTGTTCTTATTATTGGAATTGCTGCAACAATTCGCATTATTTTAATGGACGGAAATATCATGGATACCATTACTCATTCTATGACAAGGGGGATTAGCTATCTTCCTTTACAAATTCAGCTCTTAGGGATGTTTGTGTTCAATGCAAGTATCAATTTTTTGGTAACCTCTGGTTCAGCAAAAGCAGCACTTGTTATGCCTCTTTTAACACCTATGGCAGATACATTGGGAATTAGCAGACAATCGGCAGTTTTCGCCTTCCAGTTGGGCGATGGACTGACAAATCTGGCTTCGCCTATTTCTACAACCTTGAATGGTGTTCTTGCTGTAGCAGAGGAGCCTTACGAAAAATGGATTCATTTCTATATTCCATTGGTTGGCATCTATATTTTAACTGGAGGACTGTTAACTCTACTTGCATCATTGATAGGTTATTAGATAGAGCCTGTGAACAAATTTCATTGTTCACAGGCTCTTGTCATTTACAGTTTCCAGTTGTATGGCGAACAACCAGCGAAGTGCGAAATAGCTGTCTGGACTCTACTTCCTTTTCACAATTCATCAGCGATAAAGCAAGGTTAACGGCTGCTCTTCCAATTTCCGCCATAGGTGTATGCAATGTTGTCAATGTAATATCGGGGAACAAATCAAAGTATAAATCATCGTGTCCTATTACAGAAACATCTTCCGGTGCAGACAAACCATGTGACTTAAGTGCATTTATCACACCGACAGCCATTAAATCACTGGCACACCAGATAGCTGTTGGCAAATTGTTTTGTGCAATAAGTTGCTCCGTCAGCTCCATGCCGGCAGCAAGAGTGTTTGAAGCATGTCCTGTTTTGAATATTTTTGGAGGCAGCCCGCGCTTTGACATTTCAGTAACAAAACCTTCTTCCTTTTGCCGTATGGTCAGGTTATCCGGTCCATAGGCAAAAAAGGCAATATCTCTATGTCCTAAGCTATACAGATGTTCAACCGCAAGAGTGGCGCTATAACGATAATCGCAAAGCATGGAGTATTTTTCATTCGGGTCGGTTTTGCCTCCCACAAACAAAACCGGTATCATATTTTTGCAGATATCTTTAATGTGTGAAACATCACTGGTACAGGAGGCAACAATAAGCGCCCCTACACGATTTTCCACCATCATTTTACAATGCTTTTTTTCAAGCTCAATGTCACGATGACTGCTGCCTAGCATTACACAATAACCATTTTCAGCGGCAACCGCACTAATTTCATTAAAAATAGCATTATAAGCCGTGTTTTCTCCCATGGCCGGAACAATCATGCCAATGGTACCGGAATTGTTTGTAGATAAATTTCTCGCGGCAGCATTGGGCGTATAGCCTATATCCGTTGCAATCTGAACGATACGGGCTTTAGTTTGCGAAGAAATATCAGGAGCATCTCGCAGTGCCTTTGAAACCGTCACATGAGATACGCCGGCAATTTTTGCAATCGTTTTAATTGTAGGCTTTTTTTCCATGATTGATTACCTCTGTGTTTAGGTTCGTTTGTTAAGACATAAGCCGAGATGATAACACAATTGTCATAAAAAAGAATAACGGTGCATTACTCATTCCCTTTTATTAGGTTAACAATCATGATAACCAGCTTTACTATATCCCATAATAACATAATTGGTATTAAAATAAAAGATAGTGAAAATATCATACCGATGACAATAATGCGTGATAAAATAACCATAAAAGCATTTTCAAGCCCATCGTACCCTCTGTATACCTCTTTGTTTGTTTCTGTATTAATAATACGATAATGACCCGTATCAAGCTCATGCTAAAACGCCTCGTGAAACCCTTTAAAGCCAAGACGAAAAGCAAAGGGAATCATTGTAAAACCTGCAATGGTAGCGCAGTTAAACATAATATCGAAAAAATGTTTAAAATATCTTTCAAATATTACGTTTAACGGAACATCATGAAACGAATAGAGCAATTCTGATAAATTACTTGGCTTAAACCGTAAATCATTACCAATTAAGCTCAATAGAAGTAATAGGCCTACTGCGTAAGTAAATATACGTAAAACAATCTTTAAACTATGTATGATTAAAGATGAAAACCTCATTGTTGTATCCCACCTTTCATTTTTTTAAAGGTGGATCTCTCGTTAAGATAAAGGTTTACATAAACGTTATAGCTTTCGGTATATTCTAATTTTTTTCCAGAAATACAACAATACAAAGTAACTGGGCTGTAATTTTTTTAACTTCTTTTCCATCAATGATCAAGTTTGTGTGATATGCTTTACTAAATTCGTCGCCTATCTTATGATCATAATATTGATTATAGCCCATCTCACCAATTACGGAATCAAATTCCTTACATAATTCTTTATAATCTTGAACCGCTTTATAATTAATAGTAATTCCTTCTTTTCCTTCTTCCAAACAATCTATACTATCGGTTAGTTTCGGTATATACTCTAAAATTAAATATTTTTCTTTTGCTTCCTCCCAGGTAATATCATAAAATCTAGCGTCTTGTTTGTATAATTCATCAACAATTTCAGCCTTTTTTTCGTTTATCTCATCAACTATTCCGCACCCCGACAAAAGAAAAGCAAAAAGGCAAAAAATCATGAATATGACACTCAGGTTTATTTTGCAGGTTATTCTATTTTTCATTATAAATACCCTTCTTATCGAATTTTAAGTTTCATTTATCGACTCTAACAGCTTCTTTTTCAAATACAATTTGGTCTTCTTTTATAATGGTAATCTTTGCTTTGTCTTTGGAAATAGGCTCTATAATAAGGTAACACACATCGCTGCTTCCACCTGCTCTCGATACGCATTTCTTATTTAATATATTATTGTCTAATTGACTTTTCATAACATATTCACTAAACAGCCAACATTCCTCTGCCGTATTCTCATCAATCACTTTTAACGATAAATTAAAAGAGCTGTTTGATTTTTTTAAGGATAATGCCGCTATGGGTTCCAGTGATTTTAGCTTTTCCTTTTCCTCTGTCTCAAATTCACCATCCCACCAATCGTATCCCAGGTTTTTAGCCGAACTGTTTTCGGTATTGGCTGGATTATCATTATCCGGTATTGAACTATTGTCGGGATTATTGTTCTGATCGTGTTCTATAACAGGAGGAACGTACCCGGAACGATGTTGTAAAAAAAAGTTTTCAGGCGCTGATAAATAATGGCTGTCACTATTATCTTCGCAAAACACCAGTTCATCTTTTGTTCGTATATCCGTAACTTGTTGAATTGTAGCTTCCCAAATTTTTTTGATTTTTGCCATATCTTCTGTTTCGTATACGATATTGCCTTCTATTGCAAGAGATTGTGTTATGTCCTCCTTAGGAACAATAGCATTGCAATCAATAATTCGTTGATGGAGCATCTGGGCAATTTCGGAGTTTGGGCATATATACTTACAATAGCGGGCTATTTGTGTTCCGTAATCATCATAAAATGTATAATGTTGATACGTAATAGGAATCTCCGTGGTTGTTCTATAGTCCCCATAACTAAAAGTATCCTCTGCTTCAACATATAAAAAATCATCAGAAGCTTTGGGAATATATTTTGCATCTAAATCAATTTCACTTTGAGTTTTTGTCCTATCCAGTATCTGATGTTCTTTAGAATACAAATAGATTTGTCCCAGGTCCTCATAGAACCACTGTTTTGATAAAGTGAGTTCTAAGCTGTCCTTATAATCACGAATGAACGTATCTATGTAATAATAGACCAGATTGTCAAATCTTATAGCGGTTGCTTTTCTATAGCCAACTATATCGGGGCTTGTGTATACATCATTGTTTTTTAATTGAAATTCATGATAGTACTTTGTATCCTTATCGTTCTGGAATATATATTTATGGAATGTGGTATCAACCTCTCCGTTTTCTTTATAGCAGCGCAACTCATATCTCACTACCGGAAAAGTGACAATTTTATTGTTTTCTTTTATTTTCAGCCTTTGATTACTGCCTATGATAACATAATCATCCGTTGTGGGTTTAAAATACTCATCGTCATGCTCATGCTTTGGCAATTCATTAACATTGGATGCAATTTTTAATACCGGCTGCTCATTAGAATTGGGTGTATTATCTTGCGGCACGCTTTGGCTTGAAGAAGACTCTAAATTATCTTCTGGTTGTTTTATATTTGATTCCTGCACCATTTGGCTTTCTGTGTTTTCGCTTTTCTTATCAAAATCTAAAGTTGTTAAATAGGCCCCTGCAATAATTAATCCCAGTGCGAGAATCGCTAAAACAAACTTTATAGGAAGATTCCATAAAAATTTTATTGTTTTTTTCATGATATTCCCCTTTTCTGCAATACTTATTCGTATAGAATATTGATAAATGCTATTCACTCTTTATCATTACGTACACGTGTAAATAATTTACCATATATTATGTAACAGGTCAAGTCTTTTGACATGATAAAGTATTATAGCCCCATCTATAAATAATAGGCGATTTGATATATACCGGTTGAATTTTCCATAAAAATATGCTACTCTATATGCAATTCTTTCACGTGAAAGAATTGCATATAGTAATTATAGGGGGGGAGCCACCATGTCAACAGCAATAAAATTGGGGGTATGTGGTAAAAAAATCAAGTATTACATTACAAAAAAATGCAGAAAGGGTCAATATAATTAATCTCTATTAATTGTATTTTAATAGAAATAAAACATGAAAAATAAACAACAAGCCAAATGGAATGAAAAAATTGATTCTGCCTACGTGCGTGCGGGTGAATTTCTATTAAAAGTTTCCCTGCCGAAGAAACTAATTGCCTTTGCAATATTTCTTTTAATTTTATCTGTGGGCGGCAGCATAGCGGGATGGAATTTTAATCGTACCTGTGTCATAACGCAATTTATGTTAGTGGCTATTCCATTTGCTGTCATCCAAAACAAGCGGCTAAAGCGTAAGTACCATACAAAATTATTATCCATCGGAAACCCTTTTGTTATGGGAGTAAGCGGGGTTGTCATGCTTATCCCGATATTTTTAGGAAAATTAATTCCAATTAAATTCTTCAAGTGGCTTTGGCATAGTGATACCACCCTTTTTCTTTCTGTTCCGGCATATGGGTTGTGTTTGCTGATAGGTTATCTTATCATCAGCAAATCTGTTGAAAAAACAATGAAAAAATGCGAATTCCCTTTGTATGAAATAAAGCTTACAACCGTTCTTTTATATTTTGTCTGCGGCTGGATCGGCGCATTAATTGCATGGGGCTTGCTGTTGGCGATAATATGTGTTGCCCTTGTGATTGTTTATATGATTTTCGTTGGGGGCTTAACCAGTGGCGGCAAAACAGCTTACAAAAATGAGCAAATACATACCTGGACAGAAGGATATGATGAGTTCGGAGATAAGGTATACGATTCCCGTGAGGATTAGTTGTGCAGTTAAACAAGGAGGGGTTAAGGTTGATAAAATCAAAAGTTGTAAAAATTGTAATCATTATTTTGTCGATACCCGTAGTGATTGGCGTTATCCTTGGTGGAATGTTTACATTCTATTATGTGAATGCAAAATTGGATTCTCCACCAAAAAATCAAGAAGTTGAAGTGCGGCCACTGACAGAGCAGGAGCAGAGCTTTGTTGGTGTTTGGAAAGCAGATGACGGTAGTTTAATAGCTGTACGTGCACGTGGAGGCTATGAGGCAGAAGAATTTGCGTTAGATGCCATTTACGACGAAATCATTGATTCAGAAGGCAATCGTGGGTGGTCGAAAATTACCCGTGACACAGATATTACCTTAGAGCAAGAGGGAGAGCTACTGGTTATTTCCGATAAATTCCCTTGCCCTGATATCAACCACCCCGATGATCCTACGAGATGGGTAGAAACAGAAGAACGCCTTGAATACGATGCCAAAACAGATACGTTAACTCATATCAGCAGGCATCAAGATTATAATGAAACAAAAGTATTTCATCGAACAGACCGTGACCCTACAGATAAAAGCATTGATTGGGATTGGTATTATGACATTCATCCAAACCGAAAGCCCTAAAATACATGATTTAAAAATGATTGGAGACAGAATCTATGAGTAAAAGATTATCAGTACTTGTTTTAACAGCAATTCTAATGTTGTCATTAACAGCATGTGGAGGTAATAATAGTACCGCTCCTTCAGGCAATAAAGCCGAGGGTAATTCTTCTGCACCAACTTCACCCACATCTATAGAAAATACAACAAATGAAAAAACACCTTCAATCACAATTAAGCAGGAGGGTGATAATACAACAGTTATCGTTGAGGGAGATTTAGTAAACAAATTTTCTGGTATAGCCAAGAAGGATAAAGATGCGGAGTTTCTAATGGAGTTTGAAGGTAACGAAGAAGATAAAGCTCATAAAAAGGGTTTTTCACTTTCATTTAAATTTCAAAATGGTGATGAACAATTTGGGCTGTTTCACAACTCCGTTACCAATAAAGGTTACTCCACCCGAAATGAAGATATATTATCTTTTACCTTTAATGATAGTAAGGCTACTTGGTTATTAAGCGGAATGGCTCTTCCTCTTGATGAAGTGGAAACCGTAAGTATTTGGCTAATATCGGGCGATGGAGAACCAATACAGGACTCATGTGAAATACCTATAGCTAATGTGAAGATAAAAAGTAAAGTTAACACAGATAGCGAGGAAGCACCCAACAGCTCATCCTCAGCTCAGGAGAAAGCTGCTTTAGACTATATAGGCACTTACTATTCTACGGATTCTAAAGGAAATAAATACAAAATTGTAGTAGATGAAAACACATTAACCGTTAACGACCGTTACGTTGCAGATTTTACAAATGATGATGTTATTAGAACCTATTGGAGAGGAACAATAACTGACACCAAGACAGGAGAAAAAAAGGAAGAACAAGACTTTCAGTTGCAGACACTGCATGAAGACGGAAAAGATCAAATGTTTCTTACGCTTTATGCCTGGTTTAATGAAGAAGAAATAATAGTAGAGCATGCAAAAAAGGTTAATTCAAATTAAAAATATGTGCTCTTAACCATTTAAAATATGTAAGAGTAGATAAATGGGAGGCGTAAGTTATCTTTAATCTTATAAAAAAATTTTTTATTTGGACACATGACACTTGGAGCTATTTTCTCTTTGAGTGGTTAGATGGAGCTCCGGATTTTTTGCAAATAGGGAGCTTTGAAAATTGGTTGGCTACTGCGTTGCAAGTAATATTTTGGCTTGGCTTATACGCAGGGGCATCATGGCTATATTTTAAAATTATCGGCTGGCCTATTCGGAAAATAAGATCTCATTTTCACAGGCACAATGCAAATGTAATGCCTAAGTGGCAGATTGTTTTGTATGTATTCATAGGTATATATTGCTCAGGTACTACTATCATTTCAGTCGAAGATAAAATGTATGATATAACTCCTGTTTTGGGACTTTTACCTATACTAATTTATTATGCAGTAAAAGCAAAATGGCGTTTTATTTATATGCCTTTTCTTTAAATAATAGTTGTTTTGTTTTGGCTTGGAGCTGTTTTTTTATTTTTCCCCGTGTTATTTGTCATTTTTGCCCTTACATTTGTAGGAGTAACTGTTGCAGGTGTATTTTCAGAAACAAAATACAGATGTCCTATTTGTGGAAGGGAATTTGACTGTGACGGGACATGTCCATATTGCCATGGGGAACGTGAGGCTGTGCTTTGAATACGGTTTTAAGCAATGTGGAGAAATCGTATAGATTATATAATAAGGGGGAGGATTAACTTTGAAGCAGTTTGAAATGAAAAAATCTATCACTTTGATTATGGCAATTATAGTTGTACTATTAGCAGGCTGTAATACAGACAATAGCAAAATTAGTACTATACAAAAAGATGTAAGAAGTGAAAACAATTCGACAGAAAGCGAAAATGGCTTTGTGGCAGTAGAGTCAAGTGAAAGTATAAGTAATACAGAAGGCAAATTACCATTTTATGAAAAAGTAACCATTTGTGGTGAACCATATAAATTAATAACATATTTAGGAGCGGCAGTGTCTTCCAATCAGGGTGTTTTAATAATTCATTATGATAAAGAAACTAAAAAGCCATCCTCTATATCAATTGAATTAGATGCTTTAGACAAAGGTTTCGCTGAATCAGTTGTAGAAAATCTAAAGGAAAACAAAATAGCTTCATCTTCTATACATAATGAAAAGGTTGTACAAAATGAGAATGGTGAATATTATGTGGTCGGAGAGGTCGATCTAGATGCTCCATTTGAGCAATTTATTATGACTTGGCTTATTGAACAGCAAGACTTATCAGCATTAATACATGATTATAAGGAAAGTTTTTATAATGATGATAATGCCGCTCCTTTTGAGGAGGGGGACAATTATTTTTACCATCCTACTATGGAACTTCGAATTGAGTGGGAATAAATTATAAGTATCACTATATAGATTTTATAACTTATTATCAAAAAAACAGTAGAGAAATTTTGTATAATTAAAGAGGATGCACTACCCAAACAATAGTGCATCCTCTTTTCGCTGTATTCAGTTTACCTTTGACCCTCGGTTCACAAGTTGTCTTTATGACTACTCGCCTTTTTACCAGTCCGGTTTTTTTCTGCTTCTTTTCTGCTTCTTTTCTGCTATTTTTCCGAATAGTCCACAAAGCTGATATTCATATCCACATTGCCTTCTATTCCGTCAACCTTTCCACTCTTCGTATACTGCCACATCGTAAACTGGTACGGATAATCCGGTACATCCTTCTCCTGTGACAGCCATATGTCATAGCCGGTCATTTTGGTCATATCCAGCTTTAACAGAAACCATTCCTTTGTGCCATACAACACAGTTTTATAACCTGCCGCACCAAGCGTATCCAAAAAAGTCTTGGCAATATTAGTTCTGTCATCCCTGGTCAGATTTTCGATACGTGCCGTATCATTTGACACAAGTTCCATATCATAAGCTACCGGATACAGAATATCATACGGCTCCAGAGCATCCATAACAAACTGTGCCTCCTCCTTAATCTCCGCGTCGGAAATCGCCTGAGAATAAAAATAAACACCAATGTCCAGTCCCGCTTCGGAAGCACCCTTCATATTTTCCTCAAACCTCTCATCCTGAATGAGCTGACCACTTCCATAGCCTCTGGCCCCCACACGTATCATAACAAATTCTACGCCTGCCTTCTTCAGCTTCTCAAAATCCACCTCACCGTTGTATTTTGAAATATCAACACCAAGATGGGACATCTGCACGCTGTTCTCAAAATATTTCATGACCGGATACTGATAAACAAGACCTTCATAATCATAACTATTCCTCTTCAGATAAGGATTAATGGACACCCATTCCTCCTTGCCTTCTTCCCCTATGATCATGGTGTGCTTTCCATCATGCTCCGGTCCGGTTTCCGTTTCCGTCTCCGTTTCTGTCTCCATAATGGTTTCGGTTTCTGTCTCCTCCGGATACATATCCCAGAAATCCAGATCTTCTGCCCTTCTCTTTCCTCCTGCGGTAAGCCCCTGTATACTGTCCGTATCACTTTCCGGGCTGTCGGTCACAGTCTCTGCCAAAGCCGCAGCACCTTCCGGTCCCTTTTTCCCGCCGGAGGGCTTTTGATTCATCATGATTACAACTCCGAATACAGTCAGCAGAAACAGAAATACAATAACCCCCATATAGGCAACCGGCATTCCGCTGCTCTTTTCATCAAAATCATCGGAAAGTCTCATTGATTTCTCCTCTTATGCTTCTCTTCCCAGACTACTTTTACAAAATAGCCTTTTTCGGACATTTTTCTTTGCAAATACCACAGCCCGTACATTTCTTCTGATCGATATGTGCATGGAGATTCTCCACCGTAACTGCCCCCTGCGGGCAATTCTTCACACAAATACCACAGCCGATGCAAGCCGTATCACATGCCTTCATGGCAACCGGTCCTTTATCCGTGGAACTGCATGCCACAGCATGTTTTGCCTCATATGGAATCAATTCAATCAACTGCTTCGGGCATACGGCAATACATTTTCCGCATGCCTTGCATTTTTCCTGATCCACAACAGCTACACCATCAACAATATGAATCGCATCAAACGGGCACTCCTTCACACAGCTTCCGTAACCCATACAGCCGCTGTTACAGCTTTTGGGTCCGCCACCCGGCACAAATGCCATGATGCGGCAGTCCTCTACTCCCTGATAGGCATAGTCGGTTCTGGTCCGGGAACAGGTTCCCTGACATTTTACAAATGCTACCTGCTTTACACTGTCTCCGGCTTCTACTCCCATGATAGCCGCTACTTTCTGTCCAACCGGCTCCCCGCCTACCGGGCAGGCATTCACTGGTGCTTCTCCCTTGGCAATGGCGGCTGCCAGACCGGAACACCCTGCATAACCGCAGCCTCCGCAGTTGTTTCCCGGAAGCACGCCAAGCACCGCTTCCTCTTTTTCATCTACTTCTACCTTAAACTTAATGGCAGCGATACCAAGAAACAGACCGATCAGAAGCCCGACGGTTCCTACCACGGCTGTCGCTGTCACAATTCCTGTCACACTCATCCTTAACCTCCATTCTCTGCCTTACAGCAGCCCGGAAAATCCACAGAATGCAATTGCCATAAGACCTGCTGTCAAAAGCACGATCGGCATACCCTGAAAGGATTCCGGCACATCATTATACGCCATCTTTTCCCGTAAGCCTGCAAGGATAATAATCGAAATTGTAAAACCAAGTGCTGTTGCAAAACCATTCACAATTCCGGTCAGGATTCCATATTCCTTCTGCACATTGGTAAGAGCTACACCGAGTACCGCACAGTTTGTTGTAATCAGCGGCAAATATACACCAAGTGCCTCATATAAGGACTTCATAAACTTCTTTAAGAACATTTCCACAAACTGCACAAGTGCAGCGATTACCAGAATAAAAACAATCGTCTGCAGATATTCAATCTCATTCGGTACCAGAATAAATTTGTAGATTACACCTGCTACAGCCGAGGACAGGGTAATAACAAACACAAGTGCCATGCCCATTCCGGCTGCCGTATTGACCTTTTTCGATACACCAAGGAACGGACAAAGCCCAAGGAACTGGCTGAGCACCACATTACTGATAATGGATGAGCTGATCAAAATGACCAGCAGTTCTTTTACTTCTATCATAATTTACCGCTCCTCCTTTCCCTGTACTTTTCCTACCGGTGCATCCGCACCCTTCTCATCATAAAACCGGTGTTCACAGCCGCTTTCTCCACAGGACAGACAGTCATGGCTACAGCCTGACTGAATTTTTGACATATCCCTGCTCTTCTTTTCCCCATTTCGCTTGATACGGTTCTGTAGTGCGGTCAGGCATGCCAGTACAAAAAAGGCTCCCGGTGCCAGTACAAAGATGCTTGCCGGTGTGTAAAATGCCACTTCCGCACCGTTTATGAGCCATGGGTTATCCACCGTCGGCAGTACATGAAAACCGAACAGATCACCTGCCCCTAATAACTCTCTAACCGCACCAATGCAAGTCAGTGCAAAGGAAAAACCAAGCCCCATTCCGATACCGTCAAACATGGACGGCAGTACCGGATTTTTGGACGCATAGGACTCCGCACGTCCCAGAATAATGCAGTTTACTACGATAAGCGGAATATAGATTCCAAGCGCATCATACAGAAACGGCAGATATGCCTGTAAAAGCATCTGCATCATCGTTACAAAGGAGGCAATAATCACAATAAATGCCGGGATTCTCACTTTATCCGGAATAATATTCCGAAGCAGAGAAATAATCACATTGCTTAAAGTCAGTACAACCGCTGTCGTAAGCCCCATACCCAGACCGTTGATTGCAGAGGTTGTAACCGCTAATGTCGGACACATACCTAACATCAGCACAAAAGTCGGATTTTCTTTAATCAGTCCATTATATAATCTTTCCGTCACTTTATTCATTCTTCCTTACCTCCTTCCTGCAGAGTACTCCGGAAGTAAAAAAGACCTGCATTTACGCCATTTGTCATGGCATTCGTCGTAATGGTAGCACCACTGATGGCATCAATCTGAGAGTCTGTCGTCGCACCACTCTTCGTGTATGTGAACTGCTCCACTGCCTTTCCGGCAAACTGCGGCTTTAAAACGCTCTCTGCCTTCATTCCAAGACCAGGAGTCTCCGAAATCGTCAGAATTGAAATGCCATTCAGAATTCCATCCTTGGTAATACCCATGGTAAATACAATGTCTCCGCCATATCCTTCGTGGGTCGTAACCGTAAGTACATAGCCCAATGTATTTCCCTGTGCATCACAGGCTCTCTGCACCATATCAGACAACTCTGCTGCGCCAAAACCAGCCTCTTTGAGCATATCATTCGCCTTAGTCAGCCCCAGATCCTCAACTGCCTCAAAGGAATCTGCCTTCGCAAAGACTTCCTTATATGCTTCCTGCTTTGCCTTCAATTCCTGTGCCGCAATCGGCTCTTTTGTCAGCTGATAGACAAAACCCAGAATCAATCCGGCCGCCAGCGTAATCGCAAACAGAATCACCGCATCCTTTAACATCTTTTTCATGCCCGCTCTCCTCCTTTACCAAATGCTTTTGGAAGAGTGATCTTTTCCATCAGGGGAACCAAAAGATTTCCCAGAATAATGGCGTAGGATACCCCCTCCGCAGCCGGACCGAACAGACGGAATATTCCTGTCATGATTCCTAAAAAGATTCCAAACAGGTACTGCCCGTTTTTGGTAATCGGTCTTGTTACATAATCCGTTGCCATAAAGAAGGCGCCAAGCATCAGACCGCCTCCGGCAAGCTGCGCTGAAATGTAGGCCGTATCAAAGCCCCTGCCGCCAAACAGCACAATAAAGACTACAAAACTCACAAGATAGGAGCCCGGAATCCGAAGATCGATCACTCCGGTCAGAATCAGTATACATGCACCGAATACAATCGCAATCATCGAGGTCTCACCGATGGTTCCGGCTGTCCGTCCAATAATCATATCCATTACGTTTACACTCTCTCCGCTCTTTAAAGCTGCAAGCGGAGTGGCACCGGAATATACATCACAGTTAAAATTGGTCATAATAGATGTAAAAGAAATTAACAAAAAGCATCTGGCTCCCAACGCAGGATTCATAAAATTCTGACCCAGTCCGCCAAACAGCATCTTTACCACCAGAATCGCAAATACGCCGCCGATCACACCAATCCACCACGGTGCGGAAGACGGTAGGTTTAACGCCAGTAAAAGTCCGGTTACAACCGCCGAAAAATCATCAATTGTTATTTTCTTGTGCATCAATTTCTCATATATGTATTCTGTCAAAACGGTAGATGCCACCGTAATCAGAACCAAAAGCAATGCATCCATTCCGAAATTATAGATTCCGAAGCAGGTCGTCGGCAAAAGGGCTATCACAACCAAAAGCATAATATTGCTGGTCGTCATCTTTGACCTGATATGCGGATTGGATGACACATTCCTCAAATCACTCATTTGTTACCTCCTACTTTTTCCGCTTTGCAAGCTGTATTTTCCGCATGGACTTAATAGACTGGGTCAGTCTGCGCTTTGCCGGACAGACATAACTGCAGCAGCCGCACTCACAGCATTCCATGCCATTATATTTTAAGAATTGTTCCTCATCATAATGCTCGGCAAAATCCGCCAGCTTACTCGGCAGGACACGTCCGGGGCACACCTCCGCACACTTACCGCAGTTGATGCAGGCACCCGGCTCCCATTTCTGCACATCATCCTCCGTCAGACAAAGAATTGCCGAAGAAGTTTTCGTAACCGGAATATCCAGACTAAACAGTGCCATTCCCATCATTGGTCCCCCGGAAATAATCTTTGCCGGCTCCGCTTTAAAACCTCCTGCCGCATCCACAAGCTCCTGATAGTTTGTGCCAATTCTGGTCAGAAAATTTTTTGGCTCCGCTATGGCATCCCCTGTCACTGTAACGATTCTCTGCATTAACGGCTTGCCCAAAGTAATGGCATGATAGATTGCCACTAACGTATCCACGTTATCTACCACACAGCCGGCATCTGCCGGAAGCATGGAGGAATTGATTGCCCTTCCCGTCACAGCATAGATCAGCTGCCGTTCCGACCCCTGTGGATATTTCGTTTTCAGTGCCTTCACGGTAATCTTTGGTTCATCCTTTGTCAGCTTTTTAAGCAGCTCCACACAGTCCGGCTTGTTGTCTTCCACAGCCAGAATACCCCGTGCATTGTCAAACAGACTCAGCACCAGCTTTAAGCCACCTATGACTTTCTCCGGTTCTTCTAAAATTCTCCGGTAATCCGATGTCAGATACGGTTCACATTCCGCACAGTTTGCAATCACAAACTCAATTTTCTCCGGTTCCTTCGGGGAAAGCTTTACATGGGTCGGAAATCCTGCTCCACCCATACCGACGACACCAGCCTCCTGTATCCGTTTTATCTTCTCGTCTCTGGAAAGTTCCTCTGCCGGCTTTACACGCAACGGCTCAGCCTCTTCATAAAGACCGTCATTTTCCACCACAATACTCATGACCTGATCTCCTGACGGTACTCTTCTTGGTTCAATTACTTTTACCGTACCAGAAACCGTTGCATAAATAGGTGCCGATACAAATCCTCCGGCTTCTGCAATGATCTGTCCTGCCAGTACTCTGTCACCCTTTGCCACAACCGGCTTCGCCGGAGCTCCAATATGCTGGGACAATGGATAGACCAGATCCCCCTTTGGCTTTAATACTTCAATCGGCTTATCCTTGGACAATTCTTTTCCATCATATGGATGAACGCCTCCAATAAACGTTAATCTTGCCATTTGCTGCCCTTCTTTCTGACATAATTTTTTCAAAAAATATACTATTTAAATATACTATTTTTCTCGACAAAATACTACTGTTTCTTCAAAAAATGTGCTAAAATAACTATCGTTAAATGATAATATTCTGTATATAAAGGAGTTCTGTATGAGAACGCTCAAAACACCGCTTACGGGCTTTTGGCCCTCCTATCCGCTTGAAAAACTGGCACCTTTGGACGAGATACTTTTTCTTGATATTGAGACAACCGGTTTTGCTGCAATCTCCTCCAGCCTGTATATGATCGGCTGTGCCTATTATGAAGACGGTGGGTTTCACCTCATCCAGTGGTTTGCTGCCAAAAAAGAGGATGAACAAGAGTTACTGCATGCTTTCTTCAAATTTGCATCCAAACATCGTCTGCTCATTCATTTCAACGGCAACACCTTCGACCTGCCCTATTTGCAAAAAAAATGTGAACAGTATGGTCTTTCCTATGGCTTTGACAGTTTTGAGGGAATCGACCTTTACAAACGTATTTTACCTTATAAGGAACTTCTAAACCTCCCGGACTGCAAACAGCGTACTCTGGAGGATTTTCTGGGATTGCACAGGGAAGACCCGTTTCAGGGTGGAGAATTGATTGCGGTCTATAAAAAATATATTTCTTCTCCCACGGATATTGCCTTTCAGGCCCTGATGCAGCATAATGCAGACGACATAAAAGGTATGCTCTCACTGCTTCCCCTTCTGACTTACAACGACTTATTTACAGCACCTTTAAAAGTCAAAAAGGCGCAGGCAAACTACTATCAGGACAGTCAGGGAGAACGGAAAAAGGAGCTGATTTTAAACTGCCGGCTCTCTTCACCGCTTCCTTCACCGGTTTCCTGTCACCATATGGACTGCTATATGTCAGCGGAAGGAACTGCGGTATCTCTCCGCATACCTATCTACGAAGAAGAAATGAAGTATTTTTATTCCAATTACCGGGACTATTATTATCTTCCCACGGAAGACACTGCACTTCACAAATCCGTTGCTGCTTTCGTTGACAAAGCGCACCGTGAAAAGGCAACGGCTTCCAACTGCTATACCAGGAAGTTTTCTTCTTATCTCCCACAATGGGAGGTTCTATTCACTCCATTTTTCAAAAGAGAGTATGCCTCAGATGAACTGTTCTTTGAATTGACTGAAGACTTAAAATCGAATCGCAATGCTTTTACTCTCTATACTACACATATTATGCAGATGCTCCTTCGAAATAGGACGAAAAAAGACCATAAGGATTAATCCTTATGGTCTGATTGCTGCATAATAACCATTTCTGGAATATTCATAAATAGAAATCAATGCTTTCTTTACAATATGCCTTCTCCTGACGGAACTGTTCTTTAAAATATCATCCAATTCCTGAATCGGTAAAACTTCCCATTCATTAAAATGCCTTAACAGTTTCTCCAGTCTTTCCGCCATCTCTTTAGGTGCCTGAAAGACAGCTTCCTTCTCCGAGCTGCGTCCTATCACCGGAACAGACACCCCAGCCCGCTCCATCAGATCAGCCATCAGCTTATACTCTCCCTCATCCAGCCGTATTCTGGATTCAGGGAAACAGGACAAAACATATTGTCCCTCTTTCTGTCTCCAGACATACTTCGGAAAAAGGTCCACTACCATGTTATTTTCCTCCTGTACCGCTTCTGACTGCTCCTATTGTGGTCTCTCATAATAGAAAGAATTTTTTCTTCCATATCCCATTTCTCTATGATTGATAATCTGCTCCGTGCTGCCGATAAATAATACACCACCCGGAGCCAGTGACTGATAAAATTTACGGAATACTTCATCCTTAGCTTCTTCCGTAAAATAAATCAATACATTTCTGCATACAATCATATGATAATTGGTTGGATAGGCATCCTTGAGCAGATTATGTTCCTTAAACTCTACCCTTGCTTTAATCTCATCCGAAATCTGATAAGACGGACCAATCTTGGTAAAGTATTTCTGCTTCAGATCTGCCGGTACGGCAGCAATGCTCTTCTCCGCATATAATCCGGTCTTTGCCTTTGCAATCACCTGCTTATCCAAGTCTGTCGCATAGATTTTAATCTGATTTAACGGAATGTGCCTGGAAAGCGCCATTACAAGTGAATAGGGTTCATCCCCCGTGGAACATGCCGCACTCCATATTTTCAAATTTTTTCCAAATTTTCTAATCAGTTCAGGAATAATCTGCTTATCCATTACCTCCCACTGATCCGGATTTCGATAAAATTCGGAAACATTGATGGTCAGATAATTTACAAACTCTTCGAATCTTGTCTTGTCCTGCCGGATTAATTCTATGTACTTGTCGTAGCCAACAATGTGATGCTTGGCTATCAGAGTGTCGATGCGGCGTTTCATCTGCTTTTCTTTATAAGCATTCAGGTCAATTTTCGTCAGGTCATAAACCGCCTTTTTAAAATATTCATAATCATATGCCATGCCGTCTACCTCTGCCAAAGGCAGGAAAAAACTTTTCCTGCCTTCCATTTTCCTTTACCTATTCTTCTTCCTTCTGATTTGCAATCATAGCTTCAATGTCTACAGAAACCACATCTGCGTCTGTTTCCTCTTCTGCTTCTTCCTCTTCCTTCGGTTCCGGAGCAAGCAGCGCCTTAATACTCAGACTGATCTTCTTCTCATCCTCATTGAAATCTACAACCTTAGCATTTACTTCTTCGCCAACCTTTAATACATCAGACGGCTTTTCAATATGTTCCTTGGAAATCTGAGAAACATGAAGTAATGCGTCCACACCCGGCTCCAGCTCTACAAATGCACCAAAATCAGTCATTCTTGCAACAACACCGGAAACTACATTTCCTACTGCATATTTGGAAGCTGCATCCTTCCACGGATTCGCATCATCAAATTTCAAGCTGAGCGCAATCTTATTACCGGAAATCTCTTTAATTAAAACATTTAAAGTCTCACCAACTTTGAAAACTTTCTTCGGATTTTCCACTCTGCCCCAGGACATTTCAGAAATATGAAGCAGTCCGTCTGCACCGCCCAGATCGATAAATGCACCAAAATCTGTTACATTCTTAACAGTTCCTTCTACAATATCGCCTTCTTTGATTCTTGCAAACAGCTCTTTCTGTAACTCTGCCTTCTGTGCAACAATCAACTGCTTACGGTCACCAATATATCTTCTTCTCTTTGGATTGTACTCGCTGATTACAAATTCAATCTCCTGACCTGCATATTTGTTCAGATCCTTCTCATATACATCGGACACAAGGCTTGCCGGAATAAAAATTCTAACCTCTTCCACCACAACACTTAAACCGCCGTCAAGTACCTGTGCAACCTTTGCCTTTAATACCTCGTGGTTGTTGTATGCTTCTTCAATTCTCTTGTTGCCCCGGTCTGCTGCAAGTCTCTTATAAGTCAGCAGAACCTGTCCTTCACCGTCATTCACCTTGAAAACTTTTACTTCCATTGTGTCCCCCGGCTTTGCAACCGTGGTAAGATCTACATTCGGCTCATTGGTATATTCACTTCTTGTAAGAATACCGTCTGATTTGTATCCGATGTTCAGGATGATCTCATCCGGCTTCACATCGATGACTGTACCTTCGACTACCTCTCCCGCATGTATTGTCTTAAATGATTCTTCTAACATTTGTTCAAAAGTTAATTCTGACATAATTTTGAACCTCCTCAATAATATTATTCGGGGTAGAAGCCCCTGCAGTAATACCCACCAGGCGGACAGAATTAGGTAAGTCTAATTGCAAGTCATCCAGTGTCTGTATAAAATAGGTACGCTCACACTCTTTGCAACATATCTCGTAAAGTTTACGGGTGTTAGAACTGTGAGTTCCCCCTATTATTATCATAGCATCCGCATCCCGGGCTATCTCACGTGCCTCGGTCTGCCTCTCTTCCGTCGCATTACAAATAGTGTTCACAACACACATATTGTAACCTTTTTTTTGAAATATTTCAACTAATTCTTGAAATTTATTGTAATTAAATGTCGTCTGGGATACGAGGCATATTTTCCGCTCCTCCTTCAGCACAAATTTCTCTGCCTCTTCTGCAGACTCTATCACTTCTGCCGGTGTTTTGGACCATCCCATGATTCCCTCTACCTCCGGATGACCCGCATTTCCAATAATAACAATTTTAGCTCCCTCGCTACTTTGCTTTTCTACAATATTGTGAATCCGCTTCACAAACGGACAGGTCGCATCCACACATTCTAGCCCCTGTTCCTCAATCAGCGTATAAATCCGTTTTGGCACTCCATGGGAACGAATAACTACAGTCCCTTCTTTCAGTTCCTTCAGTTCTTCTTCACTGTTTATGACCTTCACGCCTCTTTTTTCCAGATCCTTGACGACCTCTTCGTTGTGAATGATCGGACCGTATGTGTAAATCTGCTTACCGCTGCCGGTCTGCTCATAGACCTTCTCTACTGCCCGCTTCACACCAAAACAGAAGCCTGCACTCTTTGCCAGTCTTACCTCCATCCTCTTATTCCTTTCGTCCACACATCTGAATCACAGCATCCACGACCTCGTCGATGGTCATATCGGAAGAATCCAAAAGTACAGCATCCTCCGCCTGTCTTAACGGAGACAGTTCCCTGGTCATATCCCTGTGGTCTCTTTCTTCAATATCTGCTTCAATCTGTTTTAAATCACAGTTTTCACCTTTTACGGTAAGTTCATCATATCTGCGTCTGGCGCGTACTGCCGTGCTTGCTGTCAGATAAACTTTTACATTGGCATTTGGCAGTACACATGTACCAATGTCTCTGCCATCCATCACTACATCCGCTGTCCCTGCCAGCTTCTGCTGCAGCTCGACAAGCTTTTTACGGACATCGGGATTCACAGAGCTGACTGAAGCCATATTTCCAACAGCCTCTGTCCGAATGAGACCATTTACATTTTCTCCGTTTAAGTATACAACCTGTTCCCCATCTTCATAACGTATGGTGATATCCGCACTCTGACAGGTCTCACTGATTTTATCCGCATCCGATGGATCTACCTGACTGCGAATCATATGAAGTGCCATGGCACGGTACATGGCTCCGGTATCCACATAAATGAAATTCATTTTCGCCGCAATTTTTTTTGCGATCGTACTTTTTCCAGCTCCTGCCGGACCATCAATTGCAATATTATAACTCATGAAATCTATCCTTCTTTCATAAATAATTTCAAATAATACTTCCCGAAGTATACTGTTTCTTTTATCTATTGTCTACGGTATGCTGCTTCCTGCCAGATAACCGGTCGACCAGGCAATCTGCAGATTAAAGCCGCCGGTCAACGCATCCAGATCCAATAATTCTCCTGCCAGATAAAGTCCCGACATTTTTTTGATTCCATTGTGGAAGGATTTACCTCCTTTGTACTGACCCCGCCCTGTGTGATAATAGCTTCCTTAATTTCCCGCGTACCGGACACGGAAAACGTCAGACATTTCATCTGTTCTGCAAACCTTCGACGTTCCTCTCTTGTGATATCCTGCACCTTCTTCTCCGGATCGATTCCGGATTGTTCCAGCATGACCGGAATCAGCTTAGCCGGAAACAAACCGCCCAAAGCATTTTTAAACTGCTTCTTTCGATTATCCTCAAAATCACGTAACAGTCTTTTATCCAACTGCTCTAAGGATAGTGCCGGCTTCAAATCCAGCTCCAACAGACACTTCCCCTCTATTTTTGCCTTTGCATAATAGCTGCTTGCAGTTAAAATGAGTGGTCCGCTCACTCCAAAATGGGTGAACAGCATCTCTCCGAAACCTTCATACAGCATCTTCTTTTGACAGGACAAACGTACCGATACATTTTTTAAAGACAATCCCTGCAGCCGCCTGCACAGTTCTCCCTCTATTTCCAAAGGTACCAGTGCCGGTCGGATATCTGTCACCGTCATACCGCATTCCCTTACGAAACGATAACCGTCTCCTGTGGAACCGGTCAGCGGATAGGACAATCCTCCGGTAGCCAGAACAACCGCATCACAGCCTTTCTGCTTTCCGCCCTTCAAGATAACGCCAGATATTTTATTCTCTTCCGTCAACAGATTCTCCACTGCCGAATTGAGACATACCTTTATACCAAGACATTTCATTTTTTGTTCCAGTGCACGTATCACATCAGAGGAATGATCCGAAACCGGAAATATCCGCTCGCCTCTTTCCCTTTTTAACGGACACCCTGCCTGTTCAAAAAAATCACACACGCTATTATTGTCAAACCCATAAAAAGCACTATACAGGAACTTGGCATTACTCACCACATTCTGAAACAATTCCTCGATTGAGCAGCCATTGGTAACATTACATCTTCCCTTTCCGGTAATGAACAGCTTCTTTCCAATCTTTTCATTTTTTTCATACAGTATGACCTCATGTCCGTTTCCGGCTGCCGCAATCGCAGCCATACAACCTGCTGCGCCGCCTCCGACCACAATTACTCTGCTCATTCCTTCCCCTTTTCCGGCTCTTCTGCCGACAATGGTTTTATAATTAATTCTTGGTTTAACATTGTATCTTCGTCAATGAAATTGATTTCATCATTCAGATATACCTGATAGTTCATCCACGCATCTTCCAGATTCTCCAGATTTTCCTTTACCTCTTGCGGGCACTTCAGACAAAGCGCTACCACCAGCGCATTGATGACACTTAACGGCGCTACCAGCGAATCCACAATTGATACCATATCACTTCTAGCCAGCAGATTACACGACGAATAAAGATTCATCGGAGAATGTACACTGTCTGTCATCGTAATTACCTTTGCATTACGGTCATTTGCAAATTCCATCGCTTTCAAAGTACGCATAGAATAACGTGGGAAGCTGATTCCGATAATGGCATCCTGCTCACCAATTCTTATCATCTGTTCAAAAATCTCACTTACACTGGTTGTCCTAAGCAAAATTACTCCCGGACGTATCATATTCAAATAAAAGCTTAAGAATTCTGCCAAAGGCTCACAACTCCGAATACCCACAATATAAATGTTCTGTGCTTTCAGGATAATATCCACCGCCGTCTCAAAAGCAACCGGATCAAGATTCTGAATCGTATCCTGTATTTTCTCAATATCGGCTCCCAGCACAGAATTTAAGATTTCCGACTGACTGCTTTTACCGTACTTTACACCGATACGCTGTACTGCCGAGAACTGGCTTCTGACCCATTCCTCTAATGCTGCCTGAAACTCCGGATATCCATCATATCCGATTCCTGCTGCAAAGCGCACGACCGTAGATTCACTGACCCCTACCGTCTCTCCAAGTTTTGCCGCCGTCATAAAAACAGCCTCCTCATAATGATCGGATATATAGGCTGCAATCGCTTTATGTCCCTTACTCATTTTCGGATATGCTTCATTCATTCTCGTAATAATATCGTTTCTGTTCTCCATCTGCATCCTCTGACCGGTTCTTTCGCAATTTTGCTGTCCTTTCATTTCCCCTTAGTCATTACACAAATGCCCGGTAACATTCTTCCAACAACTCACGGGTCTGTACTTCATTCAGGTCATAATCACCTGTAATCGCCATACTGGCTGCACCATGAATGAAAATCCACATCTTCATAAACAGCTCACCCGGATCACTGCATCCCGCTGATTTTGCTCTTGCAATCTCCTGTTTCACAGCTCCGCTCTTACCATTAAGCAGCTCATACAGACTCTTTCCGTACCTCTTTTCCGATAAAAATAACAGCCGAAATAAATTCTTTTCCTGCACAGCAAACTGTATATATGCCATTCCCAGATCTACAAATGCAAAAATGTCCTTCTTCGGATATGTCTCATAATACTCATCAAAATAATTAATAACCTTTTCAAATAAATCCCTGGTCATCTCATCCATATTTTTATAAATACGGAAGATTGGCTGTGTAGAACATCCAGCCTTGGCTGCAAGCTTTCTGGCCGTAACATTTTCGATTCCTTCCTCTCTTGCCATCTCAAATGCTGCTCGCAAAATATCTTCTATCGTTATGGATTCCTTTCTTGCCATGGCTATAGCTCCTTCCCGCTTCTTCCTTTGTTTCTAGTGATAACATTTGTTATTGTAATGGATAAAAACATGTTTTGTCAAGTATAATCCTTCTTTTCCAGTCTTTCCATCAATCCCTTATAAATTTGGGGATATTCCTTTTTCAGTTTTACCGGCATCATACGGCTGTCCACAAAAGCATGTCTGGTCTGTCCCGTAGCGCAGAGTTCCTCTGTTTCCCGTTTATAGATTTCATATTCTATTCCAAATTTCAATCCGCTGAATTCTACCAGTCTGAGTTCTATACGAAAACTGTCCCCAAACCGAAACGGTTTCTTATATTCTGCTGCAGCCGCAAGAACCGGAATCAGTATACCGTCCTGTTCCATAGCATCATATGGCAGTCCGATCTGCTTCAGATAATCAATTCTTGCCTCCTCCATCCACCTGATATAGTTGGAATGATGGACAATGCCCATGCGGTCCGTTTCATAATAAAATACTTTTCTTTCATAAGGTATTATTTCCATAACGCTTCCTCACCTTTCTATAGATTGAAAAGACCATAAGCCAATGGCTTACAGTCTTACCGGTATATCCTTCTGCTGCAGGTATTTCTTCACCTGTTTAATTTCCAATTCTTTAAAATGAAACAGTGATGCTGCAAGTGCTGCCTCTGCCTTTCCTTTTTTTAATGCATCGTAAAAATGCTCCATTGTACCTGCACCACCTGACGCGATAACCGGAATGGATACGCTTTCCGAAATGCTCCTAGTTAATTCTATATCATAACCTTCCTTTGTTCCATCACAATCCATGCTGGTCAGAAGAATCTCTCCTGCCCCAAGGCTTTCTACCTTTCTTGCCCATTCCACAGCATCGATTCCCATATCAATTCTTCCACCATTTTTGTATATGTTCCAACCACTGCCATCAGCTCTTCTTTTTGCATCAATGGCAACTACAACACACTGGCTCCCGAATTTTTCAGCTGCATCGCTAATAAGCCGCGGATTCATAATAGCTGCAGAATTAACAGAAATCTTATCTGCTCCTTCTCTTAAGATCGCTTTAAAATCCTCCACAGTCCGAATCCCGCCGCCTACCGTAAATGGTATAAAAACTTTTTCAGCGACCTTACGAACCATATCAACTACCGTTCCTCTTGCATCGGATGAAGCCGTAATATCCAAAAATACCAGCTCATCTGCCCCTGCCTTATCATATGCTTCGGCAATCGCTACCGGATCTCCCGCATCGATCAAATTCACAAAGTTTACGCCCTTTACCACTCTTCCATTATTTACATCCAGACAGGGAATGATTCTTTTTGTGTGCATCTATCTTTCCTCCTCATCCAATGTAACAAAATTTTTAAGAATGGTAAGCCCCGTCTCTGAACTCTTCTCCGGATGAAACTGACAGGCAAATACATTTCCCTTTTCAACCGAAGCATGGATCAACGTCCCATATTCCGTTGTTGCGGTTACAATATCATCCTCCTGTGCTTGAAGATAATAGGAATGCACAAAGTAAACATAGGATTGTTCCGGTACTCCCCGAAAAAGCCTTCCACGATTTGGATAACTTAAGGAGTTCCATCCTATATGCGGAATCTTAAGTCCCGGTTCTTCCGGAATCCTCAAAATTTTTCCCTTTAAAATGCCAAGTCCTTCCACTTCATTGCATTCATCGCTGCTTTCAAATAAAAGCTGTAATCCAAGACAAATTCCAAGAAACGGCGTTCCCCGATCCACTACCTCATGAATGACCTCTGTCAGTCCATAGTCATGGAGTTTTTTCATTGCATCTCCAAAAGCCCCGACTCCGGGCAGAATTACCTTATCTGCCCGCAGAATCTTCTCATGATCCCGGGTCACCTCCACCTCCTGCGAAAGTGCCTGCATTGCCTTTTCCACACTCTTGATATTTCCTGCATCATAATCAATAATCGCAACCATAGCTGTCACCCTCTATCTGTCTATTCATCCAGCATATCCATTTCTGCATCCAACATATCTTCCGGCATTACAGTTTCCTCCGATACACGTTCTGCATCCTCTTCCGCTGTTTCTCCTTCCACCGTCTCACTGACTATACCTAAAATATTCTCCGGTGTTTCCATTCCTAAAGCCTGCTTCAATGCAAGAGTATAATATACATCATCCTTGGCAGCAAGCATATCAAGTGCCTGTTCCTTAGACACACCATACGCACTCTCCAATGTAATCAGGATAGACTCATAAACCTCATCCACTTTATCCTGTACTCCATATTCAACAGCAGCTTCAGAAATCGCCTCATATTTTCCAACACCTTTCACAAGTGCATCTAAGGCCTGAATATCCATTCCCATCTTCTCGTAATTCAGATAAGACTCCATGGAACGCTCCAGCTGTTCTATCAGCAATGCTGACTGATATAATTTTTCTTCCGATTTCTTTCGCTCCTTACAAACAAGCAGCTCATACACTCTTTCATAGTCAGCCTGTTCAAACGCTTCCTTCGCCTGAATATTTTCCATAATCTCCGGAATAAAATCGGTAAACAGCAGCACGGCAGCAAAGACAGTTGCTGCAAAAAGAATTACAGAAGCCAGCTTCTTTTTCGGAAGAGGTCTGCCCTTCGGCTCCGGTACTTTTGGTGCCTTCTCCTTCTTAACCTTTTCCTTTTTCGGCTTCTTTTCCTTTTTCTCTTTCTTTACCTTCTCCGTTTTCGCTTTCTTTTCCTTTTTCGGTTTTTTCTCTTTTTTCTTCTTTTCCGGGACGGCTGCGTCTGCGTCCTGTGCCTGCTCTGTTCCACCTTCCGCAAGCAGTTCCTCTTCCTCAGAAATTAAATTCAATAACTTGGAAAACAACCCGCCCTTGGCAGATTTCTCTTTTGGTGCCTTTTCCTTTTTCTTTCTTTCTTTCTTTTCCTTTTTCTTTCTCTTCTTTTTGCCGTTTTCCTGTCCGTTCTCTTCTGTGCCAGCAGCCTCCATACCGTACCAGCCTCCTTCATCCGTCTGATTATCTATTCCTGAAACGCTTTCCGTCACATCCTCCTGATCCGACGTATCATCCAAAAGAGCCAGCATATCCTCCTCAACCATTTCATTATTATCGGATTTTTCCAATAAGCTGTTGATTTCGTTCAGGTCTGAGTTGTCGGATTCCATGCTCTCAAGCATTGCTAACAAATCATCCTCTTCTCCATCGCCGTCTGCATCACTTTCCTCAGAATCATCTTCTGAAACAATTTCTTCTGCCATATCATTTTCCGATTCCATAGCCTCTTCCTGATCCATCTCCGCAAACATCGCTTCAATTTCCTCAGGGCTCAACATCTTCGGCTCATCTGCATCCTCTGGCAATTCTTCTTCCACGCTGCCTGTTTCTTCCAAATCCACTGACTCTTCCGGACTTTCTTCCGTTTCAACGTTATCCTCCGGCTGCCATTCCTCCAGATTCTCATCCTCACTGTCAGCCGCAAATATATCGGTTTCCGGAATCTCTTCTCCCGGCTCCTGAGTTTCTTCCATTTCTCCTTCTATACCTTCCAGACTGCTTAATAAGGCATCCAGATCAATGCTGTCATTGTCTGTACTCTCTGCCTCACTGGTATCTATCAAACTCTTCTGAGCGGTATCATCCTCTCCGCCTTCTTCAGCCAGCATAGACTGAAGAAGGTTATCCAAATAATCCTCATTCGTATCCATAGGATTTCCTCCATCTGTATCAATCTGCCCTAACATACAAAATTATTTTATCATACTTATCTATATGAGACAAACTAATTCCGCAAAAAAACAATCGGATTTTCTGCAATAGATACACCTTTTCCCTTTAGTTCTTCACTCATTTGATATAATCGACTGTGTATCCTGAAAAAAGAGGCCTTTTGATTAAAAAAAGCCAGTTTTTCAAACGGCCAGCGTATGACAGAAGGAAATTTCATTCCAACACCAAGCTCTATTACACAGACATTTCGATTCATCGTTCCCTGCAGCCATTTCATATAAATATCCCACATCGGCAGATATCCTTGTTCGTCATAATTTTCTGCAAAGATATTATTAAAAGCAAGCGGCTCTCCACATTCACTGCAAACCGGACATTTCACCTGTTCTAACTTCCCCTGATTTATTTCACACTGATGGATCACTTCATCTACATAAGGTATCGCATCCACTAACATCCCCTGACAACCTCTGCACTGCATTCTGGTATATCCCCCACAGGGAGATACTATCCTGTTTTCTTTCCATGCAAATTCATCCAGTTTTCCATCTGTACAAAGAGATACCAGAAAATAAT
The DNA here is from genome assembly GCA_012520645.1 of Clostridiales bacterium. GTDB lineage: Bacteria > Bacillota > Clostridia > Lachnospirales > Lachnospiraceae > JAAYNV01. Next base: position 1,575 of record JAAYNV010000027.1, on the reverse strand, counting down.
TTTTTCCTTCTAACAGCTTATATAATCCTGCATAAGCTTCTTCGGTTTCCTTTTCTTTATACTGCCGCAAATAATCAGCCCGCAAATATTGCAAAAGCCACCCCATGCCATCTTTCTCTTCTATTTCCCTAATCCATTCCGCATACGGCTCTGTCTGTCTCATTCTATCCCAGTCGGTCTCAAATTCTTCACCGATTCCGACGAGTACCAACTCCGCTTCTGCAACGGCATTCCTCAGATCGTCTAAAGTTTTCACCCTTATTGTCCCCTTCCATCCGTCTATGTCTATATATAACAGAAAGCCGGGAATCTATCCTTCCCGGCATTCTTTCTTCCTTATTTCTTACACTAACACCAGTTTGTCAATTTCCTTTACCAGTTCTCCAATCTCAGGCTTGGAAAGCTGTGCATCTGCTCCCAGTGATTCTCCCTTTTTACGCATTTCCTCATTTACAAGGGATGAGAAAATAACGACCGGAATTCCTTTGAAAGCATCATCCGACTTGATTAGCTTTGTTAAACGATGACCGTCCATTTCGGGCATCTCAATATCTGTAATAATGCAGTTTACATGCTCCGGCAATGTACCGTCTTTTTTACACTCACAAAGCACATCCCATGCTTCCCGTCCGTTCTCAGTATGTATCAGATTCAAATATCCGGCTCTCTTTAGGGAATCGACAATTAACTTATTTAATAGCGGTGAATCCTCCGCAATCAAAATACCAACATCCTCCCTGCTGGTATTCTTACCAAGCTCATCAATCTCTGTTACCTTCAATCCCGTCTCCGGATTAATATCGGTTACAATCTTTTCGAAATCCAAAATAATAATCAGCTTATTCTCAAACTTGATGATACCTGTAGAAACTCCGTCCTCTGCACTGGAAACAGTAGAATCCGGTTTGATAATGTCCTTCCATGATACCCTGTGAATGCCAATTACCGAATCTACATGGAACGCAATATCCAACTTATTGAAATTCGTTATAATGAAAAGTCCGCCTTCCTTTGACTCGCCCCTCTGCAGACAATTTCTCAAATCAATTGCTGTAATCATTGTATCACGTGGCATAAAAATACCTTCAATACTCGGATGTGCATTCGGTACCGGAGTCACCTCCTGATACTGTATAATTTCTTTAATCTTTGCCACATTGATGCCATATGAATTACCTGCTACAGTAAACTCCAGCACTTCAAGTTCATTTGTGCCGCTTTCCAGCAAAATATTAGTATCCATATATGTCCACCTCTCTACATTATTTTCACCGATTTTTACCCAAAATCTCCTCTAATTAATTCGATTATATCATACATTTTTTAAAAATACAGACTTTTTACGCAAAAAACTTATAAATAAAAAATACTGCAGTAAACACTACAGTATTACCATTCTAAGATATTAAAAAACCGTGCCTTCAAAACCGAACACAAAAAATCTCTTTCTCTTTCCAAATGTCTTACATCCTTACGGGATCCTCTCCCGTCTCTTCCTTCCGAACAGTCTCTAGGATAAGCCCTCGATCGATTAGTGACAGTCAGCTGAACACATTGCTGTGCTTACACCCCTGC
>JAAYNV010000026.1 GCA_012520645.1 Clostridiales bacterium | reverse complement strand
TTGGTATTTTGGAATTTTGGTCGAGGACATTATATCAAAAAAGGGAGGTCAATGCTCTTTTTATTTGCAAGCTCCCGAAAATAAAGGTTTTAGAAAGAAAAATAGGTAGTAAATTTGACACTACCTAGAAATAAGAGGAGGAACAATTATGAAGAAAAAAGTATTATCCATGGTACTTGCGGTTATGATGGCAGTGACTATGGCAGGCTGCGGCAGCAGTAAAGCTCCGGCACAAACAGCAGCTGCCGAAACAGAGGCGGCAGCAGAGGATACTGCAAAGGCAGGCGGTAAGTATATCATTGCAACTGACACTGTATTTGCTCCGTTTGAGTTTACGGATGCAGAAGGCAACTTTGTAGGAATTGATGTAGATATTATCAATGCGATCGCGGAGGATCAGGGCTTTGAAATAGAATTACAGTCGCTTGGTTTTGATGCAGCGCTCCTTGCAGTAGAAGCAGGTCAGGCAGACGGTGTAATCGCCGGAATGTCCATTACAGAAGAGCGTAAGGCAAAATTTGATTTCTCTGATCCGTACTATGATGCAGATGTTACCTTCGCGGTAGCACAGGGTTCTGAGATTGCTTCCTATGATGATTTAAAGGGTCAGAAGGTAGCGGTTAAAACCGGTACAAACGGCGCAGACTATGCGAAGTCTGTTCAAGAGCAGTATGGCTATGAAATTGTGGAATTTTCCGATTCCCCGACTATGTATCAGGATGTTTTAGCCGGAAATACCGTAGCATGCTTCGAAGACTACCCGGTTATGGCTTATAATATTCAACAGGGTGCAAAACTGCAGATTCCGGACGGCATCAATGCAGCTGGAAGCTCTTACGGATTTGCGGTAGGAAAGGGCAAAAATGCAGAACTTCTTTCCATGTTCCAGGAAGGCTTAAAGAACATTAAGGAAAACGGAAAATACGATGAGATCGTAGCCAAATATACCAAATAAGTTCTGTTCTTAAATTGATGGCACAACAGTGTAGAGTTCTGTGCTGTTGTGCTACCCCTTAAAAGCAGAAGGAGGAAATGAAATTATGTCATTTATGGAACTTATTCGTGAAAACGGGGTATATCTTTTAAGTGCGATGGGAAAGACATTGGAACTGACATTCCTGTCACTTATTTTTGCATCCGTGATCGGTCTGCTGTTCGGAATGCTCAATGTATCCAAGAAAAAGGGGCTGCATTTGATTGCTAATCTGTATATTGACTGTATCCGTGGTGTGCCGCTCGTTGTACTGGCATTCTTTGTTTATTTTGGTATTCCGCTTGCAACCGGAATTCGCCTGAGTGCGCTGGTAGCAGGTATCATTGCGCTGAGTTTGAATGCAGGCGCTTACATGGCGGAAATCGTTCGTGCCGGAATTCAGGCGGTGGACAAGGGACAGATGGAGGCGGCCAGAAGCCTTGGACTTCCTTATGGCACTTCCATGCGGAAGGTCATTCTGCCACAGGCAATCCGCACCATGATTCCGTCAATTATCAATCAGTTTATCATTACCTTAAAGGATACCTCTATTTTGTCTGTGATCGGCTTCCCGGAATTGGTTAAGGCAGGTCAGATCGTTATTGCAAGGAATTTTGAGTCCTTCAAGATGTGGGTCATCATCGGTATCATGTATCTGGTTGTCATTACGGTACTTTCCAAAGTAGCAAGAAAACTGGAGAGGAGATTGTCCTATGGAAAATAAAAGTATGGCAGAAAAGCATCTGAATGCGGATGGAAGCAAGATCAGCGTAAAAGCCTTAAAAAAGAGCTTCGGACATCTGGATGTCTTAAAGGGTATGGACGTGGAAATCAGGGAGGGTGAAGTAGTCTGTCTGATTGGACCATCCGGCTCCGGTAAGAGTACTTTTTTGCGCTGTCTGAACCGTCTGGAAAAGACAACGGAAGGCACCATTATTGTGGATGGATATAACCTTACGGATAAATCCATCAATATTAATAAGGTGCGTGAGAATATTGGTATGGTGTTCCAGCATTTTAATCTGTTCCCGAATCTGACGGTCATCGAAAATATTATGTTAGCTCCGGTAGAACTGAAGAAGATGACAAAGGAAGAGGCAAGAGAGACCGGAATGAAATTGTTGGATCGTGTCGGTCTGGCAGAAAAGGCAGAGGTTTATCCGAGCAAGCTTTCCGGTGGACAGAAGCAGCGTGTGGCGATTGCCCGTGCCCTGGCCATGAATCCGGATATCATGCTTTTTGACGAGCCGACCTCGGCACTTGACCCAGAAATGGTAGGAGAGGTTTTGGAGGTCATGAAACAGCTTGCCGCAGACGGTATGACCATGGTGGTTGTAACGCATGAAATGGGATTTGCAAGGGAAGTGGCAAGCCGCGTGATCTTTATGGACGAAGGTTATATCGTGGAAGAGGGCACTCCGCAGGAAATACTGTTAAATCCGAAGCAGCCCAGAACAATTGATTTTTTGAATAAAGTGTTATAATATCAAAAATAGATTTTATAAGCAGAAAGAACTCCCGCTGTTTGAAAATGGAGATGGCGGGAGTTCTTTTTCTATTTATTTTTGCATTTTTAGAGACGTTTCTCAATATTACAGATCTAAAGCGCTCTTTACCACGCTGGATACAAGTCCCTTTGATGAAGTAGTATTGCTGTTCTTTGGTCCATTTGAGGTGGACATGGTTGTTCCGTTTACAGTCGGAGCAAGTAAAATCCTTCCGGTGCCACGGTATACATTGACAAAGCCTTCGCCGTTTAAAGCCGAACCCATTAAGGATTTAGAGGATTTCTCCACGGTAAACTGCAGGCTGTTGGACCATGCGATTGCCATATTGCCGTCGATCTTTACGACGTCGTCCTGTACGACAATTTCAATTAATTCTTCTCTCGGAACCGGGCTTTCCAGTACGGCGATACCGCAGCCGGATAAGGAAAGGTTAAACAGACCTTCGCCACCAAGCAGGGCGGAAGAGACATTACTTCTGGCAACGACCTTTTCCTGCAAGGAAGCATCACAGGCAAGAAACAGACCATCATCCAATACGATGCCGCTGCCCCACTGGGAAACATCTTCTAAAATAATATAGCGGTAGGTCGGCTCTAACATCAGAAAGCCGGAGCCCTGATATAACGGCTTTACAGCCGATTCATTTGTAACAGCGCCTTTGAGTGCCTTGCCGAGAAAATCACCAACCCCTTTTACGCCGGTAGAGGAATCCACCTGTCCGGCAGTCCACTGCATAGCGCCTGCCTGCAGCTTTACGGCAGAATTGTTCATGCGGCAGAGAACCTGGCGCTTTCTGACATTCATTTCATGCATAAAGTATGCCACTGAAGAGTATTCCGGCGAAACGCTCATGTCCTTCTGGTGTTCAAATACGGTGTAAATTCCTTGTTCTGCAATGACCTTCATGTTCTGGTTTTCAGCCAGATTGTTTAGTGTAATCATAGTTGCCTCCCTCATTTGTGGTTGTTTGATAGATATAAACTTTGTTATAGAAATATTATATAGAGTTTTACACGGTAGTGCAATAAAGAAATACTTGTGTGAAAAATGTAAAATTTCCCTTGCACAAATTTGTGCACTGTGCTAAAATATCTCTCGGTGGCGCACAAGCGTCCGCGAAATAAAAACATGAAAAAACAAATGTATGTGAGGGCAGAGACTATGGCAGAAGTGACCAAGTACTTTGTGGTAAGACAGAAGGCAGTGCCGGAGGTGCTCTTAAAAGTCGTTGAGGCGAAAAGGCTGATTGAGTCGGAGCGTACCCTTTCCATACAGGAAGCGGTGGACCGGGTAGGTATCAGCCGCAGTTCGTTTTACAAGTACAAAGACGACATCTTTCCGTTTCATGACAGCTCACAGGGCAGGACGATTACACTGACCTTTCAGATGGATGATGAACCGGGACTTTTATCGGATGTCTTAAAGATCATTGCTGATTTTGGGGCCAATATACTGACCATTCATCAGAGTATACCGATCAATGGGGTTGCATCGCTGACGATCAGCGTGCAGGTTTTGGCGACAACCGGAGATGTTTCGGAAATGATTGAGAAGATGGAGACGCAGAAAGGCGTCCATTATGTCAAAATATTGGCAAAAGAATAAAGGATAGCACACAGGAATGAGGAGGAAAAGAAAAAATGATTCAGGTAGCAGTATTTGGTTATGGTACAGTAGGAAGCGGTGTGGTAGAAGTCATCGAAAAGAATAAGGAGATGGTAAACAAGAAATCCGGCGAAGAGCTGAATGTGAAGTATATTCTTGATCTGAGAGACTTTCCGGGTGACCCATATGAGAATAAGGTAGTGCATGATGTGGATGTGATTTTAAATGACCCGGATGTAAATATTATCTGTGAGACAATGGGCGGTGTAGAGCCGGCGTATACCTTTTCCAAGAGGGCATTAATGAGCGGAAAGAGCGTATGTACCTCCAATAAGGAGCTGGTTGCAAATCACGGACCGGAGTTAATACGTCTGGCAAAGGAGAATAATTGTAACTATCTGTTCGAGGCAAGCGTAGGAGGTGGTATTCCGATTATCCGTCCGCTCAACTATTCCCTGACTGCAGAAAAAATTGAAGCGGTTACAGGTATTTTAAATGGAACGACCAACTATATTTTGACTAAAATGGAGCAGGAGGGAGCAGACTTTGCTGATGTTTTAAAAGAGGCACAGGAAAAAGGATATGCGGAAAAGGATCCGACTGCAGATATCGAGGGATATGACGCGTGCCGCAAAATTGCGATTCTCTCCTCTTTAATGACCGGAAAGAATGTAAAATATGAAGATGTCTATACGGAAGGCATTACGAAGATTAGTGCAGCGGATTTTGCTTATGCAAAAAAACTGGGACGTTCCATCAAACTGCTTGCCATGAGCAAGGAGCTTGCAAATGACGAAACACTGGCTATGGTATCTCCGTTTATGATTGATGCAGAGCATCCGCTTCATATGGTAAATGGTGTCTTTAATGCAGTTTTCGTAAGAGGAAATATGTTAGGAGATTCCATGTATTACGGACGCGGAGCCGGAAAGCTTCCGACTGCCAGCGCAGTAGTATCGGATGTAGTGGACTGTGCAAGACATATGGGCAAGACTATTATGTGTTTCTGGGATGCGGAGGATGTAAAGTTAGCCGGCATAGAAACCGTAAGCCGTCCGTTCTTTGTACGTGTCGGTGAAACAGATGCGGCAAAGGTACAGGAGCTGTTCGGAAACGTGGAGAAGGTAAAGGCAGACGGACTGGAGGATGAATTTGCATTTATTACCGAAACAATGACAGAAAAAGAATTTGCAGAGAAAGCGGCAAAATTGAGTGATATGAGAAGCCGTATCCGTGTAGAAAACGTATAGTATATTAAAAGCATATCAAATCAGAACACGTATCAATAAAGGAGATGCACCATGAAATATATTGTAGTTTTAGGCGATGGAATGGCAGATGAGCCGATTGCAGAGCTCTCAGGCAAGACACCGCTTGCTTATGCAAAGACGGAGACCATGGACAGACTGGCAAAGAAAGCAGAGCTTGGAATGGTACATACCGTACCGGAGGGAATGGCACCGGGATCCGATACTGCCAATCTTTCCGTGATCGGATACGATCCGAAAAAATACTATTCCGGACGCTCTCCGCTTGAGGCATTGAGCATCGGTGTGCCGATGAAGGAAACAGATATTGCACTGCGCTGCAATATTGTGACGATTTCGGAGGACGAGGATGTATTTGAGGAAAAGACGATCATTGATCATAGCTCCAGTGAGATCAGCACGGAGGACTGTGCGGTACTGCTTGACGCCGTTAGAAAAGAATTGCAGAATACGACGTATCTGTTTTATACCGGTACGAGTTACAGACATTGCATGATATGGGAAAACGGAACCGTGGTTCCGTTAACTCCGCCCCATGATGTACTGGGACAGAAGATCGGGCAGTATCTTCCGGAAGATGAGATGCTTCGCAGCATGATGAAGAGAAGCTATGAAATTTTAGTAAACCATCCGCTCAATATTGAGAGAAAGAAGCAGGGATTAAATCCTGCAAACTGTTGTTGGTTCTGGGGAGCGGGCACGAAGCCGCTTTTGACCTCTTTTGAGGAAAAGACCGGCAAAAAGGGCACGATGATCTCTGCAGTAGATTTGTTAAAGGGTATTGCAGTAGGCGCAGGTATGAAAGTCGTGAAAGTAGAGGGAGCAAACGGCGGACTGCATACGAACTATGAGGGCAAGATGCAGGCGGCAGTAAAGGCATTGTGTGAGGACGGAGACGATTTTGTCTATATCCATGTAGAGGCACCGGATGAAATGGGACATCAGGGAAGTATGGAACGTAAGGTACAGGCAATCGAATATCTGGACAGCCGTGTGATCGGACCGCTTTGTGAAGAACTGGATAAGCGGGGAACGGATTACCGGATGCTCATTCTGCCGGATCATCCGACACCGATCCGTGTCCGCACGCATACCTCGGACAGTGTACCGTATCTGTTGTTTGACAGTACAAAGGAAGTAAGCGGCAGTACAGAATATAATGAGGAAACAGCCGCTCAGACAGGCAGGGCTTTTGAAGAAGGCTATAAGCTGATCGATCATTTGTTTGAAGCCTGAGAAACTTTTTAGGCGGCATAGAAATGGCATTCAGAAAGAAATGGAATTAAAAAATACCAGATATATTTAGGAGAAGCAGCAATGAAGGTAGTAAAATTTGGTGGAAGCTCTTTAGCGAGCGCAGAGCAGTTTGCAAAGGTTGGAAAGATTATCCGTGCGGATGAACAGAGAAAGTATGTCGTGCCAAGTGCACCGGGAAAAAGGAATGCGAAGGATACCAAGGTGACGGATATGCTCTATGGCTGCTATGCGGCAGCGGAAGCAGGCGAAAATTTCAAGGAGAAGCTGGCAGCAATCAAGGCAAGATATGATGAGATTATAAAAGGACTTTCCTTAAGTCTCTCTTTGGATGATGAATTTAAAAAAATCGCAGAAAACTTTAAGAAAAAAGCAGGAAAAGATTATGCGGCGTCCCGTGGAGAATACTTGAACGGCATTATCATGGCAAACTTTCTTGGTTATGAATTTGTGGACGCGGCAGAGGTCATTAAATTCGATATGGAAGGCAACTTCGATGCAGAGCGCACCAATGAGCTTTTAACGGCCAGATTGGAGGGCGTGGAGCGTGCCGTTGTGCCGGGATTTTATGGTTCCTATGAGGATGGCAGGGTAAAGACCTTCTCCAGAGGTGGTTCCGATATCACAGGTTCTATCGTTGCAAAGGCGGTAAAGGCAGAGGTATATGAGAACTGGACTGATGTTTCCGGCTTTCTGATTGCCGATCCAAGAATCATTGACAATCCGAAGGGAATCGAGACTATTACCTATCGTGAGTTAAGAGAGCTGGCATATATGGGAGCAAGCGTGCTTCATGAAGACGCTATCTTTCCGGTCAGAAATGAGGGTATTCCGATTAACATCAAGAATACCAATGCACCGGAGGACAATGGAACATGGATCGTGGAGAGCACCTGCCAGAAGTCCAAATATGTCATTACCGGTATTGCCGGAAAGAAGGGCTTTTGTTCCGTCAATGTGGATAAGGCAATGATGAACTCTGAGGTCGGCTATGGAAGAAGAGTTCTGCAGGCATTTGAAGAAAACGGTATTTCCTTTGAACATGTTCCGTCCGGTATTGATACGATGACCGTATTTGTGCATCAGGATGAGTTCATGCACAAGGAACAGAAGGTGGTATCTGCGCTGCACCGTCTGGCAAAACCCGATTATATTGATATCGAATCCGACCTGGCGTTGATTGCAGTCGTAGGACGTGGTATGAAATCTACACGCGGTACGGCAGGCAGAATTTTCTCTGCGCTGGCACATGCAAATGTCAATGTCAAGATGATCGATCAGGGCTCCAGTGAGTTAAATATCATTATCGGTGTGGCAAACGAAGATTTTGAGACGGCGATTACGGCAATCTATGATATTTTTGTTGTGACCAGAATCTGACAAAGCACTTCATAAAACCTTAAGGAATTATGGATGGTAATTGAATCAAAATATGATATACTTAGTGCGTATGGTTTCCATACGCACTTTTTTTGGAAAAGACTTCGTTATGATATGGGGGAAAGAAGTATGGAGGAAAAAAGAATTCCGGTCATACAGGTGAAAGATCTTTATAAAATCTACCGCGTGGGTGACAGTCGTGTACGCGCCTTAAACGGGGTGGATTTTACGATTTATAAAGGTGAGTTCTGCTCCATTGTCGGTACCTCTGGTTCGGGGAAATCCACTCTTTTGAATATGTTAGCCGGCCTGGAAAAACCGACAAAGGGAGAGATTGTCATTGCCGGTGAGCATATGGAGAATAAGAGTGAAAACCAGCTGGTACGGTTCCGCAGGGAGCACATTGGATTTATTTTCCAGTCCTTTAATCTGATGCCGACGATGAATGCGGTGGAAAATGTGGCATTGCCCCTTACCTTTCAGGGTATGGATAAGAAGACCCGGATGCAGAAGGCAGATGTGGTACTGGATCTGGTGGGACTTCGTAAGCATAAGAAACACAGACCGACCCAGATGTCCGGCGGACAGCAGCAGAGAGTCGGTGTGGCGAGGGCACTGGTTGTGAATCCGGAGATCATTTTTGCGGATGAGCCCACCGGAAATCTGGATTCCAATACCTCCAAGGAGGTTATGGAACTAATGCGCAGGGTGGTCAGGGAACAGAATCAGACGCTTGTTATGGTAACGCATGATAATTATCTGGCAGGTTTTGCCGATCGGATTTTTCGCATTATAGATGGAAAGATTGTTTCGATTGAAGAGAATACAAAAAAAGAGGAGAGTTTGAAATGAGAAAGCATGTGATAAAAGTCGTACTGTTTGCAGCCGCTTTAGCAATGATGCCGGCACTTCCTGCCATGAGAGTACAGGCAGTATCGGAAAATGATGCAGATAAGGACAAGGATGAGAAAACCGAAGAGGAGATTATGAAGGAGGAGAGTGCGGCTGCCAAGCATCAGCTCTACCGCTATTATGATAATCTGATGCTTTTAAATGATGATTTGTCCGAAGAAGATAAGAAGAAACTGAAGGAGATTATGGAGAACGGGAAGAAGCTGATAAACGATGCTTACCGTGTAAGCGATCTTTCCACATATGTTTCCGAGACGAAAGGGCTGATGGATGCCTATATTAATAAGGTGATAGAGGAGATTCCGACCTCCACCAGTGAATTTCTTGTGATTGGGGACAATGCGCCGGTTTCACAGGCAAAGTATGGTGAGCAGGTGACAGTCATTGTGCCCATCTACAATATGGGAAGTGAATGGATTGATGACGTGACGGTGACACCGACCATGTCCGGTTCTGTCAAGGAGTGGCCTTTTGAAATCGAAAAGACCGGATATTCGGAGCGTATTACGGAAATTCCCGGCAGTACCAATAAGGAGGAAACATGGCTCAATCACAGGGAAATCCACTATACCTTTACGACAAGAGAGGATGTTTTGAGCGGCTATTATAAGCTGGAATTCAATGTGCTTTACAGCCGGAACAATAAATCGGAGACTGCCAAGCTCTATACCTTTGTCAAGACCGAGGGAGCACCCGGAAGCGGCAGCACGGACGGTGAGGAAGAGGAGAGCGGAAAGAGCTCCACACCGAGAATTGTGGTAACCGGATTTGAAACAAACCCGCAGGAGGTCTATGCCGGAGATACCTTTTTACTTACGATTCATGTGAAGAATACTTCGAAACGGACTGCGGTTTCCAATATCCAGATCGATCTGGAAGCAGCAAAGGAAGGAAAGGACGAGGATACCCTGTATGCGGCATTCCTGCCGACTTCCGGTTCTAACAGCGCTTACATAGATACGATTCCGGTCGGCGGAACGGCAGATATGAACATTGAAATGACAGCCAAAGCGGATCTGGTACAAAAGCCATATGCCCTGAATGTAAAAATGCAGTATGAGGATGAGAAGTATAATCCTTATACGGCAGAAACCAGTGTTTCAATTCCGGTGAAACAGGAAGCTAAGTTTGATATGAGCACTCCGGAGGTTATGCCTGCAAGCATCTATGTAGGCGGGCAGTCAAATGTGATGTTCAGCATATACAATACCGGAAAGACAACACTGTATAATGTGCAGGTCAAGTTCAAGGGAGACAGCATATCCGGCGGGGAAGCATTTGTCGGCAAGCTGGAAGCTGGTGGAACCGGCAATGTGGATACGATGTTAGACGGCGTGGCTCCGACCATGGATGACGGAAAGATCAAAGCCATCATTTCTTATGAGGATGATGCGGGAAACGTAACCGAGCAGGAAAAGGAAATTGAGCTGTTTGTCATGGAAGAGGCTTTGATGGATCCGGGCATGGAAGGCATGTACGGTGAAGATATGGAACCGCTTGAAGAAGAGGGTGGCAGCAAAGGCTTGGTAATCGGTATTGTGGCAGCGGTGGTAGTGGTTGTCATAGTGGTTATTGTGATTTTGAAGGTACGGAAAAAGAGAAAGCAGGCAAAGGAACTGGCGGAGGATCTGTTTGATTTAAACGATGAAACAGGCGATAAGAAGGAGTAAGACAGTGCAATGTAAGGAAAGGCGTGGTCTGTGATATGAAATTTCTGGATATGCTTCGGATGAGCTGCAGCAGCCTTTGGAAGCGGAAGGTAAGAACAATATTGACCGTGCTGGGAGTGGTAATCGGTACGGCATCCATCGTGGTCATGGTTTCGCTCGGACTTGGGCTGAACAAGGCTACGATGGAGGAAATCAATCAGAACGGCGGACTGACGACGATTAATGTTTACCAGAGCGGAGGCGGAGCCTACGGATACGAGGTGGATTTTGCCGGGGAATCAGGCAGTAAGGATCAGGAGGAAAAAAGGCTGGATGCGGAACTGGTGGAGACCATACGAAATCTGCCTTATGTGGAAAATGTCTCCCCAGTACTTTCTGTGAATGCTCTGGCAAAATACGGGATGTACGAATGTTACCTGAACATACAGGGAATGCAGCCGGAGGCACTGGAGGCAATGGGAATTCCGGTAGGAGAAGGAGAACTGCCAAAGGCAGGAGAGGAGAAACTAAGATTTTTCTATGGGAATCTGATTCTGCAGGATTTCAGTAATGCAAAGACCGGAGAGGGCTATTGGATGACCGGAGTGATGCCGGATATTGATCTGATGACAGATCCGATGTTTGTCATCTTTGATATGGATGCCTATTATCAGTCTCAAAGCGGCGGTGACAGTTCCACACAGCCCGTTGCACCGCCAAAGAAATATCTGGTTGAGGCATGCGGTGTGGCTGCAGGCGGACCGGAGGATTACCGGAGTTACAGCTGGAGCGTCTATTGCGATATCAATACATTGGAGCAGCAGCTGAAAAAAATATTCAAGAATAAGGCGATTCCGGGTCAGCCTACGACTAAGACCGGAAAGCCATACAAGGAGCTGTACTACAACAGCATTTATGTGGATGTGGATTCGATGGAACACGTCAAGGAGGTACAACAGAGGATCACTGAAATGGGCTATCAGGCAAACAGCAATGCCGAATGGGTAGAGTCCATGCAGAAGCAGTTTGCCAATGTACAGGCGGTATTGGGTGGAATCGGCGCGGTATCTCTTTTGGTTGCCGCAATCGGTATTACCAATACGATGATGATGTCCATCTATGAAAGAACGAAGGAAATCGGTGTTATGAAGGTACTGGGCTGTGATCTGCGCAACATTCAGATGCTGTTTTTAATGGAAGCAGGTTTTATCGGCTTTATCGGCGGTGTCATTGGACTTATGCTCAGTGAAGGAATTTCCCTGATCATTAACAAGGTCATTGAGCAGAGCGGCAATACTTCTATGATGTCCTATATTCCACCATGGCTTGCAGGAGCCTCGATTCTGTTTGCGGTCGTAGTCGGTATGGCAGCCGGATTTTTCCCATCCCTCCGTGCCATGCGTTTAAGTCCGTTGGCAGCGATTCGCAATGAATAGATAGTTCGTGCGAGTGCACATCGTTTTATATGGTAATTATAGAAAAAAGAGCTGGGCGTTTAATAGCCCAGCTCTTCTGCGATAAAGAAGACCTTGATGCGGCCCGGATGACGGCTGAAACGGGTCACCAGAATCTGACAGCACATGCAGTCCGGAGAGAAACAGTCGCTGCAGGTGCCGGTCACACCGCAGGGAGTTTTTGTGCCAAGCCGTACAGCATTTGGCGGTGCCGCAAAATTACGGACTCTCTCGATGCCGCAAGCCACATCGGTCACGATTTTGTTCATGCCCACGATGATTATGACATGGCGGGGACCATGTGCCAGACAGGCTACACGGTTGGAGTTGCCGTCAATGTTAATCAGTTCTCCATTTAAAGTGATGGCATTGGTGCTCATCAGGAAATAGTCAGACAGGATGCTCTTTCCGAATATTTCCCGGCTTTCTTCCGGAGTTTTTGCGGTGGAGCGGTCGATCAGTTCATAGTTGCCGCTTTTTATGGCGTTCATCAGACCACATTCCTTAATGGATTCGCTGCCGCCCCATGCAACAGAACTGCCGGCTTCCATCATGGAGAGCACAGCGTCTACACAGGATTTGGAGTCAGCATAAAAATACCCTTCCATACCTCGTTTTTCCAGCTGCCCGATAATGGTTCCGGCTGTTTTTTCAAATGCTTTTTGTTTGTTTGTCATAATATTCTTCACTCCTTTGCTGACAATATGAAAAAGGGAGATCCCAATCGGGGTATATCCTGTTTAACAGTATAACACTTTTTTTGTTTCTGCAGAACAGAATATTTCCAAAAATGTACAAAGTTTTGGAATAATTTTGCAAAAATAACAAATTAACACATTAAAATATGAAAAAATAAAAAGAAAAATCAAAAAATGTGTTGACAAAAGAAGAATACATGTTATAATAAAACCATAAACAAAAGAAATTCACATAGAAAAAAACAAAAGAAAGAGAGGTACAGACCACCGAAAACATAACATAGATTTATAAGCAGTACTTCCTTATAAATCGGTAAAGTACAAAAGAAAGAGGTACAAAAGAGAATCGTAGTCAAGTACATAAGAAAAAGTAACGAGGAGCGAAAGAGAAGAAAATCTACCGTTACAGTACCTGGTACAAAGGAAAAATGGAAAGAGTACGAAAGATAAAATTAAAAAGAGAGCAAAATCGGGTAGCAGAAGCTACAGCGGTTTACAAGACTGCAGGAAGATTTTGAAAAAAGGAATGGAGCTTTCAGACAGCGAGGAAAAGAAGCTGCCGAGAACGAAAACTGTGACGAGAAAACAGTTGGATGCAAAGACTTCATTAAAAAAACTTCATACGGAGGTAAAGTCCAATGGACAGTATACAGTAGAAGCGGGTGTCAAAAGAAAAGATTGATGCCCGCTTCGTCATGCGTTATACTGTTAGATAGGATTTGGGAGATAAGCAGCTTCGATGCCAATGAATGGTTTTGCAGTTTGTGTTCCCGCAATCCGCAAGATGAGAAAAGAAAGTGAGGTTGACTATGGCAGAGAAGGATGAAAATCAGGAATTATCCCGGCGTGAGATCAGACGCAGACGGAGGAAGAAAACACAGATCATTGCTTATGTTTCGGTCGTGGTATTTGCCATAGCCTGTATTGCCGGAATCTTTTTCGGGGTACGTTCTGTGATAAAAGTGATATCAGATAAAAGGCAGGAAGCGGAACTTGCGAAGCAGCTGGCGGAGAAACAGGCGGCAGAGAAAGCGGAGGAAGAAAACGAAGCGGAGCAGGTGACTGAAACAGAAAAATATTCGGAGGATGCTCTTTTGAATGAAGTGATAGATTCCGTAATGTCGGAGATGACGTTGGAGGATAAGGTTGCTGGTCTTTTCTTTATTACACCGGAGGCGCTTACCGGAGTGGATAAGGCAGTGCAGGCAGGGGAAGGAACAGAAAAGGCACTGGCAGAATATCCGGTGGGTGGTCTGATTTATTTTGATAAGAATATCCAGTCTGAGGAGCAGTTTAAGGAAATGATTGCATCGACCGGACCGATGGCAAAATATCCGTTGTTTTTCGGTGTGGATGAAGAGGGCGGCAAAGTGGCAAGAATGGCAGGCAGCAGTGCTCTTTCTATTGAGAATGTAGGGGCAATGGGTGAAATCGGAGCTTCTGGAGATCCGGCAAAGGCATATGACGCAGGAAAGACGATCGGTACCTATTTGAGTGAATATGGAATTAATGTGGATTTTGCGCCGGTTGCAGATCTTCTGACCGATCCGGACAATAAGACGATCGGGGACCGGTCCTTTGGTACGGATGCAGCAACCGTCGGACAGATGTCAGCACAGACTGCGGCAGGCTTACAGGATGCGGGTGTCAGTGCCTGTCTGAAGCATTTCCCGGGGCTTGGGTCAACGAAGGTCGATACACACAATAAGCTGGCAGAGAGCGAGCGGACTTTGGAGGAGATGCAGAGTGCAGAATTTTTGGCATTTCAGCCCGGAATTGAAAATGGTGTCGATCTGGTCATGGTGAGTCATCTGGCAGTGCCGGATGTGACCGGAGATTCTACACCGGCTTCTCTGTCCGGCGTGATGATTTCCGATCTGCTCAGGGGAGAGCTGGGCTATGAGGGCGTTGTCATTACGGATGCACTGAATATGGGAGCTATTACAGAAAATTACAGCTCTTCGGAGGCAGCAGTCAAGGCTGTTGAAGCGGGAGCGGATATGCTTTTAATGCCGGAGGATTTTAAAGAGGCGTATGATGGACTTCTGGAAGCAGTTCAGAACGGGACTATTTCAGAGGAACGTATCAATCAGTCGATTAAGCGGATTTACAAGGTGAAGTACCGCAGTGTGTTAAGCGAGTAAAACCTGAATGCGCGGTTTTACAAAGGGCGCGGACGGAACTGTTATATAGCAGTTTGAAAAATAAAAAAATAGTTGACAAACATGTGTGAATATTGTATAGTATATGTTGTCTGGTGAGAGTACCAGACAACATATGCGATAGTGGCGTAGTTGGTAACGCGCGACCTTGCCAAGGTCGAGACCGCGGGTTCGAGCCCCGTCTATCGCTCTTGAAAAGCCTGGTATTTACTAGGCTTTTTTGTTTCCTGCCAAATATTTTGATTAAGATTTGGTTAAGTGATTTTTGGGGAATTGAGTGGATGTGACATGAATGCAAGGTGAGCGATAGCTTGCCTTTTTTAATTGCATCAAAATGATTCCAATTTCGTCATTTGTGTCTAAATGGCGGAATTGAACTTGCATTTGACTGAATTAGAGTATAAAATCTAATTCAGTCAAAATATCAAAAATGACGTAGTTCACAATCAAATGAGGCAATTAAAATGAGAGAATTTGATTACACAGAAAAATGGGAAAAACTATTGACGCCAGAAATTGTAAGATATCTTACAACGATTCACGAATATAAAGGGGAACAACGACTAATAGCGGAGCGACATGCAGATGTACTGGAGAGCCTTGTGGAAGTGGTCAAGATTCAAAGTACAGAGAGTTCTAATATGATTGAAGGAATTTATACCTCGGATGACCGCTTGAAAAAGATTGTTTTGGATAAGACTATGCCAAGGACACGAAATGAACGCGAGATTGCAGGATATAGAGATGTGCTGAACACAATCCATGATAGTTATGCACATATTCCTATTAGAGATACCTTTATCTTACAACTTCATAGAGATTTATATAAATTTGAAAATGCATCAAATGGTGGAAAGATTAAAACAGTAGATATTGTCATTGAGGAAGCGGATTCTGATGGTAATAAGTTCGTTAGATTCAGACCAATGGCAGCATGGGAAACACCAGAAGCTATAACTAATCTGTGTACAGCATATAACGAGGCAATCAATAAAAACGAAGCGGATCCTTTGCTGATAATGCCAATGTTCATAATAGACTTTCTGTGCATACATCCATTCAATGATGGAAATGGAAGAATGAGCAGATTATTGACATTACTTCTTCTATATCAGAATGACTATATGGTTGGGAGATATATCAGTATAGAAAAGTTGATAGAGAAGACAAAAGATAATTATTACGAGGTTCTACAGGAATCTTCACAAAAATGGATAGATAGCGAAAACAATTATGAGCCATTCGTAAAATATATGCTTAGTATTATTACCGCTGCCTACAGGGAATTTTTTGACAGAGCCCAGATTGTAGAGGAGAAGAAAGTATCTAAGCCAAACAGAATCGAAGCGCTGATTAAGAATCATTTGGGAACAATTACAAAGAAAGAGATAGCGGAAAACACACCGGGAATTAGTTTAACCACAGTTCAAAGGACACTGACTGACTTGGTTAAAGAAGAAAAAATCATCAAGATTGGAAATGGTCGTTATACTAAATATAAATGGAACTGGGATAAGGAGCATTAAAACATGATTACAGGAGAATTAAAAAATAGAATTGATAGTTTATGGGAAATCTTTTGGACAGGTGGACTTACGAATCCGCTGGATGTAATTGAGCAGATGACATATCTTATGTTTATTCATGATTTAGATGACTCTGATAACATCCATGCAAAGGAAAGTGCTATGCTTGGGCTACCATATGAGAGTGTATTTGCAAAAGAAATTCAGATTGGAGACAGAACAATTGATGGAACACAGTTAAAATGGTCTGTTTTTAGGGATTACCCAGCTGATAGAATGTATTCTGTCATGCAGGAGATGGTATTTCCGTTTATTAAAAATCTTCATGCAAACAAGGACAGCGCATACTCAAAATATATGGATGACGCAATCTTCAAGTTGCCTACACCGTTGATGCTTTCAAAAGTTGTTGATGCAATGGATGATTTGTATGCACAGATGGAAAGATTGAAAGAAACTGATGCAAGAGGAGATGTGTATGAGTACTTGCTTTCTAAGCTTGCAACTGCCGGTGTAAATGGTCAGTTTAGAACTCCACGTCATATTATCAAGATGATGGTAGAACTTATGGAACCGAAAGCAGATGATACTATCTGTGACCCAAGTTGTGGTACTGCCGGATTCCTTGTAGAGTCTGGAGAATATTTGAGAACAAACAAAAAAGAAGAAATCTTTTATGACAAAGTAAAAAAAGATCATTTTATGCATCATATGTTCCATGGATTCGATATGGATAGAACAATGCTTCGTATTGGTGCCATGAATATGATGACACATGGAGTAGAAAGTCCATTTATTGAGTATAGAGATAGTTTGTCAGACCAGAATCCTGACAATGATAAATATTCACTTATTCTTGCCAATCCTCCCTTCAAGGGAAGTCTTGATGCAGATATTGTATCTGCGGATTTACTTAAGGTATGTAAGACTAAGAAGACAGAGCTTCTTTTCTTAGCACTGTTTGTTCGTATGCTTAAAGTGGGAGGGAGATGCGCTTGTATCGTACCTGATGGAGTACTGTTTGGATCATCAAAAGCACATAAGGATATCAGGAAAGAGCTGATAGAGAATCAGAGACTTGAGGCGGTTATTTCCATGCCTTCAGGAGTGTTTAAACCATATGCAGGAGTTTCAACAGGAATCCTGATATTTACGAAAACTAATTATGGTGGAACTGATCATGTATGGTTCTATGATATGCAGGCAGATGGATTTAGCTTAGACGATAAGAGAACTGCAGTTGCCGAGAATGATATTCCTGATATTATTGAAAGATTTAAGAATAGAGAAGCCGAAGCAGACAGGAAGCGTACCGACAAGTCATTTATGGTTTCTAAGCAGGAAATTATTGATAACGATTATGATTTATCTATCAACAAGTATAAGCAAGTAGAGTACGTGGCTGTGGAGTATCCGCCAACATCCGAAATTATGGCAAATATCCGTGAACTTGAGATGGAGATTGGTAAGGAGATAGATGAACTTGAGAGATTGCTTAACATATAGAAAGGAAGTGCAAAGACGATAAATTCGGATTTGTAGGGCTACGAGCAGAGTACAGACAAGACGGAAAAAGCACGTTGGAAGCTTGCTTACATAAGTGCTTTGGACGGATTGGATGTATTGTGCGACAGCAGAACATGAGCATGAAGCGAAGCGGAATGCGAATGGGCACTGCGAGTAGCCCGTAGGGGATGATTGAAAATAGAATATGTGTTTGACATAAAAGCGGTTAGATGCTAGTATAATAACAAAGAGTGCTACCGATAGACGGCTAGCCTGATATATGTTAGTTATAAAAATAACCGCCAAAGTTTACCAGACCAGGGCGGTTATTTTGTGTTTTATTATTGCTCTTGGAACCAACGGCATAACCAAGAGCAAAGCAAGTGATACATAAGCTGATAATGGCTATAAAAAGTTCCGTTGTAAGCATAAGCACAAACCTCCTCGTAAGATTTCCCAAATGGATTTCTATGTAAACGCAAGCTATAACTCTTGCGGAGAAGGCTAACCGCCTACCGAATAGGGTAGCACCAAATACATTATAGCAAACATGTGTTCGAAAATCAATATAAACTGCAATAGAATTGTTCGGATTGCTAGGGATGATGTAGATGGAATGTATTTTTAATGATATTCTAGAAATAAGAAACGGAAAAAATCAAAAGGCAGTTGAAAACCCTGATGGTCGATATCCCATTTATGGTAGTGGTGGACTGATGGGATATGCTGATGATTATATATGTGAAGCTGATACAGTCATAATTGGGCGTAAGGGAAGCATAAATAATCCGATCTATGTTTCAGAGCCCTTTTGGAACGTCGATACGGCTTTTGGATTATCAGCTAAGAGAGAAGTATTACTTCCAAGATACTTATTTTATTTCTGTAAGAAGTTTGATTTTGAAAAATTAAATAAGACTGTTACCATACCTAGCTTAACTAAATCAGACTTGCTTAAAATAAAGATTCAGTTGCCAGATATCACTGTACAGCAGGATATTATTGATAAACTTTCTAAAATAGAAAAAGTTATTGATTTTAGAAAGCAGGAGTTAGCTGCTTTAGACAACCTTATCAAAGCCCGATTTGTCGAGCTGTTTGGAAATGGAAATCATGAGATTGTAAAAGCATCTGAGGTGTGTGATTTTATTACTAAGGGAACAACTCCTCCGACAGGCGAAATAACTGAAGAGTATGAGGAAGGAAAGATTCCATTTTTAAAAGTATATAATCTTAGTTTTACGGGTGAAATGCTATTTGACGATAATCCACAATATATTCCGAAAGAAACACATAATGGTAAATTGGTTAGGTCGAAGGTATATCCCAATGATGTGTTAATGAATATTGTTGGACCGCCTTTGGGAAAATTTACGCTGGTTACAGATGAATTTGATGAGTGGAATATTAATCAGGCAATTGCAATTTTTAGGGCAAAAGAGCGTATACTGCCTAGGTTCTTGCTTCACGCACTGATGCAACCAAAAGTATTAGAGCCATTTATTGGACAAGCAGTTGGAATCAGACAACAAAACTTAAACTTGGAACAAT
The DNA here is from genome assembly GCA_012520645.1 of Clostridiales bacterium. Taxonomy (GTDB): domain Bacteria; phylum Bacillota; class Clostridia; order Lachnospirales; family Lachnospiraceae; genus JAAYNV01. The sequence continues at coordinate 26,041 of JAAYNV010000026.1, read as the reverse complement.
GCAGAAACTTACAATTTCCGCTTCCATCACTAGAAGAACAGAAAGCTTTTGTAGAGTTTGCTGAACAGCTCGACAAATCAAAAGTTGTAGTGAAAAAAGCACTGGATGAAGTACAGTTGTTATTTGATAGTTTAATGCAAGAATATTTTAGTTAGGAGATGGATAATTAATCGTTTATTTTGAAATCTTAAGGAAGAAGCAGTAATTATGAGATGTTTAAGCTGTAAGATGGAAGAAACAGGAAATACTTATTTTACTCAATTATATAATTGCTATGTGATTATCGAAAATGTTTCCTGTTACAAATGTAAACAATGACCAGAGGTATATTATAAAGCAAATGTACTTGAAAAAATAGAAAAAGTGGCAAGTAAATTTTTTATTATGGATTACAATCAGGTTGCATAGCAGTGGATAAATTGGGCGTATAGCCGGGGGAGGATGTCGGTATAGAAAGGATAATACTGACATGGAAGTGAAATTAGTAAACATCTTAAATGAGATGGCAGAACATTTGAGTATTGCTCAAATGAAAAAGTTACAAGAGGTTCTTCTGAAGAATCTTGCTGAAAATGAAGCTGAGAAGACAGATATTTCAAATGCAGACTATATGCGGATGTTTCTGGATGCCAAAAAAGTGGAAGGCTGTTCAGAAAGAACAACGCAGTATTACAGGGTCACATTAGAAAAACTTCTTGAAAATATTGAACAGCCAATCCGAAAGATATCGACTGAAGATATCAGAAGCTATCTTTCGGATTATCAAAAAATCAATAATTGTAGTAAAGTGACGGTTGACAATGTAAGACGCAATATATCAAGTTTTTTTCGTGGTTGGAGGAAGAGGACTATATTTTAAAGAGTCCCATGAGGAGAATTCATAAAATAAAGACAAAACAACCAGTTAAAGAAGTTATTTCAGACGAAGCCATAGAGAAATTGAGAGACAGTTGTGTTTGTGCCAGAGATTTGGCAATGATTGACCTGTTATACTCTACAGGAATTCGAGTGGGCGAACTGGTAAACTTGAATATTGATGATGTGAATTTTGAAGACAGGGAATGTGTTGTATTTGGTAAGGGAGATAAAGAGCGAAAAGTATACTTTGATGCAAAAGCGAAACTGCATTTGCAAAACTATATAGATGAGAGAACAGATAATAATCCTGCACTATTTGTAACGCTTGATGCTCCGCATGACAGATTAAAAATTAGTGGGGTTGAAATACGAGTTAGGGAACTAGGAAGAAGTCAGAATTTATCAAAAATTCATCCACATAAGTTCAGACGTACAATGGCAACCAGAGCCATTGATAAGGGAATGCCAATAGAGCAGGTACAGAAGATTTTAGGACATTCACAGATAGATACGACGATGCAATACGCAATCGTAAATCAGAATAATGTAAAGTCATCTCACCAGAGGTATATCAGCTGAAAATTCGGATTTGTAGGGCTACGAGCAGAGTACAGACAAGACGGAAAAAGCACGTTGGAAGCTTGCTTACATAAGTGCTTTGGACGGATTGGATGTATTGTGTGACAGCAGAACATGAGCATGAAGCGAAGCGGAATGCGAATGGGCGATGCGAGTAGCCCGTAGGGGATGATTAGATGAGAGTAAAACTTGGAGATATATTTGAAATTGGTTCAGGTGGAACACCTTCAAAGTCACACCCTGAGTATTATGGTGGTAATATTCCTTGGGTTAAAACTGGTGACCTGAAAAATGAATATTTATATGAAGTCGAAGATTTCATAACGGAAGAAGGATTGAATAATTCATCTGCTAAGATGTATGAAGAAGATACAGTATTAATAGCTATGTATGGTGCTACAATAGGTGCAACTTCTATTTTGAAAATGAAAGCATGCACTAATCAAGCATGTGCAGCATTTAGGAAGAATGAACAGGTAATACCAGAATATCTATATTATTTTCTTCGAAGTCAAAAAGAAAAATTTGTTAAAGATGGAGTTGGAGGAGCACAGCCTAATATTTCAGCTGGATACTTAAAAAAGGTTGAAATGGAGTTGCCGTCTTTAGATGCGCAAAAAGTAATTGTAGACATTCTTGATAAAATTTCAGATGTAGTTTGTAAAAGAAGTTTTGAACTTCAGTCTTTAGATGACCTTATCAAAGCCCGATTTGTCGAACTCTTTGGTGACCCTGAACTGAATCCTATGGGATGGGAGCAGGTCACGCTCAATGATGTATGTTCTTCTATTGTTAGGGGGGCTTTTGGTAGTGCATTAAAGAAAGAGTTTTTTGTAGAGCCAGATGAAACAACCTATAAAGTATATGAGCAGAAACATGCAATTCAAAAATCTGCATCAATAGGTACGTATTATATTACCGAAGAGAAGTATCAGGAGTTGAAGCGATTTGAATGCTTACCAGGTGATATCTTGATGAGTTGTTCTGGCACTATGGGAGAGTTGTATCAGCTTCCAGATGGATGCGAAAAAGGTGTTATAAATCAGGCTCTATGTAAGTTTACATTAAATGAGCGTATTTTGCCGATTTGCTTCCTGGTATACATGAAACAAACTATAGGCAATCTTGAGACTAAAGGAAGTGGTATTCAGAATATTGCAGCTGTTTCCTATGTTAAGCAGATGCCAATAAACTTACCGCCAATGGACGTTCAAAATGAGTTTGAACAGTTCGTCCACCAAGTCGACAAATCAAAAGTTGTAGTGCAAAAAATGGCAAGGAGGAGATGTGAATGACCAACTTTGATTATTTGAAACAGGAACCAAAATTCAATAGTTTTGCGGATGTTGCCATTGCGGCAGAGAAAATTCTTAAAATAGATATGGAATCCAGTGTAATCAACTGTCGCCGTGCAATGGAATTTGCTATTAAGTGGATGTACTCTGTAGACAAGTCTCTTGAAATGCCATATCAGGATAACCTTATGAGTTTGATGAGCACAGAAGACTTCCATGACCTTGTTGATGATTCATTATGGAAGCGACTTGACTTGATTCGTAAAATTGGAAATAGGGCAGCACATAATGGCAGAAAAATTACACAGGACGAGGCAATTCTTTGTTTACAGAATCTGTTTATTTTCATGGATTATGTATCTTATTGCTATTCTGATTTCTACGAGGAAAGACAATATGATGTAACTCTACTGACAGAGGCACATGAGGAAGCAACCGTTTCAAAAACTTCCGATACGGATGTTGATTTGAAGGCTTTGATTGCTGAAAATAAGGCACTTAAGGAAGAACTGACGGCAAAACGTGCAGAGCAACAACGGACGTATGTTCCAAAGCCGCTTGATCTTTCAGAGTATAAGACACGTAAAATATATATTGATGCTATGCTTTTGGACGCTGGCTGGATAGAAGGCAAAGATTGGATTAATGAAGTGGAAATCCCGGGAATGCCTAATAAATCAGAAGTTGGTTTTGCAGATTATGTTTTGTATGATGATAGTCACAGACCACTGGCTGTAGTTGAAGCGAAGAGAACTTGTGTGGATGTTGCTAAAGGTAGACAACAGGCAAAGCTCTATGCGGATTTATTAGAAACGCAATATAAGAGAAGACCGGTTATATTTTCGACAAATGGTTTTGAAACAAGAATTATAGATAATCAATATCCGGAAAGAAAAGTTGCAGTTATTTATTCTAAGAGAGATTTGGAGAAGTTGTTTAACCTTCAGACGATGAAGACAAGCCTGAACCATATTTCTGTAGATAAGAATATTGCAGGGCGCTATTATCAGGAAGGTGCCATTAAGGCAGTTTGTGACAGCTTCGATAAGAAGAATCGCAGAAAGGCACTTCTGGTTATGGCTACAGGATCTGGTAAGACAAGAACAGTTATTGCATTATGTAAAGTTCTTTTAGATGCCGGATGGGTTAAAAATATATTGTTCCTTGCGGATAGAAATTCGTTGGTTACACAGGCAAAAAGAAACTTCGTAAATCTTTTGCCGGATTTGTCATGTTCCAATTTAGTTGAAGAGAAGGACAATTATACAGCACACTGTATTTTCTCAACATATCAGACCATGATGAATTGCATAGACTCTGTAAAGGATGAAAATGGGAAATTGTTTACTTGCGGTCATTTTGACCTTGTAATTTGTGATGAAGCGCATAGATCAATTTACAACAAGTATAGAGATATATTCAATTATTTTGATGCACCATTGGTTGGACTTACGGCTACACCTAAGGATGAGATTGATAAGAATACATATGGAATCTTTGACTTGGAAAATGGTGTGCCTACATATGGTTATGAACTTTCTCAGGCAGTAAAAGATGGTTATTTGGTTGATTTTATCACGGTAGAAACAAAACTCAAGTTCATTGAAGAAGGAATTGCATATGATGAGTTATCTGAGGAAGATAAAGCGGCATATGAGGAGACTTTTGAATTCAAAGATGGTGAATTGCCAGAAAGAATAAATTCGTCTGCTTTAAATACATGGATATTCAATGAAGATACCATCAAACAGGTTTTGAATGTGCTTATGAAGGATGGACTTAAGGTGGATTATGGTCAGAAGATTGGTAAAACCATTATCTTTGCAAAGAACCATGACCATGCGGAAAAGATTTTGGAAGTGTTTAATAAGCAATATCCAGAGTTAAGCAAGAATGGACAGCCTTTTGCAAAGGTAATTGATAATTATATGACTTATGCTCAGAGTGCTATTGATGAATTCTCATATCCAAAGAAGATGCCACAGATTGCTATCTCTGTAGATATGCTGGATACCGGTATTGATGTACCGGAAGTTTTAAATCTTGTATTTTTCAAGAAGGTTATGAGTAAGGCAAAATTCTGGCAGCATGAAAAACGAAGCAGTCGGTCAGTTTGAGCTGGATGGTGTGGTCATGGATGTGAGAGAGTTCGGAAACGGGCATATCAACGATACCTTTTTGTTAACTTTGAAACGGGAGGACGGAACCGGGAAAAGAGCTATTTTGCAGAGGATGAATCATGAAATTTTCAAAAAGCCGGTGGAGCTGATGGAGAATATTTTGAATGTGACCTCCTATCTGAGGGAGCGGATTGTGGAGGAAGGCGGCGATCCGGAGCGTGAAACCTTGAATATCTATTGTACAAAGGATGGCAGACCGTATTATCGCGACAGCCTTGGAAGCTACTGGCGGGCATATCATTTTATTGAGGATGCCACCAGCTATGATACGGTGGAAAAGCCGGAGGACTTTTATGAAAGTGCAGTGGCTTTCGGGCATTTCCAGAAGCTTCTTGCAGATTATCCGGCAGCCACACTGCATGAGACGATTGTAGGTTTTCACGATACCCGGGCGAGATTCAAACGTTTTAAGGAGGTTGTAGCAGAGGATAAATGCGGACGGGCAAAAGAGGTGGAAGCGGAAATCCGTTTTGTACTGGAGCATGAGGAAACGGCGGAGATTCTGGGGAAAATGCAGGCGGAAGGGAAACTGCCATTACGGGTTACCCATAATGATACGAAGCTAAACAATATTATGATCGACAATGCGACCGGAAAAGCCATCTGTGTTATTGATCTGGATACGGTCATGCCGGGACTTGCAGTGAATGATTTTGGAGATTCGATTCGGTTTGGAGCCAGCACCGGAGCAGAGGATGAGACAGACCTGTCTAAAATTTCCTGTGACCTGTCACTATTTGAATTGTATACCAGGGGGTTTGTGGAGGGCTGTGCAGGAAGGCTGACCGAAACGGAGCTTGAGATGCTTCCCATGGGAGCCAAGGTCATGACCTTTGAATGCGGCATGCGCTTTCTGACTGATTATCTGGAGGGAGATGTGTATTTTAAGATTCACCGGGAAAAGCACAATCTCGACCGCTGCCGTACGCAGTTTAAACTCGTACAGGATATGGAGGAAAAATGGGAGCAGATGCAGCAGATCGTGAAAAAATATTTGGGATAATAAGGAGAGACTGGAGTGGACAGACAGAAGGAATATAAAACAACGGAACTATTAAAGCGGTTTCTTCCTTATTTCAGGAAATATTACGGGACCTTGTTTCTGGATCTATTTTGTGCGGCGTTAACTACGGTATGCGAGCTGGTGCTGCCTCTTATCATCCGGTTTATTACAAATGAGGGGCTGCGGGATCTGGCGGCATTGTCGGTTAGAACGGTGGCATCGCTGGGTGGACTGTATCTGCTTCTTCGGATTGTAGATTGTATTGCCGGTTATTACATGGCAGACATGGGGCATGTCATGGGAGCAAGGATTGAGACCGATATGCGCAGGGATGCCTATGCACATTTGCAGAAGCTGTCGAATACTTATTATAATAATACGAAGGTCGGACAGATTATGGGCAGGATTACCAATGACCTGTTTGATGTGACAGAGTTTGCCCATCACTGTCCGGAGGAGTTTTTTATTGCAGGAATCAAAACGATCATTTCTTTTGTGATCCTGGCACGAATTCATCTGGGACTGACGGTGCTTATTTTTGCGGTTGTTCCGGTCATGGCGGCTGTATGTATGCTGTTAAACTTCCGAATGCGCAGGGCATTCGGAAAGCAGAGGCACCAGATCGGGGAGCTGAATGCAAGAATCGAGGACAGTCTGCTTGGACAGAAGGTGGTCAAGGCATTTGCCAATGAAGAGGTGGAAAAGAAGAAGTTTGAAGCGGACAACGGCAGGTTTCTGGACATTAAGAAGGAGACCTACCGCTATATGGCGGCATTCCAGACCACGACCAAGCTGTTTGACGGGATTATGTATTTGACCGTGATCGTGGCAGGTGGTATCTTTATGGTAAGAGGATTGATTCTGCCGGGAGACCTTGTGGCTTATATGCTTTATGTGACAACATTAATTGCCACAATACGACGGATTATCGAGTTTGCGGAGCAGTTCCAGCGCGGTATGACAGGGATAGAGCGTTTTTTGCAGATTATGGATGCGGATATTGAAATCTTTGATGAACCGGGTGCAGTGGAACTAAAGGAACCGGAGGGGGCGATCCGTTTTGAAAAGGTAAGCTTTGAATATCCGGACGATCATAACATTGTCTTTCGCAATCTGAATCTGGAATTAAAACGTGGGGAGAAGGTGGCAATCGTAGGACCATCCGGCGGAGGAAAGACAACACTTTGTAATCTGATTCCCCGTTTTTATGATGTGACGGAGGGAAAGATTTCCATCGACGGACAGGATATCAAGAGTTATACATTGAAGAGTCTTCGTGAAAATATCGGTATCGTACAGCAGGATGTCTACCTGTTTTCGGGAACAATTTTTGAAAATATTGCCTATGGAAAGCCGGGGGCTTCCCGCGAGGAAGTTATTCTGGCGGCAAAGGAAGCGGATGCGCATGAGTTTATTATGGGACTGAAGGATGGTTATGACACCTACGTCGGAGAACGTGGGGTGAAGCTGTCGGGGGGACAGAAGCAGCGTATCAGCATAGCCAGAGTGTTTTTAAAGAATCCACCGATTATTATTCTGGATGAGGCCACCAGCGCTCTGGATAACGAAAGTGAATTTGCAGTGGCACGGTCGCTGTCGAAACTTTCAGAAGGAAGGACGACACTGACGATCGCACATCGTCTGTCCAGTATACGGAATTCCGACCGGATTCTGGTGCTGACGGAAGAGGGCATCGTGGAGGAAGGAAATCACGAGAGTCTGCTTGAAAAGCAGGGCATTTATTATCAGTTTTATACCATGGCAAATGAAATAAAATAGCAGCAAATAATAGGGAAGGAAGGGATTGTATGAAGCTTGTTTTTATCGGAGCGGATCATGAGGTGACGAGAAGCTGTCACTATCTGGAGGCATGCGGGAAGCACCTTCTGGTGGACTACGGAATGGAACAGGGGAATGATACATTTGTCAATGCAGACCTGCCTGTGGAGGCGGCGCAGATTGATTATGTGCTTCTGACCCATGCCCATGTGGATCATTCGGGTATGCTGCCGTTTTTGTATGCGAGAGGCTTCCGGGGACAGATTTTTGCAACGGAGGCAACGGCGGATCTTTGCAGCATCATGTTGCGTGACTGTGCCCATATCCAGATGCAGGAGGCAGAGTGGAAGAATCGTAAGGCAAAGCGGCATACCGGTATCGAACCGGAGGAACCGATCTATACGATGGAGGATGCGGACGGAGCAATCCGCAGACTGGTTCCCTGTATCTATGACCAGAAAATTACGGTCTGTGAAGGAATCGAAATTCGATTTACGGATATCGGACATCTGTTGGGATCTTCCAGTATTGAAGTATGGCTGAATGAAAATGGTGAAAAACGAAAGATTGTGTTTTCAGGAGATATCGGAAATATCAACCAGCCGCTTATTAAGGATCCGAAAAAGACGGAAGAAGCGGACTATGTTGTGATGGAATCCACTTATGGTGACAGAATGCATCCGTCAGAGCGTCTGGACTATGTGGCAGAGCTGGCAAGAGTGTTAAAGGAGACCTTTGACCGGGGCGGCAATGTGGTCATTCCGTCCTTTGCAGTTGGCAGAACACAGGAAATGCTGTATTTCCTGCGGAAGATCAAGACGGAAAAACTGGTCAGGGGACATGAGGATTTCCCGGTGTATGTGGACAGTCCGCTGGCGGTGGAGGCAACAGGAATTTTTCAGAAAAATATTTACCAGTGTTTTGATGAGGAAGCAATGGAATTAGTTCGACAGGGCATCAATCCGATTGCTTTTCCGGGACTGAAGCTGACGATTACGAGTGATGAATCCAAGGCAATCAATTTTGATGATACGCCGAAGGTTATTTTGTCGGCTTCCGGGATGTGTGAGGCAGGACGAATCAGACATCATTTAAAGCATAACCTCTGGCGACCGGAATGTACCATACTTTTTGTAGGTTATCAGGCAGTGGGTACACTGGGCAGACATCTGTTGGAAGGTGCGCAAGAGGTCAGACTATTTGGAGAGACGATTACGGTGCGGGCAAAAATCGACCGGATTGAGGGGTTGAGCGGTCATGCGGATAAAGCGGGACTGATCGACTGGGTGGAAGGCTTTGCACAGAAGCCGAAAAAGGTTTTTGTCGTACACGGTGAGGATACGGTTTGCAGTTTATTTCAGGAATGTCTGGAAAAGGAGCATGGTTTTTCTGCTTATGCACCCTACAGCGGCACCTGCTTTGATCTGATTACCGGAGAAGTCGAGTACGAGGCAGTTCCGATTCCGATCAAGAAGAAGGTCAGACATATTTCCGATGTATTTTCAAGACTTCTGGCAGCAGGACAGCGGCTGCTTGTGGTCATTCAGCATAATGAGGGAGGTTCGAATAAGGATCTGGCGAAGTTTGCGGACCAGATTAATTCCCTCTGCGATAAGTGGGACAGATAAGGTTTGGAAGGAGTATAGGCATCATTATGAGTATTGCAGATCAGATTTTTATCAAGATGTGTCAGGATATTCTGACAGAGGGAACGAGTACAGAAGGAGAGAAGGTACGTCCGAGATGGGAGGACGGAACACCTGCTTATACGATTAAGAAGTTTGGCGTGGTGAACCGCTATGATTTACGGAAGGAATTTCCGATTCTGACGCTCAGGCGGACGGCTTTAAAGAGTGCCACTGATGAAATGCTCTGGATCTGGCAGCAGAAGTCCAATAACATTCATGATCTGCACAGCCATATCTGGGACGAATGGGCAGATGAGAATGGTTCCATCGGAAAGGCTTACGGTTATCAGATGGGTGTGAAGCACCAGTATAAGGAAGGCATGATGGATCAGGTGGACCGGGTCATCTATGATCTCAAAAATAATCCGTTCAGCAGGCGCATCATGACGAATATCTATGTACACCAGGACCTGCATGAAATGAATCTGTATCCGTGCGCCTACAGTATGACTTTCAATGTGACACAGAGACCGGGAGAGGATAGGCTGACGTTAAATGCCATTTTAAACCAGCGTTCGCAGGATGTACTGGCAGCGAACAACTGGAATGTGGTGCAGTACGCAGTGTTAGTGCACATGCTTGCACAGGTATGTGATATGAATGTCGGTGAGCTTTTGCATGTGATCGCAGATGCGCATATTTATGACAGACACATCCCGATCATTAAGGAGTTGATCGCAAGACCGGGCTATGAGGCACCGACCTTCTGGCTGAATCCGGAGGTAAAGGATTTCTACAAGTTTACACGGGATGATGTGAAGGTGGAAAATTATGTGACCGGAGAACAGATCAAGGATATACCGATAGCGATATAGATAAGAGACCGGCAATATAAAATGCGTTAAGGCAGAGCATATCAGATTATACGGAAAGGCGAGGAATTTTAATTATGAATATGATAGTAGCGGTGGACAATAACTGGGCAATCGGCTGTAAGAATCAGCTTCTTGCAAGGATTCCGGGGGACCAGCGTTTTTTCAGGGAAGTAACGACCGGAAATGTGGTGGTGCTTGGCAGAAAGACATTAGAGACCTTCCCGCAGGGGCAGCCGCTTAAGAACCGGACGAATATTATCCTGTCCACGAAGGCGGATTATCAGGTGAAGGATGCGATTGTGGTACACAGCATCGAAGAGCTTTTGGAGGAACTGAAAAAGTACGAGGATGACAGTATCTACATCATTGGCGGAGAGAGTGTTTACCGTGCCATGCTGCCTTACTGCGATACGGTGCATGTGACCAAGATCGATCACAGCTATGAGGCAGATGCTTATTTTCCGAATCTGGATGAGATGGAGGACTGGGAGATTACGGCAGACAGTGACGAGCAGACCTACTTTGACCTGACTTATGTTTTTTATAAATATGAACGCAGAAAGGGTGAATGATCTTGAAATTTCTGCATACATCGGATTTGCATCTGGGGAAAACGGTGAACGGATTTTCCATGCTGGAGGATCAGAAATTTATGCTGCAGCAACTGCTGGGGATTGCCAAAGCAGAGGAGGTCGATGCGGTGGTCATAGCGGGGGATGTCTATGACCGGTCAATTCCCCCGGCAGAAGCGGTCACACTGCTGGATGCTTTTTTGGAAAAACTGGCTGAAGCAGAAATACCGGTACTGATGATCAGTGGAAACCATGATTCGCCGGAGCGGTTATCGTTTGGAAGCGGGCTGCTTCAAAGGAGTGGAATTTATATTCAGGGAGAAGTGGAGGAGCCGGTCCGGCAGGTCACGCTTACGGATGATCTGGGACCGGTTCATTTTTTTCTGCTACCCTTTTTTAAGCCTGCCATTGTTTCGGAGAAAAACAGTGAAGGAGCTGTCGGGCGGGTGCTTGCAGGGCAGACGGCAGCACAGGGCGTACCGGACAAAGGCGCTTCTAAAGAAGGGGAGCGCACGGTGCTTGTGACCCACTTCTTTGTAACGGCAGGGGGGAAGTCACCGGAGCTTTCCGAAGCGGAGACCGGTGTGGACGTAGGCGGCATTGACAATGTGGATGTTTCCTGGTTTGCGGATTTTGAGTATACGGCATTGGGGCATATCCATAAGGCACAAAGGATCGGAGAGGGAGCAGTGTATTACAGTGGGGCACCGCTTGCATATTCCTTTTCAGAGGCGGGAGCAGAAAAAAGTGTGAATCTTGTGACCCTGCGGGAAAAGGGCTGTGTCACAGTGGAAAAGCGGATTCTGCATCCGCTTCGCCGGATGCGCATTTTAAACGGTACACTTTCGCAGCTGTCAGACCATATGGGACTGACGGAGGAAGAGAGAGAAGACTATATTCAGGCGAGACTGACGGATAAGGAGGAGCTGATCGATCCGATCGGTACACTGCGCAGTGTTTATCCGAATATTATGCAGATCGTCTTTGCAGACCGGGAGGAGAGAGGAGACGAAGGCTATGCGCTTCAGACCGGACACAGACAGATGAGCACACAGGAGCTGTTTGGTCAGTTTTATGAAATTGTCCGGGAGGAGAAGCTGGACGAAGAGGGGGAGAAGTTAATTGATGAGATTGTCCGGGAACTTAAGAAGGAGGAAGTAGAATGAAGCCGATGCAGCTGACCATATGCGGATGGGGTCCCTTTAAAGAGGAGACAAAGATTGATTTTACCGCATTTGAAGGTAAGGGGCTGTTTTTGATTACCGGACAGACCGGAGCCGGAAAGACGACGGTATTCGATGCCATTACCTATGCACTCTATGGTACGATGAGTGGAAACATGCGGGAAAAGGGAAGCGTACGGAGTGATTTTGCGGATGCCGATACCAAAACCTTTGTCCGGCTTGTCATGAGCCATGGAGGAAAAATCTATACAGTAACACGAAATCCCGAATATGAACGTCCGAAGAAGAGGAAAACAGGAAAGACTGCATTTACAAAGGAAAAGGAAAATGCAGTTTTATGCTTTCAGGACGGTACGGCAGTGGAGGGAACCACAGAGGTCAACCAGAGACTTCGGGAAATTCTCAGGCTGGATGAGAAGCAGTTCAAACAGATTTCCATGATTGCACAGGGAGAGTTTGCCCGGATGCTGTCCGCGTCCGGTGCCGAAAAGACGCGGATTTTCCGGGAAATTTTTGGAACGGGAATTTACAGCAGACTGGCGGAGAAGCTGAAGGAGAGGGCAAACGAACTGTATAAGAGAGTGATGGAATACCGTCACCGGATGGAGGAGGATGTCCGGCTCTTTACAATAGAGGAGGACGAATGGAAAAGTCTTACAGACGGAGAGGAATATCACTATGCGTCCATTTGTGAGTTTTTGCTTAGAAAAAAAGCAGAATGGAAGCAGGAAGCAGAACGGATTAAAGTTCAAAATGAGGCTTTAGAAGAAGAGCTTTTTCAGTTAAACCGTGCTTTTAGTGAGGCAAAGGCAGCGAATGAGCTGTTGGGAAAGCTTGCCGGGACTGCAAAGCGTAGGGAGGAATGTCTGCAAAAGGAATCGGAACAGAAAGAACGAAAGCAAGAGCGGGAACGTGCCGAAGCAGCGGAGGCAGTTTATCCGGCAAAGCTTCGTTTGAAACAGTTCGAGGAGCAGATGAAAGCCGGAGAAAAACGGCTGGAAGAGATTTTGGAAGAAATCCGGCAGCTTGTGAAGGAGGAAGAGGAGCTTCAGAAACTTCGGGAGAACAGGGAGCAGATTTATCGGGCATTTGAATTGGAAGAGTCCTATGCAGAGGCAGAGACGGAATGTGCGGGGCTTAAAAAGGAGTTGGTCGAACGGGAAAAGGAGTTAGCTTTGCTGCAGAAGCAGTTTCTGATAAAAGAGGAGGAGACCGGAAGAAAACGAAAAATCTATGAAGAGGCAGACAGCCGGTACAAGCGGGCTGCAGTGGGCATTGCCGCCAGACTGTTAAGAGAGGGAGAGCCTTGTCCGGTGTGCGGTTCCCTTTCCCATCCGAAGGTGGCGGAAGTGTCGGAGGAGATTCCCAGTGAGGAAGAACTGACAGAGTGGAAAAAACAGTACGAGCGCAGTGAACAGGAAAAACAGCAGATTTTCGTACGGACACAGACGGCGCTGCATAAAAAGCAGGAAACCCATGAGATGGCAGAAAAATGGAAGCAGAAGCTATTGGAAATCGAACAGGAGAGACAGAAGCTGTCCGATTTTGTGAAAGAAACGGTAAAGAAGCCCTATCAGCAGGAGCGGAGGCGGTTTGAGGAAAAGCTGGAGCGGTTTACCAGACTGCATACCCTGCGTGAGGAAAAGCAGCAGGCGGCAGAAAAGAATAAACAGGAAAATGTGCAGAAAAAGGAAGAACTTCGCACCGCACTTCTGGAATGGGAAAAGGCGCTTTCGGAGCATGGTTTTGCGTCAGAAGAGGATTTTGAAAAGAGCCGGAGGAGCTTAAAGGAACGGAAGGAGCTGGAGGAAAGAGCGGCTGCCTATCTGGAAGAGAAAAACCGGCTGGAAACACTGTTTGTCCATCTTTCAAAAGAAGCGGAGGGGAAGCAGTATACGGAGCTGTCCGGGCTGGAAGAACAGCTGGAAACAAGCCGTGCCAGAAAAACAGAAGAAGGCAAAAGGATGGAAGAGCTTACCGCCAGAAGGAATGAGGCGGGAAGAATCGCGGATGCCCTGCAGGATTACCAAAAAAAGATCAAACCGTTAGAGGAAGCCTATGGCAGAGTAAAGAGTCTGGACAATCTGGCGAACGGAAACAACAAAAAAAGACTGGTGTTTGAGCAGTATGTGCTGGCAGGCTATTTTGAAGAAATTCTCAGGGCAGCCAATGTGAGACTGTCCAAAATGACAGAGGGCAGATATGAGCTGAAGAGAGCATCTGAGGTCAGTGACGGGCGGACAAAGGACAGCATGGAAATGTTAGTCATGGATTATTATACGGGAAAGAGCCGCTCCGTCAAAACGCTCTCCGGCGGGGAATCCTTCAAGGCATCTTTGTCCCTGGCACTTGGCATGAGTGATGTCATTCAGGCACAGAGCGGAGGAATCCGGGTGGAAGCGCTGTTTGTGGACGAGGGCTTTGGGGCGCTGGATGCGGAATCGTTGGATCAGGCATGCAGCGTGCTTGCAGGACTGGTCGGCAGGGACAAGATGGTCGGCATTATTTCCCATGTGCCGGAGCTTAGGGAGCGGATTGGAAATCAGATTCTGGTGGAAAAGACAAATCATGGGAGCTACGTGAAGATGTGTGTATAAGACTGTAATTTTGTTCTCCTTGCAAAGGTTTTGCGCATTCGTGCCTCTGCCACCTGCGCCGCCCTGCAGTAAAAGCCGCTTTGGCAGCTTGTTTTTCCAACTTCTTTACAGAAGAGTTTGTCATGGAGCCGATTTTGTGCTATAGTGAGCGTTAGCAGAAGAATAAGACAGGACAGGCAAAGGAAGGTGTACACATGACAAAGAGCATGGCAGGAAAGCTGGCGGGGTTGTTGGTGCTGACAGTACTCCTGTGTGCAGGCTGTGGGAAGCAAGAGGGGGACGCCTCCACACGGATCGTTTTGACGACCGGCTTTGAAAAGGATGAGATTTTCCGGATTGACAGTGAGAGCTGTAAGCTGTCGGAAATGATGGTCTATTTGACCAATACACAGAATCAGTATGAAAAGGTATACGGTGCCCAGATCTGGCAGACAGATTTTCAGGGAGTGACGTTAGAGGAGAATGTAAAGGACAGGGTGCTTGCCCAGGCGGCGCAGATTAAGTCCATGAATCTGCTTGCAGCAGAGCATGGGGTGAGCCTGAGCGTCGAGGAAGAAAAGGCGGTCAGTGAGGCTGCCCAACAATATTTTGCTTCTCTGAATGAAGCGGAAAAGCAGGGGATGCAGGTCACGGAAGAAACGATCCGGGAGATTTACAGTGACTATGCGCTGGCCGAAAAGGTCTATTATTATATCATTAAGGACATCAACCCGGAAATCAGTGACGATGAAGCCCGTACCATTACCGTGGAGCATATTCTTATTAAGACCTATTCCCTGAACGGAAAAGGAGAGAGGGTGCCCTATACGGAGGAAGCACGGAAGGCGGCATACAAAAGGGCGCAGGAGGTGATAGGCAGACTGCAGTCAGGAGAGAAATTCGATACGCTGATCACGGAATATAATGAGGACAGTAAGAGCCAGTATTCCTTTGGTAAGGGAGAACTGGATAAAGCGTTTGAGGAGGCTGCCTTTAATCTCGGAACCGGAGAAATCAGCGGAATCGTGGAGAGTAAGGATGGCTATCATATCATTAAGTGCCTGAGTACCTTTAACAGAGAGGAAACCGATGCCAACAAGGTAAAAATTGTGGAGCAGCGCAAAAAAGAGGTATTCGGACAGGAATACAATGATTTTGTGGCGGGATTGAACAAGAGCCTGAATGAGGAACTTTGGGATTCGGTGACTTTCTTACGGGATGAGCACATTCAGACCTCAGACTTTTTTGAGGTCTACAATGAGGTAATTGGAGATCGTTTCCGCCGGGAAACCAGAGGTTTATAAAAATTTTAGAAAGTAAAGTAAGATAGAAAAAACGCTGTATTTACGGCGTTTTTCTGCTTTTAAAACCAAAATTATTAGCACTCGCAAGAAATGAGTGCTAATTTTGTCTTGACTTCTGATGTGGCAGGGATTAAACTTTCAAATTAGAAGAGATTTATAAGTGAAAGGAATGTGATTTTATGGCAGCGAAACGCGGCAGCTTATCAATTAACAGTGACAACATTTTCCCGATTATTAAGAAGTGGTTATATTCTGACCATGACATTTTTTACCGGGAACTCATTTCCAATGGCTGTGATGCCATTACCAAATTAAAGAAGCTGGACATGATGGGTGAGTACACCCTGCCGGATGGCTACAAGGCAAAGGTGGAGGTAATCGTCAATCCGGAGAAGAAGACCCTGACATTCATTGATAACGGACTCGGCATGACGGAGGATGAGGTAGAAGAGTATATCAACCAGATTGCTTTTTCCGGTGCAACAGACTTTATTGCCAAATATAAGGACAAGACGAATGAAGATCAGATCATCGGTCATTTCGGACTGGGCTTTTATTCTGCATTTATGGTAGCGGATGAAGTGCATATTGATACGCTTTCTTATAAAGAAGGTGCAAAGCCGGTACACTGGGAATGTGATGGCGGAACAGAATTTGAAATGGGAGAGGGGGACAAGGCAGAGGTCGGTACGAAGATTACCTTGTTCTTAAATGAGGACTGCCTGGAATTCTGCAACGAGTATAAGGCACGGGAGGTCATTAAGAAATACTGTTCCTTTATGCCGACAGAAATCTATCTGAGCAAGGCAGATACGAAGGAAACCCAGATCATCAAAGAGAGCGAGAAGCTTCCGACGGATACGGTCATTGAAGAGATCGAGCCGGAGAAAAAGGAAGCAGAGAAGGCAGAGGATGGCACGGAGACAGAGCCGAAGGAGCCGGAAGAAAAGAAGTTAAAGATTCAGAAGCGACCGGAGCTTTTAAATGATACAAATCCGCTGTGGACCAAGAATCCAAGCGAATGCAGCAAAGAGGATTATCTGGACTTTTACCGCAAAGTATTTATGGATTACAAGGAGCCGTTATTCTGGATTCATCTGAACATGGATTATCCGTTTAATCTGAAAGGAATCCTGTATTTCCCGAAGATCAATATGGAATACGAATCCATTGAGGGAACAATCAAGCTCTATAACAATCAGGTATTTATCGCAGATAATATTAAGGAAGTCATTCCGGAATTCTTAATGCTCTTAAAGGGTGTCATTGACTGCCCGGATCTGCCGCTCAACGTATCCAGAAGTGCGCTGCAGAACGACGGCTTTGTCAAGAAGATTTCCGATTATATTTCCAAGAAGGTTGCTGACAAGCTGTCCGGCATGTGCAAGACCGAAAAGGAAGAGTACGAGAAATACTGGGATGATATCAGTCCGTTCATCAAATTCGGCTGCTTGAAAGATGACAAGTTCTGTGAAAAGATGACTGACTACATCCTGTTCAAGAATCTGGACGGAAAATATATGACTCTGCCGGAATGTCTGGAGGTCAACAAGATTGACCCGGATGACAAACCGGAAGGTGCTTCGGATGAAAGCGCAGTAGATGAGGATGGCAATAAGGTCGAAGCTGAGGTTGTGGATGAGACCACAGAAAATACGGCTGCAGAGGATGAAGCAGAAGAAGAAAAGAAGGAAAAAGTCATCTACTATGTGACAGATGAGCAGCAGCAGAGCCAGTACATCAATATGTTCAAGGCTGCCAAAATGGATGCCGTTATTTTGACACACAATATCGACCAGCCTTTCGTATCCCAGTTAGAAGCCAAGAATGAGGGAATCAAGTTCCAGAGAATCGACGCGGATCTGACTGACACCTTTAAGGCAAAGACCTCCAAGAAGGCGGCAGAGGAAATGGAAAAACAGGCAGAGGAAGTCGGCAAGCTGTTTAAGAAGGCACTGAAAAAGGACAACGTCAAGATTAAGATCGAGAAGTTAAAGAACAAGAAGATTTCTTCCATGATCACCTTATCCGAGGAAAGCAGACGTATGCAGGATATGATGAAGATGTATGCAATGCCGGGTATGGATATGGGAATGTACGGAAAAGAGGGAGAAACACTTGTATTAAATGCAAATAACTCTCTGGTACAGTATGTATTAGAGCATCAGGATGGCGATCATGTAGGAATCATCTGTGAACAGCTCTATGACCTTGCCAGAATCCAGCATGCACCGTTAGAGCCGGAGGCAATGACCAAGTTTATTGCAAGAAGCAATGACATTATGATGATGTTGGCGAAGTAATTGAAACAGGAAGCAAAAAAGAGGAAACTGCTCCGTGGTTTGAAACGACCACGGAGCAGTTTTTTGCTTTTTTAGCGCAGATTATTGCAAATATTTACATAATAAAATGAAAATAACCCATGTGATCTGAGCATCCCCGTCGGCATGGTGGATATACCGGAGCAGCAGAAGCAGAGCTGTTATACGATTGATTTAAAAAAGGACGGCAATATCATCTTCTATGCGGCATCCGGCTATGGCAAAACCGTATTTCTTACTACCCTGGTAAAGGTAATTCTGTCACAGATCGAGGACCGTACCTGGGTATTTGATTCCAAGGCAGGACAGCTTTATTACAGCAGGGAACTGCCGCAGGTTACTTATGTGGAATCGGGGGAGGAACTGGAGGACTTTATAGAGGACATCCGGCAGGAGTGTGCGGAGCGTAAGCGGAAATTTGCGGAATGCCAGAAAAGAGGGGAGGCAGCAGGTCCCAGGGAATTTTATGCAGCTCTGCCTGTCTGTGCACTGATCATTGACGATACCGATGACTTTGCGGAACAATGCAGTGCATTTGCAGGGGAAATCGAAGAATGTCTGACTATGGCGGCGGATACAGGGGTTCTGATCGCAGCCGCAACACAGTCGGGAAGGAAGAAGGGCTTTGATGAGGTGACGAAGTGGTTCAAGACAGCCGCAGCAGGCATGCTGGTAGGTTCACCGGGCATGATGAGCGTATTCCCGAACGTACCGGCAAGAGAGCTTCCGGTGCTGGGAGAAGGTCTGCTATACAGTCAGGGAAGCTATGAACGGCTGTTGCTTCCGAGATATGAAGAACAGAAGGGAGGACAGAGATGACAGAGGCAGAAAAACGCAGGAAGAAGAGAGAACTGGAGCGCAAGATCAGGAAGTTAGAGGGGAAAATCAAGGAAGCAGAGAAGCTGCAGGAGGACTTTGAAGACTGTGAAAAGGAAATCAATACTTCCGGTGAGGACTGGCGGGATGGCAGGGCAAGGTTTTTAAAAAGCCAGATTGCCCGACAGGTCGTTGTGAACGATTTGTTTGAAGGCGTCATTGCAGAACGGCTGTCGCAGGATATACCGGATGTTATGCTGTTAATGAACCGCACCGTCAGTAAGATGGATGAGTTGAAGAAAAAGATCAGTCGTCAGGTGAAGAAACTGGAGGAATACATAAAGAAGCTGGAGAAAGAGAAAAGGGCCTTGGAGCGACAGCTTGCAGCCCTGTAGGAGAGGAGAAGAGGATATGCCGCCTAATATACAATATCAAAGCAGTACATCCCACGATACGATTGCTGCCATCAAAGCAGATGTGGCAGAGCGGTTTGGTACGGAAATACCACAGGCGTATGCAGATATTCTGCAGAGAATCCAAAAGACAAGCGGGGATTTTGCGGAAAGTCTGAAGCAGGAAATCGAAGAAGAAGCACAGACGATGGAAAAGCTCAAAGTCTTTCTCGAAACATTGTTAGATATGATGGAAAAGGCTTCCTGCTCACTGGATGAAGTCGAGAGCAATATGGCTGCCACTGTGAGCGGGGGAATGGAATGAAATAATTCAATGATTTTTAAAGAGGAAAAGAGATGACAAAGAAAAAATTACTTTTTTTAACAATGCTGGCAGCTTGTATTTTATTTGTTTGTATTGGTTTTGGAAGAAAGAAAAGTGCTGATTTAGAATCTTATTCTATTTTAACAGAAACGTATGATTTGAATGATGTTCACATGAAGTATCCTCAGATTCAAGGATGGAAGGACGAGGACAAGGAGCGGGAAGTGAACCGGTTGATCAGAGATACTCTCATAGAAAATCAGATTGAAAGTCTGCCGGAAACTTATTCTGCTCAAAGGGATCTTATTCTGAATATGGAATATAAGATAACAATGCAGAGTGACGAGATTTTAAGTATTTTGTATACGGGCAATTCACAGTTCAAAACACCTTGTGAATCCAATTCTTACTATTTTGAAGTGGATACCATTACAATTGATTTAAAAAATGTGAAAAGAATGGAACTGAATGATTTTGTGAATATAGATTTGAATTTTATACACAAAATCAGGAATTCGGAGAAAGTAACAAATGAGATTATAGCGAGAGGGGAAGATAAAGAGAAATATATATCGTATTTTCTGGAAGAAACAGATGATGAAACAATCAAAAGAAGTCTGCGTAAACAGAATGAACATTATAAATTCTGTGTGACAGAAGATTCAATGATCATAGCATTGGACATCACACATGCCGGAGGAGATTATCTGTTGGCGGAAATAAGCCGGTAAAACGAGAGGAGTATAAACATGGCAGAATATGTAAACTTACAGCAGGAGGAGTGCGATGAAACTGCCGCACAACTGCATGCTCTGCATATCCGGTGTCTGGAAGAGATGCGGGAAATCAACGGACGGATTGAACAGCTTTCAGAAAAGGAGGGTGGTTTCTATATCGAAAAGATCAGTCAGAAGATAAAAGAACTGCTGGAAGCCCTGGAAGGACAGGCGCTTGCCGTCCTGCAGGAAACTTTCGACAGCTCCGAGAAGGAGATGGAGACCTTCTGCCGGAGCATTTTGGAGACGGATACCGCAGATTAAACAGAACGGAAAAAAGGAGGATGAGACAATGCAGCCACTGGAGAGAACGAGGGTGGCCGACAGCGCAGCACTGCAGGAGCTGTCGGAGAAGGTAAAGGAACTGATGGATACGGCGGAAAAGACCAGCAGAGAGTATGAAAGCCAGCTGTCCAGACTGGACGGGCTCTGCCGGGCGGTGCCGGGGGAATGCCGGGAGGGCAGCCTCAGGGCGCAGGTGGAGGAACAGAAAGGAACCCTGCCGCAGGAAGAGTACGGGGAAGTGAAGGAAAGGACGCAGAGACTGTGCGGGAAGCTGATGGAACAGGTGCCCCGGCTGGATGTGCAGGCGGCGAAGGCCCAGAAGGAGGCAGGGGAGCGCGTGGCAGAAGTGGGAAGAAAAGTGGAGGAACTGACAGGGCTCATCCTGGAGGGGGCATTCGAACGTTCCTGTGCGGAGTTCCGGGCGGCGCTCTCTTTCTGCACAGGAGGGGACCAGAACGCGGGGGAATGGGAGTATGACCGGGCGGAGCATGGCTTTCCTTTGCCTATGGGACGGAGGGGAGGCTTGCCGCCGTGTGCGACCATACCGGGCGGGAGGTACGCTACCTTTATGAGAAGGGACGTCTGTCGGGCACGGAAGGACCGGAAGGGGAAAGACTGTGCTACCGGTACGGACAGAACAACCGCATGGAGAGGGTGGAGACGGCGGACGGAGAGGTCCTTCTGGAGAACCGCTATGACAGGGAGCGTCGCGTCAGTCTCCAGAAGTTTCCGGAAGGGGAGAGCCTTTCCTTTGCCTATGACGGAAGGGGAGGGACCCGGACTCTGGACGGGGAAGGAAGGGAGGAGCGGATCCGTGTGGACCGGGACGGCAGACTCCTTGTGCGGGAACGCGGCGGAAGGAAGGAGGAACGGGCGTATGATGGGGAAGGACGCCTGGTGCGCTGCCGGGACGGCTGCGGGGGAGAGGAGACCTTTGCCTATGACGGGGAGGGGAGGCTTGTCTGCCACACCCTGCCTGACGGGGAAGCGGTTCGGTTCGGCTACGGCATGGCAGGACAGCTGGTGTACAGCCGGGATACGGCAGGAAGGCGGCGGGCAGACCTGTACGACAGGGACGGCGCCCGGACAGCCCGGTTCGGTCCCTGTGGTGAGAGCCTTCTGTTTATGCGGGAGGAGGACGGCAGCGGCATGCGGATCATCCACCCGGACGGCAGTGTGACCGAATACGTCCGGGACGGCTGCGGCAGAATCCTGAAGATACTGCGCGGGGGAAAGACGGAGGTGTCCGTGGAGCGGGACCGCGGGGGAAGGCCGGTGTGCATCCGGGGGAACGGAAAGGAAGTGCGCTTTTCGTGGGATGCTTCGGACCGCATCCTTGAGGCAGAGGACCAGGACGGGAACCGTCTGGAGCAGGACTATGACCGGTGCGGGCATCTGGTACGCCGGCTGGAGCGGCGGGCAGACGGGAAGGAGCGGACCCTGCATTACCGGTGGGAAAAAGGCGGGCTGTTAAAGGAGACGGAAGGAACGGACGGCACCTGGTACCGTTACGCTTATGATGCCTGCGGACGCATGACAGAGCGGCAGGACAGGCAGGGAAATGTGTGGACGTATGTCTATGACCGTGCCGGACGGCTCCGCCAGGAGACGGACCCGTGCGGAAGGAGCAGGCAGTATGAGAGGGATCCGGAGGGGCGCTGCATCCGCCGGATAGACACCCTGGGACGCGTGACCGCCTACCGCTATGACGGGGCGGGGCGTCTGTGTGCGGTAACGGACCCGTCCGGGGAGACGGCAGAGTACCGGTACGACCCGGAGGGCAGACCGCACCGTACGGACAGGACGGAGGAAGAGGGAGAGCGGGAACGGATTCCCGGCAGGTTCCCGGAGGAGCTGCGCCTGTCCATGGAAGAGGAGGAACGGTTAACGGATGCGGACTGGGCAGAGGGCATCCGGCGCCGTGTACGCTACGGGAAGTGCGGGGAGCTGGAAGAGTTATGCTATTCGGACCGGGAAGGGGTGCTGGACCGCCTGTGCTATGAATGGGACGGGGAAGGACAGCTGGTGAGCCTGTGCGCAGAGCGCCGGGGCATGCCGCAGGAGAGCGGCAGGTATGCCTACCGCTATGACCTGCTCGGAAGGCTCACCGGGGTGGAAAAGGACGGAAAGCCCCTGCGGGAATACCGCTATGACCGGAACGGGAACCGGACCTGCCTGATCCACTACGGACCGGACGGGAAGGAGAGCAGCAGAGAGGAGGCACCCCGTGAAGGAAGAACGGCAGAATACCGGGGGCTTGCGGAGAGAGCGGATACCGGTTATGATGGAAGGGAGAGAGGAACATGGAGCGGACAGGAGGACGGTGCATGCCTCTTCCTGCGGGACCATCTGGGAAGCCCGCTACGGCGTATCTCGGCGGACGGGAGCGTACCGGACCGCGGCGGCAGGGGCGCTGCCGGATTTTGTCGTGCAGGCATTTGAACTGCCGGAACAGCCGGGTACATCTCTGCTGACGGGACAGGGGGCAGCGGAAGCCTCCCAGGCAGGGAACCTGTCCGTGCCGGAGGAATGTCCGTTTCAATCCATAGCAGTTCCGGCGGAGAGCATGGAGCCGGAGAAGGAGATAGATAACGCGTTCGTTATGGTGCTGCGTGCGGCACTATCTGTCTATGTACCGGAAGAAGAGAACGGTGCCGCAGAAGTGGAAGGGCTGCCGAAGGGACTGGCAAGGACCATGTTCAGGATCTGCGGGGAGACCAATGCGTGCATAGGAATGCTGTATGACTGTATCGCCGGAGAAGGGGAAGTAAGCCTGTCGTTTCTGTTAAGGCTGCATGACAAGCTGCATATCGGGCTGCAGGACGGAAGGAATGTCCTGGAAGAATACCGGCACATGGAAGAGCGTGCGTCGGTGCTTGGGATGGAAAAGGCAGAATTCAACCGGAGATACATGGAGGTGCAGGAGTTCTGGAAGCAGGAAGAAAACGGCTTCTTTAACGGCTACTGGTGGCAGGATGATGAAAAGCTCATGTGTGCCTATCAGGCACTGACCGCGGAAGCCGAACTGACCGGAGGAATCAATGTCTTCGAGGAGGGGATACGGCACAATGAGGAGAACCCCAGCAACAAGATCTATGCAATACAGGCGATGTTCAATGCGACCAGGAGCGGCTATTTTGATGAGGCGCTGCTGACCCAGCTGGAGAATGTGATGGCGAACCGCGGAAACGGAAGGGACATCCATGAGATGAACCTGACGCTGGATAAGGAAGCGTTGCAGACAGGGCGGGAAGAGCATGAAGGGATCATAGGAAAGGAGACCGGTGACTGGCTGGAAAGGAATCCAGCCTTCCGTGACATGTGGGAGGAGATGGCGTTTGCCATAGCTCTTACTGCGTCAGAAAAGGCAAAGCAGGAGAAGGCAGAGAAACCAGGGAAGGAGAAGATGCAGCAGGAGCAGGCTGCGGAAGAGCCGGTTACCGAGGAGAAGATTCCGGAACAGAAGATCACGGAAACGAAGATTCCAGAGAATACGCTGAAGGAGACTGCGGGAGAAGGTACAGTCCAGAGCCGTTCCGTAATAGAGGGTAATTCAGAGGTATATCGGGAATTGGACGAAGTGGAAAAATTCTATGATGATATTTTCGAGCAGCAGAGGACCGTTTGTCAGGAGTATGAGAATTACCTGGATGAATTAAGGGAACTTCAAACAGAATCGGATATTATGTTTGAGAGTGGTTTAAACTCTGTAGATGATATATTTACAACAGGGAAAAAAGCTTTTGATAATTTTGATATAAATAATGCATATGTGAAACCTAAACATTTGTCAACGACAGGAGGAAATGGACAAAAATTTATTGGAGCAAGCAAAGCAGAGGCTGAAAGTATTTTGAAAGATGCATTATCAAATGGTAAAATTGTTTCAATATCAGATAATGGTTTGACAAAGGCAGGGAATGCAAGCTATGAAATTATAATTGATGCAGGAAAAACAGTAGGAACCAAAGGTGAAAATTTGGTGAAAATTGTAATTTCAAGTGATGGAGGTATGTTAAGTGCATATCCAATAAAATAGTAGATAGGAAGGAAAATATATGGACATTTTAAGCAAATTTTTACAAGCAGAAATAAATTCAAAAGAGTATTATGAGAGTATAACGAATTTTATTAATTTATATGAGATAAGAAAAGGTGAATTTGAAGGAAATGAGTATGTTATTATGAAGATGGACAGAGACAATTTTATAATATTCCCTGAATATGATGATGGGGAAGAGGGAATACAAATCCCTTTTTCATTATCAATTTATAAAAATAGATTGTTGGATGCAATTAATAGCTATGCTCAAGAGAAAGGTATTATTTAATTATGGTTATACTATCGGACTCCCAACAACCTATAACTCCTGCACGTCTATTAATTAATCATCATGGCTGTTGCGAAGCAATTAAGAATCCATGATGTTAATTAATAGACACTAGCGAAATTTTGCCGAGTTGGGTATACGAAAGGACATTGCAAAATCAAAATAGAATATTTAGTTCCAATACGCTGATATAAACGCACTCTTAGCAACAAGAAAAAATGTTGCGAAAGGGGTATCATTCTTCATTTTGTAGCTGAACCGTATCTTGATATGGGCAATGGTAAGCAGTGGAGACCAGCAGTTGCAAAGGTCATTGCCAGCATGGTGGAGAGTGAGCAGAAAGCAAAGGGAATGATGGCACAAGGTTTTAAGATGACCGATTCCCAGTGGGAGTATGCTTATCGGTGCTTCGAACTGATGAACCTTGATATTCTGGCACATATGTTTTCTGCTGATGGTTTACTGAAGCGTGGTTCTTGAGCATCTTGGGGTATCGTCTGTGGGGCATGGCTTCACTCATGAAGGTGTGCAGTATAAACCCAATGAGCGGATTGCCACAGTGCTGGTGCTGGAATACAATCTTGGTCTGCGTGTTGGGGATATCCTGCAACTTAAGGCAGACAGTTTTGTGAAAGATGGCAGTCGGTATCGTCTTGATATATATGAGCAGAAGACTGGCAAGTACAGAAATTTCACAGTGCCGAATGAAGTGTATCAGTTTGTGCGTGATTATGCTTATGCTCACAACATTTCTTCCAAGACGAAGCTGTTCCCTATAACCGAGCGAGCAGTATTGAAGCATCTGCAGGCAGTATGCTCTTATCTTGGTCTTGATGGGGTAGGTTCGCATAGCTTTCGTAAAGGCTACGCAACGAATGTCTATGTGAACAATCATTACAATATTGAACTGGTCAGAACCCTGCTCCAGCACTCCAGTGTGAATGTGACCCAGAGATATATCG
>JAAYNV010000025.1 GCA_012520645.1 Clostridiales bacterium | reverse complement strand
GCAGTTCTTTTTCGTGCTGTCAAGGGTGGCGATAGCTTACCTCAGACTAAAATATCTGCAATTATCAAGGTTCATCTGAGCCTTTTTTCTTTGCCCAGTTTTTTCATAGGTCATTTGACACTATCTATTTCTATCTATAAATACCGTCCGCCAGTGTTTCCGGTTACGGAACCATTAAAGCAACGGATATTTATCGGTCAGTTCCTGAACGATTGCACGTGCCTGAGGAATCTTTTCCTCACCACCCTTAATGACAAGCGCGATTGCTTCTGCAATCTGATCCATATCCTCTGTGTTCATACCACGGCTGGTCACTGCCGGAGTACCCAGACGCACACCGCTTGTAACAAACGGCGACTGCGGATCATTCGGGATCGTGTTCTTATTGCAGGTAATGTGGGCAGCATCCAAAAGCTTCTCCACAGCCTTTCCGGTCAGACCGTAATTGGTCAGATCCACTAACATCAGATGATTATCGGTTCCACCGGATACGATTTTAATATCTCTTGCAAGCAGTCCCTTGCAGAGTGCCTGTGCATTATCGATAATGTTCTTCTGATAAGCCTTAAACTCATCCGAAAGCGCCTCTTTAAAGCAGACAGCCTTAGCTGCGATCACGTGCATAAGCGGTCCACCCTGAATGCCCGGGAAGATTGCCTTATTGAAGTTGTACTTCTCTGCTGCTTCTTTGTTGCAAAGAATCATACCGCCTCTTGGTCCACGGAGTGTCTTATGGGTTGTTGTAGTTACTACATCCGCATACGGAATCGGACTCGGATGAAGTCCTGCTGCCACCAGCCCCGCAATGTGTGCCATATCTACCATAAGAACAGCACCTACCTCATCTGCCACTTCACGGAACTTCTTGAAGTCAATCGTTCTTGCATAAGCGGAAGCACCGGCAATAATCATCTTCGGTTTTGCTTCCTTTGCAATTTCCATCAGTTTATCATAGTCAATAAATCCTTCATCATTAACGCCGTAAGGAACAATGTGGAAATACTTACCGGACATATTGACCGGACTTCCGTGTGTCAGATGTCCGCCGTGATCCAGATTCATACCCATAATGGTGTCACCAGGCTTGCAGACTGCAAATTGTACCGCCATATTTGCCTGCGCACCGGAATGGGGCTGTACATTGGCATAATCACAGCCAAACAGCTCCTTCGCCCTCTCAATCGCAAGGTTTTCTACCACGTCGACACAGTCACATCCGCCGTAATATCTCTTTCCCGGATAACCTTCTGCGTATTTGTTGGTCAGTACGCTGCCCATTGCTGCCATAACTGCCTTACTCACCCAGTTTTCGGATGCGATCAGCTCGATATGACTGTTCTGTCTATTCTGCTCATCCACAATAGCCTGTGCAATTTCCGGATCCACGTTCTTTACTTCGTCTAATGAATACATACTCTACTTCCTCCACTTCTTTTTCCATGTTTTCCCTTTACACTGATACAGTGGTGAAAACATATTGCCTAGATTATATCACAATTTCTTCAGATTGCAAATAAAAAAGGATACTTGTATACAATCCGTCCTAACCACTTTATCTTTCGAAAGATCTTCTAAAAAGAATTTTAAGATTTTCAAAACTTCACCAAAACTCCCTTGACAAATATTTAGCAAGGTCTTATCTTACATAAAGTAGATGATTATATATTGTAAAATATTTTGTTTTGCTACAATATCTTTATTATATAGAAGGGAGCCGATTCTTCCATGAAACAATTTTTAAAAAAATACCGGCATGCTGTTCCGCTTATCCTCTATGCGATTCTCTATTTGAGCTGGTTTTCCCATCTGGAGCAGAATGTGACGAGCCGGTTCCATGTGATACATATGGCAATCGATAATTACATACCGTTCTGTGAGTTTTTTATTGTTCCGTATATTCTGTGGTTTATCTATGTTGCAGCCACCGTACTCTACTTCTTTTTTACAGATAAGGATGACTACTACAGGGCCTGCACCTTTTTGTTTACCGGCATGACCATTTTCCTGATTGTCTCCACAATCTACCCGAACGGTCACCACCTGCGTCCGGCACAGCTGCCGCGTGACAATATTTTCGCACAGATGGTCGCTGCACTTTACCGCATCGACACCCCGACAAACCTCTTTCCGAGCATCCACGTCTACAATTCGCTCAGTGCACATTTTGCCGTTATGAACAGCAAACGACTGGCAGACAAAAAGGTGATCCGGATTGGTTCCGGAATCCTCTGTCTTTCCATTATTATGTCCACAATGTTCCTAAAACAGCACTCCTTCTTTGATGTGCTGACTGCCTTCTTACTTGCCGCACTGATGTATCTTTTAGTGTACAGACGTGACATCGTGCTTTCGGTAAAACGACAGCTTCAGCCGTCTAAAAAGAAAAACCAGCCGCGAACCAATATTTAACGGTTCGGCTGGTTTTTTCTTTTGCGCTTCTCAGTTGAATTTAAAAATTTTCTGGCAGAGCTTGTAACCATCTACCGTAATCTTCCTGCCGCCTCTTCCCGGAAGATTCGTTGCACCGCCCAAAATTCCAAAGCGCAGCCGGTTAAACAGCGCCTTGTCCTTCTTTTTGATATAATCCCAAAGTTCTTTTTTCTTTTCCAGATTTTCTTCCGTACCGGAACGAATCAGCATCACGGAAGAAATCGTTGTAATAATATCCAGATAATTCATCATATAGCTTCTCAGCTTTTTCGGAAACTGTCTGTTGTTCTGTCCCGAAAAATAATCCACCATCAATTTGTTGACTCTGATCTGCTGATCCACGCGGGAAATCATAACCTGCTCATTGACCGACTGATCAGCCCTTCCGATATAATGCCTGTAAAAATTGACATCCAAATAATACATGTTCTTTACATAGGGAAGCGGCTCAAAGACAAACAGATTATCCACATAAAAAGTATGTTCCGGAAGCTTTAACCCACATTCCTTCAGAAGCTTGGTTCGGAAGATGACCGAGTGCATCAGAATATACTGTCCCACATGGAAATGTTTTACATCATTCCATCCAAATACCTCTTCTTTCGGCAGGGCATGTCTGTAGGACATAACCTTCTTACGTTTCTCCCCTTCCTTCTCATATACAAAGTTGCTGATAAACATATCAATAACCTTATCTCCGCCAATCAGCTCCTTAAGCTTCAAAAGGATCTCCAGATAGGTGCTTTCCTTTACCCAGTCATCACTGTCCACCACCTTAAAGAAAATGCCGCACGCATGTTCAATCCCTGCATTGACCGCCGAGCCGTGCCCACCGTTCTCCTTGTCTATGACTCTCACAATGTTCGGATATTTTTCTTCATATTCCCTTGCGATCTGCAGTGTGTCATCCTTTGATCCGTCATTTACGATCAGAATTTCCACATCCTCTCCACCCGGTAGCAAAGACTCCACACATTTGCGCATATATGCCTGTGAATTGTAACAGGGAATGGTAATTGTCAACAGTTTCATTTTTTATACTCCTTTCACAATTTCTCCCGCTCTGCTATCCTTACCGGCAGACTTCCTTCATCTTCTGGACAAACGGTGCAAATGCAGACGGAATCGGAAGCTCTTCCTCCATCTGTTTTGCATCCACAAACCAGTATTCCTTTCCTTCTCCCGAAAGCTCCATCCGCTCCAGCTCGTCCACCCGGATAAAAAAGCCCTTCATATGCCACTCTTTATGGGAAAAAATATGCTTATGCTCCATTAACGGCTGTATCCTTATGACCTTAAGCCCCAGTTCATTCAGATAACGTACAATTTCTTCCTCTGTCTTATATCCCTCCAAGGAAGGGAATTCATACAGACCAGCTAACAGCCCTTTTGACGGACGCTTTTTCAGTGCAGCTCTCTCTTCATCACGCAGAATCAGCACGGTTTTCTTTTCAATCGTTCTTGGCTTCTTCGCTGCTTTTTTCGGATAGTCAACCATATTTCCCTGCGCATATGCCCTGCACATTCCGCTTAACGGACATTCGCTGCATTTCGGTGCACCGTTTGGCAGACAGACCATGGCACCAAGTTCCATCATCGCCTGATTAAAGTCACCCGGTCGTTTCTCTGACATTGTCCCATCCAGCCAGTGCTCCACCTTCCTTTTGACTCTGGCATCCGCAATGTCCGATTCATCTGCCAGAATACGCATAACCACCCTCAGTACATTGCCGTCCACAGCCGCAAACTTTTTTCCATAGGCAATGGAAGCGACCGCTCCTGCCGTATAGCTTCCGATACCGGAAAGTCCTAAAAGCGCCTCCTTTGTATCCGGCATCCTTCCGTGATACTGCTCCATAATCTGAACGGCCGCCTTTTTCATGTTACGCACCCTGTTATAATAACCCAGCCCTTCCCAGAGCTTTAACAACATCTCTTCCTCTGCCTCAGATAGACTTTTGATATCCGGCAGGCTTTCCATAAACCGCTCAAAATATGGTTTTACTGCCTCAACCCTTGTCTGCTGCAGCATAATCTCGGACACCCATACACGGTACGGTGTAGGCTCCTCCCTCCACGGCAGGATACGTCTGGATGCGTCATACCAGTCAAGAAGCGGCTCTGCCATCTGCTTTAACACCGACATTTCCGGATAGGCATATACCGTTACCGGTCTGTCTAAACACATACTGTCCGGCTCTACAACACAGTCATACGCCAGAAGTCTGACCCCTGCGGCCGCTGCCTCCTGTATGGCTTTGGCAAACTCCGGATGGGTTCGCACATTGGGCACCATACAGTCCACTCCCTTCATCGGAAGGACAAACAGCACACAGGCTTCGTATCCCTTTTTTTCGCCTGAACCAATTCCCGGACATGCTTTACTGCCCGTTCACTTGGCGCGTCCGGAAAGGCGGCGATACGCCCCTCCTTTAAGGTCACGCCTTTTACTTCCACAAAAATCTTTCTCCCTTCTGCTTCAATATAAAAGTCAAACCGGGAACTGCCATAAGTATATTCCGGGCATATCAGACTCACCCTGCCGAATACACCGCTCCTTTCAATCCACTCTCCCACCGCCTTATTCGGTGCCTGGGAATCGATATTGATGACCTGTCCGTCTTTTAAAACCGCTGTCAGATCATAGCGTGTCTTCCGCTCTTTATTATCGCTCTCCTGCAGATAGACTTTTGCCCCTTCCTGTAAAAGTTCCAGACACCTGCCGGTATTTTTCACATGGACCGTCTCCGTTTTGCCGCGCAGATCCACGTAAGCCGTAAACCGGTTCGGTCTTTCCCAGAAGATTCCTTCCACTATATTGTCGTATTTCATGCTTTCTTCCTGTTTTTTCCTTTTTCTCTTTTTCCGCTTTTTCACTTCTGCGATTCCGATATGGCACCAATGCCGCTGTTACTACCTCGGATGCCGGATATATATGAATCTGTTGGTCATCGAAAAAAATGTCCGCGCAGTATGCCTTTAAAATTTCCCGCTTGGATATGCCTCCCAAAAAGAAGATTTCATCTAATTCCGTGTTCCATTCCCTGAGCGTCCGGATCACACGCTCATGCGCCGGAGCACATCTGGATGTCACAAGTGCAAGACGTATGTACTGCTCCTGTCCTGTTTGGTTCTTTCTTCTGGAGAGCTTTTTTAACAGAGCGGCAAAGGGTCCTTCCGCAAGCGGTATCCGGGCCTTTTTTGTCTCATTTTCCTCAAACGCACACAAACCCTTTTCCTTGAAAATTTGCTCGGATTCGTCCGTAAACAGCACTGCATCTCCATCAAAGGCAATGCGCAGCGATGCTTTATCCTCTTTTTCTGCCGCTGTATTTTCTGCTGTTTTTACCGCAGAACTGCCGCATACGGCTCCCGCCGCAATCCCAGCCTCCAGAGCACTCTGCACATCCTTCACATCCGCAGATAAAAACAGATCGGTCTGAAAGGCTTGCAGATAAGGAACAATCTCAGAATCCCCGATAAAGACAGCCCTCACAATATCCATTCCATAGTATTCCATGGAATGGAATATCCGCAAAGAAGCATCTGCACTGTCACGGGACAAAAGAATCACTTCCACATCTTCTGCCTCTTTTTGCGTATGATTCAGATGCTTTAAATGCAAAAGCTTCGACACCAGCGTAAATGCCTTTCCGGGACGCAGAACTTCCTCTTCCTTTATAAGCTGATATGCCCGGAATGCCGCTTCCCCATATTTCCTATATATTTTATGCTCTGTATTCAGATCAAATAACGCATCTGCTGAAACAGCGATCATCAGTCTGTCGGATAAATCAAATGCCATATGTCTGCCTCCTCTTGGGATACAGCTTCCTAAGGCTCTGACCGGATCACGCTGCTACGCCCAGTTATCTCATCCTGCTGCACTCGTATTTGTCCAGCGTAAGCAGACAGATCTTTAATGCACTGTAACGTTCTTCCAGCTCTCCTGCCTCCACTTCCACATCCATGGCTGCCGCCATCGTGTTGATCATATCATCCGTAATCCTGTGGTGGAGTGCCGCCAGAATATTCAGTCTGGCCTCATAGGTATCTGCATCCAGAAATTCAAGCACAAGCGGGTCTATATTCAGTTCTTCTGCCTCTTCCTTAATCCCGGAAGGCTGATCCGGCTTTGTCTGTTCTGCCTCCGGCTCCTTTGGCAGAGACTGCATGTCCGGATTTCCTTGTACAGAGAGAGTCTCCACCCGTTCAAAACGGTATTTTTGTGTGGATTCCGGATATTTCTTCTGGTCCACAGGACTCACAAACATGGAAAGCGGTCTGGCATATACCTGCAAGTCCCCGTATAATGCCTGATAAATGACCAGCTCTTCCTCTGTCTCCGTATGGGTGGCAAGTGTAACGACCTGATATAGATTACCTTTAAAATGCCTGTATATTTCATTCGGCTTCGGTTTTCTCATGTATTTTCTCCTTTTGCCTGTCAAAACTACTATGCAAAGTATAACACATTTTAACCGAAATCCTACTCATTTTCCCTTTAAAATTTTATTAAAAAATCTGGAAGGTAAAGCTGCAGGTCTCTACCGGAAAGGAAACCTCCGACAAGTATCCAAGCAGCTTGCGTCTCTCACCTGCTTCCAAATTTTCAAGCCTTTTGTGATGAACCGCTACTTCATAGCTTCGTCCGTTCTCCGGATCGCTGACTCGGGTCATTGTGATTCCGGCATTTGCATAGCCATTTTCCTCCAATCCACTCCTTAACTGTGCCAGATAATCCTTCTCCCATTTTTCATAATACTGCTGTTCAATCGCCGTCTCCTGCTTTTCTCTCGACTGGCTTAAGACCGTCTGTGTGGTACAAAATAAGATAATGGCGGTCAGTGCCAAAAAAGTGATGGAATAAAGTCTTTTTTTCATGATTTTCTCCCTTCCTGCATTTCTTTGACCGTATTATTGCATTTTATAAGTACCATTTTCGGGACTCTTTTAAAAATAGGCAAAAAAAGCCCGCGGATCATTTCTTCTCCGCGGACTACGCCTGACTGCCTTATTTATTTAATGGAAACTTATCCAGATCCAGTGTTGCAAAATAATCTTCCTTCGTCTCTGCACGGCGGATCAACTGTGTGCTTCCATCCTCTTTTAAAAGTACCTCTGCGGAACGAAGCTTGCCGTTATAATTGTATCCCATGGAAAAGCCATGTGCTCCGGTATCATGGATAACCAGATAATCTCCGATATCAATCTTCGGCAATGCACGCTGAACAGCAAATTTATCGCAGTTCTCACACAGACCACCGGTTACGTCATACACATGATCACAGGGTGCATTTTCTTTTCCAAGAACAGTAATGTGATGATATGCCCCATAGATTGCCGGACGCATCAGGTTGGCGGCACAGGCATCCACACCAATATACTCCCGGTAAATGTGCTTTTCATGAATTGCTTTGGTCACCAGACAGCCATATGGCGCCAGCATAAATCTTCCCAGTTCCGTAAAGATTGCCAGATCATCCATACCTTCCGGTACAAGGATTTCTTCATATGCCTTTCGCACACCTTCACCGTTCGCCAGAATATCATTCGGCTTATCCTCCGGTTTGTAAGGAACTCCGACACCACCGGAAAGGTTGATGAACGCCATATGCACACCCAGTTCCTTTTTCATTTCCACAGCCAGCTCAAATAAAATTCTGGCTAACTTTGGATAATATTCCTCTGTGATAGTATTACTTGCCAAAAAAGCATGGATACCAAAGTGCTTTACCCCCTTCTCTTTCATATACCGGAAGGCTTCTTTCATCTGTTCCTTTGTCATACCGTATTTGGCTTCGCTCGGTGTATCCATGATCTGATTGTGAATCGTAAAATCTCCGCCCGGATTGTAACGGCAGCACATCGTCTCATGGAACGGTGCCAGCTTTTCATAGAACTTTAAATGCGTCAGATCATCAAAGTTAATGATTGCATTCAGATCGGAAGCCAGCTTAAAATCCTCCTCCGGTGTCACATTGGAAGAAAACATGATCTCCTGTCCCTTAAATCCTACCTTATCGGATAAATAAAGTTCCGTATAAGAAGAGCAGTCCACACCGATTCCTTCCTCCCGCAAAATCTGCATCAGATACGGATTCGGAGTTGCCTTGACTGCAAAATATTCTTTAAAACCTTTATTCCATGAAAATGCCTGCTTCAACTTTCTGGCATTTTCTCTGATTCCCTTTTCATCATATAAATGGAACGGTGTCGGATATTTCTGCACCATTTCCTGAACCTGCTTTTGTGTTACAAACGGTTTCTTTTCCATTTTTCTTACGTCCTTTCTTTCTCTCTGTCCATGGTTCTTATGTCTCTGCATTGTGACTTTAACACACCGCTGTCACCATGTCAATCATTTTGAACAAAATATTAGTATTTTTTTGGAACACTATTTTCTTTTCTTTTTTTCAGAAGTATGATACACTGAAAATATCCTAAAAACCGCATAGCGGCAGGAAAGGAAAGGTATGTATTATGGATGTTATTGAAAAATTAATTCATTTTGGCTTAAGCCGCCCGGAAGCAAATATATATATTGCCCTAATCAAGCACGGTGCACTGACCGGATATGAAGTCGCAAAATTAACGGGGTTTTCCCGTTCTAATGCCTACACCTCTCTTGCCGGGCTGGTCGAAAAGGGAGCCGCCTATATTCTGGAAGAACAGGTTACAAAATATACTCCGGTAGCGTTTGAAGAATTCTCCAGAAATTATCTGGGTGCGCTCACAGGCTATGCACAGGAAATTTTAACAGAACTTCCTGCACCGGTCCGACTGACAGAAGGGTATCTGACCATCCGTGGCAGCAGGCAGGTCATGGACAAACTGAAAAATACACTATTGTCCGCAAATTATCGTGTCTATGCCTCTCTGCCCTCAAATATTCTAAAACAGGCAGACGAAATTCTGCGCACCCTCGCAGGACAGGGGCTGAAAATCGTACTGCTTACGGATGAGGACTATACACTTGCAGGCAGCACTGTCTATCTGACTCCCATGCCGCCTACCCAGATCCGCCTGATTGTAGATTCTGAACGCATCCTGACCGGAGAACTGATTGCAGAAAAACCGGAAACCTCAACCTGTCTCTATTCCGAAAATCAAAATCTTGTCAATCTGTTCAAAGAAATGCTTCAGAACGAAATAAAACTCCTGACCCTCACTTCATCCTAAGCGGGGAACAGGAGTTTTTTCTGTTTTTCCAATTTGACCAGAATCAATTTTTCTATTTCAGCATTTCTCCAACAATCTTATTCACCAAAGCACCATCTGCCTTGCCCTTTACCTTTGGCATCAGCTCCTTCATGACTTTTCCCTTATCTCTCGCACTCGGCTGCTCAAGACCAAGCCCGGAAAGTACTTCTTCCACCACGGCACGAATTGCCTCCTCACTCATTTCTTCCGGTGCAAATTCCTTTAATACAGCAAGTCTCTTCTCACATGCCTCCCTGATGTCTGCACGGTCTGCCGGAGCAAGCTCCATGGTCTCCTTGGTCTGCTTGATCTCCTTTTTAACGACCTCGGCTTCCTCTGCTTCTGTCAAGTCTTCTCTCTTGTCAATCGCCTTATTTTTCAGAGCTGCCAACAGCATAGAAAGCGTCTCTTTTCTGTCCTTATCCTTTTCCTTCATCGCCTTAACCATTTCGGCTCTGATTACATCGATCATACTCATTTTTTCAAGTCCTTTCCTGATACCTTGCCTTAATAATTCTGTCACGTAATCCATTATCGAAATATTTTTAATACTAATGAATCATCCTGCTTCTTCTGCTTTTATTATAATCTTTTTTGTCACTTTTCACAATAGTTATTCTAAGAAACTGCCAACTGCCAGGCTACGCACTATACTGTACGATCAGAAGTTCCACGCTGAGAATATCCGTCATCTTTCCCGTCTTTACAGCAGTTTCTGCCTCCACACAGGCTGTTACCGCCTGTTTTAATTCCGACATTTTAAAGCGTCCGCACTGTGCCACATATTTTCCTGCCACAAAGCTGTGCAGTCCGGTCTTTTCTGCAATGCTCTTATTGTCATAGCCCTTTCCTTTCAATTCCTTGACCTGCATCAGAAGATTAAACTGTCTGGCAATTAAAAATAATATCCGCATCGGCGGCTCCTTCAGGGTCAGAAGATCATAATAAAGTTCCAATGCCCTTTTCTGTTTCTTATCCGCAATCGCATTAATCATATCAAAAATCTGATTGCTGACACGGTGCGTGCAGACTGCTTCGATATCTGCCTCCGTTATCACGTCCTTTTCCAATGTATAGCAGAACACCTTTTCAAGCTCCCCACGTATATTTTCCATATCCGTCCCGGTCTTATCCAGAAACAGGTTTAAGGTGGACTCTGAAATCTTTTTCTCCTCCTTTTTAACCATGCCGAGAATCCAGCGTTTGAGTGTACCTTCATCCTGCAGCCCAAACTCCTCCACACGGCCCAGTTTCTGCACTGCCTTATAGAGCTTACTCCGCTTGTCGATCTCGGTCTCAACGAATACAAAATAAGTGCTCTCGGACGGTGCCGCCAGATATTCTGCCAGTGCCTCTCCGCCTTTTTTGAACAATCCGCTGTTCTCTATTGTAATGACCCTTCTCTCTGCCAGAAACGGCAGCGTCTCTGCCAGATCAATGATCTCTCCGCAGTTGATATCTTTCCCTTCAAAATAATGGGAATTCATACTGTCACTGTCTCCGCCAAGTGCTTCCCGCAGCTTGTCTCTGTACTGTTTTCGCAGGTAGGCTTCTTCCCCATACAATAAATATGCCTGCTTTAATTGTCCTGTTTTAATATCTTCCAAAATTCCCTTCATAATGAAAGTATGCTCCTTTTTCTCTAAACCGTAATCCGGGATAATCGATATACCTTTGCTTCACCCAATTATACTATGATTCAAAATCATATACCACTAAAACCTTTTATTCTGCATTCATAAGTCTATCCCGGACCGGCTCTGCCCTGTCTTTACCTCCACGCTTCCCTTCTTTAATACGAATTCACATGTGCCATCCCATGCGGTTACGAGCACCCTGCTTCCGTTGTCACTTACCCGCTTTAAAAAATCCTCTCCCGGATGTCCGTAAATATTGTTTTTTCCGCAGGAAACTATCGTAAGCACCGGTTTCAGGGCATCTAACAGTTCTTCTGTCGTAGAACCGTTAGAGCCATGGTGTCCTGCCTTTAATATCACATTTCCCGCCTTTCCTTCTGTCCTGTCTTTTTCCAATTCCTTCAAAAGAAGCCCATCTTCCAGAAACAGGGCTTCCTGTTCTCCCGGAAGATCCCCGTTAAATAGCATACTGCTCCCTTCTCCCTGCAAAAGAATGACCATGGAGGTACTGTTTGCATCCTGCATTGCCTCATCCGGCAAAGGATGAAGAACGGTGATTACAAATCCCTTCTCTTTGATTTTATCTCCGCTCTGCAACAGACAGCACATGGGTGGTTTCCTGTTTTGAGGAAGCACCGCTTCCCAATCAGCGGTGCGGGGCAGGGCTAACATCTTACACCGGATTTCTCCCTCTGCAAGCAGCTCTTTTATTCCGTTTACATGATCCTCATCGGTATGGCTGATCAGAATATAGTCCAGTTCGCGTATTCCATAATATTTTAATACCGGCAGAATCCGTTTCCTCCCCACGTCCTTTTCCGAACTGCTTCCGCCATCCACCAGAATTTCCGTTCTGCCTGACTGTATCAGAAAGCAATCCCCCTGCCCTACATCGAGCATCGTCACCCGTATGCCGCCCTGCCACGTCGGTGCAGTCAGTACAAAAACTGCCCCCAATACAAAGATTGCCCTCATTCTACCCGGAAATCTTTTCCGGTAACAGTTTCCAGTAATGACCAATACAGTCAAAATCATATAGTATAAAATTACCTGCCAGCTCTCTACATGACCTACTGTGAATCGGCTTCCCGGAAGCGTGAGGCTTAGTCTGCACCCTCTTTCGAATAATAGCAATATCAGCCTGCATACCGCACCCGGAATGTTTGCAAGCGGCGGATAAACCGCATACAAAACCGGAATCAAAAGACCTGCCGGAAGCAGAATCGTACTGAGTGGAAGCACTAACAGGTTCAACAACAGAGAATACGGAGCCACTTCATAAAAATTCTGTAAAAGCACCGGCAGCGTCGCCAGAAACACACCCAGACCGCCCGCCAATCCGCTTAACGCTCTGCTACGTATCCGGTCTGCAAACTGAAGACTTTTCCTGTCTGTACCGATTCTGTTTTCTTTCGTATACAGAACCGGAGTAACAACCCCCATTCCCATCACGGCGCCAAAGGATAATAAAAAACCACTTTGCTGTATATACAACGGGTTTTCCACCAAAATCAGAACCATGGATACTGCCAGCGCTGTCAGCATATCATAACTTCGCCCCACAACACCGGCAAACAGACTTAAGGAAAACATAAAGATAGCACGCATGGCAGAATTCCCCATTCCGGTCATCCTTCCATACAGTAACATCAAAAGGATACAAAATGACATACGGCACCACTGTGGAAGCATAATTCTTTTTAACAGGCGGTAAAGTCCCATTCCCAGAAAGGTAATGTGAAGACCCGAAATACATAAAACATGGGAAATTGATGCCTGTTGATACAGCTTCTTAATGTCCTTGTCCAAGTCTTTTTTCTCGCCTAAAAGCATTGCCTTTAATACCGACCCATCCTTCTCTCCCAATACCTCCTCAAAAACCTGTCCGATCCGGATGCGCAAGTTTTCCAGTTACTCTCCCAACCTGTCATATTTCCTGCTCTGTGCGATAATCCTTGCCTTCTTTATCTCAAAAGAATAGCCCTGTATCCGGTAATATTCTGCCTGGTCAAAACCACCGGGCACTGCGGCACGCTCAAATGCACTTAACTCCCCTTCCACAATCACCGTGCTTCCCAGCCGGATATTATTTTCTAACTGCACACCATCCTTCAGTCTGCAGATCACGCCCTCTGTATATTCTGTTTTCCATTCTTTGTTTGAAAATTTTACGGATGAAATATCCCTCAGATAGAGAATCTGACTTGCTTCATAGAATTCTGACTGTTCGATTTCCTTTCGGTGTACCTGTCCGGTCACCCTAACCTTTTCTCCTTCTGCAGCTTTGAAGGAGGGTGCCGGAGCTCTCAAGCCCCACTGCAAAGCTCCTACAACAGCTGCAAATACAAGGCAGACAGCACAAAGCGGTCTGCGCATATTCATTCCCCCTTTTCCCTACAGGCTGCCTACAACCTCCAGATTACGTTCAAACACCTTGGTCAGACTGACGTTTTCTCTGTAAAGAACATCCGTATTTCCGTTAATGGAAAGCTGTACCTTGTTGACATTCGGCAGCTCCACAAGAGAATTGACAATCGAAAATATTGCTACCTCATTAGATACGTTGTACGGCTGAACGAGGAAATTTTCATCCAGATTCACGTAACAGATCCCATCCTTGACCGTCACATTGATCACCTTGGTATTCGGATTAATCGTCGGATAAATCTCTGAATTATTGGGACCCTGTATCAATTCCTCCACAACCAGTTTCTCCATGGAGATATTACTGTTATAGATTTTCGGACGTACTGCTTCAATCAGTTTGGTTCTGCTCTCATCTGCAAAATACAGTCTGAGCTTTGTCTTTTCATAGGCATTTATTTCTGCCCCCGCATTGTCTATGAATGTATCCTCCGACATGACACCGACCGGATTTCCGGCAGCATCCGTCAGATTTTCTTCCCGGATCTGCATGGATACATAATCGATTCCCGGTATCTGCGTCAGAGTGCGGACAATCGCCGCTCTGGTAAGAATCTCCGTAGTTGCAGACAGTTCTTTATAATGCTCATCAAACTTAAGCACCAGCTGTCCCTCTGTAATCGAATATTCCAGTACATTCACACTGCCACCGATTGCCGGCTTTAATGTCAGATCCTGCGGCTGCTCCGAAAGCCTCGAAAGCAGTTCCTTTACCGCCTCTTCCGGCTTATCCGACTGCATCCGGTACTCCTGTGGCGTTACCTTTGTCTCTGACTTATTCAGATAATAAAGTTCTACCGGCATACCTTCCTCTATGGCACGCTCTCCGGCACATCCTGCCAGAAAAACCAAGCACACTAGAACCCAAAAACCTTTTATTTTTTTCATTTTCTGTTCCTACTATAAATTATGCGATATAAATTAAAGGCATCTTTACTACAAACGTAGTCCCTTCTCCCGGAATGCTTTCTGCCTTAATGGAACCTCTGTGCATTAAAATGGCATTTCTCGTAATAGCAAGTCCGAGTCCTGTTCCGCCTATTTCCCTGGAGTGGGATTTATCCACCCGGTAAAACCTCTCATAAATATGCTCCATGACATCCTCCGGTATACCGATACCGGAATCCGAAATCTCCACCGTAAAAAACTGATGATCCGCATCCAGAAGCACCTTGACCCAGCCATGCTGTTTATTGTATTTGATCGCATTCTCTACCAGATTGGAAATCGCAAGAGTAAACTTCACCTCATCAACTTCTGCCGTAACCGGACGCACACTTTCAAACACAACCTCCACATCCTGTTTTCTGGCAATGGGTCTGAGCCGTTTTAAGATCAATTCTAACAGCTCATTGATATGAGCCGACGAAATATTTAATTCCGCCACCTTTTTATCCATCTTCACAAGTGACAGCAGATCGGTAATAATCTTATTCTCCCGATCGATTTCATCTGCAATATCCACCATGAATTCCTTATACAGTTCTACCGGTGCATCCGGCTGCTGCAGCAGGGAATCCGCAAGTACCTTCATGGAAGTGATCGGGGTTTTTAACTCATGGGAAACGTTGGATACAAATTCCTGCCTGGAATCATCCAGGACCTTCATTCTGCCAAGCATCTGATTAAAAGCATCTACAATATGCTCTGTTTCCAGATAATCCGGCACGGAAATCTGTTCATCCGTAAATCCTGCCTTCACCTCATTGATTGCCTGTGTCACACGCTCAAACGGACGGATCAGTACTGTGGAAAGCACCCCTGCAATTCCCACTAACACAAGCAGCATGATCAGTTCTATGATCATCGCTTTTCTGTTCAGAATCTCCTGTGTTGCCACGATCGAATCCGTAGAAACACTGATTAACATGACTCCGACTACTTCCTCTTTATCCGGCTTTCCTCCGGTCAAATCCTGTGTAAGCACAGCGGAAGTGATTGGTGTCGTCATTTCAATATAGCCGTTGACCTTATCATGATTGGACATTCCCGTGCCCTGAAAACACTTCATGACCTCCTCGGAAATAATGATCTTGCCTTCACTGATACCATAAGTATCCTTGATAATTTTGAAGCTCCGGTCAATGATGAGCACACGACCGTCATACAGATTGGAAAGCTGTTCCAGCTCTGCATTAATGACCTCAGAAGACGTATCCTGCAGATAATTATATGTGATCAGATGATTTGCCAGAATCTTCAGCTGATTCTGCACATCCGATTTTCTCACATCAATCGCACGTGTCTCATAATTATCCAAAATGCCGTGCTTTATAATAAAACTCGGCACCACACCCACAAGCAGCATGATGACAAAGATCCGCACCTTTAAACTCCGAAACAGCTTTGCCCTGCCCAGAAGATTTTTGATCTTTTCCATATTCCGACTCCATTAATGCTTAAAATAGTATCCCACACCCCATTTGGTATGCACGAACTTCGGCTCGCTCGGATTGGCTTCAATTTTCTCACGCAGTCTTCTGATATGAACATCCACGGTACGCACATCACCGGGATAATCTGCTCCCCATACGATTTTTAGCAGGCTCTCTCTGCTGTATACTTTATTCGGATTGAGAATAAGAAGCTCCAGTACATCAAATTCCTTCGCCGTCAGATTGACTTCTTTTTCACTGATATAAACGCGACGTCCCTCACAATCTAACTTCATTTCGCCACTCTCAATTACCTGTGACTGTCCTCCCTCTTTTGCCTTCTTTCCGGTTCTGCGCATGATCGCCTTGATTCTTGCCTTGACCTCCAGTATGTTAAATGGTTTCGTAATATAATCATCTGCTCCGTATTCCAGACCAAGTATTTTATCCATGTCATCTCCCTTTGCCGTCAGCATGATGACAGGCACATTCGAAAATTCCCGGATCTGCTGGCACACTTCAAAGCCCGTCAGCTTCGGAAGCATAACATCCAGAAGAATCATATCGTATTCTCCGGCTTTTGCCATATTTAGTGCCTCTTCTCCGTCATAAGCACAATCCACTTCCATGCCGTCCTGCTCCAGACTGAAACGGATTCCCTTCACAATC
The DNA here is from genome assembly GCA_012520645.1 of Clostridiales bacterium. Lineage (GTDB taxonomy): Bacteria > Bacillota > Clostridia > Lachnospirales > Lachnospiraceae > JAAYNV01. The sequence goes on along the minus strand of JAAYNV010000025.1, from coordinate 128,679 downwards.
AGTTTTTCATCATCCACTACCAGAACTCTTTTTCCCATTTTTATAACCATACTCCTTCTATTATTCTACAACAATTTCATCCCTTATTTTGGCAAATGCTCCGCTTTTGATGCCGTCTACCTTCATGATATCCTCAATTTTTCCAAAGCTGCCATGTTCCGTGCGGTACTGTATAATACTCTTCGCACGGCTCTCCCCAATGCCGCTTAATGTGCACAATTCACTTTCTGTTGCCGTATTGATGTTGATGCGCCCATCCGATGCCACTGCGGCTGTGCCTGCATCCTTTAGTACACCGAACTGCTCCGGCACCCCGGATTGTTTCACTTCTTCCCTGGAAGGAATCCGCACCATCATGCCATCCTGCACGATAAGTGCCTGATTGACTGCATCCTCCGCGGCTTCGGGCTTCATGCCGCCCGCACACTCAATCGCCTGATAAATCCGGCTGCCTTCATACATTCGGTACACACCGGGATTTTCCACCTCTCCGCAGATATGAACATAGATGTAACGTTCTGACTCATATGTCTTCTCTATCCCAGCCTTTACATCCGCTTCTTCCGTTCTCTCCTGGTCCCCTGATGCTGTTTCCTCTGCCGCCGATACAATCCGTTCCTCTTCAAGAACAGCTCCGTTTTCCAGTACCAGCCCCTCTGCCTGTCTGGCGCATCCCATCTGAAACAGCACTGCGGCAATTCCTGCTGCCAGTGCTGCACTCTTCCTATAGTTCTTCTGTCTTCTATACATATATACATAGCTCCTTTACCGTACCATGTACCATAAAGTGCTGTGTGCTGACTTCTTCATTGTATATAAATTAAACCTTAGTTGCAAGAAAAATCGGTCAAAACCTTCAAACAAAATTTATCGTCATACCTTTCATCTGAATTTTACTGTTTCTTCTTGACATCGTTCTTTTCTCGCCCTATAATTAAACTCACAGTTTAATTATTTCAGGAGGCGTTATTATGGCGCGACGCAAAAAAGAACCTCGCAGTGCACATCGTGCACACATTGCTGAGGCAGCCCGGAAATTATTTACGAAAAAAGGAATCGAAAGAGTTTCCATGGATGATATTGCCAAAGAAGCGGGCTACAGCAAAGCGACTCTGTATGTATATTTTAAAAACCGTGAGGAAATACTCGGTGTACTTGTCCTAAACAGTATGAAACAGCTCTACGAGTCACTTTCTACCGCTCTGGATCAAAATAAAAACACCTATGACCGCTACCTTGCAATCTGTTTGAGCCTTTTTGATTATGAACAGGAATATCCACTCTATTTTCAGCTTGCACTTTCCAGAATCAATATTGACTTCACCAGTCCGGATTATCTTCCGGAAGAAAAAGAAACGTTTGATGTAGGGGAAGCCATCAATCAAAAGCTCCGTCAATTTCTGGAGGACGGCATAGCCGCAAATGAACTTCGCCCGGACCTGTCCATCGGTCCCACGATCTTTTCCTTCTGGGGAATGCTTTCGGGTCTTCTTCATACCGCCTCCCAAAAGGAAGCCTACATCAGTCAGGAACTTTCGATGAACAGACAGGAATTTTTTGACTACGGTGTGAAGCTGCTTTATCGTTCGATTCTTACTTTATAAAAAATAAAAGGAGATCTCTATGTCAGAAAAAAAATTGCTTGCCATTCATGGAAGCCCCCATCCAAACGGTACGACTGATGCCATGCTTAAAATTGCCATCGCTGCAGCACAGCGTGCCGGTTTTTATATTGAACGCATTGACCTGTATCAGGAAAAACTTGATTACTGTAATGGCTGTCTTGCCTGTCTGCGTACCGGAAGCTGTGTCAAACAGGATTCCATCCATAAGATAGAAGCCAGTCTCAAAAGCTGTGATATGGTTATTCTGGCGGCTCCGGTATTCTGGGCAAATGTCCCCGCCGCGGTTAAAAATCTGTTTGACAGGCTTTACGGAACCGCCATGGAAGAGACAGACACGTTCCCAAAGCCCCGCCTGTCCCATAAGCAGAAATACATTCTGCTTACCTCATGCAATACACCCTTTCCTTTTTCCTGGCTGTGCGGACAGAGCCGTGGTGCACTGCATGCCATGAATGAATTCTTTCATACCGCCGGCATGCGGTGTCAGGGAAAATTTGTCTGTACCAACAACAAACATAAAAAAATGCCGTCTGCACATATGAGACGGCGTATTGAGAGGTGCTTTTTATAAAGCAACCTGAAAGGCACACAGAAAATCACTCCCACTTAAATACCACAATCCCCACAATGGCAACGCACATGCCAATGACCTTACGCATGGAAAGCGGCTGCTTTTCCACACCGAAAAGTCCAATCACTTCAATCAGATAAGCAATAATAAGCTGTGAAATCACAATAAGCATAACTGCCTTTGCAGGTCCGAGCATCTCCATGCCCTTAATAACCGTATACGTGATAAATGCTCCGATCACACCACCAAGCAGCATATATTTCGGTTCAATCTTCATCAGTGTACCAAAACTCGTCCGGTCTGTTGCAAACCATGCTCCCAGACAGATCAGAAGTGCTGTCAGCTGTACGAATACATTTGCCACCCAGATACTTGAGCCTTTCGTCACCTGCGTATTAAAAACTCCCTGCACACTCATCAGGGCACCGGATAAAAGTGCAATCAAAAATCCAATCATCGGGAAACCTCCTATTTTTCTTACAGTGTTTCCCGATGATTGGATTTTATTCTGTCGATCCTACTGTGCCGCATCCGAAACCGCTAACTGCTCCCGCATCTGTGCATCCAGTTCATTCAGTACCGTCTGGATATCCGCTCCGGTCCAGATCTGCGTAAAGCCGATTTCCAGCTGCATCCAGAAATTGCTTGTCTCAATCAGCTTCGGCATGGAAATGGAATCGCGATATTCTGCCATACATGCCTCTACATTTTTATTTTCATAAGGGATACCCTCTCTGGCAGAAATCTTACCGGTTCGTTCATACAGGCTGTCCGCCTTCTTCTCGGTCAGGAATCTTGCAAAATCGTTTGCCATCTTCTTTTTTTCAGAATAACCGTTTATCACTACCACATTGGTCACGGATAGACTTCTGGTCTCAAGCTCTGTACGGATATCCGGCAGCTCTGCCACTCCGTATTCATAGGGAAATTCTCCGGCATTCTTCGCCTCCTCCAGTCTGCCTATGGCATCTGTTGTCGCGACCGTAAAAACCGTTTTTCCCTCTTTAAACTCCTGCAGAATCAGGTCATAATTCACTTCCTTTGCATCAATCGAAAAGAACTGATTCAAATCCTGATACATCTGCATACAATCCCGGACCTGACTGTTATTAATATCGATCTGTTCTGCATCATCTCCGGTATCTCCACCAGTTTTCATGTAGTTACCGACAAAGAAATAATTATAAAAAATATCCGATACATCCCACTTAAAGATTGCCTCTACATTATCCGGTGCATCATAATTATCGGAAAAGGTCAGAATATCCTCCAGCGTAGACGGGATAAGCTGTATAAGTCTCTCCTGCGCCGCTTTCTCAAGCTCTGCATCCGTAAACTCTGCCACCTCCACTGCTTCTGCCTGAATTTCTGCCTTTGCCACATCCATCAGATAGGTTTTATTGTATAACAGAACACTCGTCTCATAATAAAATGGATATCCCACCATTCTGTCATGATAGGTTACAGCATCCTGTGCCGTCTGACAGAACACCGAAGTATCATCCGCTCCCGCTTCAATTTCACCCGCAAATCCGGCAAGCGCTGCCTTTTCCAAAGTATCATTGGTTATAACATAAAGATCCGGCATCACGTCTCCGCGCAAAGAAGCCTCATTGATTGCTTCCAGATATTCCAGACCGGACTGTTTTTCCGGTACGACACGACAGCCCGTTTCCTCATAATATTCCAGTGCCGCACTGTTCACAAAATCCGTCAGCGCCTCATCGGTATACCAGAAATACAAAGTATCCTTCGCAAAAAAGGAAGACCCATTTCCCATTTCATGATGCTCCATTGTGGCTCTGCTGCCGAAAAACATCTCAGCCGTAAGCAGACAGCCCATGAAAAGCAGTGCTGTCAGGCGTTTTCGAAATCCCATAAATTACCTCATTTCCCTGTTTTTTCGGTCATGGCATGATAATCATTCTTCTGCAATGCTTTTTTCCAGAATGGCAATCATGTCATCTACATTTTCCTTTGAAATAATTAACGGCGGTACAAACCGGATAATGTTCGGACCTGCATTGATCAGAATCAGACCATTATTCAGTGCACGGTTAATGATATCTCCAACCGGCTGCCCGCTGACCAGTCCATGCATCAGACCGACTCCGCGGTGCGCCGTAAACACATCATATTTTTCCACCAGTTCATCCAGCTTGCGGGACAGATACTCTCCCACCGAATTCACATTTTCTAAAATATGATTCTCCTCAAATAAATCAAGCACCTTACTTACTGCTGCACAGGCTAACGGATTACCGCCGTAGGTCGTACCGTGGTCACCGCTTGTCAGGGAATGCTGTCCCACTTTTTCAGTCATTAAGAATGCTCCCACCGGAACACCGCAGCCAAGTGCCTTTGCCGTGGTCATAATATCCGGTTTCACACCAAAACGCTGCCATGCAAACATCGTACCGGTCCGTCCCATACCGCACTGGATTTCATCCAGAATGAGCAGAATATCCTTTTCATCACAAAGTGCACGCACCTGTTTCAGAAATTCCTCTTCTGCGGGGTAAATGCCTCCTTCACCCTGCACCGTTTCCAACAGGATTGCACAGGTCTTCTCCGTCACCTGTGCCTTGACACTTTCCAGATCATTGATCTGTGCAAAACGGATGTTTCCAATCATCGGCTGAAACGCTTCCCTGTACTTGGGATTCCCCGTCACAGATAAGGCTCCCATCGTACGTCCATGAAAGGAATGCTCCATTGCGATAATCTCATGATCCGTCTGACCATCCTTTAAATAAGCATATTTCCTTGCTGCCTTAATGGCACCCTCTATCGCTTCTGCACCGCTGTTTGTAAAAAAGACACGGTCCATACCGGATACCTTCTTTAACTTTTTAGCCGCTTCAATAGCCGGTACATTATAATAATAGTTGGAGGTATGGATCACCTTGTCAATCTGTGCCTTCAGCGCATCATTATATTCTTTATTCTGATACCCCAGTGCAAACACTGCAATGCCGGATACAAAATCCAGATATTTTTTTCCTTCGATATCATACAGATACACGCCTTCTCCCTGATCCAGTACAACCTGATACCGGTTATAGGTATGCAAAAGCGCCGCTTCTGCTTCGTCGATATATTCTTTCATATTCATGGCTTAATTTCCTCTCTATTTCCTATACTTCATCATCCCTTATAATTGCCGTTCCGATACCCTCATTCGTAAAGATTTCCAAAAGCAGACAGTGTGGAATACGTCCATCCAGAATATGTACTCTGTTGACACTGCTTTTTACTGCTTCCGTACAATTTGTCAGTTTCGGCAACATACCACCGCCGATGCAGCCGCCCGAAATCAGCTTATCTGCCTGAGATGCCGTCAGTCTGGAAATGAACGAGGACTTATCATTGATATCCTTATACAGCCCTTCAATGTCTGTCAGAAATACAAGCTTATCTGCGCCTACTGCTTTTGCAATGGCACATGCCGCATCATCTGCATTAATATTATAGCTCTGGAAATTATCATCCAGACCAATCGGTGCCACGATCGGCAGAAAATCTTTCTCTAACAAGTCATATAAAATCTGCGGATTGACTGCTTTAATGTCACCGACAAAGCCGATGTCTTTACCGTCTGCATATTTTTTATCCACAGTCAGCATTCCGGCATCCTTACCGCTGATGCCGACTGCCTTGACACCCAGCTCCTCTACCATGGTCACAAGACTCTTGTTGACCTTGGAAAGCACCATTTCCGCAATTTCCATCGTCTCCTCGTCTGTCACGCGCAGTCCGTTTATAAACTGTGCTTCTTTGCCTACCTTGCCGACCCAGCGGCTGATTTCCTTACCGCCGCCATGTACGATGATTGGCTTAAAACCAACGAGTTTTAAAAGTGTCACATCCTTAATAACATTTCTCTGCAGTTCTTCATTGCTCATGGCACTTCCGCCATATTTTACCACAATGATCTTCCGGTTAAATTTCTGTATGTAGGGAAGTGCCTCTATGAGTACCTCTGCTTTCTTTAAAACTTCATTCATTTCACGTGTTTCCATTTTAATATCCTTGCCTTTCCATACTTTCTAAGAACGGTAATCCGCGTTGATTTTTACATAATCATAGGTCAGGTCACAGCCCCAGGCTGTCGCCTCTGCTTCGCCTGCTTTCATATCGACCAGTACCGTCACGGCAGGCTCTGATAAAATCTTCGTTGCCTCTTCTTCGCTGTAATCCGTTGCCACACCGTCCTTGTAGATCTGAATCCGTCCGGCTGCGCTTTCAAAGAAAAGCTCCACCTGCTCCGGATCAAACTGTGCCCCTGAATAGCCGAGCGCACAAAGAATTCTGCCCCAGTTGGCATCATGACCGTAGATTGCCGCCTTGGTCAGGCTGGAGCAAATGACGGATTTTGCCAGAATTCTGGCATCCTCTTTGCTCTTTGCATGAATGACCTTTGTTTCAAACAATGCCGTAGCACCCTCGCCGTCACCTGCCATCTTTTTCGCAAGGGTCGTATTGATATAGTTCAGAGCTTCCTTAAACTTCTCATAATCCTCATTCTTCTCGGTAATCTCTGCATTTCCTGCCATACCGTTTGCCAGTACAAGAAGTGTATCGTTTGTGGAAGTGTCTCCGTCTACCGAAATCATATTGAAGGTATCCTGTACATCCGCACTTAATGCCTCCTGTAAAAGTTCCTTGGAAATTGACAGATCCGTTGTCACAAAGGCAAGCATGGTGCACATATTCGGATGGATCATACCGCTGCCCTTACTCATACCGCCCATGGTCACGGTCTTTCCACCAACTTCAAAGGTCACTGCTACTTCCTTGGAAATGGTGTCCGTTGTCATGATTGCCTCTGCCGCCATCGTTCCCGCTTCCAGACTGTCTTCTTTCTTTTCTGCCAAATCCTTTACTCCGGCGGTAATCTTATCCATCGGAAGCTGCATACCGATGACTCCCGTAGAACCAATCAGTACTGCATTTTCCGGTACGCCTAACGCTTCTGCTGCTGCCTCTGCCGTCTCCTTACAATAAGCATACCCCTGTTTTCCGGTACAGGCATTGGCAATACCGGAATTGACAATGACAGCCTGTGCATAGGGCGAGCCTGTCACAACCTCCTTATCCCACAGAACCGGTGCCGCCTTCACCACATTGCTCGTAAACACTCCGGCACATTTACACGGCTTTTCACTATAAACTAATGCCATATCCTTCCGGTTTTTATATTTTACACCAGCCGCTGTTGCAGCTGCCTCAAATCCCTTTGCTGCGGTCACGCCGCCTTTGATCTCCTGCATCATCCTTCTCCTTCCTATTGGTTAAATGCAATAATATTTTCCGTATTTAAAACAAAATCATAATAATTCAAATCTTCTCTTTTCGTCCAGCCGATACACCGCCAGAACGCATTGCCGATATCATTCTCCGTAAATGCAATGAGAGAAATCTTGCTGATTCCTTCTGCCTTTAAAGCATTCATGGCAAATACCACCATGCTTTTTCCAATCCCTCTCATGCGGTACTGCGGATCCACGCAGACGTGATACATACAGCCTCTTCTGCCGTCGTGCCCACAGAGGATTGCTCCGACGACTCTGCCATCCTCTACCGCCACGACACTTGTATCCGGATTTCGTTTTAAAAAGCGCTCCACACCTTCTCTGGAATCGTCAATGCTGCGCATGGCAAAGCCCTTGATCGTTTTCCACAGCATATAGACCTGCTCATAATCTTCAATCGTCATTTTCCGAATCATTATATCCCTAACTCCTTAGACATGTCTTTTTCCGGGCATCCGTCTCATAGGAACCTCTCCTTACGGGAACATCGGCACAAGTTCCAGTCCTTCGCTCTCCTTAAATCCGAACACCAGATTCATATTCTGCACTGCCTGACCTGCTGCACCCTTTACCAGATTGTCCAGCGCACCCATGGCGATCACACGTCCGGTCCGCTCATCAATCACAAAGTTCACATCCACATAATTGCTGCCTTCCACCCATTTTGTTTCCGGACAGATTCCCTTTTCCAGTACGCGGACAAATTTTTCATTCTGATAATATTTATCATAAGCTGCCTTCACTTCTTCATAGGAAGGAATACTTCCATCTGCCTTTTTCAGCAGTTTTGCATAAGCAGTCGCCAGAATGCCACGGTTCATCGGTACCAGATGTGGGGTAAAATTGAGCGTAATCTCACAGTTTCCGGCATAGCCCAACTGCTCCTCGATTTCCGGGGTATGTCTGTGGCTTGTCACACCGTATGCCTTCATATTTTCATTGACCTCACAGAAGAGGTTGCTTACCTTCGCCCCTCTTCCGGCTCCCGAGGTACCGGACTTCGCATCAATTATGATCGTATCGGTATCGATCAGCCCCTCCTTTACAAGCGGATAGAGCGTCAGAATCGAACAGGTCGTATAGCAGCCCGGATTTGCCACGATTCTTGCCTTTTTGATATCCTCTCTATTGATCTCGCACAATCCGTAAACGGCTTCTTCTATGTACTGCGGTGCCTTGTGCTCGATGCCGTACCATTTCTCATAAACCTTTACATCCTTAATACGGAAATCCGCACTCAGATCGATCACCTTTACTTTTTTCAGAATTTCTTCCTTTATAAGGGAGGCACACAGCCCCTGCGGTGTCGCTGTGAAAATAACATCCACCTGATCTGCCAGTTCTTCCATATTATCATCCATACAGACCGCATCTACGATCTGGAACATGTTCTGATATACCTCATAATATTTCTTATCAATATAGCTTCTGGAACCAAACCACTTAATCTCTACCTCTTTATGTCCAAGCAGAAGTCTCACCAGTTCTCCTCCTGCATATCCAGTTGCTCCGATTATACCTGCTTTAATCATTTTCTCTTCTCCTTTCCGGAATGATTTGCTTTTCGTTTCCGCCCATTTCCGGCAAAACCCGTTCTTTTTATTATAGTACTTTTACGTTTCAAAATCATCCCTTAAATGTGTTTATTCATCCATTTTCTTAATATTGCATAATTATACTTCCATTTTGTATAATATGCAACCCGTTTTTTATTTTTTGTATATTTTATATAAAAAAATATGCTCGCGTGAATATTTTTGCACTTGCATTCTGTGTATAAATGTTGTATATTAATTACCAGATAAAAAAGCAACATCAATACATACAACTATGGAGGATTTAATAATGAAAGAAAAGGTAATCTTAGCTTACTCCGGCGGACTTGACACAACCGCCATTATCCCATGGTTAAAGGAGAATTTTAACTATGACGTTATCTGCTGCTGCATCGACTGTGGACAGGGCAACGAACTGGATGGTCTGGAGGAACGTGCGAAAGCCAGTGGCGCTGAAAAGCTTTATATCGAAGATGTAACGGATGAGTTCTGTGATGAGTACGTTGTTCCGTGCGTACAGGCTCATGCTGTTTATGAGAATAAATATTTACTTGGTACTTCCATGGCAAGACCGGTTATTGCAAAGAGACTGGTTGAAATTGCCAGAAAAGAAGGCGCTACCGCTATCTGCCACGGCGCTACCGGAAAAGGAAATGACCAGATCCGTTTTGAGCTTGGTATCAAGGCTCTTGCACCGGACTTAAAGATCATTGCTGCATGGAGAAATGACAAGTGGACACTGGACTCCCGTGAATCCGAAATCGAATACTGCCGTGCACACGGTATTGATCTTCCGTTCTCCGCAGACAACAGCTATAGCCGTGACCGTAACTTATGGCACATCAGCCACGAAGGTCTGGAACTGGAAGATCCTGCAAACGAGCCAAACTTCGATCATCTGCTTGTACTCGGAACCACACCGGAAAAAGCACCGGATGAGGGTGAATATGTAACCATGACCTTTGAAAAGGGTGTTCCTACTTCCGTAAACGGAAAGAAAATGAAAGTTTCCGATATTATCCGTGAGTTAAACGCACTGGGCGGCAAGCACGGAATCGGTATTGTAGATATCGTGGAAAACCGCGTAGTAGGTATGAAATCCCGCGGTGTATATGAGACACCGGGCGGAACCATCCTGATGGAAGCACATCAGCAGTTAGAGGAACTGATCTTAGACCGTGATACTTATACCATGAAGAAGGATATGGGCAATAAGTTCGCCGATATCGTATACGAAGGAAAATGGTTTACACCGCTTCGCGAAGCAGTTCAGGCATTCATCGAGTCCACACAGGAATATGTAACCGGTGAAGTAAAATTCAAACTCTACAAAGGCAATATCATTAAGGCTGGTACAACTTCTCCGTACTCTCTCTATAATGAAAGCATTGCATCCTTTACAACAGGAGACTTATATGACCACCATGATGCAGAAGGCTTTATCAATCTGTTCGGTCTCTCCTGTAAGGTACGTGCAATGAAAATGCAGGAAGTTGAAAAGAACCAGAAATAAGGATTATTTTGAATGGATGTTATTTTTTTCATCACACTGTATTTGATCGGTATTAATTTAACCGGATTTTTTATCATGGGTTATGATAAGTGGAAAGCCAAAAAGCACGCCTGGCGCGTGCCGGAGGCTACCCTCTTTATCATTGCCATAATCGGCGGCAGTATCGGCAGTATTCTTGGCATGCATCTTTTTCGGCACAAGACAAGACACTGGTATTTTCTGTACGGACTGCCTGCCATCCTAATCTTGCAGCTGGCACTTGTTTTCCTGCTCTATCATTCTCCGATTCAATTTCAAATTTTATAAAATTGTGGAAAGGATGAGTTTCTCATGCACATAGCAATCTGTGATGATAACGTAGCCGACCGCAAACAGATGGAACGGCTTTTGGGACGGGAATCCGATACCCGGAAAAATACAACCGGTATCCTTTATATTGATTCCTTTGGCGATAGCGCGTCTCTTTTGAATGCTCCCATGCTTTATGATTTATTCTTCCTCGATCTGCACGAAGATAATTATCACGGCATGGATTTTGCAAAGGAACTCCGCACTGCCGGTGTTACCGCACCGATTGTCCTGTGCAGTTCCAAAACAGATTACGAACAGATACCGGATCAACCGGAAGCTGTCCATCATATGAGAAAGCCCATCCGGGTTGCCGATCTGTCTGCCATGATCGACCTTGCCATCACAGAAAGGGCCTCTGTTGCCCATCGGGTAGAAATCCGCTGTGAGCAGACCACTTACTATGTGGAGCCGTCCAAGATCGTCTATGCCGAACCGAAGGGACATCTGACCGGTATTCATTTTGAAAATGGGGATGTAGTAGACATGCTTGGCAATCTGAATGAATTGTACTATCTTTTAGAGTCCACGAAGAGTTTTATCTTTGCCAAAAAGAAAATGCTTGTCAATCTGCACTATATTGAAGCCGTTTCTCTGTTTCAGATGAAGCTCACCACAGGCGAAAACTATCCGCTCTCACCTGTGGATTATCATTTTATAAAAAAGTACTGGCCGCTAAAGGAATAGGCTCTCTTTTACTTTCTATTTTTATATGGTTGCAATCACACCGCCATCATTGGCATACATACTGCTGATACCGGCAGTATCCATGATCAGGACATCTTTAACCTGAATCCTTTCAAGCACCATATCCCGAAACAGTTCTGCACGTTCCTTTGCATTGCAGTGCGTAATCATCAGACACTTTTCTTCCGAGTTCTTCACCTCTTTTGCCAGCATCTCTGACATCTTCTGCAGACCCTTTTTCATGCCGATGGCCTGACCAAGCTGAAGAATGGTTCCCTCCATGGTCGCTCCCATCACCGGCTTGATATTTAAGGTTGTAGCCACCAGCGCTTTCACCCCGTTTAGTCTTCCGTTCTTTCGAAGAGTTTCCAGATTATCCAGAATAAAGTACGTATTCATTGCATCCCGAAATGCTTTCAGCTTTTCTTCAATCTCTTCAAAGGAAAGCCCTTCCTCTTCCAGACGCATCGCCTCAAATGCAATCTGCGATTCGCCACAGGATGCGGAACAGGAATCTATGATACAGATATTTTTTGCACCATACTGCTCCTCATAAAGCTTCTTTGCCAGTTCAGCACTATTGTAGCTGCCGCTTAAATTTGCAGAAAGCGTCACGACATATATATTGTCGGCATCACAACAATAGCTCTGCAGAAAACGTTCCGGAGACGGACAGGAGGACTTTGGACAGCCCGGATACTCTGCCACCTTCTTTAAAAACTCTGCCTGATTAAACTTCTCATCATCCTGAATCCGGTATTCTCCTACTTCAAGTCCTAACGGAACAAGCTCAAATCTTGTATCTTTCTTATATTTTTCCGGCAGCTCACCACAGCTGTCCAGTATAATTTTGTAACTCATTTCAATAACCATGCCTTTCCAAAACGCAACACGTAGTTTTTATTACCACTTATAATAACATGAAAATAAGCAGATGTAAAGTAATGTACATTTTTGAAAAAACTCCTGGCTGTTCTGCCAGGAATATTACTTTAAAATGTAGAAGCGCTCTGCAAGCAGCAGCCAGTTGGCACGAAACCACTGCATAATCTGCCAGTAGCCGCAGCCCCGCAGGTTATATTCCTGAATCAGGTCAAATTTTGCCTGCAGACTTCTCACATCCTCGAACCAGACCTCATGCTCTGTTTCGGTGGAAGTTCCGCCAATATTGCTGCCTTCCACATTTATATAATGAAAAAGGGACTCTGGGACAGGTCATCAAAGTGTATGACGGCACCATTTGCTACCGCGATACGTACGGCTTCGATATTCCCGATCGTACGCGCTTTGGTAATTCCCCGCATATACGGAAGCGGCCAGTCATAGCCATAATTCGGAATTCCGAGGTCGATCTTCTGCTCCGGAATCTGTGTCATGGCATATTCCACGACCCGACGCACCTGATGAATGGGAGCGACCGCCATGGGCGGACCGTATGTATAGCCCCACTCATAGGTCATTAACAGTACATGATCCGCTGCCTCCCCCAGTGCACGGTAATCCTTTCCCTCATATAAAAGACCGACCTGCTCCGTCGAAGTTTTTGGTGCCAGTGCAACTGAGGTATGGAATCCGTTTGCCCGCATTGTTTCCGCCACCTGCCATACAAAATCAGTAAAAGCATCCCGGTCCTCAGCCAGAATATACTCAAAATCAATGTCAACGCCCTGATAACCCTTTTCATACATAATCTGCAGCAGATTTTGAATCAGTTCAGCCGTATAATCCGGATTATTCACAACCGAATGAATCAGCTGATTATTGAAATTTCCGCTTTCGTCAAAGGGAGTCAGCGTCAGAATCGGCTGTGTACCAAACCGAAGTGCCTCTGCAATCATCCAGTCATCTTCGCCATATGCAGGTGGAATCAGCTCTCCCTGTGCTGTAAAGCCATAGGAAAAAACATATAATTCCGACAGAAACGGCAGCGTCTGCTCCAGCACCCATGGGCTGATAAACGGATAGGCGTAACCACCTGCCGAAACTGTACGGGATACGTTTCTTGTATTCCGGTTTATGAAAAGAGCCTGACCGACAGCAAGCTCGTAGGGATAAATCAGCTGGTTGTCATAGATCAATGTCTTGACATCAACCCCAAGCGAAGCTGCGATGCTGTCTATACTGTCTCCATATTTTACGACATAGATTTCCATTTTTGTCCTATCTTCCATTCTTCAAAGATGGGTTTACTGTAATCTATGCAGAAACGTATCCTCAAATACCCGCCGTATATCTTCTGTTTTTCAAAGTAACGTTGTCCATACTTCCGGCTTTGACAAGAGTTGTCTTCTATTGTACACTAAACTATATTCTCAATTTGATAAAAAGAAAGGCATAACCGATGATTTCATTTCAGATCAAACACCTGGGCAGCTTCATGCACAAGCTGTTATCCACAGATTGTTTCGACTCCTTCCTGTTAGCGGAAGCCTCTCTGCTGACTGCGGTCACGTTTGTCATTGACGGGCACCAGAATAAGGCATTTTATACTTCTGAGGAATGGGAGGATGACTCCATACGCCCCTATGAATTTGTGACCTGGAAATCCATACGTCCGCTTCTCTTTGACCTGGTCAAGGGAAAACGTACTCCGGTCAGCTTTAAATTTGTACTGCATCTTATGCCGGAATATGTCGGTCCCACCTTAAAACAGGGCGATACCACCGTTACAGCCGATCAGCTTAGGGCACTTGCGCTCACCATAAAATATGACGGCTCCGCTCTTACTTTAGTGACCGGAACCGCCATGAATACTTTTCTTATGGATAAAAGTCCCGACCTTGTCTGGGACAATGCAATGCGGAAATTTCTTTCCAAAAAGGAAATTGATTTTGAAGAAATTTAAATACTGCACTCCCTTTTGGCATGATCTTTCAGCCATTACTACCGTTTTCTGTTTCCTTAGGATTTCATCTTCGGATTAAAAATCAGACTGGCAAGATAACCAAAAATCAACGCTGCCGACGTGCCCACGGCCCCCGCTTTGAAGCCTCCGGCAAAAAGCCCTAAAAATCCCTGCTGATCCACCGCCTCTTTGACACCTTTCATCAAAACATTGCCAAAACCAAGAAGCGGCACGCTTGCTCCTGCTCCTGCAAATTTCTGAAACGGTTCATACCAGCCGAATACACTGATCAGTGCCCCGGTGCACACCAGAAGTACCATAATCCTGCCCGGCATCATTTTTGTCTTCTCCATTAAAATCTGAACAAGAGCGCAGATTAACCCGCCGACCCAGAACGCATTTACATAGTCCATAACCGAAAACCTCCTGTTTTCTTATATGGAACTATTTTCTGCCATTTGATCTAAAAATATTCAACGGATTGCATCCTTCATGCTTTTTACATATTCAAAAATAGCATCTCCAGCCTTCTCTCCGTACTGCTCTGCCAGCCGGACAATCGCACTGCCTACGATCACGCCGTCTGCCAGTCCTGCCATCCTGGCCGCCTGCTGCGGTGTATTGATGCCAAAGCCGATTGCTGCCGGAATATCCGTTGCAGCACGCACTGCCTGCATAATGGAAGCCAGATCGGTCTTGATCTCACTGCGTACCCCGGTCACTCCCATGGAAGAAACCACATATAAAAATCCGTTTTCATCCGCATCCTCTGCAATCGCCCGGATACGTTCCTCCGAAGTCGGCGCAATCATTGAAATGACAGCAACGCCATTTTCTTTTGCAAGCTCGCGAAGCTCCCCTTTTTCTTCAAACGGCATATCCGGTACGATGATTCCGTCGATTCCGTTTTTTTTGCAGTTTTCAAAAAACCGCTCATAGCCGTATTTAAACACCGGATTCAAATAGGTCATGACGACTAACGGCGTATCCGCATATTTGCTGCGCACTCTTGATGCCAGTTTAAAAATATCATCTGTTGTAGTATGGGCGGAAAGTGCCCGCAAATCTGCCGCCTGGATGACCGGTCCCTCTGCAATCGGGTCGGAGAAAGGAATTCCGATTTCCACCAGATCACAGCCCGCATCAATCATTTTCCCGATAAACTCCTCCGATTTTTCAATATTCGGATCGCCTCCGGTCAAAAAACCGATAAATGCTTTTCCGTTTTCAAAAACTTTTCTGATTCTATTCATGGATGTCTACCCCCCTGTATCTTGCAATGGCTGCCACGTCCTTATCGCCTCTGCCGGACAGGCAGATGATGATGCTCTCGTCCTGCCTCATAGACGGCGCCATTTTTTTGACCTGTGCCACGGCATGTGCGCTTTCAATCGCGCAGATGATTCCTTCTGTTCTTGCCAGATATTCAAAGGCTTCCACCGCTTCCTCATCTGTAACCGGTACATACTGTGCCCTTCCCGTATCATGCAGATAGGCATGCTCCGGTCCGATGCCCGGATAATCCAGTCCCGCCGAAATCGAATAGACCGGTGCAATCTGTCCGTATTCATTCTGGCAGAAATAGGACTTCATGCCATGGAATACGCCCAACGTACCGTTAGCGATCGTCGCCGCATTTTTATCCGTATGTACACCGTGTCCTGCTGCCTCACATCCGATCAGTTTTACTCCCTCATCCGGTATAAAATGATAAAAGGCACCCATGGCATTGCTGCCGCCGCCCACACAGGCTACTACAGCACCCGGAAGCTTCCCTTCCTTTAACAGAATCTGCTCTTTTGCCTCCCTGCTGATCACGCTCTGGAAATCCCGTACGATCATCGGAAACGGATGCGGACCCATAACGGACCCGAGTACATACAGCGTATCATCCACCCGGTTTGTCCACTCCCGCATCGTCTCGTTCACGGCATCCTTTAAGGTCTGTGTTTCGGTCAGAACCGGATGCACCTTCGCTCCCAGAAGCTCCATCCGGTAGACATTGAGCGCCTGACGGTCCGTATCCTCTTTTCCCATGAAAATTTCACATTCCATTCCCATAAGCGCTGCCGCTGTAGCAGTCGCAACACCATGCTGTCCGGCTCCGGTCTCCGCAATTACTCTTGTCTTTCCCATCTTTTTGGCAAGCAACACCTGACCAAGCACATTATTGATCTTATGGGAACCGGTATGATTCAAATCCTCTCTTTTTATATAGATTTTGGCACCGCCCAGATCCTTTGTCATCTTCTCCGCATAGTATAACAGAGAAGGACGTCCTGCATATTCATTCAAAAGCGTCTGTAGTTCCTTATTAAATTCCGCATCCTGTTTATAAAATTCATAAGCCTTTTCCAGCTTAATCAGCTCATTCATCAGAGTTTCCGGCACATACTGTCCGCCGTGAATCCCGTATCTTCCTTTTGACATTCTCTTTCTCCACTCCTTTTGTTGTTTCTTTTTCTATCAGACTTTTCCTACAGTCTGTGTACCAGTTCTACCAGCTGTTTGATCTTCACTGCATCCTTTACGCCGTCCGTTTCTACACCACTGCTGACATCCAGTGCATAAGGAGCTTTCGGAAGCTGCATCACCGCTTTTACATTATCCGGACAGATTCCTCCCGCCAGAAAATAAGGAAGTCCTGTCTGCGGAATCTGCTTCCACTCAAAACGCTCTCCGGTTCCACCCGGTCCGTTGTCAAACAGGAAGGCATCCACACCTGCCGCCTCATAACAACGAAGTCGCTCCTTCATATCCACCGTCTGATCCACGCGAACTGCCTTTACAACAGGAAGTCCTGTCTGCCTTTTTAAACTGACCACATATGCCGCGGACTCCCTGCCGTGCAGCTGAATCACATCGATCATCTCCATTTCTGCGATTTCCAGAACAGTCTCTATCCTTTCATCCACAAAGACTCCTACTCTGCGAATGGACGGCAAAAGGGCCTCTGCCAATGCCTTTGCCTGTCTGGGGTTTACCTGTCTTCTGCTCTTTGCAAAAACAAAGCCGATATAGTCCGGACGTACTGCATTGACCGCTTCGATGTCCGCCATGCGGGTCAGTCCACAAATTTTAATTTTCATCTATGATCCCTCTTAAGACCGCGAGCTGTTTCTTTTTGTCTGCACTGCGCATAAAGGTTTCTCCGATCAGCACGGCATTCGTGCCGTTTTTCTGCAATCTGGCTATATCTTCCCGACCCTTTATGCCGCTCTCCGATACAAATACGATATCAGACGGCACGAGCTTTCTGAGCCGTATACTGGTCGTCACATCCACCTCAAAGGTCTTCAGATTACGGTTATTGACCCCGATGATCCGTGCACCGCTCTTAAGCGCCGACTCCACCTCCGCCTCCGTATGGGCCTCCACCAGCGCAGACATTCCAAGGCTCTCTGCAATGTTGCGGTATTCTGTCAGAGTCTGCGTATCTAACAGCGCACAGATGAGCAGTACAGCCGAGGCTCCCAGTCTTTTTGCCTCATAAATCTGGTAGGCATCCACCGTAAAATCCTTCCGCAGTACCGGAATGTTAACGCTCTCCGCAATCTGCAGCAGATAGTTGTCACTTCCCTGAAAGTAAAAAGGTTCCGTCAGAACAGAGATGGCGGCTGCTCCAGCCTCCTCATATTCCATGGCAATATGCAGATAAGGAAAATCCTGTGCGATCACACCCTTGGATGGAGATGCCTTTTTCACTTCACAGATAAAGGAAATCTCTTCCCCCCCCGCAGTGCTTTTTCAAATGCAAACGGCGGCAGGTCATTCCGGTGTGGGAACTGCTCCGCTTCCCTGCGCACCCCTTCCAGACTCTTTTTGCGCTTCTGTTCTTCGATACGCACTCTTGTTTTGGCTGCAATTTCTTCCAAGATCATTTCCTCTCTCCTTGCCTTTCTGCTATATTTTCCATTTTTCAGGAATTGCTCAGTTCAATAAATTTCTCAAGCTGCGCCAATGCCTTTCCACTGTCGATCGTCTCCTGCGCCAGTTTCACGGCACCCTCCAGTGTCAGTTCCGGCTTGGCGATATAAAGTGCTGCTGCTGAATTCAAAACAACAGCATCCCTTCCGGGTCCCTTTGACCCTCCTAAAATATCCCGCGTAATCTTTGCATTCTCCTGCGGCGTGCCTCCGGTCAGTTCGTCCTTCCTGCATCTTTTCATACCGAACTGCTCCGGCTCTATCGTATAACGGCTGAATTTTCCGTTTCGGATCTCACATACCCGGGTCGGCGCGCTCATGGAAATCTCATCCAGACAGTCCTGTCCGTATACCACCATCGCATTGTGGACTCCCAGCTTTTCCAGTACTTTTGCCATCGGCTCTACCAGCATCTCATCATAAACACCTAAAAGCTGCATGTTAGCACCTGCGGGATTGGAAAGCGGTCCTAAGATGTTAAACACGGTACGAATTCCCAGTTCCTTACGCACCGGAGCCACATATTTCATCGCAATGTGATAGTTCTGTGCGAACAAAAAAAACAGATACCGATCTTTTCCAGAATCTCCCGGCTCTTTTCCGGCGAAACAGCAATGTTTACTCCCAGTGCTTCCAGTACATCTGCTGCGCCGCATTTGCTGCTTGCCGCACGATTTCCGTGCTTTGCCACCGGAACGCCTGCCGCCGATACTACCAGTGCAGAGGTTGTGGAAATATTGAAGGAATTGGATTTATCCCCTCCTGTACCCACAATTTCCAACACATCCATGTCATGTAAAAGACGGATACAGTGCTTGCGCATTCCGGCTGCCGAAGCCGTAATCTCGTCAATCGTCTCTCCCTTTAATGACATGGCTGTCAGATACGCCGACATCTGAATCTGGGAAGCCTCCCCGCTCATAATCTCATCCATAACCTGTTCTGCTTCCACATAGGTCAGGTTCTGGTTCATAACTACCTTTTGAATCGCTTCTTTAATCATTGTAACTCTCTCCTTTCGCTCGTTTCCTATCGTACAAAAAAAGCCTCTGTCCCTGATAGGATACAAAATCCCATCAAGGACGGAGACTCAAAAAACGTTCCGCGGTGCCACCTTGATTCAGAAAGCCTCTGCCTTCTGCCCTCTTTAGGAATACCATCATATTCCCTGCCTCTGACGCGTGCATGACGTCGCAGAATACTCAGCAGCTTACTGCCTTTGACTGCGCCCTCAGTGGTCCATTTAACAAACTGCGTTCTGCCGGTTCCCAGCAATCCCGGCTCTCTGTGAGTGCACGACTTGTTTTTATCTCCACTTCAACGGTTTATTGGTGTTATTAAATTATTGGTATAATACCACTCTGTTTTTACAATGTCAATCATTTTTTTATTTTAGTTGATATTGGTAAGGCAGGAAATTATAATTTTTCCGTTATCCTTACAGCCTGTTGTGCAAAAAATCTGCCGCCTTTTCCACAAACCGTTCCGCAAAAGCCGGATTGGACGGATAATAAAGGTGTGGAAAGCCGAACCAGTAATTTTCTCCTTCCATTACGCAGGGATACTCCCTGCCTGTTACCGGTTTTACCGCCAGACAGTCCGTTCCGTTCTCCGTACTGTCATAATAATGAAATTCATGTCCTTTGATTCGCTCTCCCGTTGGCAGAAAACTGCTTTTTTTCTCCCTAAGCTCTATATAACCGAAGCGAGCCAGCCTCCCGGAATCCGAGCAGACCGCCGGAATGACTCCTGCCATGTCATAGCTTTCCTCGTCCTTTCTTATGGCAGAATGAAGATACATAAAACCACCGCACTCTGCCACAATGGGCATTCCCTGTTCTGCTGCCTTTTGAATAGCTGCTCGCATTCCGACATTTTTACTCAAACGATCGGCGTACAGTTCCGGATAACCTCCGCCAAGCAGCAGAGCATGGCATCCATCCGGCAGTCCGACATCATGAATCGGTGAAAAAAACTTTAATTCTGCTCCGTATTCCTCTAACAAGCGTAAATTGTCCGCATAGTAAAAACAAAATGCCTCATCCCGTGCTACTGCGATTACCGGTCTGACAAACAACTGCTTCTCTTTATACTCTTTTCCTGCAGATATCTGCACTTTCTCCATACTGTCTTTCCCGGTAGGGATATGACCGGCGCTCTCTTCTTCCTCAAACTCCCGTGCACTCTCTGCCACCCGCAGGATTGCTTCTAAAGAAACCGTCCTTTTAAGCTCTTCTGCTGCCTGATGCAGTTGTGCTCTGATATGCTCCAGTTCCTCCGGCAGTACTAACCCAAGATGTCTGCTTTCGATACAAAATTCCTTATGCTCCGGAAAGTACCCTAAAACGTTTATTTTTAACTCTTCCTCAATCAGAGGTGCAATGCTTCCATAATAAGCCTTTGACATCCGGTTCAGAATCACCCCCCGGATAAGATGTTCCTTATCATACGCAAGAAATCCCGCCAGAAGCGGTAGGATGGAATATCCCATTCCCTTCGCATCCACCACCAGGATAACCGGTGTTCCTGTCACCTTCGCCAGATGATAGGAAGAGCCCTCCTCCCGGACTCCTCCCAGTCCATCATAAAGCCCCATCACACCCTCTAAAACCGCATATTCCTCTTCGGTCCTGTTTTTCAACAACAGTTCCTTCGTTTTCTGTTCGTCTGTAAAATAAGTGTCCAAATTTTTCGACGGAAGTCCTATGACCTTTTCATGAAACATCGGATCGATATAATCCGGTCCGCATTTATATGAAACGACCTGTCCACCCATATCTTTCAGTGCCTGTAGAAGCGCACAGGTAATGGTTGTTTTTCCGCTTCCACTCTTTGGAGCGGCAATCATAACTCTCTTTAATTTCATTCTGACCTCATCTCTCACAAAAAGAAAATGCACAGATCCAGACCGGGTTCTCGGCCTGCATTAAGTGATAGTTTCCTGTTTTCCCTGCTCTGCTTACCTGAATCTGTACAAGTTCTACATCTTTGATTCTCATGCAGCCATCCGGTCTGTTTCCTTCCCTCTGGCAGCAATTCTGACCGAGGGACAATATCTCACGAAACTCACAGACTGTTTCCAGGCTGACTGCATTCATGACGATACGCATATTGGGATTCCGACGATACAATTCCGATAAAATTTCCCTTAATCTTCCGCCGCTGCCGCCGATAAAAGCATGGGTCGGAACCGGCAGATCCAAAAAAGCTTCCGGTGCTTCGCCTTCTTTTATAAAGATATTCTCCAACCCGAATTTTTCCTGATTATTTCGAATGAGAGAAACGGCTTCCTCCTTTTTCTCGATGGCATAGACTCTGAGCGTATCGGACAGCCCTGCTGCCTCTACCGCAATGGAGCCTGTGCCACTTCCAATATCATAAACCACGGCTTCCTTACGAAGCTTTAGCTTACAAATGCTGATTTCTCTGATCTCCTCCTTGGTCATTGGAACCCGGCCTCGGATAAACTCTTTATCCGGCCTTCCGTGTGCCAGTCCCCTGCTTTTTGCATGCGGATTTTGAATCAGGCAGGTATACAGACCTTCTTCTTCAACCATACTGCATTCCTCCGGTGTCAGTCTCTTTATCTGCTGCTCCGGGTAGGAAAGCCTGTATCCTGCAATCACCTCACACTCTGACATTCCATTTTCTGATAACAGTCTTCCAAGATTTTTCATATCCTTCGCGCCGGATAGAAGCAAAAAGGTTTTCGACTCTTCCTTTATTTTGCGGACGAGATTGCATATCTCCTTTCCATGAATGCTGTAAACTGCCGCATCCTGATAGCTTTCGCCAATACAGGCGGCCAGATACGAAACCGAAGAAATACCGGGCAGGATCCGCACCTCTGCCTTCAGCCTCCCAGCCTGTATTTCCTTATATAGTGCATCATACACGGACCGGCATCCGCTGTAAAAACCACTGTCACCGGAAAACA
The DNA here is from genome assembly GCA_012520645.1 of Clostridiales bacterium. GTDB lineage: Bacteria > Bacillota > Clostridia > Lachnospirales > Lachnospiraceae > JAAYNV01. The sequence continues at coordinate 106,356 of JAAYNV010000025.1, read as the reverse complement.
AAATCACGACTTTTTTCTTTTCATACCATAAACTTTTTTCCTGTCTCTCCATCAGATACGGTACGATCTGATCCGCCTGATAAAACGGACGCTTTTCGTCCTTCGGCGTATAGGAAAGCAGAAGTCTCTGGGCTCCCAGTAAAATGTCGGCATCCTCTATCGCTTCCTGTACCTCCCTGGTCAGATTCTTTGGACTGCCCATACCAATACCTGCCAAAACAATTTCCATCCAACCGCTCTTTCGAACAGGCTGTCCGCAGATTCGTTCGATCTCACTGCATATTTCTGAAAAAGAATACCCTTCCTTCTCCTTTGGACGACCAACCACAAAGACCGGAATCCCCACTCTCTTTGCCGCCTCCAGCTTTTCTGAAAAACCGCCGGATATGCCGCTTTCCTTGGTCACAAGACAGGAAATGTGATACTGCCGTAAAATTGCCTCGTTCATCTCTACGGTAAACGGTCCCTGCATGGCAAGGATCTGCTTTCCCAGGATTCCCTGCTCCATACAAAGAGACAGGCTCTCCATACCGGGAAGCACTCTGACATAAATCCTGCTTCTTACCTGCCTGGAATGACAGTAAGCTGCCAGCTCTTTGCTTCCGGTCGTAAGCAGAATATTTCCCTGTGTTTTCTCCAAGGCTTTTGCACACTCCTCTGTCGTCTCAAAACGTACCAGCCTTTCTGCACTTAAAGCGGTATCCGTTTCCCGTTTTAAACGCAGATACGGAACAGACAATACCGGTCTGTCTTCTTTGAAACCGCCTCTTTCCGGACAGTTGACTTCCTGCAGCGCCGCCCGGATATTTTCCGTAATGATCTCCGCGTAAGGATGGGTGGCATCTATAACGGCCAAAAAGCGGTCTTCCAGAATCCATTCCGTGATTTCCTCCCGGCACAGCCTTCCGCAGTGCACCGTTACAAGCGGATGCTCTTTTGATACGATTTCACCATACTCCGTTGCCACACAGACCGTATGGGCAATGCCGGATTTCGCCAGACACTCCGATAATTTCCTTCCCTCAGTTGTTCCCGCAAAGATTAACAGTTCTTTCAATTTGGTATCCTCTCCTTGTGACCAGCTTTCCGTTTATGATTTCAGAACCGGAATTTCCAACAAATACCGTTGTAAACATGTTGACCCTGCATTCTCTTAATTCCTTTAACGTACAGGTCACTGCCCGGGTTCCCTCTCTTCCAATATTTTCCACATAGCCGCAGGCACGCTCTCCTTCAAGATACTGAAGCAGAATATCACAGGCGCGCATCAGATAATCTGCCCGCTTATGACTGGAAGGATTATAGAGCGCAAGCGCAAAATCCCCCTGCGCTGCCGCTGCCAGCCTTTTCTCTATCGTCTCCCACGGTGTCAGCAGATCACTTAGGCTGATCACACAAAAATCATGATTGAGCGGAGCGCCGAGAACTGCCGCCCCGCTGCTTGCCGCCGTAATGCCAGGAATCACAACCAATTCTGTCTTGGGATAATTCCTGCCTATTTCATACATCAAAGAGGCCATCCCATAGACTCCCGCATCCCCGCTGCAGATTAATGCCACCTGTTTTCCCTTTTCTGCTTCCTGAAAGCAGAGTTCACACCGCTCCTTCTCCTGCCGCATCGGAGTGGACAGCCGTTCTTTCTTTGAAAAACGCTCCCCCAGCAGCTTTAAATAGACGGTATAACCGATGATCACATCGGACTGCTCCAAAACATACAGAGCCTCCTTCGTCATCATCTCTTCCTTTCCCGGTCCCATACCGACAATATAGATTTTATGCTTCATCCAATACCACGCTCCATTCCCGTCTGGCAACCGCTATTGTCATGCCATCCTCTGCCTGCTTTTCAAAGACGAGCCTGCCGCCCGCCCCACATGCCATCAAAGCCGCCCTCTCGCACACATTGGAAACTCCCACCTTCTCCTTTACAAACGCAGAGCTGTGAAAGTTTCCCGGTACACGCTGCAATTCCTCAGCCGTATAGGTTATAAACGGAATGTCTGCTTTCCTGCTCCATGCAAGAAATCCCGCCTCCTCCCGCTTTTGTTCGATGGAAGAAAGCGCAAAAACCTGATGCAGACAAATGCCGAGTTTCTTAAGCGTCCTGTTGATCAAAGCAGCTATTTCATCTGCTTCCTTCCCCTTGCGGCATCCCATTCCGATTACATATTCCTTTGGTCTTAATAAAATCTGCGTGTCAAATTCCCGCTCTTTTGTACATACCACCACATCCACAGACTGTTTCGGCGGATAAGAAACCAGTTGAATTCCTTCCGGCAGCCGTTCTTTCTTCTGCACATGTCCGTTCTCAATCGATATGATAATGCTTTCTCCTGCCAGTACTTTTGCAGATACTCTGGCAATCCCATCCCTGTTTACAATAAAAAGTCCGTTTTTCTTAGCAAATAAATCCACGGCAAACTTCCGGTTTAAATCCGTTGCCGTTGTGATTACAGGCTCTGCTCCTGTTATCTTTGCAAGAAAAAATGCCAGCTCATTGGCACCTCCCATATGCCCAGATAAGACAGGAATGACATATTCCCCCTTCTCATCCATGACAAGCACCGGACTGTCATGCAGCTTGTCCACCAGATGCGGCGCCACCGCCCGTACTGCAATTCCGCAGGCACCGATAAAAAGCAGTGCATTTTTTTCTAAAAACTGCTCTCCAGCCCACTCGGAAAGGCTTCTCTTTTCCTGCCTGACCTCCCGGATTTCTTTTGGGGCTTCATCCTTTTTTCCATTTTTCATGCAGATTTTTCCGGTATATTTGGTAAACAGCTCTATGGAAATTCTGTCTGCTCCTGCTCTATCTGTGCTTTCATCCGCCTGCTCTGCTTCCCCGGACAACAACTTTTCGATCTTTTCCGAAAGCCGGATTCCCTGCTCCGTAAAACTGATGATGCTTAATTTTCGGTTGCTTAATTTCAGAATATCTGATTTCATGATTCTGTCTTTTCCTTTGCCTGTCTGAATTCCGTGGAAAAATCGGCTGCATACAATCTGGATTTCCGGTAGTGCCTGTGCGTGATCACCTCACCTACTAAAACCAGTGCCGTTTTCGTGATGCCATGTGCTGCTGCCGTTGCATTCAGAGTCTCAACGGTACAGATATATGCCTCTTCCTCCGGCCATGTCGCTTTGTATATAAGAGCCGCCGGCGTATCCTTTTCATACCCGCCCGCAATCAGTCTCTCACTCAACTCCCGCAACATGCCTGTGCTTAAATAAATTGCCATGGATGTCTGATGTGCTGCAAAACTCTCTATGCTTTCCTTTTCAGGAACCTTTGTTTTCCCTTCCATCCTTGTAATGATTAAGGACTGTGAAATACCAGGCAGGGTGTATTCCAGATTGAGAGATGCCGCTGCCCCAAAGCATGCACTGACTCCCGGACAACTCTCATAAGAGATTCCCAGTTCATCCAGTTCATCCATCTGCTCCCTGACTGCCCCATAGATACTCGGTTCTCCCGTATGAAGTCTGACGGTTGTCTTCCCTTCTGCTTCTGCGCTCCTTATGACTGAAAGAATCTCCTCCAACGTCATTTTGGCACTGTTGTATATCTCACAATGCTCTCCCGCATAATTTAACAGCTCCGGATTAACAAGAGACCCCGCATAAATAATGACATCCGCATCCTGCAATAACCGCATTCCCCTGACGGTAATCAAATCTGCTGCGCCGGTTCCTGCGCCAACAAAGTAAACCATGCTCCTGCCTCCTTACTCCTTGCCAGTTCGCCAAACTCATTGGCATATAAAATACAATCAATCCTCATTTTGCCTGCAGACCGTTTATTCAGATAATAACAGATCCGCTCCATCACCCGCTCCATGACAGGCTGTAATTTTCCTTCCTCTTTCAAAATACGCACCGCTTCCCCGGTCGTAACACAATCTAAAATACGGCAGACCTTTTCCATCAAAATTCCTTCTTTGACGGCAAAAGCAGCCAAAAGCTCCATCCGGCAGTCCGCCTCCCTCGAATGCGTATTCATAATGCCTCCTGCCACCTTGATCAACTTCCCGATATGCCCGGTAAGCAGCATGCTCTGAAAACCAAGTTCCACCGCCATATCAATCGTCTCTCCGATAAAGTTGCTGCATTTCACACTCTGATCCAGATCATATCCATATTCCCTTTTCATAAAATCCAGACCGTAATTTCCCGGCGATACGGCAACATAATCAAACCCCTGCGCCCGCCTTTGTCTAAGCTCCACCCGGATCGTATCGAGAATTGCCTGACTGCTCATCGGCTCCACAATTCCACTGGTTCCCAATATGGAAATGCCGCCCACGATTCCAAGTCTTGGATTAAACGTACGCTCCGCAAGTTTCTCACCCTCCGGTACGAAAATCTCGACGTTCAGACTCCCCTTATAATCCATAATCTGACACACCTGCAAGACTTCCTTTGCAATCATCTCTCTTGGAACATGATTGATCGCTGCACTTCCAACCGGCTGATCAAGTCCCGGCTTTGTCACCCTGCCGACACCTATGCCTCCCTCTATTTCGATCCGTTGCGCTGTATGCTCCGCATAACAAACCTTGGCATAAACAAGCGTGCCTGTCGTCACATCCGGGTCATCTCCACCGTCCTTTTGCACCGCACAGCTGATCATTTCCTCTTTCCGTTCCATATCCAAAAGTTTTGCCGTATAGGTAATTCCCTTCGGCGTCTCTATCGTAATCTCCGTTTTCTCTCTTCCGGTCAAAAGCATATAAGCGGCTGCCTTTGCTGCCGCCGCTGCACAGCTTCCCGTCGTAAAACCGTACCGCACCAGATTTTCCGCCTTTCCCTTTCTTTCGCCTTCTGACAGCTCCTGTCTGCCGCTTTTTTCTCAAAACCTGCATCTATCTGGCAATTTCATACAAAAGAGCGTTGCAGATCGCAGCTGCCACATTGCTTCCGCCCTTTCTGCCCCGGTTCACGATAGAAGGCACATCCGTCTCTAAAATCAGTTCCTTTGCCGACTCCACATTCACAAACCCAACCGGAACCCCGATGATAAATGCCGGTCTCCAGTCACTTGTCTGCATCATTTCATAGAGTTTTATCAAGGCGGTCGGCGCATTTCCGATTGCAAAAATAACCGGCTTTTTGATTTCTGCCGCCTTTTCCATACTGACAGCAGCCCGCGTGGTCTGCCGTCTTTTCGCAAGAAGGGCAACCTCCTCATCCGCCATAAAGCAGTGTGCCTCTCCTCCCAGACTTGCCAATACCCTTTTGTTGATTCCGGCAAGCGCCATATTCGTATCCGTCACAATATCCGCACCGTTTCGAAGCAGTTCTATAGCCGTCGAAACAGCATTCTTTGTATAAACCAGCGTTTGAACATAATCAAAGTCCGCACTCGTATGGATGACCCGCTTGGTAATATTCTCCTCTTTTGGCGAAAGCACGATCCCCCTTTTTAAAAGTTCTTCTGAAATTATCTCAAAGCTCTTTTTTTCTATTTCTTCTGCTATTCCCACAAAATTTCTCCCATCGCTTTTAGTAAAATCTCGTTTTCTTCCCTGCTCTTTACCGCAATCCGGTAAAAGCCCTTATATAATCCCCGGAAATTCCCGCAGTCCCGGATTAGGATTTTCCTCTCCAGCAAACGTTCGTATAATGCGTAATCACTGTAGAACAAAATAAAATTCGCTTCCCCCGGAAATACGCTAAGCCCCATCTTCTTTAAACCCTCTTCCAGAAATTTCCGCTCCTCCTTTACAAAATCTTCCGTCTGCTTTATGAACCTTATCTGCCCTGCACAGGCACACCCTGCTGCCTGTGCGAAAGAGGAAAGATTCCACTCCGGCAGCTGCCTTCTGATCTGCTCTGACAATATCCGGTTACTGCACACCAGATATCCAAGCCGGACTCCCGGAATCGAAAACAGCTTCGTAAATGCCCGCACCAGTATCAGATTGTCAAACAGATCGATTTTTCCCATCATGGAAAATTCTTCGCCGCAAAACTCCACAAAACATTCATCCAGAACCACATAAATGCCCTTCTCTCTGCAATGGCACAAAAGCTCCTCTAAACAGGTTCTACTCATCCGCTGTCCGGTCGGATTATTTGGATTTGCCAGAAAGAGCAAATCCGTGTTCTCCGTCAGCACGGAAAAAATTCCTGAATCCATTGCAAAAGCATTGTCTTCTTTCATTTCATAAAAAAGGATTTCTCCTCTGACTGACTCTGCCGCATACTCATAGCCGTAAAAGGACGGAACCGGAATCACGATCCTGTTGGGATGTATTCCATGGATGACTGCCATAAAAAGCTCGGAAGCACCATTCCCAAAAAGCAGATACTCTTTTGGTACGCCTGACATTTCACCGACTGCCGCTTTTAATTGTTCCGCCTTGCTGTCCGGATAGGCACTGCAGTTTTCCACCGCTTTATGGAGTGCTTCCCTTACCGTTTCCGGCATACCAAACGGATTGATATTCACAGAAAAATCATGCTCCACCCGGTTTCTGTATATGTCTCCGCCATGAATTTCTTTCCACTCATCCGTCATGTTCTCTGAAAGACCACCTTTCTTTTTGAAAATACCTGCAGCATTCTGCTCTTTATCCCAGACATATCATCCCCATACAGACCAGACAGAGCGCCGCACACATACACGCCGTCACATACATCAGCCGGTTTGCCCGCTTTATGTCCTCATATTCCGCTTTCCGCAAAGCATCTCCGATATACGGCTTGTTTACCACTTTTCCAAAATAACTGGCATCACCGGCAAGCTGTATTCGCAGTGCTCCCGCACATACCGCTTCGGTCTGCGCGGAATTGGGACTCTTATGCTTGTGTCTGTCTCTCTCATATATAGCAACTGCACCTTTTCCGGAAAAGCTTCTTCCTCCCAGAAAAGCCGCCGCAATCATCATCCACGCACTGATCCTCGCCGGAATATAATTCACAAAATCATCCAGTCTTGCGGCTGCCCTGCCAAAATACAGGTATTTTTCATTTCTGTAACCGATCATGGAATCCATCGTATTGACCGCTTTATAAAAGAATCCAAGCACCGGACCACCAAGCGCCGTATACAACATCGGTGCAATGACCCCGTCCGAGGTATTTTCCGCCACGGTTTCTACCGCCGCCCTGATGATGCCTTCCTCATTTAAGCATGCCGTATCCCTGCCGACAATCATGGAAACGGCCGCTCTTGCCTCCTCCGTATTTTGCTTTTCCAGCGCTCTGCATACCTTCATGCTTTCATCCTTTAAGCATTTTACCGCAAGGAGCTGATAAGTCATAACCGTCTCCACGACCATTCCCACATAGGGATTTATCCAATAAGCCAAAACCAGAACTGCCGCCGCAGCCGCTGTCACAGTGACTAATACCGTCACAACCATAACCATTCCCTGACGCAATTCCTTTTGATACCGTTTTTCCTGCCCGTTATCCCCCTGACTGCTGCTCTTGCACATCCGCCGTTCCTGTTCCCCGGCTTCTCTGCTCTCTTCTCTGCGCAGCCATTTCTCTACTCCCTGAATCAGTCTGCCGATTCCCCGGATCGGATGAGGCAGAAAATACGGATCCCCAAGCAGAAGATCTAATAAAAATCCAAAACAAAATGCGGTCATATGATATATCATCTGATTTTTCTCCCCGGTATTCTTTTTATCTCTGTCCATTCCAACTGACAGCCCTGAACCTTCATCGTGCAGATATATCCGCCTCCGTTTGGAACCTGGTACTCAAAATAGTTTCCTCCGCAATAGGTGCTAAGCAGTGCCATAATCGTGCCTCCATGCACGATACCTCCTATCGTTTCCGGTCTTAGCCCGTCTCTTTTTTCTATCTGTCCAATTTCCCGTGACATTCTTTGAAATCCTTTTACACAGCGCAGACAGAATGCCTCCCTGCTCTCTCCTCCCGGAAAGGGCAGCGTACCATTGCTGTCGATCCATGCCTGATACCGTTTGTCCTCTTTTAATTCCTCATAGTTTTTATATTCAAATTCTCCAAAATCCATTTCGCTCCACTCCGGAATCACAATGCCCGGTACATCCGGATAAAGAATTTCCCCGGTTTCCCTGCACCGTTTCATCGGACTGACAAACAGATATTCCACTTTCCGATATTCTGATTTGAAAAGCTCTTCTTTATATGCAGCCAACGTTTTCTTTCCCCTTTCGGAAAGCGCTTCGTCGGTTTTTCCCAAGTATCGGTGTCCCTCATTTGCCTGGGTGGCTCCGTGTCTCAAAAGAACTAACGTTATTTGATTCTCTGCCCGATTCCGCATATCACACGCTCCACTTCCTCTGCCCGTTCTGCAAGCTCCGTAAGAAGTCTGCCTGTCCGCTCTCTGTATTCTCTCTCAAAGGCTTCCATCGGTACGATGCCGCATCCGATTTCATCGCTGATAATCACAACATCAGGATAACATTCCAGAAAACATATAATTTCCTCCTCCGGGCATCCGCCTTTTTCGATACATTTTCTGACCCAGCAGGAAAAGTGATTGATGATTACCAGCGTGTCCAGATCCGTTTTCATCTGTTTGGGCTGCTCCGGTATCTCACCGTCCCATACCTGATATGACCGGGAGGACAACCGCTTCAGGACATAGTTTAATTTTCCCTGGGCATATCCGCCAATTATAAGCTTCATATGAATTCCTTTCTTTTATCCGATAAAGAAATACCTGACTGTTTCTTCTTTCAAATTGCAAATTGTCCCACAATTTGCATGACTGCCGCCGACACCACGATACTTTCTTCACAGAGAAGCACAAAGTATCCTGCCGTGTCACCTGTAATCCCGCCCAGTTCTTTTTTGGAGCGATGATAATAATATGCGAAGGTTAAAAAAGCGGCTGCCGTTACCAGTATTCCTGCCCTGATTGACTGCATAACCATAAAACCGATACAAAGAACGGTTTGCAGCATAAGCATCCCCTTTACCCTACTTCTATGGGCACTGTCCGCAAAATGATACAGCATTCCTTCCTTTTTTGCAGCCGGAAAGGAAACCACGCCAAGTCCGCTCAGACAGCGGGACAAAAAGAAGCCGGCACAAACCAGACGAAGCAAACTGTCTTCCATAATCTCGGAAAAGGCCCCTACATAGATCAGGCCATATCCTGCGAGCATAATGACGGAAAATGCTCCAATATGGGAATCCTTTAGGATTTTCAGTTTTTCTTCCCTTGGTTTATAGGAATGAAAGGCATCCATCGTATCCAGAAAGCCGTCCACATGGAAGCCTCCGGTAACGAAAAGCGGAATTGCGGCACCGATGAACGCATAACATATCGTTCCCACATCAAGAATGCGGCACAAAAAACACCATAGATAGACGCATCCGCCGATTACCGCACCGATCCACGGGAAAAAGCAAAGCATATATTTCATATCCTCTTCCTTCCACTCAAACTGCATAACGGGGATTTTGGAATAGATGGAAAAGGCGATGATAATGGATTTTATGAGATGCACGTTAAACCTCCTGCCCTTTATGTACGATTGGAATGCCGGCTACGACTTCCACGACCTCGTCTGCCAGATCCACAAGGGCTGTCTGAATGCTTCCCATTGTGCGGATATACTCCATCGTCGTCTCATCATAGAGCATCCCATCTTCAAATACATTGTTTCCTACAATGACAAGGTGCGAAAGCTGTGCTTTTAACTGTTCGATGCCCCGGATGATCCGGTCCGCCACGCTCTTGCCGGACCAGATTTTTCCGCCCGCAAACATCTCATTTGCTGTCAGGTTGGAGATACATTCTAACAGTGCCGTCTTTTCTCCTGCCTCCATCTTTGTTAACGCATTCTGAACCGCTGTCGGCTGTTCAATCGTAAGAAATCCTTTACCGCTTCGAAGTCTGCGATGACGTTCAATTCTTTTTTGTCCTTCCTCATCCAAGACCTGCATCGTTGCCAGATAATATTTCTTTTTTCCTTCTGCCATTTGGATCAGGCAGTTTTCTGCATAAGCGGACTTCCCGCTTCCGCTGCCACCAATCACCAAAGTCATCATCTTTCCAAATACCTCTCGTACTGTTTGATCTGAAGCTCCGGAAAGGTCGTCCGGTTCTGATACACACTTAAAGCCACATCTAACAGGGAAAGCATCATAACCGCTCCGGTACCTTCTCCGAGTGCCATTTCTCCATCGATTACAGGTTTTAGTTCCAGTTCTCTGGTCAGTCTTTCCACTGCCGGCTCCTTTCCTTTGTGGGATGCAAGCAGATATGCTTTGGTGCCGGGTACGATCCGCTCAGCTAAAAGAGCCGCTGACATGCTGATCACCCCATCTAATATAACCGGAAGATGGAAAAGCGCACCGCCGATACATACCCCGGCAAGTCCGGCAATGTCAAGTCCCCCGACTGTTTTCAATACCGAAAGGGCATCCGCCTGTTTCAATTCATATTTATTTATCGCCTCCGCTATGACCTGCTTTTTATGAAGCAGCCTTTCCTCACTCAGTCCGGCTCCCCTCCCGGTCACCTCTTCGACATCACAGCCTAACAAGACGGCCGCAACTGCACTGCTCGTTGTCGTATTTCCTATCCCCATCTCTCCGGTAGCCAGAATACGGTAACCCGCCTTTTTACAATCCGACACCATTTCAATTCCGGTAAAAACTGCCCGGATGGCTTCATCCTCTGTCATGGCTGGTTCCACTCTGAAATTTCCGGTTCCGCAGCGGATTTTCTTATCCAGTACTCCCGGTATGGATTCTTTTTGGTTGATGCCGATATCGATCGGTATCGTATCCGCTCCAATGACTGCCGCCATTTTCCCGACCGCAGATTTCTTTTCCCCCATTTTGGCTGCGACTGCGGCTGTGACCTCCTGCCCGGACTGGCTGATTCCTTCCTCCACAATACCGTTGTCCGCACAAAAGATCAAAACCACCTTTTTGGCAAGATCGATTTGATCCGTCCTCTGAATCGCACCAATCTGTGCCGTCAGGGTTTCAAACCTGCCCAGTCCGTCAATCGGCTTGGCAATATGATCCCAGTTGTCTAACACCTGTTTTCGAATCTGCTCATCCGGCTTATCCACCGTAAGTCCAAGCAGCGTCTCCCTTGTACATCTATTCCAGATGTGCTTCCCTGAGCATTCCATAAATTTCCTCCATATTCAGATACTCACGCAGTGTATCTGCCAGTTTATCGTATTGCTTTTCTTTAAAGCTCTGATAATCCAACAAAACATCCGTTTTCAGTTCCATTCCCTTCTTTCGTGCCAGCGCCTGCACCATGGCTGGCGCTATGCTGCCCTGATCAAATATCCCGTGAATATAGGTCCCATACACATTTGGATTGCTGCCTGAAAAAACTACCCTTGTTTTTTCAGAAGCATCCTTGCTTTTCCAGAAGCATCCCTGCTTTTCTTTCTCTTTCGTCTGTCCCATATGGATTTCATACCCTGTATAGTCCAACCCTGAAAGTACGCAAAACACACCTTCCAGTTTATTGATCCTTCCCCGGGTCTGACAGCGCACCTTCTCCTTTTGAAGCTTCGTTACAACCGGAATCAGCTCCATTCCCCGTATAGTCCCTCCTTCTTCTACCTGCTCCGGATCAGAAATGGAATCTCCTAACATCTGATATCCGCCACAGATACCACAGACCGGAATTTTCTCTGCCATTTTTTTTACGGCAGTTTCCAGACCATTTTGACGCATCCATTTTAAATCTCCCATGGTATTCTTGCTTCCCGGCAAAAAGATCAGATCAGGGTGCTTTAACTCTGATACCGAAGTCACATAACGAACCGATACCTCAGAAAGCAGTTCAAAAACATGGAAATCCGTAAAGTTGGAAATTCTCGGATAACGGATGACTGCAATGTCAATCACTCCTTCTGCCTTTCCGGCAAAACGCCCGGTCAGACTGTCCTCATCCTCCAGCGACAAATCCATATAGGGAACTACCCCCGCTACCGGAACCTTTCCCTTTTCATATAACATCTGAATACCCGGATCCAGAATCGACTTATCTCCCCTGAATTTATTGATAATAAGACCTTTTACCCTTTTTCTCTCTGCTTCCGTAAGCAGCATCAACGTCCCTAGAAGCTGTGCAAACACACCGCCTCTGTCAATATCCCCGACTAACAGCACAGGAGCGTCCACCAGTTCTGCCATCCCCATATTGACAATATCATTTTCCTTCAGGTTGATCTCAGCAGGACTTCCGGCCCCCTCTATCACAATAATATCCGAAATCTCCGAAAGCTTTTGAAAGGCTTTTCTGATTTCCGGTACCAGCTTCTTTTTATAGGAAAAATATTCTCTTGCGCTCATGTTTCCAACCACTTCCCCGTTCACAATCACCTGCGAACCGGTATGATCCGTGGGCTTTAGTAAAATGGGATTCATGCAGACCATCGGTTCTATGCCCGCCGCTTCCGCCTGCATGACCTGGGCTCTTCCCATTTCCAGCCCTTCTGTGGTAACAAAGGAATTTAACGCCATATTTTGTGATTTGAAGGGAGCCACGCGATACCCATCCTGTCGAAATATCCTGCAAAGTCCTGCTGCCAGAAGGCTTTTTCCTGCATTTGACATCGTTCCCTGAATCATGATCACCTTAGTCATATGAAACCTCTACCTGCTTTCCGCTCTGTCCTGCATATAACAAAAGCTCCCTGTTTGCAGACTCTAAGCTGCCAAATCTTTCTTTGCAGCAGATGACCCGTCTGCATCTGTCCATTTGCCGTTTGGCAGTTTCAAAAAGAGCCTTTGCAACCGGCTCAAACATCTCCGCTTCTATTACCTCTGCCGCCAGTGCTTTTGCCACCGGATAATCCAGATCATTTTGATACAGGATTCCTGTCCGAAACGGAATTCCCTGCCGCTGCAGCTTACGGTAAACATTTCTTCCGCATCCGCCTCCCGCAATGACAAAGACCTCGGCTTCCCCCTCAGGCGGCTCTAACTCCATACTGCCGCTTTTTTCGTCATAGCTGCCGCACTCTATCTGAAACAGTTTTCCAATATAAGACGGTTGAAAGATTTCCGCCGGTGTACCAAGCCGGTCCACATATTCTCCTTGAATACAAAGAATCTGATCCGAGACCCTTTCTGCCAGTTCCAGTTCATGAAGCGACATAATCACAGTAAGCCCCTTTTCCCTCTTAAGCTTTTGCAGGATGGAAAGAAATTCTAATTTATACCTTACATCCAGATATGACGTCGGCTCATCTAAAATAATAATTTCCGGCTCCTGACAGATCGCTCTTGCCAACATGACCCGCTGTCTTTGTCCGTCACTGATTTTGGTAAAATCCTGATCTTTCATTTCGGTTACATGCCCAAACTCCATGGCTTCCCTGACTGCGGCATGATCCTGCTTTGACAGAATTCCAAAGTGCCCCGTATAAGGATATCTGCCGGTCGCTACTACCTCTTCACAGGTCAACAGTTCGGTCCTTAGCCTGTCGGTAAAAACCACTGCCATTTTCTGCGCAAGCTCCGTATCCGGAATATGCTGTATATTTTCCTTTCCCAGAAATGCCACACCGCCTATTAACGCAAGCTGTCCGGCTATACTCTTTAAGACCGTAGTTTTTCCGGCACCATTCGGTCCGATCAGCGTCAGAATTTCTCCCCGTTTCAGACCAATTTCTATGTTGCGTATCAGGGGACATTTCCGATAACCTACGCTCATTTGTTTCGCAGAAAAATAATATTCCATCTATACATTCCTCTCTCTTTTGCGCCTGGCCATAATCCACAATACAACCGGCGCTCCGAATACAGCAGTAACCGTACTGATGCTTAACTCGGTAGGAGCAAACATGGTTCTTGCAAGCAAATCACAGAACAGGCAGAAAGCACTGCCGCCCAGAAAACATGCCGGTATCATCAAAATCGGCTTTGCTGTTCCAAACAGGCTTTTTACCAAATGCGGTGCTGCAATTCCCACAAAAGAGACAGGTCCAGCATATGCCACAATACATGCGGACAGCATACTGGACAGCACCACCATCCATACACGCAAAAAGCGCACATTGACTCCCATGTTCCGGGCATATGTCTCTCCCAGCTGATAAGCGCTAAGCGGCTTTGACAATAGAAAAACCGCACCGAAGGTAACTGCAATAAGACCTGACATGACTGCCACATTTTCCCATGTCATTCCCGAGAAACTGCCTCTGGACCAGTTATGCAGGTTTACGATATCCGCATCATCCGCAAAAGTCACTACCAGTTCTGTAACCGCCGAACAGATATATCCGATCATCACTCCGCTGACAACCAGCATAGACATCTGATGCACCCTTCGGGACATCAGAAGTACAAATCCCATGGACAGCATGGCCCCAACAAAGGCAGCTGCAATAAATGCTGCCGAACTGACCTTTATCGCCCTTCCCATCATAAAAACCATAACCAGCGCCACAACCATTTTAGCGCCCGAGGAAATGCCAAGAACAAACGGTCCTGCAATCGGATTATGGAAAAAGGTCTGTAAAAGATACCCTGCAAGTGCCAGCGCTCCTCCCAGTATCATTGCTGCAAACGTCCTGGGCATACGGATATCCCATAATATCCTTCGTTCTGTTTCACCAATTTCCTGCCCTACAATCATCCTTCCGATATCGGTCAACGAAATCGCCGTACTTCCAATACAGATATTCAGAATACAAAAAAGCAAAGTACCTGTTATGAGCAGAAAAAAAGCAATCGTATATCTCCATTGTTTACTCATAGCCATAATATCCTCTACTCTAACCGGAAAAGATAGGTCATCTCTTCTTCTCCCTTCCCCTGAAGCATGGAATGTATATCTTCCATCAGACAGCCAATCGACATGGACTGCTGATACATGTCATTTGTCGTACACCAGACATTTCCTTCCTGCACTGCCTTGAAATCCTCTAAAATTTCACATTTATCCAAAAGCTCCTCCAAAGATGCCACACCGCCGTCAATGGAACTGTTATAAATGATAAAATCGGCTTCCTTTGCTCCCTTATAAAACTCCTCTACCTGCATATTCATGGTAGACCGCCTGGAATCCATGTCTCCCAGATTCTCAAAAATGTATTTACCGCCTGCCAGCTTAATCATCTTTGGTACATAATCCGAGCTTCGTCGTACCGAAACCATCCCATTTGAGGTAATGTAAAAAAAAGCAACCGTTTGATCTGTTTTTTCCTTTGCCGTCATCTGCTCCAGCATAGTTTCCTGTTGCTCAAAGGCTCTCTCTGCCTCCGCTTCCCTTCCAAGCAATGCGCCGAAAAATTTAATCCATTCCACTCTACCAAGCGGATGCGATTCACTGCTTGAATATTCAATCAAAACCGGAATGCCAAACTCGTTCAGCTTTTCCACTACCTCCGGTGAATGGGTAATCATCGTATTCTCGATTGCAAGCGAACAATGCTCCGATACGATCAATTCATAATCCGGTTTATTATATTTTCCGGCATAAACCATCTCACCCCTTGCCATGGCGTCCCTGGCCTGCTCAATATACCAGCCATCCTCCTTCTGTCCGGAAAGCGTAATGGCATTCAGGCTGTCCAGTTCAGAAAACATATCCATTACGGCAGAGGCCACCAGATAAATATCCCCAATCGGACGCTTAAGCACCGTAATATCCTCCAAAAGCCCTTCCGGTACTTCTCCCTCCTCCGGAACGATTAAGAAACGGCTTCCATCTACCGTCGTTAACAGAGTATATCCTCCTTTGTAATAATCCACAGAAAAATTCTCTGCGTATCGAAGCTCCATACTGCTTTCATACACAAGTCCTGCTGCCTGCATCTCAATTTCTGCTTTACTTTCTGCTTTATTGTCTGCCCTGATTTCTTCTTCTCTTTCTGTCGAACCAAGCGAAGGACCGCCGCAGCCTGACAGCCCTAAAAGAAAGAGACCATATAATAAAATCAATACTTTGAATACGCTATTTTTCATCCTTTTTATCCCAAACAAAAAACCCTTTCCTAAAGAGGTAAAGGGTTCATACACAAAACAGACCGGCCGGCTGCAATCTCCTTTGGCAAAGAGCTGCACCCCTGCAAATCCATACGTACAACCAGTTACTCGTGGTCTGAAACCATCGTTTCCGTACAACAATCAGGCAGGTCTCCCGGCTTAAAGATCATCGCATCCGCCATCTTCCCGGTTTCCCAGTGATATTTCGGCCTCTGCTCCCTAATTACGGTGACGAGTTCGTACAGGATTTGCACCTGTTTCCCTTTTCACCAGAAGCACTCCAAATCGGACTGCTTCTGGCACCTGACTGTTCTATATTTGATTTTCGTCATTTTAACATATTTATGTTATCAGTTCAATCTTTTTCAATAACCCCCGCTTCTTTCTAAACATTTTAACCCCTATTTCATATACTGGGAAACATTGCTGCTATCCACCCGTTCAAACGGCACCCATACATACATCTCATCCTCTGTAATGCCTTCCATTTCCTGCAAGTCAGCATTTCTGGCAATTCGTACCGCCATCTCTACTGCTGCCTGTCCCTGTCCGACACCTGACTGATAAACGGTAAATGCCATTTCTCCATTCTGAATAGCGGCACAGCCATCCGCCGTGGCATCCACACCAAGAATCGGCAGTTTCCCGAGATCAATTCCATTTTCCTTACATGCTTCCACAACACCCAGTGCCATAGAATCATTATTGCAGATTACACAGTCCACAGGGGAACCTGTCTGCAAAAACAGCTGGAACAATTGCTTCGCCTGCTCGGCGTCCCAATTCGCATGATCCTCAAATACGTAATTTATTTTCTTTCCGCTGGCTTCTAACGTCTGCTTTACGCCACTCGTTCTTCCTCCGGTTGCAGAATGTCCTTTCGGTCCTTTTAACAAAACTACATTAATCTCATCCTTATCTGCCAGCTTTTCCAGTACATATTCTGCCTGGAACTGTCCGGCAACCTTCTCATCCGAACCCACATAGACATATTTCCCTGCAGACAGATGCTTCTCATCCGGACAGCTGTTAAAGAAAATAACCGGAATATCTCCTGCCGTTGCCTTCAATTCCACCACCGTATCAATGGAAACCGCACCGCACAAAATCACATCATAGCCCTGCTCCTTTGCCTGCTTGATCTGCTCAACCTGCGCTTCAATGGATCCTCCGGCATCTGCCATATCAAACTGTACCCCTTCTTCTGCTGCTTTGGCCACCGCAGCATCTACCAGAGTCTGACGGAACGTATCCATTTCGTTTAAGGTCAGAAATATCTTCACATTCCCTTTTGTTCCTGCAGTCTGACTGCCGCACCCAACAGATATACACAGAAGCAGCAAAAACATTCCCCATACTATTATCTTCTTTTTCATCTCAGTCAAACTCCCTTCTCGATCTTAAATCTGGCAACCTGTCCCTGCAGTTCCTCTGCAGATACTGCCAGTTCCTTTGCACCACCCGATACGCTTTCACTGTTTCCGGTAATATTGTCAGCCTGTTCCACCATCGTTTCGGAGGTAGCCAGAATCTCCTCGGAGCTTGCTGCCTGTTCTTCTGATATCGCCGCCACATTGCTTGCCACATCATCTACCTTTTGTACTTTTTCGATCATCTGCTGTACCAGACCATTTACCTGATCAATATTATCGAAAATCATATCAAAGGTCTCAAGGGCGTTTCCTACCAGACCACTGCTGTTGTTGATATTATCCACACTTTCATCCGTCTGCTCTACCGCATCCTGTACCAAAGCATTGATTTCACTGATTAATCCTTCTATATCATGCACGGAATCCGCACTTGTCTTGGCAAGCTGTCCAATCTCTGTAGCCACGACCGCAAAGCCTTTTCCTGCTTCTCCCGCTCTCGCTGCCTCAATCGAGGCATTTAAAGACAGCAGATTTGTCTGATCCGCAATCCCACCGATTACATTTGTAATATTGGTAATTTCCTCAGAAGCCCTGCCAACCTTATTAATCGCCTGCTGCAATTTCTGTACAGACTCATTGATATCCTGCATGGCATGACTGACACGCTGCATATCCGCCTTGCCCTTACGGGAAATTTCGACGGTCTCGCGCATTCTCACATCAACCTGCTCTCCGTCCTCTCTTGTATCTGCAACTACCATTGCCAATGTCGTCGCATTTTCTGCAATCTCATTAACAGAAAGTGAAAGCTGCTCCACCGTATTGTTGAGCTCCTTCATAGACTGACTCTGCAGCCTGGAGGCATCATACATCTGTCCGGATACGACATCACTGCTGTTTGCCTGCACATTTAGCTGCCCGGATACAGAATGAATTGATGCGATCATCGTCTTCATCGTTTCAATGAACTGCTCCACATGACGGCTCATGACGCCAATTTCATCCCTGCTCTTAGACTTCACATGAATTGTAAAATCACCATTTGTCATATCCGTAATCACTTTTGTCAATTCCTTGACCGGACGGATTACAAGATATACTACGCGTTCAATCAAAACTGCCAGAAATACAACAGATACCAGACCGATCACAAGCATCAGTTTTCTGACACCATCAATATCCGAATAGATGATATTCGTCGGAATATAGGACACCAGAATCCAATCCGTTCCTTCAATCCGCTTAAATGCCGTCATATTCCGGTCAATCTCTGACATTTTATAATCCCGTGACGCTAACTTCTGTGCCACATTCTGCATAAAACTGCTACTCGATTCACTCAGCTTTGTGGAAATCAGGGATGTGTCACGATGCGCCAGAATCTTTCCGTCCGAAGCGTTTACCAAAAAAGCCTGTGCCTGATCCATTTCAATAAAACTGTTTACGATAATGCTGATTCTCTGCAAAGACAGGTCTGCCGAAATAACCTTCATCACACCGGATCCATCCTGCAAGATACCGACAGCGCTGATAACCGCCTCCCCATCCGCATTCGTATAGGCTTGCGTAAATCCCATATTCCAACGGGTCAGTCCCTCTTTATACCAGACCGACTGCGTCGGATCGTTCTCTGTCTTTGCAGAGCCTGCTGCAACCATCAGATTACCGTTTTCATCCGCTATATACAGCCCATCCATATAATTATCATTAAATCCATAATAGCCATCCAGCATTGCCTGCAGCTCTGCCTGACTCGGACTTGTCTTCTCCATCGTCTGCTTCGCCATCTGAAATGCTGCCAGATTTTCATTCAGCCACGCCTCTATTTCATTCGCCTGATTTTCTATCGAAGAATTCAAAAGGTTCTCAGAATATTCTTTTATAATATTTTTACTGATAAAATATGATATTCCAACCAGCAATACCATAATAATAATGACCACCGGTAAAATGGTTCCTAACAACTTTACCTTAATGGAAATCATTCCTTTTTGCTTTTGCGTTTTCATAGGCTGCCCCCGCTCTTTATTTGTAGTTGTATTATGAGATCATTATACAATATTTTTCTGCCTGTGACAACTTAATTAAAGTCGTTTTTCCAACTCGTTAAGAGTCGTATAGCCATACAGTTTGGCGGTATTTCCCATAATCCGCATGGCAAGGTTCTCTCCCTTTGATGCGAGGGAAACGATGAATCTTCCGTACAGCTTTAATGTTTCATCCGAATAGGTAGAAAGCTCACCCCGCAGATATGTTTCATAAGAGGTATTAAAAGGATTATCCTCATAGGTATGGATGCTTCTTGCGGTTCCCGCAACCTTTGGATATCTGGCTGCAAGCTCTTCCATAAATCCGACCTGTATTTTTACGATTTCTTCTATAATCTGCTTTTTCTCCGGTGCAAGATACGGAAGTTTGTCTTTGATTTTCTCATATTCATCCGGTGTCGTGCTCTCCATCATCCGTCCGTACTTTTCGGTAATCAGATTCCAGCCTTTCTGCTTTGCAGCCGCAAAATCATGCAGATAGCTTTGCAGCATTTCTTCATCCCATTCCATATACTGGCTTTTACGCATGATGGAAAAGGTCTCCCAGTCATCCTGACAGGAGGCTCTTCCTCCTTCGTTCTCTACCTTGTCAAATGCCTCCCATTCTTCCTTTACCAGCGCATCTATCAGATCTTCTTTTTGTTTTACATCACCCATAATAACCACTCCGTATTTTTCAAGATAATTTACATCTGCTTCCACAACCGGTTCTTCCGGAATCAGCTTCTGCTCTTTTAACTGTGCAAGAATCAGGGATGCCACAATTTCGATCGTCATCGGAATTCTTTCATCCCTGCGCGGCATATCCACAATGGCATTCAAAATATCCATAATCTCCGGCAAAACTGCAAGGCTGTTCATTCCCTTATGCAGCCATTTATAATACGGTGCATAAGTACGGTTCAACAGATATACGGTCTGCATCGTAATTGTCATGTATTCCCCCAGGATGACTTCTGCGGTTACCCATTCCTGTCTTCTGCACATCCGTTCATAGTTACACTGTCCAAGCTGTCCCATTTTTACGACATGCTCCGAAAGCTTCGCCCGCCAGAGCGTGTCCGGATAATAAGCAAGCAGCTGCGTACGGATTTTGGTAAATTCACCGAGGTCGTCCCGAAAGACTTTTCCGTTTACGGCTGTTGCCAGATTCTCTTCCGGTATGACGCGCCATTCTGCTATCGTCTGCGGTGCATGCGTCATTCCGAGAAACTGTTCATAAAACTCACCAATACGGTAGACACGGCAACGATCCTTTCCCTGTATGGTCGGATTCTTTTCAAAGCCCATAAATTCCTTCGGAAGATGCTCATATTCCCTCTGCAGCTCCTCCCCAATTTTTTCATAGACGGAATCCGTAAGCCACATGCAAAACCTCGGCCCAAAATCATGGTCTCTGGATATCTCATCATCAAATCCAAAGCAGTCCGATCCTTCTCCGACAAGACCCACTGCAATCTGATTTTCATACTCCGGGAACTTCTTATGAATCATTTCCCTGCCATATGTCTCATAATATGCTTCGCAGAGTGCAAGTCCGGTCATGCTCTCCACGAAACTGTGGTCCTCTGCCTGCGCTTGTGTCACGTCCTTTTGTTCCAGCATGGCAAGCGCCTGTCTACGGTTTTCCTGCAAAATCTCATAGGCCTTCGTGCGTCCCATGTGCTTTTCTACTTCTTCCATGGCTTTTGCAAAACAGTCTGCTGCCGCCTCATATTCTCCCTTTTTATACTGAATCTGTCCCAGTGTTCCAAGTGCCGCACTATAGTGATAATCTTTTTCTTCATCCTCTTTAAAAAGTGCAATCGCCGTATTCAGATGCTCCTGCGCATCATCCAGCCGTCCTAACGCCAGAAGGGAAGTCGCAAGATTGGTATGTGTCACCGCCAGTTCAATTCTTGCCTCAGGATATAAGATTACGATTTCCAGTGCATGATTCAGTGCTTCACAGGACTTCTCAAAATCGCCCATTTCCTGATATAGAAGGCTTAGATTGTTATAAAGACTCGCATAGTTAAAGTCCGTCTTTTCCAGTCTTCCTTCATACAACGGAAATACCGCCTGAAAGCACTGCAGGGATTCCTGCAAATTTCCTGCTGCCCTGTAGGCATTAGCAACATTGATTAAGGTGGTAGCGTGGGCAACCGATCCGTTCAGATTGCTGTCCTGCAAAAGCTCCAGCACCTTTTTACAGTATTCCTTTGATTTTTCAAACTGGCTTGTTTCCCTGCAGTGTCCGATCATTTCATTTTCAAGAGAAATCAGTGTATGAATATCTCCCTGCTTTTTCGCTTCTTCCATCTGCTCCAGCAAAAATGGCTCTACCTCTTCTATCGGATGAATCGCATCCAGCTGCTGTAAAATTTTCTCTAAATTCATATCGGAGTACCTTGTCCTTTCTGCTGTATTTCTATTACTGGAATTATAACAAAGTACTATTTATGTTGCAATTTTTTATTGGCATAGGACTTGTTTTTCCTGCCTGTTTCAGTCAAACAATATCTCCTCCACTGTCACAAACTCATACCCCTGTTTTTCCAACTCATCAATGATTCGTAAAGCTGCTGTCACCGTGGAATCATAATTGTCGTGCATTAGGATAATGGCATTGTCCTGTGCCTTCGATACCACCTTTCTTGTCACACAGTCGGCATTGTCCGTACACCAGTCCAACGGATCAATATTCCAGAGCACCGGAAACATATTTAACTCGCTTTCAAAGGATTTGTCCCATGTACCATAGGGCGGACGCACAAACAGCACCTCCTCTCCGGTGATGCTGTTTATAATCTCGTTGGTCTTAATAAGCTCCTGCTTAAATTCCTCACGATTGCTTTTCTTTAGTTGTATATGGCTGTAGGTATGATTTCCGACCAGATGCCCTTCCTCACTCATGCGTTTGATCAGATCCGGATACCGTTCCGCATTTTGTCCGGTTACAAAAAAGGTGGCATGTACGCCCCGCTCCTTTAGTCCGTCCAGAAGCTGATCGGTGCAGAATTTTGTGGGACCATCATCAAAGGTAATGGCTATCTTTCGTACCTCTCCCTTTCCTGTCGTACCACCCGTTTGTAAATCAGAAGCTTCTCCCGTATGTACGGACATCACTTCCCGATCCCTTACCTTTCCCGTCCCCGTTTCTCTATGATAAAAAGCTGCCGTACTGCAAAACACCAATGCTCCCAGGACACATACCACGCTTCCAAGTCTGTTTCTGAATTTCTGCAACTGTCTCATTCCTTATGCTTCTATCAATAAAGCATATGGCATTTGCCCGGTTTACATTCTTATCTTCTTCAAAATCCGAGCAGACTGAAATAATGCTCTCCAAACTGTTCCTGCTGCGCCAGATTGATCACTTGAATCCTTTTCCCAAGTGCTGCAATTCCTGCATCACACGTCATTCCGAAGCGTACGGCGCCAGCCAGCGCTGCATTGCCGACAGACCGCACCTTCCCCGCAAATTCCGCCGGAATAATTCCGGTTAAAAGCGCATCCTCTTCTTTCAGATAATAACCAAAACCGCCCGCCAAAAAGACACATTCCACTTCTTCTGCTAAAATTCCATATTCCCTTAAAAGCTCCTCAATGCCACAGCGCACTGCCGCCTTGGCAAGCTGAAACTCCCGGATATTCTGTTGGTTCAGTCTTACTCCGTCTGCTTCTATTCCATTTTCAAAATAGGGCTCCTGCAAAAGTCCGGTTTCATCAAGGATACCTTTTCGAAGCAGTCCTGCAATCACTGCCGTCATATCTGCACCGTATACTCCTACCGTCGCATTTCCCTCAAAAGCAGGACCTGCAGCCGTGGCAGTCGCAAGCATCCGTTCTCTGCAGCCAAGCACCATTTCTCCGTTGGTTCCCAGATCCAGATACAGGCAGGGGCTTTTTGCCTGCTCTATGCCACAGGCATATACTCCCGACACAATATCTCCGCCGACAAAGGCTGATGCCCCCGGCATTAAAATAACACGTTGTCCGTCAAGCACCATTTCCCGAAGCGATATGTCGCCTGCTTCAAAGGGTGCCGCTTTCATTCCCGCAAGACTTACCCCCTCCAAAATATGCTCCATGGCAGTGTTACCGGTGCAGACCATATAGTCCGGCTTTTCCTTGTTTCTTCCCTTAAAAAGAAAACTGACTCCCTCGGAAAGCTGCTCCCAAAGCTCTCTTTGCAAAAGCTCCTGCCCTCCGGCACAGGATGCCTCTATTCTGGATATCACATCCGCTCCATATCTCCGTCCCGGATTCAAGAAACAGTGCTCCGCCAGAATCCTTCCGCTCTCCGTCTCCACAAGCTGCATTGCAACCGTAGTCGTTCCGATATCCACTGCCACAAAGCAGTGTTCTTCATCCCTTTGTCCGTTTCTGTCCGGTTCCTTTACTGCTGCCGCGATCGCTGATTGGGTCACAACACTCATCTTTCTGTCCGCTTCCCACCCCAGAACAACCTCACAATTCTGCATCAGTCTGGCTGTACAGGCAAGACGCATCCCCTTTCGCAGCTCTTCTGCCGTAAAATGCAGCCGATCCGCCTGTGACGGAAGTGGCGCGCCGGTCATAAACTGCACGCGACATTTTCCGCAGCTTCCCCGCCCGTTGCAATGACCGTCCAACTCCACCTGTATACCATGCTTCTGCAAATATTCTGCATGCGTCTGACAAACAGAAAGCAGACTGCTTTTAGGATGAACAGACAGCAAAATGTCCTGTTCCCTTTCCGACGCTCCGCTCTTATTCCCGCTTAAAAATTTTAATGTAATCTGAATCTTTGTCCGCTCTAATCCATCCACTTTGAAAACCCGTTCTTCCAATTTTAAACAAACTGGTTCTTCTGCGCATTGTAATGGTAATCAATGCTGCCTAACTTCTCTGTCAGCTCTTTTTCATCGATTTCCAGTTCGTCACACATTTGCTCCAGACTTCCATAATAATCTCTGAGTTTTAAGTTCACAAAGCTTAAAAGCATAACCGGATCTTTTGGTATCATCGTTTTTCCTCCCGATTTTTATAAAAGTTTTTCACAGAATAGTTTTTATACAGATTTTTCTATACCTGTCTTTCTACCAGAGTATCAGACGCCCGGACAAAAAGCAAGTTTCGAAGATGCCGTAAAAAACAGAACCGCTGCCAGTAAAAGTTCCACCAGAAACAGCAGCACAAAACCGATTTCCGGTGCTGCCACAGCACCGATGATTGCAGCCAACATTCCAAGCCCTATCGCAAAGCCCTCCAAAAAAAGTCTCATAAACTGCTTACCGACTGCTCCCAGTGCCCTTCCGAAAATACTCTCACACAATACGGTAATATACATCTTACATGCCTGCATACAAACATATAACAGCACCGTCATCAAAATATATGGTAACGGCAATTTCATCAAAATACATGGGATAACCGCCATAAGCGCCCCATCGATTCCAGACTTTACATGCTCCATTACCGTCATATACCACAGCTTGCGAATTGCCCGATCCGGTATCAGATAAGTATACGGCTTCTCCAGCTCCTTCGCCCATTTCCCCGGTACACTGGCAAAAACAAAACAGAGATATGCCATCACCCCCGGAATGACAAAAATTTTAAAAACACCAAAGCTGTCACCCTTAGCCAATCCCGAAAAGATCACACAGAGTACAATACTTAAGACCGTATCCATTCCAAATACAAAGAAACGATTTTTCTTATATTCCAGAATCTGCCTGTAAAGAATTGCCCTTGCACGGTTTCCCCTGTAGTTTACCACTGCGCTCTTGTAATGCTTCTGCTTATTTCCAACCACCAGCTCACCCTTCCGGCTCCGCTTACGCTTTTCAGCATATTCCTTTGCAAATTCCAGTGCCTCCTCATAATAGACTCCGGTACATTTCATTCTGACTGCCAGGATCGCACACAGGACCACCGTACCCATGTAGCACACAGAAACCGCCACATTCAGCGGGTTTGGTCCCATCAAAATCAAATCCAGAATACCGATATACCATCCGGCAAACGGAACCGTCTGTAAAAGCGGATGCTCCAGATAACCTGCAAGACTCATAATCTGTCTGCCGGAGCGAAAATAAATCCAGACACCGATTACCACAAACAGACTCATACAGGCAAACATGGCAGCCCGAATCAGATTCCGTCCCAGGCTTCCAAGCCGCTCGTTTCCATATAAAAGCACCATCAAGGATGCCTCCATTACATTTTCTGCTGCCAGACTGACCAAAAGCAGAAGCACTGCCTGCCACACTGCTATATGAAAGAAACATATACCAAGCACTGCTATCACCACACTGACAAGGGAAGACAATGCCACATTTTTCATATGGGCATATAACAGCAGCTTCTTCGGACTGATTCCCGACTGAAAGAGCACATTACAGTCCGCCTGTCGGAATACCAGCCCCTTTCTTTTCGCATATGCCATCAGATTGCCCGGTACAAAAAAGAACACTGTCAGCGTAAACACTGCCATCATTCCCCTTGCATTTGCCAGATCATACGCTTTAAACAGACTTAAAAAACTACCGCCGACCCCCAGCACATATAAGGCAATAAATATAAGCCACACATAAGTCGAAGGTCTTGCTGCCGCCTTTTTGATCCAATTCTTCCATTCTGTCTTATATAAATAAAAAATGGCTTCCATCTTCTGTCCTCCCTCAGACCGCTTCTTTTCTTCCGGTCAGACGGAAAAACAGTTCTTCCACATTTCCATCCTTTATCTCATCTCGTTTAAAGGAACCAATGATCTTGCCCTCCTCCATAATAAAAACAATATCCCAAAGCTCCTTTACCATCTCCAGCATGTGCGTACTGATCAATATTGTTGTGCCCTTTTTCTTCTCTTCCAGCACAATTTCCTTTAATTCACGTATTGCAGCCGGATCCAGACCTACCATCGGTTCGTCCAGCAAAAGCACCTTCGGTCTAATCACAAGTCCCATACATAGACTTACCTTCTGCATCATACCTTTGGAAAGTTCATTTCCAAGCTTCTCCTGTTTATCATCCAGTTCAAACCGTCTGAGCAGCTTTTCTGTCTCTTCCTTTCCATCTTCGATTGCATATGCCTTTTTTATAAATTCCAAATGCTCGCATACACTCAGCGCCTCATACATGGCCGGCATCTCCGGCACATAGGCAAAACTCTCCTTTGCACGCCGTTCACCGGCATCCATTCCCTGTATACGGATCACGCCTTCATATTTGTGCAGTCCGGCAATACTCTTGATCACCGTTGATTTTCCCGCACCGTTCGGACCAAGTAAGATACCGACACATCCATCCGGTATGGAAAAGCTGATCTCATCTACCGCTGTCTTTTTCCCATATTTTTTCGTAAGTCCATTCACTTCCAGCATAATTTGTCCCCTCTTGTATTGTTGTATTATTGTACTGTTTCTTTAATACAATAATGCAACAAAGGGATTTTGTCAAGTCAAACGGAACTTTTTTCTTACCATTCACTTCTACCGTCTTATCACTACCGCTTCCTATCCTCCTCTACATTTCGTTTTTTCTTGGTATTTTCTTATAATTTCCTTAATAAACCTGTTTTTTATGGCTGCGCCATTTTTCTGCTGCCCAGAACAACACATATCCTATGCAACTTCCGAAACAATTCAGTATAAAATCATCCACATCAAATGCGCCAAAGGCACTGAACAGCTGAAACACCTCAATTCCTGTGACAAACAGAAAAGTTCCGCTAAAAAACAGCAGAAAATTCCGGTACTTTCGAAAGGCTGCCGGAAGAAGATACCCATAGGGAATAAAAATCAGAATATTTCCAAACAAATTTTCAAAGCTGTTCAATCTGTCATAATAGCGGATATACATCCTGATTGTCTTAAATGGCGTAAAGTTTGCGGTATCCAGCCCCTCTAAAATGACATTTTTCTGCCAGCTGTCCGCAATCTCCTTTAGTTCACTATACGGATATTTAAAAACAATCAACCGTATGATAATCAGAACATACAGAACAAAAATCATCTGCAGTCTGTTTCCTTCCTTCTTCAATACCTTACCTCCATCAGGGTAAGACCCTTTCCCGGTACAAGAAAACCCGCTGCTTCCCTGTTTTTCATCCGCAGAATGCGCTCCATCTCATCTGCTTTCCGCTTTCCCATTCCAACCTCAAGCAGCGTTCCGGTAAGAATCCGCACCATATGATATAAAAATCCGTTTCCGCGATAGGTAAAACGGATTTCATCACCAATTCTTTCAATACGAATCTC
The DNA here is from genome assembly GCA_012520645.1 of Clostridiales bacterium. Classification (GTDB taxonomy): domain Bacteria; phylum Bacillota; class Clostridia; order Lachnospirales; family Lachnospiraceae; genus JAAYNV01. The sequence continues at coordinate 78,786 of JAAYNV010000025.1, read as the reverse complement.
ATAAATAGAACGAACCGTGGATTTCTTCCCCCTCTTATTCGAGGTAAAGGACTTAAAATCATGTTCCCCGAGAAAGGCTGCCGCAGCCTCACGCATCGCCTGTATGTCCAGCTTATCCGGCACCTCAAACACATATCTTCTGTCAAATATATGCGGAATGGCACTGTTTAAGACACGATAACAATATATCTTTTCCTTTGCATTCAGTCTGCTGTGAAACCGCTCCGGTACTTCTTCCATCGCGATAACCGCAATGTCATCCGGCAAATAACAGTTGATATATTTCATTATTTCTTCTGCCGTAAGCTTCCTGTCACAAACGATCTGCTCATCCATACGAAAATTCGCCACTTGACCGATAGCATGTACTCCGGCATCCGTCCTGCCGGAACCCTGCACCTCAGTCCTGACTCCGGTAAACTTCGTCAGAATGGCTTCCAGCTTTCCCTGAATCGTATTGTCAGTACTTTCCTGCCTCTGCCATCCCTGATAACGTGTCCCTTCATATTGTAATATCATCTTATAATTTTTCATCACTTTTTTCATCAATGCTTCCGTCAAAATTATCTTTAAAATTTCGATCCTCTTCTGTCAGCTTTCGAAAGGAATTCACCCCATTTACCAGAATCCGGATACTGTCTCTGGCAGAATTGAACACACCGGCTTCGTACATATTTACAACGACAATGCCGATTGGAATCGCTATGATCATTCCAAGCACACCGCCAAACTTATAGCCAATAAACAGCAGTAATAATGTCGGCATAGGTGCCAGCCCGATGGAATCTCCTACAATCTTAGGCTGTATGATCTGACGGACAAGCTGTCCCACACCCCATATAATAAGCAGACCGATAGTCATCTTATAATCGCCACTTAAAAATTTCACGATAGCCCACGGCCACATCACTGCTCCGGTACCAAAAAAAGGAAGCAGATCCAGAATCGCAATACCAAAAGCAATCAGGAAACTGTAGTCAATCCCCAGAATCATAAGACCGATTACCAGCAGCAGATAAATCCAGACCTCAATCTTAAATTGTGCTTTAAAATATCCCCCAACTGCACTTTTTACGCTGCCCGTTATAAGAAACCACTTCTCCTGCAATGCAGCCGGCATACATCTTTTACAAAAGCTGTTGATTCCTTCCTTATCCGCCACAAAAAAGTAAGATGCCAGCAGACACATAATGATAGATATAATAACCGTCGGTACATTTTTAGCAAAGTTTCCTACCGCATTCATAGTCGGTGTGCTTATATTGCTTACCAGATCACCAATGTAATCTTCCGCATTCAGACTGATATTGGTAAACCACTCCTGCACTTCCCTCGGGAACCTCGCAAAAAGCACATCAAGATTTTTTCCAATACTTGCAAAATCCGCCTCCATGCTCTGCCACATTTCCGGCAGGGACTGGATAAATCCCGCTGCTTCCTGCACCAGCTTGACAGATGCTACATAGAACAATAATATAACACCTGCTATTACGCTGACAATCACAACCGCACTTCCGGCTTTCCTCTTAACCTTCAGCTTTTCCTCAAAAAAACGGACAAGCGGGCTTGCGATCAGTGAGATAATCCAGCCAATCACAAACGGCATGAAGAACATAAGCAGCTTTGGTAAAACAAATATACATAAAAGTAATGTCACCGCAGCAACGAAAAGATTCACAATCGCCTTCATGTATCTTTTCTTCATTCTTCTTCCCTTCTTTCTCCCATCAGAAGTTCCTCAATATACGCATAGATTTCGTCTCTTCCCTGCTTCGTCTGTGCCGAAAATGGAATAACAACCGTTCCTTTTACTACCTGAAGTCCTTCTTTCAGCATCTTAATATGCTTCTGAACCTGACTTCTGTTTATCTTGTCCAGTTTGGTCGCAATAATGACCGGCTGATAGCCCTGATGCAGTATCCACTCATACATATTTCGGTCATTGGCACCCGGCTCATGTCTGATATCGATCAGCAGAAATACAGCTTTCAGCTGTACCGACTGATGCAGATACCTCTCGATCATTTTTCCCCACTTCTGTTTGACCTCTTCTGCCACCTTCGCATAGCCGTAGCCCGGCAGATCCACAAAGTACATTTCGCTGTTAATATTGTAAAAATTGATTGTCTGTGTCTTACCCGGCTGGGCACTGGTACGTGCCAGTGACTTTCTATTCATCAGTGCATTGATCAAAGACGATTTTCCGACATTACTCTTTCCTGCAAAAGCTAACTCCGGCAGAGTATTTTCCGGCAATTTGCTTGTAATGCCGCATACCGTCTCCAGATTTACATTTTTAATGACCATCCGTTTTCACCTCATTTACAAAAGCCTGTTCTATAACCTCACGCATATTCTCTACGAAGATAATCTGCAGCCCGGACTTGATTTCCTTTGGAATCTCTTCTACATCCTTTTCATTCTGTTTCGGAACCAGTACCGTTTTAATGCCTGCCATTTTGGCAGCCAGTGTCTTTTCTTTTAATCCGCCGATCGGCAGTACTCTGCCGCGCAGTGTAATCTCGCCCGTCATGGCTATATCTGCCCGAACTGGAATACCGGTCAGTACCGAAAGCATTGCCGTTGCCATCGTAATTCCGGCACTTGGTCCATCCTTTGGAACCGCACCCTCTGGAATATGAATATGAAAATCATGTTCCTTAAATACTTTTGCGTCAATCTTATAATCATCACTAATGGACCGGATATAGCTAAACCCTGTCTTGGCAGACTCTTTCATGACATCTCCCATCTGACCGGTCAGTTCAATTTCTCCCTTCCCCGGCATCATATTGACCTCGATCTGAAGCGTATCGCCTCCCACACTTGTCCAGGCCAGTCCACGCGCTATACCGATTTCATCGGTCTCATTCGCCTTATCCTGCTGATAACGGGGCTTTCCAAGATATTTTTCCAGATTTCCGGCAGTGATACGCACATTTTTTTTATTCTTCTGCAGGATTTCCCTTGCTGCCTTTCTGCAGATGGCTCCAATCTTCCTTTCCAGATTCCGCACTCCTGCCTCTCTCGTATAGCCTGAGATCAGTTTTTGAAGAGCACTGTCACTGATGGAAAAGCGTTCCGTATCCAGACCGTTCTTACCAATCTGCTTCTCCACCAAATGCTCTTTTGCAATATGAAATTTCTCATTTGCCGTATAGCTGGTTACTTCAATGAGTTCCATACGGTCTAACAGCGGTCTTGGAATCGTAGATGCTGAATTGGCTGTCGCTATAAAGAGCACCTCTGACAGATCCACAGGAAGTTCAATGTAATGATCCCGAAACCGCTTATTCTGCTCGGAATCCAGTACTTCTAACAACGCTGCCGCTGTATCGCCTCTATGGTTATCCCCGCTTACCTTATCGATCTCATCTAACAGCATCAGGGGATTCTTTACCCCGGCTGTCCTTAGACCCGCCGCAATTCTTCCCGGCATCGCTCCAACATAAGTTCTCCGGTGTCCCCTGATTTCACTTTCATCCCGGATTCCTCCCAGACTGATTCGCACATATTTCTTATTCAATGCTTTAGCCACACTTCTGGCAATCGAGGTCTTTCCGGTTCCCGGCGGTCCGATCAGACAGATAATCGGACTGTCTCCATGCCTCGTAAGGGCACGTACTGCAAGAAATTCAAGAATACGTTCCTTGACCTGCTCCAGCCCATAATGATCCGAATTTAAAATTGCCTCTGCCTTTCCGATATCCGTACTGTCCTTTGACATCTTATCCCATGGCATTTCCAAAAGCGTCTCAATATAACTGCGCTCCACCGCACTTTCCGAACTGTTCGTGGAAATCGACAGAAAACGCCGGATTTCTTTTTGAACCTTTGCCTTGACCTCCTTGGGAGCCTTCAGCTTTTCGCATTCTTCTTCAAACTGCTCTGCCTCCGAAAGACCGCTTTTATCCCCAAGCTCCTCTCGTATAAAGTTCATCTGCTCCCGCAGAAGATATTCTCTCTGATTCTTTTCCACACGTTCCTTGATTCTGTTTGACAGCTCCATTTTGGCATGGCTGATCTCAATTTCACTACGCAGCACCTGTGCAAGAAAATCAAAACGTTCCTCCGTTTTTGCCATTTCAAGAATCTTTTGCTTCGAAGAATGGCTGAGCGGCATGCTGATCACAATCTGATTGATGAAATCCTCTACATCTGTAATCTGATCCATATGCTTTGCCAGAGATTTTCCGGTCTTTGGGTGCAGTAACAGATATTCTTCAAATAGTTCCCTCAAATGCCGGATCATAGCCTCTTCCTGTATTTCATCCGGCTTTTCATCTTCTTCATCCAGGAACGAAATATCTCCTGACAAATATTCCTCATTGCTTTCATCCAGTTGCTCCAGTCTGGCTCTTTTCCCACTGTCCACCAGCACTCTTAAGATTCCACTCGGAAGCTTTGTCACCTGTTTTACCAATACTACCGTACCGATCCGATACAGATCCTGCTGTCCCGGATCTTCCACATCTGAGTTTTTCTGTGCAATCACTAACAGCCTTCGATCCCGGATCATAGCCTGTTGTACAGCCGCAATTGATTTTTCACGGCTCAGATCAAAATGTATGATCATATCCGGCAGGATAGTAATCCCTCTCAAAGCCACCACCGGAAGTATTTGTATTCCCTTTTTATTTTCCATCTTTTTCCCTCATATCTTCCCTTATCTACAATACGACCCCTTCAAAATCTTTCAGTCGTACAACAAACGCCGCAGGTGCTGCGGCGTTTATTCCGTTCTTATTTATCCTGTTTTTATCTTGCCCGTTTTGCCGGTACATCCTCTGTGTCCTTCTCATGGTATACTAACAAAGGCTCACTCATTCCCTCGGCTGCCTCCTTCGTAATAATACATCCCTCAATTGTATCATCCGAAGGAATACGGTACATCACATCCATCATGATGTTTTCCATAACGGAACGAAGTCCCCTTGCACCGGTCTTTCTTTCCAATGCCTGTTCAGCAATGACCTCTATCGCATCCGGTTCGAAGGATAATTTTACATCATCATATGCAAACAGCTTCTGATACTGTTTGACCAATGCGTTCTTAGGCTCTTTGATAATACGTACAAGAGCCTCCTTGTCCAGTCCCTGAAGAGATACGTTGATCGGTACTCTTCCGACAAACTCCGGAATCAACCCAAACTTTACCAAATCCTGCGGTGTTACTTCCCCAAAAATTTCTCCAATCTCTCTGTTAGATTTTCCAACAATATGGGAATTGAAACCGATGGACTTTCGATCCAGTCTGGTCTCCACGATCTTATCCAGTCCGTCAAAAGCTCCTCCGCAGATAAACAGAATATTGGAAGTATCAATCTGAATCAGTTCCTGATGAGGATGCTTCCTTCCACCCTGCGGCGGTACACTAGCGACCGTACCTTCTATGATCTTTAAAAGAGCCTGCTGTACCCCTTCACCGGAAACATCTCTGGTAATGGATACATTTTCACTCTTCTTTGTGATTTTATCAATCTCATCAATATACACGATTCCAAGCTGCGCTCTCTCCACATCATAATCCGCTGCCTGAATAAGCTTTAAAAGAATGTTCTCCACATCCTCGCCTACATAGCCCGCTTCCGTCAATGTCGTGGCATCCGCAATCGCAAACGGCACATTGATGATTCTGGCGAGGGTCTGAGCAAGAAAAGTCTTACCTGAACCGGTAGGTCCGATCATCAGTATATTACTCTTCTGCAGCTCCACGTCGTCTTCATCCTTTTCTGCAGTTACTCTCTTGTAATGGTTGTATACTGCAACGGACAGAACCTTTTTTGCTTCTTCCTGCCCAATGACATACTCATCCAGAAACTCCTTGATTTCAATCGGCTTTAACAGATTGATCTCCAGATTTTCTTCTGCATTTTCTTCCTCTTCGAATTCCTCTTCCAGAATCTCCGAGCATATGTCAATACATTCGTCACAAATATAGACCCCCGAAGGACCAGCAATCAGCTTCTTGACCTGGTCCTGCGTTTTATTACAAAAAGAACATCTTACTTTTCCGTCAGAATTCTTTCCTGTCATTTTTGGTCTCCACTCTATTTACTTTCTTCTGCTGCTTTTCTGGTCGTTACCACACGATCGATCAGTCCGTAAGCCAGCGCTTCTTCCGCTGTCTTCCAGTTGTCTCTTTCCGTATCGGCTGCAATGACCTCATAATCCTTGCCACAGTTTTCTGCCATAATGCGGTTCATTCTTTCCTTAATGAACAGAATGTGCTTTGCCGCAATTTCAATTTCAGTCGCCTGTCCCTGTGCTCCGCCAAGCGGCTGGTGAATCATAATCTCCGCATTCGGAAGCGCCATACGCTTTCCTTTTGTACCGCCGGCTAACAGAAACGCACCCATGCTGGCTGCCATACCGATACACATGGTAGATACGTCGCATTTTACATATTTCATCGTATCATAAATTGCCATGCCTGCGGTAATACTTCCACCCGGGCTGTTAATATAAAACTGGATATCCTTATCCGGATCTTCTGATTCCAGAAAAAGAAGCTGTGCCACGATCAGGCTGGCTGTCGTGTCATTGACTTCCTCTCCCAGAAAAATAATTCTGTCTTTTAAAAGTCTTGAATAAATATCGTAGGATCTTTCGCCCCTGCTGGTTTGTTCAATGACATAAGGTACTAAACTCATTCTGCTTCCTCCCATGTCTTATAGTCTTGGCTTTTATTCCTCTTCTTTTGCTTCCTTGGCAGCTTTCTTTCTCGGCTTTTCTTCCTTTGCGTTCTCTACAACAAAATCAGCAGCCTTACGTACTGCCAGATCTTCCCTGATCTGCTTCATTGCCTTCTCATCCAGAAGCTCTTTTACCTTTTCAAGCTCCATCTGATAAGCTTCACCCATAGTCTTTAATTCAGCCTCTACCTCTTCTTCTGTCGGCTCAATCTTCTCTTTTGCTACGACAGCTTCTAATACGAGACGGGATTTGATGCGGTTCTCAGCCTGCGGCTTCACCTGCTCCATCATCTTCTCTGCGGTCAGACCGGTGAACTGGAAGTACTGCTCCAGAGAAATTCCCTGCATGGTAATTCTCTGTGCAAACTCATCTACCATCTGTCTCTGCTGTGTCTCAATCATAGCTTCCGGAATTTCCATATCGGAATCCTCGATGACTGCTTTGATTGCCGCATCCTCTTTTGCATTCTTTGCTTCTTTTTCTTTGTTCTCTGTCAGCTTCTTCTTGACATCTTCCTTGTACTCAGCCAGAGTATCAAATTCTGAAACCTCGGATGCAAACTCATCATCCAGCTCAGGAAGCTGCTTTTCTTTGATTTCCTTTACGGTACATTTGAAAACAGCTGCTTTTCCGGCAAGTTCCTTTGCCTGATACTCCTCCGGAAAAGTAACATTCACTTCTACTTCTTTTCCGATCTCAGCACCGACTAACTGCTCCTCAAAGCCCGGAATGAAAGCACCGGAACCGATTGTAAGCGGATAGTTCTCGCCCTTTCCACCTTCGAATGCCACACCATCTACAAAGCCTTCGAAATCCAGGGTTGTCATATCGCCGTCCTTTACAGCACGGTCTTCTACGGAAATCGTTCTTGCGTTGCTTTCTCTTTCTTTCTCAACGGCTGCATTTACTTCTTCTTCTGTTACTTCGATGTCAGCCTTCGGAACCTTTACGCCCTTGTATTTTCCAAGCTTTACTTCCGGCTTCAGCGCTACTTCTGCTGTAAAGACAAACGGCTTTCCGGCTTCAATCTGTGTTACCTCGATCTTCGGAGAAGATACGATCGTTTCTTCACATTCATCCAATGCCTTCTCATAAGCGGACGGAATCAGTTCGTTTGCGGCATCCTCATAAAATACTGCCTTGCCGTACATTTTCTCAATCATCTGACGCGGCACCTTGCCCTTACGGAAACCCGGTACGCTGATCTTGTTTTTATTTTTGTGATAAGCGCTTTCAATCGCTTTTTCCAGTTCTTCCGCAGAAACCTCAATTGTCAGTTTCGCCATGTTCTTTTCCAGTTTTTCAACCTGTAAACTCATTTTACAGTTCCTCCTTCAATATCGTATGTTCATTAGAAATGTACATAATCACAGTCATTCTACGATTATAGCATAAGGAAAAACAAAGCGCAATTCCTTTTCGGGTTAAAAATCTCTAAAATTCTCTTAATTTATCGCACAAAAAGGCGGAGATACCTCTACGGCATCTCCGCGCTTTCTATTTCTGCATTTTTACAATCTGCAGTCCTTATTTCATCTGTTCTTCCTGGTTCTTGATCATTCTACGAACCATCTCACCACCGATGGAACCGGCTTCCTTAGATGTTAAGTCGCCGTTATAGCCCTCTTTCAGGTTTACACCTAATTCAGAAGCTACCTCTGTTTTAAAACGATCCATAGCTGCCTTTGCTTCAGGAACTTCCATTCTGCTCTTGCTGTTACTTGCCATTTTAATTTACCTCCATTTTGTTTTCTGACGTTTTCACGCCATTTATCTATCCTTCAAGATAAGGCTTTGGTCTTCCTTATCCTGAAGTGATCCAGCATAAGTTTTCCGCCGTCTTATCTTGTTCTTAGTATCTTCGAAGATAAAAATATTATAATGGTAAGTTTTTCATATGAATCAAATTCTATTTTTTTCGGTTGTCAAAATAAACAAAGGAATCGATCGTATCCAGAATATCCGCAAAGTCCTCTCTGGGCGCCAGTTCAATATAGCGGGTCAGAAGTTCCTTCTCCCTGTCTTTATACGGACCGTAAAAAATATCATACAGATTGTGTCCCCGCAGATGGATTTTTATTTCTTCCATATGTGTTCTGATATCCTCCGGTGAATCAAAATCCCTTCCAAGCACCTGTAAAAGTGCCTGTCCGCTACGGATACGATGCAGATATTCTTTCCACTTTTCAAAAAGAACCTCATAAAAATCCGCTTCCTGTTTCAATACACCAATCTGTGTCATGACCTTCGGATTCAGAAAGTAATTCTCAAAGGAATAATATTTTAAAATCAATACATTCCGTCTGGTCACCCGCGGCAGCCTGTCGATGTCCCGGTTTGCACTTTCATCATAGTAACGGCAAAGCTGTGCCGCCAGCGTTTCGGCATCCTTGCCGTCTCCGTCCCGGATCATCAAAAACTGATCCCTCAGATAAATCTGGTTCATATATTTTAAATTGGCATAGGTCTTGATATTGGTACAGCTGTTCGTCGTAATAATGGCAATCCTCGAAAGCCTTCCCTGACTGTCGTATACTTCAGAATAGTATTTCTGCAAAAGAAGTGGAAGCCGGTTCTTATCCTGCTTTCCTTCCACAATAAAGACAAAATTGACATTCATCAGATCGTTTGCCGCATAGCCCAGATCATTCAGAATCGCATCAATATCCGTCCGTTTCCGCATACAGGTCATGCAGCTTTCATCCAGATAGATCTGCCTGATCTGTCTGCTGTTAAAATTATAAAATAAATTCGGTGAATGCGTGGAAAAGATAACCTGATTCTTTTTAGACAATCGGTAGAGAATGTTGCCCGAAATCTTCTGCAGCTCCGGATGCAAAAAAATTTCCGGATCCTCCATCATAATGATGCTTGCCTTCTTCTGTTCTCCGTCCACACATGCTTCCAAAAGCGACAGCATATAGATGCTGCGCATTCCCTTGCCCATCTGCTCAACCTTCTGATACAGATCTCGTTTCGGATGATAGGTCCATGCCTCCACCTTCAGATACTGTTCCGCATTGCATTGTAATGTATAGTGTATCTGTTCCTCGCCGCCGCCATTCCTGTGGAAATTACGGTTTACCCGTTCTCCGAATTCGTTCAGATTCAGCTGGTAGAGCTTATACTCCAAAAGCTTTGCCGTTTCAAACGCATTTAACTCCTCCGTGGTCTTCTGATGAATCAGTCCGATGCACTGAAAACAGTGGTTACAGGTCTTCGCACGATCAAACAGACAGCAGTCCGAACGCATCTGATTTAACAGATCATCTTCCTGAAATGCCAGTATATCCGCCTGCAGTCCGGTCAGATTTCTGGAGGCATCCATAAAATAAATTTTCGGAAGCACCTGCACAATATACGGATTATGTTTCCTGCTGCCATCCGCATAGCGGTGCCCGCCGCCATAATTTGCCACAAAAGTAAAGCGCAGGATTCCATCCTGATAAGAAGGAAACTTTTTTTCAAATTCCTTTTTCCACAGATCATACCTTTTGTACTGGCTGACAATACCGTTTCTGTGCAGAAATTTTAAATCCTCATCCGTTATGGAAAGTTCTGTCTCTATTTCAATATTCTGCTTCTTTTCATTAAAATCATCCGTCTTTACTTCATAATCCGAAAACGCAGCCCGCACCGCATCCAACACACTGCTTTTGCCCGAACTGTTGGTCCCGACTAAAATCAGTGCACTCTCTACATCCTTGATTTTTATATCCTGAATAAAACGAAAATTTCTGATATGAAGCCCTGTGATCCGCATTGACTTTTCCCGCCTCCATCTTCATAATAAATATAACAAATTCCGTTTTTGAATTTTCAAATCGAAAGGAGAATCGTATGCACGACCATTCCGCAAACCATCCTTATCACTTATTGGAATGCTGTGTGGACAGCACCGCTTCCGCCTTTGCCGCATACCGCGGCGGTGCAGACCGTCTGGAACTGTGCGGCAACCTGATCATTGGGGGCACCACACCCTCCCTTTCCCTGTTTCGCTCCATCCGAAGGGAATGCAATATCCGTATCCATGCCCTGATCCGCCCCCGCTTCGGTGATTTCCTTTATTCCGAAGACGAGGTTCGCATGATGGAAGAAGATATTGAAGCCTTCCGTGACGCAGGTGCCGAAGGTGTTGTGATCGGTGCCCTGACCCCGGACGGTGACCTGGATAGCGAAATTCTGGCGCGGCTGATCTCACATGCCGGTTCTATGCACTTAACGCTGCATCGCGCCTTTGATATGTGCCGTGAGCCTGAGCGTGCCTTGGAAAATGCCTGTCAGCTCGGATTCCACACGATTCTGACCTCCAGTCAGGCAAACAGCTGTCTGGACGGTATCCCGCTTTTAAACAGGCTCTGCACAAAAGCTGACGGCAGACTGGATATTATGGCAGGCGCAGGTGTCAACGCCGCTGTCATAAAAAAGCTCCTGTCCGAAACGAAACTTCATACCTTCCACATGTCCGGCAAGCAGGTCGTAAACAGTGGGATGGTCTACCGCAATCCCGCAGTCAGCATGGGACTGCCGGGTCTGGATGAATACTCCATCTGGCAGACCGATGAGGCTAAAATCCGAAAAGCAAAAACAGTACTGGAGGAGCATTAAGGCTCCTCCTGCATCCTGTCACGCAAATAGGTCATGATATCCTTTCTTGTCACAATTCCAATAAATACATTTTTGTCATCTACAACCGGTACAAAGTTCTGCCGGTTTACTTTCTCCAAAAGATCCGTCATCTCCGCTCCGATATGTACTGCTTCATTGTCCCTGTGCCTTCTGATCTCCATGACGGAAATTTCTTCCATCTCTTTTAAATCCGGGAAATCCAGCTCTTTCATCTTCCAGAGCAGATCTCCTTCCGTAACCGTTCCGATATATTCTCCATCCATGGATAAAAGCGGTACTGCCGTATATCCATGATGCTCCATTTTCTCCATGACCTGACGCAGTGAGTCATCCGAATGTACATGGGCGACCTCCTTTTTCGGCGTCAGAAAAAATAAAATGTTCACTGCCTTTCCCCTTGCTCCTTCTCTCTTATGCTCTTACATATACAATTTTTTCCGCCATCCTGTCTGCTGCTTCCCTTCCCTGAAACCGCTCCAGAATCGCCAGTGCAAACTCAATTGCCGTTCCCATCCCCCGGGAGGTCGTCACATGCTCCGACACCTCTACCGGATTTTTTGTCACCAAAGCGCCTGAAAGTTCCGGCTCCCGGTCCGGATAGCAACAGGCATTCCTTCCCTCTAACATCCCCCGGTGCCCGAAAATGCTCGGTGCCGCGCAGATTGCACTGATACCTTTTCCCTGCCGGTTAAAAGCATCCACCTGCTCCATAAGCAGCGCACAGCTCTCCAGATTGGTTGTTCCCGGCATACCGCCCGGCAGCACAATCATATCAAGCCCCAAAAAATCCGTCTCCGATAATGTCTGATCCATTTTTACGGTAATTTTATGGGAACCAGTCACTTCTTTTTCTCCTGTGACAGAAATCATCCTGACTTCGATTCCGCCCCTGCGCAGAATGTCTACTACCGTAAGCGCCTCAATCTCTTCATACCCCTCCGCAAAAAATACACCTACTACACTCATTGTTTCATTCCATCTCCTTTCTGCTCAAATTGGAATTATGATACCGGGCATCCTTTGTCACATCCTCTAAAAACCACTCCTCCGGTTCATACGCTCCGGCTGCCTCTTCGGATTCAAATTCCACCTCGGCAATCACAAGTGGCTTAAACGGCTCTGCAAATACATCCAGCTCCACCGTATGCTTCCCATCCTTACTTGGAATCCGGTACCGCTTTTTGGAAATAATATTTCCGTCTGCCTTTTTTAAAAGATGTGCATAGGATTCCGCATTAAGCGGCAGATTGTACTCTTCTCTTGCAAGCAGTCCTTTTCCCTTATAGGTCAGGTAATATTCCTCATCCTGCCGTCTGATCCGCAGTACCGGGTCTGTGTTCAGGTATGCCTGTTCAATCAGCTGAACCGGATACTGCGCAAGGTCTTTCGGGAGCTCTTTTATAATAAATTTCCGTTCAATTTCCATGGGGATGTCCTTTCTTTCTTAATATTTATTATTATACCATATCCTCTCCTGTATGGTATCCGTTTATGAAAAAAACAGCAGCACAGATTATTTTTCTGGCGGCGCTTCTTTTCGGACACACAGAAAAAAGGAGAGGCGCATTACGCGCCCCTCCTCTTTTATACAAATCCAATATGGAATTTGCCAGTCTTATAAGCTTCCGACCTTATTTCAGCCTTCCGGTGGACTCTTTTTCCAACAGCTCACCTTCAAAAATCTGATGCTGGTTCTTTTCCCTGCCTGACAGAATATCAAATAAAAGCTTGGTCGTCGCCCTTGCGATCTCCTCTACAGGCTGCTTGATCGTCGTAATCGTCGGGATATAATAATCCCCGGCTTCGATTCCGTCAAAGCCCGCTACAGATATGTCCTGTGGCACTCTCTTTCCTTCCTCAATGATGGCCCGGCATGCTCCCATTGCCAGAATATCGGAAATCGCAAATACTGCCGTAAAATCATTTCGTTTTTCTAAAAGCTCCCGCATGATCACATAACCGTTCTGATAGGAATAGGATTCGATTCCCTGCTTCATACGGCAAATCAGTTCTTCGTCCATTGGAAGCTCATGATCCTTTAGTGCCTTCTGGTAACCTGCCAGACGCAGACGACCAATACTTTCATCCTCTGAGTCCGCACAGAGAATGGCTATCCTTTTATGCCCCTGTTCGATCAGATGGCTGACCATCCTATAACTTTCCTTTTCATCATCCACCGCTAAGGAGGAATAATGCTTTCTACTCATATTCTCCGGCGGACAGCCAACCGTACTTAAAATAAACGGTACATTCAGCTTTTCCAGCTTCTCTTCTGCATGATAAAAATAGCCACCCAGGAAAATAATTCCTCGCAGACGCTTTTCCTTGATCAGTTCCAGCGCAACATCAACTTCATCTTCCTTCTGATCTACATGACGCAGCACCATCATATACTTCTTACGCTTGATTTCCGCTTCCATAGCCTTAATCATGCTGCTGAAAAAAGGGTTCGTCATACCTTTTACAAGTACTGCAATGCTTTTGGCATCCGTCCTCTTTAAATTCCGTGCACTGTTGTTTGGAATATAGCCGTATTCCTTGATCACGTCCATGACCTTTTGCTTTGTCTCCGGATTGATATCCGGATGATTATTGATGGCACGTGAAACAGTACTGACTCCGACGCCGCACATCCTTGCAATATCTTTAATTGTAATTTCTTCCATGCTTTGTATCACCCTTCCAAAGTATACCAAAGCATACCCTTACTTTCAAATTATTTTTCAACTATTTACATCTTCCGTATAATTTCGACATCTGTTTGATTTGTGCCGCCAGTTCATCCGTCAACGCACCCTTTTTCAGACGCCACTTCCAGTTTGTTCCGAGCGTGGAAGGTATATTTACTCTTGCCTCACTGCCCAGTCCCAGATAATCCTGTACCGGAATGATCGCCGTATCCGCCACGCTTGCCAGACAGGCGCGGACAAATACCAGGTGGACATCCTTACTGGAACGAATATCCAGATAACGCTTTGCAAAGGCTTTATCTCTGCGGTTGACCGTATTATACCAGCCCACCGTTGTGTCATTGTCATGTGTTCCGGTATAAACCGCGCAGTTATTCGGATAATTGTGCGGAAGATAATCGCTTTCTTCCCTGGAATCAAACGCAAACTGTAAAATCTTCATGCCCGGAAAACCGGTCTTCTTTACCAGCTTGATGACAGACGGAGTCAGGAAGCCAAGATCCTCTGCGATGACCGCTTTCCTTCCCATCACCTTTTTCATCGTATCGAAAATAGCGATTCCCGGTCCCTTTTCCCAATGTCCGAACTCCGCGGTCGGATCGCCGTAAGGAATTGAGTAATATTCATCAAATCCACGGAAATGATCGATACGGACAATATCATACAGCTCATAGCAGTAGCCGATTCGTCTCATCCACCACTTATATTCCGTTTCTTCATGATAATCCCAATCATAGAGAGGATTTCCCCAAAGCTGTCCGGTTGCCGAAAAGGAATCCGGCGGGCAGCCTGCCACTGCCTTCGGCGTGCAATCCTCCTCCAGCTGGAAAAGCTTCGGATTCGACCATGTATCTGCACTGTCAAGCGCCACATAAATCGGAATATCTCCTACTATCTGGATTCCCTTTTTATTGGCATATTTTTTCAGGGCAAACCACTGTGTCTGGAACAGATACTGCTGGAATTTATAGAATCCGATTTCATCCCTGTACTCATTCTGATAACGTTCAACTGCATGTTCTTTTCTAAGCTTGATGTCCTCGTCCCACTCTAACCAGCTTTTGCCGTCAAATTTGTTTTTGACAGACATATACAGTGCATAATCCTCCAGCCAGTAAGCATTTTTTGCACAAAATTCTGCATAATCCGCCTCCCGCTCTATGTCACTGTTCTCATAGGCTTTTCTAAGTATACGAAAGCGTGAGTTGTAAATCTTCTCATAATCCACATACTCTGCATTGTCTCCAAAGTCACATGCCTCGCAGTCCGCTTTCGTAATATAACCTTTTTCTACCAGCTGCTCCAGATCGATAAAATATGGGTTTCCAGCAAAAGTAGAAAAGGACTGGTAAGGAGAATCCCCGTATCCGGTGGGGCCAAGCGGCAGAATCTGCCACAGACTCTGCCCCGCTTTCTCCAGAAAATCCACAAACTCGTATGCTTCTTTTGAAAATGCACCAATTCCATATGCCGATGGGATACTGGAAACCGGCATCAATATACCACTTCTTCTCATTGTACAGCTGCTCCTTTAACCTTTTACCGCACCTGCTACCATACCTTCGATGATATACTTCTGACAGGTCAGGTAGAAGATGACAATCGGGATAATCGAGAGTACCAGCATAGCCATCAGGGCACCCATATCCTTATTACCATTGGAACCAACTAACATTTGAACTACTACCGGAATGGTCTTGTAATCTGTCAAGATACCGATTACCAGGTACGGAAGCAGGAAGTCGTTCCAAACCCACATGGCATTTAAGATTGCTACGGTAATGGCTGTCGGTTTCAAAATCGGGAATACCGCGCCAAAATAGGTCTGCAGCGGATTGCAGCCGTCAATCATAGCTGCCTCTTCGATTTCAAGCGGAATCGATTTTACAAAGCCGGAGAACATAAACACGGAAAGTCCGGCTCCAAATCCAAGATACAAAATACACATACCCCACGGAGTTCTTAAGTGGAAGGTATCTGCCAGACTGGTCATGGTAAACATAACCATCTGGAACGGCACGATCATGGAGAAGGTAAACATATAATACAGAATAGAGCTGTATTTACTCTTCACACGGGTAATATAGTATGCTGTCATGGATGTAAACAGAATGATCAGCACTACGGAAACAATCGTAATGAAGAAGGACCATCCGATTGCACTGAACAGACCTGTCTTTAACAGTCCATTTACATAGTTTGTCTTGCCTACAAAGGTCTCTGCGTTCGGCAGAGAGAACGGATCCGCACTGATATAGAATTTACCTTTAAAGGAGTTGTTCAAAATGAAGAACAACGGATAAAGGAAAACTACTGTCAGTACACAAAGGAAACAGAAAATAATGACATTACCTAATTTTTTGTTGGAGTGTTCTTTTGTTCTCATTATTGTTCTACCTCCTTACTTCTTGTAAGTTTAAGCTGGATTAATGCAATTCCTGCTACGATTAAGAAGAATACAACCGCCTTAGCCTGACCGACACCTTCAAATCCCGGTTTGCCGTAGAAAGTATTGTAAATATTCAGAGCGAGCATTTCTGTCTTGTTCATCGGTGCACCGTTCGTGAGTGCCTTGTTCTGATCGAACAGTTTAAAGCAGTTGGACAGTGTTAAGAACATACAGATCGTAATGGAAGGCATAACCATCGGAATGATTACCTTGGTCAGTGTCTGCCATGAGGTAGCACCGTCGATCTTGGCTGCCTCTGTCAGTTCCGTCGGAACATTCTGTAAGCCTGCGATGTAAATGATCATCATATATCCGATCATCTGCCAGTTCATCAGAAGAACCAGACCCCAGAAGCCGTATTTTGCGTTTGTAACAATCGTTGTTTCATATTTTAACAGCACCGCATTGATCATCTGCTGCCATGTATAACCGAGGACGATACCACCGATTAAGTTCGGCATGAAGAAAACTGTTCTGAAAATGTTGGTGCCTTTGATTTTTTTCGTCAGTAATAATGCAATTCCAAATGCAAAGATATTAATTGTGATAATACCAACTACCGTAAAAGCAGTGGTAAATAATAAAGCGGATAAAAATTTCTGATTGCCACTGAAGGCTGTAATGTAATTTTGAAGACCTACAAATTTTGCATTTTTGACTGTCGCAAATTCACAGAAGGACAGGTACAGACCCATCACAAACGGAATAATAAATGCAAAAGAAAATGCGATCAATGTTGGTACTGTGAAAATAACTAAATATTTTTTGAGTGTCTTTTGCATAATGCTCTCTCCTTTAATGAAACCATCAATCCCTTAGCTACCGTTTCATCTTTTGAAAAAGGGCGGGCAGGGGTTTCCCCGCTGCTCACCCTTCCATGTTACAACTTTGTTATCAAACTTAAAATTCTGACTGATTATTCTGCTGTAGCTGCTTTTTCTTCAGCCCATCTTGTAACTACAAGATCTTTCACGTCATCCCATGTCATGTTTCCGGAAGCATACTGTAATAATGCGTCACCGAAGTCATTCTTGAAATCCTGGCTCGGGAAGATGGTGAAGTTCCAGGATACACTTGTTTTACCGTTTTCCATCCAACGGAACATTTCCTGTGCAAGCGGATCGCTCGGCTTCTCATCATCAGAGAAGGTTGTGAACGGTGCTGCGTTTCCAAGTGCATTTACCATGTAATCTTTACCCTTGTCAGATGTGATCATCCAGTTGATAAAGTCGATGGTTGCTTTCTGATCTGCTTCGGAAGCCTGGCTGTTTACACACCAGAAGTTCTCTGTACCTGTGCAAAGTCCCTGATTCTCTTCTCCGTTTTCACCTGTGTAGATCGGAAGGAATTTGATGTTATCTTCTGTTACAGTGTTGCCTTCAACCTCTGCAATCTGACCCCATGCCCAGTTACCGTTCTGAACCATTGCTGCCTGTCCTAATGCGAACTCAGCCATGGAATCTGTAACTGCCTTGGATCCAAGTAATCCAGGTGCACATGTGGAATTGTTGATGTACAGATCGAAGATGTTCTTCATGTTCTCAGAGTGTGTGAACTCTAAAGCGTCTGTATCAGAGATGCTCTTGTCTTTTAACTCATAGTAAACCGGAAGGTTTGCAAGGTGTGTCTGCCATCTCCAGTCTTCGCCCGGAAGTAAGGATGTGGAAGCGAATACACCCTGGATTCCAAGGTCATCCTTCTTAGCCTGCATATCTTCTACAACCTCTTTTAATTTTGCGAAGTTGTTGATCTCATCCATGTTAGCTGCCTTAGCTCCGTCCATTGCGAAGTATTTATCCATGATTGCCTGATTGTAGATGATACCGTAGCTTTCTACTGTGTACGGGATACCATATACGCCGTCGCCGCTTGTAATAGCGATGGACTTATCAGATAAGGAATTGTAGATGTCTGTGTCTTTTAAATCTAAGCAGTAATCTTTCCAGGACTGATATCCTACCGGTCCGTTGATCTGGAATAAGGTAACCGGTTCAGACTTTGCGATCTCGGATTTCAGTACTTCTTCATAAGTACCGCTGGCTGCTGTCAGAACCTTAACCGGAACGCCTGTCTCCTCTGTGTAAGCTGCTGCTACTTCGTTCCAAACCTCTTCTACTTCCGGTTTGAAGTTTAAGTAGTAAACAGTGCCTTCACCAGCTGCTGCAGCATCTCCCTCTGCTGCCGGTGCTTCTGTACCAGCCTCTGCTGCCGGTGCATCCTTTGCTGCTGTTCCTTCCTCTTTTGCTGCGCCACAGCCTACTAATAAAGAGGAAACCATTGCTACACTTAATAATGCGCTTAAAACTTTCTTTTTCATAAAATTGTCTCTCCCTTTCTTTTTATGAAAATATTGTTTTTAGTTGCCGGGCAATACTCCTGTTTTCCAGTCCTGATTGCCCTTCTGGTTACTCTTGGAAACGTTGTCGGTATCGTTATCGGTAACGTTTCCAATTGCTATAGTTAATTTATACCACAGGTTCTTTTCTTTTGCAATATGCTATTTGCAAGTTTGGTGTTTTCAACACATTTGCCTATTTCATTTTGGTAGAATTGCACAACTTATATGCTTATTTCAGATGAATTGGGTGAATAGGAGTGAATTGTCCAATAGCTCTAAAATAACGGATTGCTAATTACCGGAATCCTGACCTATAATGATAGCAGGTTCCAAAGGTGTCATTCATCACATATAAACAAATCAAGGAGGCTTTTTCTATGAAAAAAATTTCAAAATACCTTTCCACCCTTGGGTGTACGGCACTACTTTTTCTGCTGTCTGCCGTCTCTTTCCCTCTATGTGCCAAGGCAGCGCCACAGGATACTGTTTCTTCCGCAGAACAGTATGCCCTCATTTTTGATCCGGCCTACTACACTGCAGCAAACCCTGACGTTGCGGCAGCTTTTGGCTCTGATGCGAATCTCCTGTTCCAACATTTTCTGACCACCGGAATCGCAGAAGGCAGACAGGGAAGTGCATCCTTTAACGTATATTCCTATGCGGCAAACAATCCCGATCTTGTGGTCGTCTTTGGCCCCGATCTGCCTGCCTATTATAAGCATTACATCACAAGCGGCTTTGCGGAAGGACGTTCTGCCACAGGCTCTCCATCTGCCTCCGTTCAGCCCGTCTCTGAACAGACTACACAGACCAAAAGCACAGATCCGACCATTGGCGAGGTGCATACACTTGTGAATCAGTACAGGCAGGAAAACGACTGCTCTGCGCTCTCTCTGAGTGACGATTTAAACAAGGCAGCCAATATCCGTGCCACGGAGCTGGAACAATCATTTTCCCACACCCGCCCAGACGGCTCCGAATGTTTTTCAGCCATGAAGAGCCTTGGAATTTCCTATGGCTGGGCCGGTGAGAACATTGCCAAGGGACAGCGTTCTTCCAGCCAGGTCATGACAGCATGGATGAACTCTCCCGGACACCGCGCCAATATTCTGAATACGCATTTTCACAAAATCGGCATAGGACATTTTACCACCGGAAACGGAATACAGTGCTGGGTACAGTTGTTCAGCGACTAGACCTTATACCATTTATCTCTCCATAAAAAAGAGCTTCGGAAGCCGTCAATCACGCGCTTCCGAAGCTTTTTTCCCTTTTCTATTTTCTATTTTCTTTTTCGATCCTATTTCAGTTTCCAGATATCGCGGTTATATTCTGCAATGGTTCTGTCAGAGGAGAAGAAGCCTGCCTTTGCAATGTTTACAAGCATCATCTTCTTCCACTTCTGTCTGTCCTCGTAGTCCTTTAACATTCTGTCCTTGGTCTCGATATAGTCCTCCAGATCAAGCAATGTCATGAACCAGTCTTTGTTCAGAAGCTCCTTGTAAAGTCTCTCCAGATTCTCTTTGTGTCCGTGCTTTACAGCAAGGTCGCTTATGATAAAGTCCACTGCTTCCTTGATGACCGGGCTCTTCTCATAGTAATCTTTGGAAACATAGTCTGCCTTCTCGTAGTGAGCGATAACCGTATCGGAATCCTTACCGAATACATAGATGTTGTCGTCGCCTACCAGATCATGAATCTCTACGTTTGCACCGTCAGCTGTTCCCAGTGTTACCGCACCGTTTAACATAAACTTCATATTGCCGGTTCCGCTGGCTTCTTTGGATGCCAGAGAAATCTGCTCGGAAATATCACATGCCGGAATCAGCTTCTCTGCATAGCTTACGTTGTAGTTCTCTACCATGAGCACTTTCATATAAGGGCTCACATCCGGATCGTTATTTACGATTTCCTGCATCACCAGTAACAGGTGGATAATATCCTGTGCAATGACATAAGCCGGAGCAGCCTTGGCACCGAAAATAAAGGTAACCGGCGTGGACGGCTTCTTGCCTGCCTTGATCTCCAGATATTTATGGATGATGTAAAGTGCATTCATCTGCTGACGTTTGTACTCATGCAGACGTTTTACCTGAATATCGAAAATAGCATTCGGATCCAGTTCTACACCCTCTTTTTCCTTTACATAGGAAACCAGTTCTTCCTTCTTGTGCATTTTGATCTCAGCAAGCTTATCAAGTACAGCCTGATCGTCTGCAAAATCAAGCAGCTTCTCCAGACGGTCTGCATCATGCTTAAAACCTTCTCCAATCGTCTCTGTCAGATAGGATGCCAGCTCACGGTTGCAGGATAATAACCATCTTCTGAAGGTAATACCATTGGTCTTGTTATTGAATTTTTCCGGGTAAATCTTGTAAAAATGATTTAACTCGGTATCCTTTAAGATTTCGGTATGGATTGCTGCAACACCGTTTACGGAGAAACCATAGTGGATGTCGATATGTGCCATATGCACTCTCTCATCCTTGTCGATGATCTGAACCTTTTCATCGGTATATTTTGCACGAACCCGCTTGTCTAACTCCTTGATGATCGGCACTAACTGCGGAACGACCTTCTCCAGATACTTAAGCGGCCATTTCTCCAGTGCTTCTGCAAGGATGGTATGGTTTGTGTAGGCACAGGTCTTGCTTACCACGTCGATTGCCTCATCCATGGTAAATGCCTTTTCCTCCATCAGAATACGGATCAACTCCGGAATCACCATGGTCGGATGGGTATCATTGATCTGGATTACCGCATAATCATACATTCTGCGCAGGTCATATTTCTTCTCTTTTAACTCTGCTAAAATCAGCTGTGCTGCATTGCTGACCATAAAATACTGCTGGTAAATACGAAGCAGGTTTCCTGCCTCATCGGAATCATCCGGATATAAGAACAGTGTCAGGTTCTTCTCGATGTCTTCCTTATCAAAGTTAATGCCTTCCTTTACGATACTCTCATCTACCGACTCGATATCAAACAAATGAAGTTTGTTCACACCTTTTTCATAACCAACTACATCAATGTCATACAGTCTGGACTTTACTTTTCTGTCACCAAAGGCTACATCGAAAGTAACATCCGTCTTATTTAACCAGGAATTTTCCTCAATCCAGTCATTCTTCTCTGCACACTGCAGCTTATCCTTGAATACCTGCTTAAACAGTCCGAAATGATAGTTCAGACCGATACCGTCACCCGGCAGTCCGAGTGTTGCGATGGAATCCAAAAAGCAGGCTGCCAGTCTTCCCAGACCGCCGTTTCCAAGAGACGGCTCCGGCTCAACCTCTTCAATTTTGGAAAGTTCCTTTCCATGTGCCTTTAACACTTCTTCCAGTTTGTCATACACGCCAAGATTGATCAGATTGTTGGATAATAATTTACCGATCAAAAACTCTGCGGAAATATAATAAATCTTCTTATCTCCGGAAATCGGCGCTGTTGTGTCAAGCAGTTCCTTGGACAATTTCAAAACTGCATAATACAGTTCCTGATCCGTTGTCTGCTCAATTGTTTTCCCATACATATCCTGAGTAAGTTTTGTAAGCTGTTCCTCCATGTTCATTTGAAATACCTCTCTCTGCATTTTGTATTGTAATGTCATATTGCTCACCATGTCCTCTTTCTATACAACATATTCCGATGACTGTAAGTTGTGACTTTGTCACTACACATAAGATAGCACAGGAAAACGTTTTCCGCAAGAGGAAAATGAAAAAAACTTCCACAATTTTTTCTGCCCTTCTCTGTCTATTATTAACAGATAATATCCAGATACTGCAGCCGCTCTAATGTGTGTGCCACAATAATTTCTTCTCCCTCGCCTCCTGTAAGCAGTCTGTTCACCTCTTCCAGTGCTCTTGCGGCAATCATTGCAAAATCCTGCTTTGCCGTATTCATCTGCATTCCCGCATATCCCATCAGTGTGATGCCGTCAAAACCGCAGACCGGATGGAATACATCCATATCTATCAGCGCCCGCATGGCTCCGATTGCCATCAGATCGGATGCGCAGGCTATGATATCCGCATCCTCTCCCGC
This sequence comes from Clostridiales bacterium, assembly GCA_012520645.1. Taxonomy (GTDB): domain Bacteria; phylum Bacillota; class Clostridia; order Lachnospirales; family Lachnospiraceae; genus JAAYNV01. The sequence continues at coordinate 55,937 of JAAYNV010000025.1, read as the reverse complement.
CTCCAATGTAATATTGCGTGCCGCCAGTTCTGAAAAATCTCCGTCCCTTACCGTCAGCTCCAGCTTCATCTCCTCCGCAACACGCTCAATGCCGTGCAGCCTGTTTTCCGTTACATAGGCTTCCCGTTTCCCGGCAATATACAGAAGCTTTTTGTAATGATACCGGCTCATCTGTATGGTATGCTTTACCACATCATACTGTGCCTGCTCCTGATCTACCCATACACAGGAAGTGCTTTCATTGATAACCGGTGCATCCACCAGCACAATCTTGAAAATCTGGCTCTCCACCAGTTCATGTAATACTGTATCCTTTGTGGACATGCCGAAGATAATGATTCCATCTATACTCTGCGACTGAAGATAACGTACAATTTCTTCCAGCGATTTATCCCGTATCATGGAAAAAAAGACCGTGATCACATCCAGATTCAATTCTACAGCACGGTTTATGGCTCCGGACAGATAACGCATGGATATCTCATCAATCGCCTGTCTCTGCGTATTCAGATTGATGAGCAGGGCCACTCTGCCGGACCGCTTTGAGGAAAGCGCTGCCGCCACCGCATTGGGCACAAACCCCAGCTCTTTAATTGCTTCATTAACCTTCCTTTTTGTTGCTTCACTGACATTCGGATAGTGATTTAAAACCTTGGATACTGTGGAAATCGCCACTCCGGCATGCTTTGCCACATCTTTTATGGATACCATGCGTATTGTCCTTTCATGAAAAAGTAAACATCTGTAGTAAAAAATCTGCTCATCTTTGGAAATCGTTTTCCATCAGTATACTGCAAAAGCGGATTCTCTGCAATACAAAAGAATCCGCTTTTTGCTTTCTGTCTGTTAACCCTTACCGGTTCAGCGTACTCCTCTTTATAATCTCCATACACATTCTTCCGTTATGATACGGACATTTCCACGGCTCTACGATCGGTTTTTCCGTATCCGGCAAACCATCTTTAGAAACCCTCCAGAACCACTCGGTCCCCTCTCTTGGATCCACCACATATGTTTTGATAAAGTCCCAGATATTCTCTGCTGCCTGCAGGTACTCCTTTCTTTCGGGATGCCTCTGCCAGCCGTTGTAGAAACCGACTACAGCCTCTGCCTGTACCCACCAGATTCTGTTTTCATCCACAACTCCCTTTTCGCATTCATTGGCAAGGGAATGATTGTCATATGCCGTTCTATATACCTGTGCAGTCAGTGCCTCGGTAATCGGATACATCTTCTTCTCATAGTCCGGCTCTCCCAGAATTTCAACTCCGCGGTCAATCAGCCAGGCAGTTTCGATATCATGTCCATAGGAATGCAGATCAATGATGCTGTTCATTTCACGGTCAAAGAACACCTCCTGTCTTCTAAGTCCCGGATTATAAATTTTCTCTGCAACCGTGTCCATCGCCCACATCAGTCTTTCCTTTGCCGTCTTATCACCGCTTACACGGTAATATTCCGTATATGCCTCGAAAATATGCAGCAAAGTGTTCATCGTCTTTTCCGCAATCACACCGTTCTCGGAAAGCTTGTCATTCTCAATTTCATGGAAACTCCGGTCAAAGGCCTCCTTGTAACCGATTGCATCCGTACACCTTTCTTCAATTATATGAAGCAGTTCTCCTGCCAGTTCCAGTGCTTCTTTCTCTTTAGAAGCATCATAATAGGAAGATAGCGCATAGATGGCAAACGCCTGGTTATAGGTATGTTTGGTCGTATCCTCCGGCTTTCCGTCATAAGTAACAGACCAGTAAATACCGCCTTCCTCTTTATCCAGACAATGCTCCTTCAGGAAACGATAGCCGTGCTCTGCAAGCCTTAACAGCTTCTCATCCTGGAAAAGCATATACGCATTGGAATAAAACCATACGATCCGGCTGTTTAAGATACAGCCTTTGACTGCTTTTTTATCCAGATTCTTATCATAATCCATATAACCGTAGAATCCACCGTTCTCCTCATCCTTTAAACGGCTCCAGAACGGAATAATTGTCTCTGTCAAATGTTTTTTGAATTCTTCTGCTAACATCTTTTCTCCTCCTTTGGGGCTAAATCAAAGCCCGTACACTCTCCTTTTCAATCAGCCTTCCTTCCACAATGCAGCATCCGGCATGAAAATCATTCCGAACCATTTTCTTTAACAGAACGCTGACAGCCGTCTTTGCCATCCCCTTCATATCTACCTCATATGTGGTAATACCGATATCACTCATTTCCGGATTCAGATAGTTATCAAAACCGACCACGGAAACATCCTCTGGGACACGCATCCCCCTTTTTCTCAGCGCCCGAATCACATAGCTTGCCGTCAGGTCACAGTTGCAGACAAATGCCGTCGGAAGTTCCTCCGGCAGTCTGACATGGGTCCGGTATCCATCCATTGATCCGCTGTTTTCATCACGGTCTTTTAACACCCAGTCCTTTCGCACCTCCAGCCGGTGCTCCAGCATCGCTTTCATGTAACCCAGATAACGGTCCATAATACTGTTGGTGGCAAGATAGGTTCCGACAAAACCGATTTTACTGTGCCCCTTTCCATACAGATAATTGGTCAGCCGGTAAGCTCCATAAAAACCGTTGGAAATCACACAGTCACAAACACAGTTTACTCCGTCTACATTTTCTTCATAAAAATCCATACAGACAAACGGAACCCTTACCTGGCTTTTCAGTTTTTCCAAATAAACATTATTCGTCCATCCTATGATCAGAATGCCGCTCACCTTCTGTTCCTGTAAAAGCAGTGGCATTCCTCCACGCTCTTCTTTATCCTCTCCAATGATTTCCAGCATGGTAAAACAATTTTTCTGCACTGCTCTTTTCGCAGTCTCCTGATACATGCTCCAATAAAATGAAGCGTATTTTGTAACGAATCTTTCCGGAATCAATACCCCGATATTATAGCTTGCCTTATCTGCATCCACCGTTACCATATTTTTCTGATAACCCATCTCTTCCGCGGTCTTCAGTATCTTCTCCCGCACCTGATCACTGACACCCTTCTGTCCGCCAAGCGCCTTGGATACGGTCACGGTGCTCACACCGACCACCTCCGCAATATCCGACATACGAACATGTTTTGCCATAATCCTATCCTTTCTTTCCATCCTTTTTAACTGCCTATCCGCAGGCAGCCCGCCTAATGGCAGGCAGCCCGCCTAACGGCGGGCATGAATTTCCAACAGCATTCCCTGATAATCGCCCCAAAGCTCCGGAATCTGCACCCCTGCATACATGAGTGCATCGCCACGCAGCGTTTTCTCATAATCTGCGCCGATTCCTTTAACAGTATAAAGCACATCTTCCTTCAGCCCCTGCATACGCACATTGCGGCTGTGACAGTTCGGTCTGCCCTGTACCTGCACATAAGAAAGCAGGGCATTTTCCTTTTCCTTATCCACAACCATATAACAGTCGCAGCCCTTTCCTTCCGTCGTTGAGACCAGGCGGTAATAGTCCCCCCGCACAATCAGTTCTGCAAAGCGGTGATACAGTTCCACCTGTCCCGGTATGGCTTCCACTTCCTCTTTCGGAAGCTTTGTAATATCCAGCTCATAGCCAAAGGTGCCGGCGAGTGCCGTAATGCCTCTTGTGAAAAACGGGGTATTGCGTCCCACCGTATGATTCGGGCAGACACTCACATGAGCGCCCATACAGGAAAGCGGATAAATCATCGCCGTACCCTCCTGAATGGAAAGCCGCTCGATTGCATCCGTATCGTCCGAGCACCAGATCTGCGGGCTGTAATACAGCATACCCGGATCAAAGCGTGCCCCACCACCGGAGCAGTTCTCCAGTAAAAGCTTCGGAAACCGGCTCACCAGACGTTCCTGCATCTCATAGACACCCAGTACATAGCGGTGATAAAATTCTCCCATCTGCCCAGGCGGAAGCTTCGCTCCTGCAATATCCGAAAGCGGACGGTTCATATCCCATTTCACATATTCAATGTTCGCACCGGAAAGAATCTCTTCCATGCGCTCAAAAATGTAGTCCCTGACTTCCTTTCTGGTCAGATCCAGAACATATTGTCCCCTTGCCATAGACGGTGTCCTTCCCGGAATGGCGATTGCCCAGTCCGGATGCTCCCTGTAAAGCTCCGAATCCGGTGAGATCATTTCCGGCTCAAACCAGATACCGAATTTCAGTCCTAACGCATTGACCTTGTCTACCAGATTTTTCAGCCCGCCTTTTATTTTTTCCTCATTTACATACCAGTCCCCCAGAGAAGAATTGTCATCCTCTCTGTGGCCAAACCAGCCATCATCCATGACAAGCATTTCAATACCGCTTTCCGCCGCCTTCTCTGCGATCTGCAAAAGTTTCTCCGTATTAAAATCAAAATAAGTTGCTTCCCAGTTATTAATCAGAACCGGCCGCTTTTCAAATACATACGGGCTGCGGATCAGATGATTCCGGTACAGATCATGGAATGCCCGGCTCATACCGCCTATGCCCTGATCCGAATAGACAAGCACTGCCTCCGGTGTATCAAAACTCTCTCCCTGCTTTAACTGCCATGTAAAATCCTCATCATTGATACCGATATTCACACGTAAAAGGTCAAACTGATTGATCTGTGCTCTCACTTTAAAGTTTCCGGAATAGATCAGGTGGAAGCCATAAACCTCTCCGCTTCTCTGCGTTGCCTCCGGTGCGCACACAGCCAGAAACGGCTGTTCCTGATGTCCTGTTTCCCCGCGCAGCGATTCCACTCCCTGACTTCCGTAACCGATCTTTTGGCGCTGTATATGTCTTTCCCTGGCCCATGCACCATGCAGCGTAATCATTTCATAATCCCGGTTGTCCATATCCAGACATGCCGACATGGCTTTGGTCAGCCACAGCGTATTCTCACTTTCGTTACATATCTTTGCATGACGTACAATCACCGGAAGTTTTTCAAATACAGTATAATACAGTACGACCTTAAGCTTTAATGCCTCATCCTTCAGCATAAGCTCCAGTGTCATACATTCCTCTTCCTTTCCAAATACCGCCGGCATCCCGTCGATGCCCGGCTTTCCGGCGTATATTTTATGAGAATGATAGACCGGAGATACCGCCGTTGTTCCTCCCACGGTACGCACTCTGATCGAAGAATCCCGAAAGTCTCCAACACCATGGGACGCATACTCAAAAGGTAACGCATCCATAAAGGAAATCCGGTCTCTATTATTAGTATCCGGTGCAAAAGGCGGCTCCGTGACTCGAAGCAGATCATCCGTCATACAGTCATTCAGCCTCTTTCCAAAATAAAGATGCCCGGCAAATCCTTCTTCTCCCGCAAGTCCGATCATGTAAGTCGTATCCCCTGCATCCAGCTTAAATACACGCTGTTTTTCCTCAAATACAATACCCATTTTCTGTTCCTCCTACTTAAATAGTTAAATTCATATTAACATATTTAAGAATTTAATCAATAGTTTAGGTAATTTTTCTATCTAACGGTGTTTTTGCACGCAAAAAGGCACAGGATAAAATCCTGTGCCCTGAATTCTGTTCTTATGCACCTGTAACAGAAGCCACTATTTCTTCATTACAAGATGTCTCGGTGTACCATTTACGAACAGCGGCTGTAACTCGCCCATAATAAGCGGTCTTGCATATTTCTCATAGCCTTCATTTAAGTTGCATCCATCCTCTGTAATCCACTCAGCCGGAACCGGTCTCTCCACGTTAGCGATGGCATGAATATCATATGCGCTTGTACCACACTGATACGGATCGTCACCATTTCTGTCTAATGTGATCATCATACCGGTCTTGCCTTCTTCTGCAGCCATAACTGCATCGTGACCTACCTGGAATGCTTCGTTGATATCAGTTAAAGAAGCAAGATGTGTAGCGGCTCTCTGTAAGGTAGAGAACTCAACTGCTCTGGTCTTTAATCCTGTCTCTGCTGCTACTAACTGCGCAAGATAAGCAGCTGTACCGGACATCTGCTTGTGTCCGAAAGCATCTACTGCAATGTTCTCATTTGCAAGTTCACATACGTAACGACCGTCTGCAACCTTAACACCTTCCGATACAGCGATTACTACGGAAGATCTGGCAGCTGCCAGATCTTTTACCTTCGCCATAAACGCATCGATATCAAAAGTCTTCTCCGGTAAGTAGATGGCATCTGCACCGCTGCAGTCAGTTCCCTTGGCAAGAGCTGCTGCTGCTGTTAACCAGCCTGCGTTACGTCCCATGATCTCAACGATACATACGGTCGGCTTCTTAGCACCGAAGGACTCGTTGTCACGGATAATCTCTTTCATGGATGTTGCAATATATTTTGCTGCAGAGCCGTAGCCCGGGCAGTGGTCTGTGATCGGCAGATCGTTATCGATGGTCTTCGGAACACCCATGAATCTCTGGGTTTTTCCATGTGCTGCTGCGTAATCAGATAACATCTTAACGGTATCCATGGAATCATTTCCGCCACAGTAGAACAAGCACTCGATATCATGCCTCTCCATGATTTCAAATACCTTCTCGTAAACATCTTCATGTCCTTCGATCTTGGGCATCTTGAAACGGCAGGAGCCTAAAAATGCGGAAGGAGTTCTCTTTAATAATTCGATTCCTTCCTCTTCGGATAAAGATAAATCAAGGTCATAGAGCTTGTCCTCTAAAAATCCCTCAATACCATGTACCATACCATATACTTTTTTCACGCCTAATTTCTTAGCAGCGGCATAAACACCTGCTACAGATGAGTTGATAACGGCTGTAGGGCCGCCAGACTGTCCAACTACGATATTACCTTTCATGCTGACATCTCCTTCTATTCTCTTTACTGTTTGGGGCATGTATTCAGTGCCCGTTTCAAAACGATTATAGCAGAATTTTCGGGCAAGTTCAACTAATTAAATAAACAAAATATGCCGCATAACCAGCCAGCATAATTACACCGCCTGCGCGCTTTAACTTCCGGTCCTTTATCACACAGATAAAAAGCAATACTGCCGCTGCAATTGCCACGATGCTGTCCACCGTAAATCTTGGCGCATATTCCACCGGTGTAATGAGCGCCGCTGTACCGACTACAAACAGCAGATTGAAGATATTACTACCCACAATATTGCCGACTGCAATATCCGCTTTGCCCTTCAGCCCGGCTGTCACTGAAGTAATCAGCTCAGGCAGTGAAGTTCCGAGTGCCACAATCGTCAGACCGATGAACCGTTCACTCATACCGAAAATTCTGGCAAGCGAAGTTGCTGCATCTACCGAAATATCCGCTCCCCATACGATCATCACCATGCCGACGGCAACCAGAAAAAGCATTTTAAGCACACTCTCTCCCTCTTCTGCTTCCGGCACATCCCCGCCCAGTCCGTTTCCGTGTTTTGCCATATATAATAAATACATGATAAAAAAAAGCATTCCCAGCCACAATATCACACCGTCCATCCGTGAGACTGTCCCGTCCTTGAGCCCTAACACAGGAAGCAGTACAGAAGCAAAAATGACAAACGGGATTTCATAACGCAGGGTAGACTTCTGAACCGTCAGTGGTACGATCACCGAGGTAATGCCAAGAATGATCAGTATATTCAGAATATTACTGCCCAGTACATTACCTATTGTAATGGAAGCGCTCCCGCCCATCGCCGCCGTTATACTGACTGCCGCCTCCGGCACACTTGTTCCAAACGCCACGATCGTCAGACCGATGATCAACTGCGGAATCCCGAAATGATCCGCAATCTTGGATGCCCCTTCCACAAACCAGTCGGCTCCTTTGACTAACATTACAAATCCAACCACAAGTAAAGCGGCCTGTAACAATATCTCCATATTTTTCTCCTTTGCAAGTTCGTATTTTATAATTGACTTTCCTATCAACAATGATATATAATCTGTATGTTGCACTTTGTATCACAAGCGGGCATGGCGGAATTGGCAGACGCTCCAGATTTAGGTTCTGGTGGGAGACCGTGCAGGTTCAAGTCCTGTTGCCCGCATGACTTCCGGAATGCGGGCGGCAGAATCTGAACCTTTTCAAGTTTCTGTTGCCCGCCTTTTTTATGCCCTATTCCTCTATCTGCGATATGATTTTCCTATTGATTCGAATCAGAAAAAAAATGGTCATAGTCAGAGATGCAATTTCCGCAATCGGAAAGGACCACCACACATAATTCACATTTCCGATTCTGGAAAGCAGATATGCCACAGGCAGAAGCACTATAAGCTGTCTTGCAATCGATACGAGCATACTGTACACACCGTTTCCAAGTGCCTGAAATACACTCCCGCAAATGATGCAGAATCCCGCAAATACAAAGCTTAAGCAGATAATACGAAGTGCCGGCACTCCCATGGCAATCATCGTCTCCGAAGCGCTAAACAGCATCAAAAGCCTGTCCGGTATCAGTTCCATCACAATCAGCCCTGCCAGCATAACCGAAACCGCATAGCAGATACTCAGCTTTATGGTCTTTAACATGCGCTCCTTATTGCGTGCGCCGTAATTATAAGCAAGGATGGGTACCATACCATTATTCAGACCAAACACCGGCATAAAGATAAAGCTCTGCAGCTTGAAATAGACTCCGAATACTGCCGTTGCCGTTGAGGTAAAAGAAATTAAAATCCGATTCATACCATATACCATGACCGAACCGATTGCCTGCATTATGATAGAAGGAATACCAACCTCATAAATATGCAGGATCATTTTCCTTTCCGGTCTGAAACGCTTCAAATTAATCTTTACTTCATGATTTTTCCGAAAGTGAAACAGCACCGCAAGGATTCCCGCTACAATCTGTCCCGCTACCGTAGCCACTGCTGCTCCTGCAACTCCCATTTGGGGCATTCCAAAATATCCGAAAATCAAAATCGGATCCAGAATAATATTAATAATGGCTCCGGTTCCCTGTGTGATCATTGTATAGATTGTCTTTCCCGTGGACTGCAGAAGTCTTTCGAAAATCATCTGCGTAAAAAGCCCAAACGAACATACACAACAGATTGTCAGATAGGAAACCCCATATTCCACAATCTGCACATCCGCAGTCTGTGAATGATAAAACGGTCGGACTGCAAAAAATCCAAGCACCACGAAAATGATATAAGAAACAACCGCAAGAAAAACTCCATGCTCTGCTGCACTGTTCGCCTTTCGGAAATTCTTTTCTCCCAGTGCCTTGGAAAGCACTGCATTGACACCAACTCCTGTACCGGCTCCCATTGCGATCATCAGACTCTGCAGCGGAAAAGCAAGCGAAACTGCCGAAAGAGCATTCTCATTGATCCTGGCTACAAAAATACTGTCTATGATATTATACAATGCCTGCACGAGCATGGAAATCATCATCGGCAGTGACATGGATAAAAGCAGCTTATTGACCGGCATAACGCCCATCTTATTCTCCTGCTGTTCACTTTTCAACCTTTCACTCATAAGCTTCCTCCTTTGTCTCTACGATAAACACAGTATGCCTATTATAGATGAATATAAATGATTATACAAGGCTTTTATATAATTCCCATATGCTCCAATAAAATCTTAATGCCAAGCAGCACCAGAATCACACCTCCAGAAAGCTCTGCCCTGGATTTGTACTTTGTTCCAAATACATTGCCGACCTTTACTCCCACCATGGAAAGAGCAAAGGTAATCACTCCGATAAAGAGCATTGCCGCCATGATATTCACCTCCAGAAAAGCAAAGGTAATACCAACCGCAAGTGCATCAATACTGGTTGCCACTGCCAGCACAAACATGGCGCGCGGCTTTAGGGATTCGCCTTCCGTTTCATTCCCGCAGCTTTGTTCTTCCTTTTCTTTTCCTGCAGATTCCCGAATCATGTTGATGCCGATAAAAGCCAGCAGTACAAACGCAATCCAGTGATCCACTGCCATGATCCTTTCTTTAAACTGACATCCAAGCACATAACCAATTGCCGGCATCAGTGCCTGAAATCCGCCAAACCAGGCGCCCACAAGCGCCATTTTTCCCACGGTAACCTTACGCATTGCAAGTCCCTTACAGACCGACACTGCAAAGGCATCCATAGACAGCCCCACTGCCAGTACAAAAAGTGTGAATAGACTCATTTGTGTTTCTCCCTTCGTATTCTCTTTACATTTAAATTAGAAAAAAGCGTAGAACTCTACGTTTCTACGCTTCTGCTTTCCTGAGCGATGGGGGATTCGAACCCCCGACAACCTGATTAAAAGTCAGGTGCTCTACCGACTGAGCTAATCGCCCCCATGATTACACGAAACTGGGCTAGCTGGATTCGAACCAGCGAATGCAGGAGTCAAAGTCCTGTGCCTTACCGCTTGGCGATAGCCCATTATAACACCAGGCTTGTCTTCACTGCTTGACCCTTGTGTAAAGGGTGGGTAATGGGACTCGAACCCACGGCCTCCAGAGCCACAATCTGGCGCGCTAGCCAACTGCGCCATACCCACCATATACGGAACAGATGGCTTGTCCTGTTCCAAACGTGCTCGAAGGGATTCGAACCCCCGACCCACGGCTTAGAAGGCCGTTGCTCTATCCAGCTGAGCTACGAACACGTATCTGCTCCTGTCGGAAACAGCTATGCGGATTTGCATCCGCCAAGCGGGTGATGGGAATCGAACCCACGTATCTAGCTTGGAAGGCTAGTGTTCTACCATTGAACTACACCCGCATATAATATATCTGCAGTCGGGGTGACAGGATTCGAACCTGCGACCTCCTGGTCCCAAACCAGGCGCTCTAGCCAAGCTGAGCCACACCCCGTTCAAATACCGTCATCAAGTCAACCGCCGTGACGCAAGACATATTATATAATACTGATTTTACCTTGTCAACTATAATTTTATATTTTTATAAACATATTTTTATAAAAAGTAAATATGGAAATCAAAATTTCCGTCTTCTCCCCCCCTCCATGACAGCATAGGACGGTCGTCTGCCCTCCTGCCTCGGATAAGACAGGCTTCCCGGATTCACTGCTGTAAGCCCTTCCTCCACATCCACTACCGGCCGGTGTGTATGCCCATACAGCACAATATCCATGCCCCGGCTCTTTGCCTCCTGTTTTAGCATTTCACTGCCCATCGAAATGTAATAATTATGTCCGTGTGTAATCCAGATTTTCTTTCCACAGATTTCCGTTTCAATTTCTCTTGGCAGATCCGAAAAAAAGTCATTGTTTCCCAGTACGATATGAAGCGGACAGCCCGCCGCTTCCCCAATCAGATATTCCGCACCCTCCGCATCTCCACAGTGAATCACCATATCAAGGGGCGCCTCCTTTTCCAAAACCTTCAGATAATTTTCATGTTTCCTATGTGTATCACTTACGATCAGTATTTTCATATATTTTTGCTCTTTTCACCTACTGCATGCGTTTCTTCAGTTCTTCCTTCATGGCACGCAATGCTTTTCCTCTGTGACTCAGTTCATTTTTCATTTCCGCAGAAAGCTCCGCCGAATATTTTCCATATTCCGGCAGGAAAAAAATCGGATCATAGCCAAAACCATTCTCTCCTTTTTCTTCATATCCAATCCTGCCTTCTATCGTTCCCTTTGTCGTAATAACCTCTCCATCCGGCAGGAGCGCCGCAATGGCACAGACAAACCGTGCAGTACGTTCTTCATCCGGTACGCCGTTTAACCGTTCCATCAGATTTGCATTTTTAATATGATAGGAAGTATCCTCTCCCATATACCTTGCCGAATAGATGCCCGGTTCACCGTTCAGATAATCAATCTCCAGTCCGGAATCATCCGCAAGCACGATTCCATCCGTATACTTTGCAATTTCCTTTGCCTTAATTACCGCATTTTCCTCAAAGGTATTTCCATCCTCCACGATGTCCGCTTCAATACCGGCTTCCTTCATGGAAAGTATCTCTGCATCCATATCGGCAAGAATCATTCTGATTTCTTTCATCTTTCCAGCATTTCCGGTCGCAAATACAATTTTCATTCTTCTGTCTGTTCCTCCCATTGTCTAATCGCATCACAGATTCCCTCTGCGATCATCTTCTGATAGGCTTCCTGCTCTAATAACTGCCTTTCCCTTGGATTCGTCAGATACCCTGCCTCCAGTACCGCCGCAGGTGCCCTGACACCCATAAGCAGTTCTTCCTCTTCCGTATAAAGCACATCCGTTTCTTTCCCTTGCTTTTGTTTCTGTTCTGTTGCCTCTTTACTTCCCTGCAGCATGCGGCTGCCGCATGCCACCAGTCCGTTTGCCCTGCCGTCTGCCGCCCTGACAACACACCGCTCCAGCAAATCTGCCAGTTCCACATTTCCAAAAACAGGAATCACATATTGCTCATTGTACCATACTTCGGTTCCATACAGGCTCTGCTCTTCACTCGCATTCAAATGTACACTGATTACAAGGTCCGGTCTTAATTCATTGATAAAGGCAATTCTCTTCTCTGCCGAAATCGAAGCGTCCTCCTGCCTCGTACAGTAAATACGTACCCCGGAATCCTCAAAAGTATTCCTGACCTGTTCCACAATAAATAAAGAAGCATCCTTTTCCTTTAAGCCGTGTTCCTTTCTGCCATTATCTGCTCCTCCATGTCCGGCATCCAGTACTATGATCCGGTCATACATCTCATGCGGATTTACAAATTCCAGAAACAGTGCATGTTCCTCCAACAGATATTTATGTTCATAAAGCCCATCCATCTGAAATGCCAGAACAACACTGTCCGACTCCTTATAGCATGCTGCCGCACGAATGCTGCCTATACCACCATTTATTTCTTTTTCCTTATAATAAGATGTTTCGGCTCCGGCAATAATCACATTAATACGGTGTTCAATATAGTGATTCTCTATGACAATGTCATCCGGTCTGACATCCTCCGGCAACGGAATGCAAACAGAAGGGGAAACTGCCTTATTCTCCACCAGATGCAACGGAATGCTTTCCTGCTTCTTTTCCGCATACTCCTGCTCGGCACCGGAGCCTGCCGTCACTTCTTCTGCAATCACGATGGTTTTTGCCGAGGCAAACCGAAGCATGACTGCCATTGAAACCAACGCCAATACAGTCGTAATAAGCGCAGTGTAGCGCATCAGTCTCTCCTGCATGTCCTTCTCCTGCCATTCTAATCGTTTTTCGGTCTTCTGGGCGGCTTTGGACCCATGTACTGATAAAAGTATGTCTTCATCATGCCATTATAAATTTTCCGGTTCCTATCGGCTTTTCTTCCAATATCCCGTTCTGCCTGGTCATAAGCCGTGATCAGATACATGGACCAGTCATCCAGCGCTCTGAACCGCTCTCCGATCATGGAATAGAGTGCCGGAAGGTTTTTCTTTTCCTCGATCCGTTCTCCATAGGGCGGATTTGTAATGATAAATCCATATTTTTTTGGATGGGAAAGCTGCTCTACCGGTCTTTTCTGAAAATGAATCAGCTTATCCACCCCTGCCAGTCCTGCATTTGCCCTTGCGATTTCCACCATTTTCGGATCAATATCGTATCCCTGTATATCTGTATCCACATCCGGACAGATCAGTTCTCGCGCCTCATCAGCCACGTCATACCAGTTCTTTTTAGCAATCACATGCGTCCAGCTTTCCGACGTAAAACTGCGGTTCATACCGGGCGCGATTCCTGCTGCCATCATCGCCGCTTCAATCGGAAAGGTTCCGCTTCCGCAAAAAGGATCCACCAGAATCCGGTCCCTTTTCCACGGAGTCAGCATAATGAGTGCCGCCGCCAGATTTTCTGCAATCGGAGCCTTCGCCGTAAGCTTCCGGTATCCTCTCTTATGCAGGGATTCTCCGGTCGTATCCAGTCCCACCGTGACCTCATCCTTCATCAGGAATACTCTCAACGGAAAATTCTCACCATCTTCCCTGAACCAGTCGATATGATAGACGCTCTTTAGCCGCTCCACCATCGCTTTTTTCATAATGGACTGGATATCCGAAGGGCTGAACAGTCTGCTTTTGACGCTGGCTGCCTTCGCAACCCAGAATTTTCCATTTTTCGGAATATATTCCTCCCATGCGAGATTTTTGGTACCCTCAAAGAGTTCGTCAAAAGTTTCCGCATGAAAACTGCCCACTTTAATCAATATCCGTTCCGCCGTTCTTAAAAATACATTTGCCCGACAGAGAGCTTCCTCATCTCCGTAAAAGGTAACACGTCCGTCCTCTACCTGCAGGACATCATATCCCAGTTCTATAATTTCTTTTTTTAATACCGCCTCCACGCCAAAATGACATGGTGCAATCAATTCAAATTTTCTCATAGTTCTATATTAAAGCCCGTCCGTCCGGCTGTCAATAGAACAAAAAAGGCGGTGCCTGGTGACACCGCCCTTTATTCTGTCAGAGCTTAGAAATCAAACTCTCTGTTCTTCTGGTTGTTATCTGCATTGTCTGCATTTTTTGAATTGGAAGAACCAGTGCTGTTGTTGAACTTGTTGTTCTGGTTCTGCTTCTTCTGGTTGTTGTTCTGTGTACTGTTCTGACAGTTGTTGTTCTGGTTATTATTCTGATTAGACATATTCATTTCCTCCTAAGGATTATTTGTTACACCTTTATTGTTCCTCTGCTTTATTCATTTTATACAAAAAATATATTTCATTTTTCAAGGACTTTAGTACTATTTTGTTGTTGCATTTTGTAGAAATATATGTTATATTAAAAATGCAAACAGGAACTACCCCTTCAAGGTTCCGATTTGCAAACCCTTATATAAATTATTTATACTCCCCTCATCGTATCCCCTCGATTATGTCGAGGGGATATTTGTTTTAAAAAAAGTGCGTACAAAGCAACAAGAGGCATAAGCAGTTCTACCTGCTCATGCCCCTTTCCCTAGCGTTTCTTAAGCAATGTTAAAATAAAAAGAATCAATAAAATCGGTAGAAGAAACGGTCCTAACAGTGAGAAAACAATAGAAAATACCGCAGACAATACTGTCATGCACAAAATCGGCACAAGCACGATAATAACTAACATCAGCCACCCCGGCATCTCTGCGAGCTTACGCCGAAGCCCAGCCATTGCACCCTCCCGCTTTTCTTCTGTACCATCTGCCGTCTGCGCACCCTCTCTGGGATCTCTTCCGGCATATTTCTCCGCTTCAATTATCGTCCGTGCCAGAAGTCTCGGAGAACCGAGTGACTCTAACACCTCTTCTTCCTGCATTCCCTTGCGCACCTGCATGGAAATGTAGGTATCATAATATTCCACATTTTCATTGATCACACTGTAAGGTACCTGACCACTCAGTGCAATTCTCAATTCATCCAAAAATTCCTTTTTTGTCATTTAATCCGATCCATTCCCTGATTCAAATCTATCAATAAACTATTATTAGTTACCTTATATTGCTTGCCATGATTTGTCAAGATTTTTAAACAAAAACAGCCGGCAAAGTTCCTTACATTCCCGGTCCCTGCCGACCATTTTATCCGTCTATAAACCTTCCTCATTGAATCAGGAAAGACTTTTTACACACCATCTTCTCATTTTCTCAGCCAAAAGCGTGCTTCCTTACCATTTACGGAATCTGTTCCGATCCGTACGATAAAGCTGCCCGGCTCTGCCCTGTATTCCATTTTTCTGTCATAAAAACAAAGCATATCCATGCTAATTTTAAATACCACCTTTTTCTTTTCACCCGGTGCAAGACATATTTTCTGATAGCCCTTTAATTCCCTGATTGGCCTTGCCACACTGGCATATTCATCAGTCAGATAAAGCTGTACAACCTCTTTCCCTGTTACCGCACCGGTATTTTCCACAACGACTGCCGCTTCCAATTCTTCCCCTTCATGGATTTCTGCTCTATCCAGTTCCACATCGGAATAGGTAAAGTCCGTATAACTGAGTCCGTATCCGAAGGGATACAGCGGAGCGTTCGGGATATCCTGATACTTGGACTGAAAACGATTGGTTATATTTTCACCATCTTCCACATGTCTTCCTGTCCAGAATTCATTATGGCATACCGGGCACTGCCCTACACAGTATGGTAAAGACATGGAAAGCTTCGCTTCCGGCACCCTGTCTCCATATAAAATATCTGCTATGGCATTGCCGCCTTCCGTTCCCGGCATCCAGACATACAGAATACTCTTTGCCTTTTCCTTAATCGCACGGATATCGAGTGGTCTTCCGGCAAATACGATCACGGCAAGGTTCTGATTGACCGCATAGACCGCATCAAGCAGTTTTTTCTGCACATCCGGAATCGTAATATCCGCTCTGCTTCCGCCTTCCCCGGTCTGTAACGGAGATTCACCAAGCGCCAGTACCACCTTTTTATGCGCAGCTGCATACTCTGCCGCTTCCTGTATGCTCCGTTCTGTCTCCTCTTCCGTCATTTCGTTGGTTTCATGAAACTTAAATCCATAGACGGTCTGACCCGGATTCAAAATTCCACATCCGCTTTTTGCATGGGCAGATGGATTTTTGCTCCGCACTCCCTCCAGGATCGTAATGCTCTTTTCCCGGTCTCCAAAGAAAGACCATGCCCCCAGAATTCCTTTTTCTTCCATATAAGGACCGATTAGTGCCACATCCTCTTCCCGCTTAAGTGGCAGGAAGTTCTCCTCGTTTTTCAGAAGCACCATCGTCTTTGCAGCAATTTCTCTTGCCACTTTGCGGTTTTCCTCCGAAAGCAGCGCCACACCATATTCCGGCAGCTTTTCTGCACGGTTTGGTCTTTCAAAAAGTCCAAGACGATTTTTTAATTTCAGAATACGAAGTACGGATTCATCGATCAGCCCTTCTTCAACCGTCCCCTCCCGGACAAGTTCCTCCATCCTGGACATATAACACCCACTCATCATATCTATATCGACACCAGCTACGACAGCCTGTCTTGCGGCTTCCTTTTTATCCTCCGCCACATGATTTAAAATCAATTCTCCAATCGCATTCCAGTCCGAAATAAGAACCCCTTGAAATCCCATTTCATCCCTTAGAATGCCTCTCATAATTTTCTCATTTCCTGTCACGGGAATTCGATCCAATGTATTAAAGGAAGTCATCATCATCGCACTTCCGGCATGAATTGCCGCCTGATAGGATGGCAGATACTCCTCTCTCAAACTTCTTTCCGACAGTTCGACTGCGCAGTATTCTCTGCCCGCCATCGGTGCCCCGTATGCCGCAAAATGCTTGGTACAGGCACCCAGATGTCCCGAAAAATCCTCCGACTCTCCCTGAATTCCCTCCACCATGGCTGCCGCCATACGGCTGTTGAGATATACAGACTCGCCTGTGGATTCCATGACCCGTCCCCAACGGGCATCCTTGACCAGATCTACCATTGGTGCAAACGTTATATCCAGTCCATCTGCCGCCGCCTCCCTTGCCATAATATCCCCCGTCTTTTTGGCAGCCTCTTCCTCGAAGGTACAGCCAAGGGCAAGCGGAATCGGCAGTATGGTCTGATAGCCATTAATCACATCCGCCATAAAAATCGGCGGAATGTGGTGTGGCTGCGCCTCTATGCAGATTCTTCTGATCTGCTCAATTTTGTCAGCTCCTGTCACCCCCAGAATGCTTCCGGCAAGCAGAAATTTTTCCTTGGGAATTCCAAGCTCCTGCTCCGGTCCGGTCACAGGTCCCTCTCCCGAGAAACAGCTCCCATCCAGCTGTGTGAGCTGACCAATCTTTTCTTCCAATGTCATACTCTGAAGCAAATCCACTAATTGTTGTTCTGTCATACAGGTATTTCCTCTCAAAAAAGCAGATATAACTATAGAAATTCTAAGACGGCTCCCACCGCCTTAGAACTTATCTTTTCCTTCTTTAACCCTTTACAGCTCCTGCAACCATACCTTTGATAATCTGTTTGCTGAAGCAGAAATACATAATGATAATTGGTGCCATCGTAATCAGCAGCGCCGTCATGATCTTTGGATAATCCGAACCAAACTGTCCTGAGAACTGTTTTACAGCCAAAGGAACTGTCTGCAGTCTTACGTTCTTAATAAGTACCAATGCAAAGGAGAATTCATTCCAGCATGAAAAGGTCTGAATAACGGCTACCGTTACCATAACCGGACGGCAGATCGGCATAATAATCTTAAACAACGTGCCGGAGAAGGAACAGCCGTCAATCGAAGCCGCCTCTTCCAACGCGGTCGGTATCTCCTGAATGAAGCTCTGTATCAAAAATACCGCGATCGGCAGACCGAATGCAATATAAGGAATCATCAGTGTAAACCACTTATCATTCACACCCATGCCATTAAATACAACGTAAATCGGTACCAACAGGGAGTGAACCGGAATCAGCATACCCATTAACAGCATCACCCAGATCAGTTTGTTTCCTGCAAAACGGATACGGGAAAGGAAGTATCCTAAAATAAATCCAAACAATACAATGAAGAACACGGATACTAACGTCGTCCGGATACTGTTCATCAAGGACTCTCCCATGTGATAATCGGGATTGGTTAAAATTCTGATATAATTGTTTAAAGTAGGATTCTTAGGCAGTCCGATAATATCTGCATTGAACTGTCTCTTCTCTTTTAATGAGGAATAGAACATCCAAACCAACGGGAAAATACAGCTTGCAGAAAACAGGAGCATGATCAGATTCAGTACGACACTCATGACTCCATTTCCAAAACTTCTTCCCGGTGTCATTCCATATTGTTTCTTTTTCATATCCTATGCCTCCTTTTTCGCAAACAGCTTTGGAATAAGCTGCATTCCACCGACTACCAACATGCCCAGCACGAAGATTCCAACAGAAATCGCACTACCATATCCCATATTCTGCTGTGCGAAGGAAATCTTGTAGCCATACATTGCCATAACCATGGACGCATTACCCGGCCCGCCTTCTGTCATAACAAAGATATTATCAAATGCTTTCATGTTACCGGAAACACAAAGTACGATACATACAGCAACGGTACTCTTTACCATCGGAAGCACAACATGTATTGCACGCTGTACCGCATTGGCTCCATCCAGTTCCGCGGATTCTATAATTTCTTTATCAATAGCTGATGTTGCAGAAAGTAAGATCAGCATATAATAACCTATGTACTGCCAGATCAGAGGAATTGCAACCAGCGTCATAACCAGTTTCGGGTTATTCAGCCAAACCTGCGTTTTGTCTCCCTGTCCAATCGCTTCCAAAAACCAGTTCAGAATACCTCTTCTGCTGTCATAGATCATCATCCAGATATAACCGATTGCAACAGCTGAAATCGTACTCGGGAAAAATCCAAGAGTTCTGTGGATTCCTTTCAGCTTTACAAAACGGGTGCTGATGACCATAACAAAAATGAACGCAATACCAACCTGACCGATCACACATAACAGCACCAGATACAGGTTGTGTCCAAAGGACTGCCAAAATACTGTGTCATGTAATAATGTAGCATAATTTTCTAATCCGATAAAGGTTTTGTTCGGTCCGCCCTTCCATTCGAAAAAGCTATAATACACCGCAACTAAAAGCGGAATAAACACAGCAAAGGTATATAATGCCACCGGAACAATCAGATAACCGAACGTCGTTGTAGCTTTTGGTTTCTTTGATAACATAGGCTGCCTCCTCACTTTGATGAAAAAAGGGAGTTTTGAAGCTCCCTTTTTCCAGTTCCCTTACTTCTTAATAATTTGCTTCGTATGCTTCCTGTGCTTTTTCTGCCACATTCTGTGCAGTTGTATCACCGTTTAACATGCTCTGCATTTCTGTATTAACTACATCCCATACTGCGCTGTTTACGTAAGAGTCATAGATTTCACAAGGAGTTGTGCTCACATAAGAGAAATCATAGAAATCCTGTGTATACTGATCAAATGCGCTTAAGTCAACGTTTGCTGTCTTTGTCAGACCTGCCAGTGCATAGTTCTCACCAACATATGTGGAGAAGGCCGGTCCTGTTAAATAGTAAGCCAGATCAATTGCTGCTGCTAACTTATCCGGATCATCTGCTAACTTAGGATTGAGTGCGATTGCATATCCTAAACCGATGTTCTGGGAGTTTGTAGAGCCTGTTGCTCCTTCCGGCTGCGGAAGTGCTGCAAATCCTGTGTTTGCATATAAATCAGGATCTGTTTCTAACAGAGTTGCACCAATGTAGCTTACATCCCAGTTACCGCCAACGAATGCTGCTGCATCACCGGAGATATAGTACTCTCTTGCATCTTCGTTTGTAATCGCATTGAAGTCTTCATTGAATACACCAGATGCGAAGATATCCTGTGTAAACTGCAGTGCCTGTACAAATTCATCATCTGTAAATGCTGCACCACCCTTGTCGATGATAGACTGGAACCAATCCGGACCTGTAAAACGGTCACCGATTACAGAGAGGAAACAGGAGTTAGCCTGCCACTTGCTGCCGTTACCGAATGCGATGGTATCTGTGTAGCCATTAGCCTTGAAATACTCATCTGCCTTCTTTACATCTTCCCATGTAGTCGGGAATGTATCAAAACCAGCCTCTTTCCATGCTGCTTTGTCATATACAACTACAGTACAGGTACCACCTGTCAGAGCCGGAAGACCATAGATCTTATCGCCATCCGTAAACGGTGTGAAGTATGCCTGATTGTAATCGGAATAGTACGGAGAGTCTTTGATGATGTCTGTCATATCCATGATCAGTCCCTGCTCTGCCCATGCCTTTGTATTCATACCCTGTAATAAGAATACATCCGGAAGGTCACCTGCTGCTGCCAGTGTAGCAATCTGCGGCTTGTAGTCATCGTTTGCAAGTACTGTCTCATTTAAGTCGATATCCGGATGCGCTTCCTTCCAGTTTGCAATCATGGTACGGAATCCATCGGAACCACCATTACCCTGAGACTCTTCGGATGTGGAATAGTGCATCATTGTAATTTCGCCTGAATAAGCAAGCTCTGCACCTGCTGCTGCGCCTTCCTCTGCATCTGTAGCAGCTGTTGTCTCGGTAGCTGTTGTTGCCTCTGTTGCTGCCGGTGCAGAAGAATTTCCACAACCTGTAAGCATTCCGGCTAACATAGCCGCGCTCAGCATAAGGCTCATCATTACTTTACGTTTTTTCATACCTTGTTCCTCCTTTAATTTAAAAAATAATTATGAACTTGTTTATAATTGACAGGTAATTCCTGTAATTACTGAATTTAATACTTTTTGTATCCTATCTCTTAATTATTTCTGCTGCCAATCACTGCAACGCTCTCTCCCGGCTCAATCATGCCGTCTACAACGACTGTCTCCGGTTTGTATTTTTCTTCCGGAAACTCAATCCGGTTGATCAGCTTATTGCCTGCCTGTATTCCCATGGAAACCGTATCCTGTCGTATCGTTGTGATTCTCGGTCTTACAATGTTCACAAAATTGATTCCATCATAACCTGCAATCGACATGTCTTTTGGAATATTCATTCCGGCTTCCTGCATCGTATTAAGTCCGCCGACTGCCACCAGATCATCCGGATACAAAATACAGGTGGGGCGATTCGGAAGTGCCAGCACTGCTTTGGTCAGTGCGCTTCCTCTTTCGTAATCCCGGTAGGGACAGGTGTAAATATATTCCTTATAAATAGGAAGCTGATGTTCTCTCATGAAAACTTTATAAGCTTCCATTCTCCCCTGTGTTACCTCGCTCATGCCACCGTGTATGTAAGCAATCCGTCTGTGGCCTCTGTCATATACAAACTGCATCAGTCTGTTCATATCTCCGTAGTGATTGGATGCCACATTGACATGTTTGGGTATCTCATGATCCACGACGACAATCGGAAGATCCGATGCAAAGAGTTCCTTAATCTCAGGAGCCGAATAGTCGGCACAGAGTACGAAAACTCCGTCGAAGTTCATATACTTGCACTGTTCCATAAAGGACAGGCGGTTTGGGGAATTGCTTATATTAAGGAAGGTAATGGTGTATCCCCTTTCCTCTACCGTTTCCTTAAAGCTGTTCAGGATCCTTGCAAAATGCTCGTGCATCAGTCCGGTTCCTGTTTTCTCAGATAGCAGAACTCCTATATTTTTACTACGCTTACTTTTTAGGGTAGATGCCATATAGTTCGGAACATAATTCAGTTCCCTTGCCACCCTCTGTATCTCTTCCTTTTTGTCTGCACTGATGTCGTTTCTGTCATTCATTGCCTTACTCACAGTGGATATAGATACGTTGCAGATTCTGGCAATATCTTTTAATGAAACGTTCTCTTTCATTGTCCTCCCTCCGGCATCTTGTTTCGTTGTGATATTGCTTAATTTTTTGATTTGCTAAATCGTTTTCTATGCACTTATTGTACTAATCGCATATCCATTTCGCAATAATTTTCGTAAAATGCTCTCTTTTTTGTACTATATCTATTAATAATATACCATTTTTTTATTTATTTTGCACTATGATTTTGCTTAAATTATTTTTTAGCCTTCTCAACGTTTGCGAAACTTTTTCGTAATCTTTTTTTCTCTTTATTCCCCTTGCGCTTTTTGCTTTCTTTTGATATAATCTGCTTAATTCTTAGGTATATCAATAATATATCTTATATTTTTCATGCTTTCCTGAACTTAGTTTTTGATTCTAAATCGTTTTCGAAATTGTATCTATAATAGAAGAAAAAGATACAAAACAAGTAATCAACAATTAAAATTCAGGAGGTTCTTCAATATGAAATACGGTTATTTTGATGATGCAAACCGCGAATATGTCATTACTACACCGAACACACCGCTCCCTTGGATCAACTATCTGGGCAGCGAAAGCTTCTTTCGGTTAATTTCCAACACCTGTGGCGGCTACTGCTTTTATAAGGATGCAAAGCTCCTTCGCATGACCCGCTATCGCTACAACAACGTTCCATATGATACCAACGGTCATTACTTCTATATTAAAGAAGACGATACGATCTGGAATCCGGGCTGGCAGCCGATGAAAACACCGCTTGACGCCTATGAATGCCGCCACGGTAACGGCTACACAAAAATCCACAGTGAAAAGAATGGTCTTTCCGCCGATGCACTGTATTTCGTACCATTAAAAGATTCCTGTGAAATCCAGAAACTGACACTCAAGAACGAAACCGGTTGCGCAAAATCCGTACAGGTATTTTCCTATATTGAATGGTGTCTCTGGAATGCAGATGATGATTCCCGCAACTTCCAACGTAACTTAAGCACCGGTGAAGTCGAGGTAATCGGTTCTACTATCTACCACAAGACCGAATACCGTGAGCGCCGCAACCA
Organism: Clostridiales bacterium; assembly: GCA_012520645.1. Lineage (GTDB taxonomy): Bacteria > Bacillota > Clostridia > Lachnospirales > Lachnospiraceae > JAAYNV01. The sequence goes on along the minus strand of JAAYNV010000025.1, from coordinate 32,788 downwards.
CTATGCTTTCTATAGTGTAAATACGCCGGTTTCCCATTTTGAGACAAGCAGAGATTCCTTTATCGGAACATACAACGGACCGGATGATCCGATTGCCGTAAAGGAAGGCTCCTTAAAAGACGGCATCGCAAGCGGCTGGTATCCGATTGCTTCCCATCAGCTCGATATCACTCTCGCTCCAGGTGAATCGAAAACGTTTTTATTCGTACTCGGCTATGCAGAAAATGCTGAGGACAAAAAGTGGGAGCGCCCGGGTATCATCAACAAAGAAATTGCCGAAGCACTTCTTCAGAAATATGCAACAGCAGAAGCTGCCGACAAGGCTTTTGCAGAATTGAAGGAATACTGGAACGACCTGCTTTCCGGTTTCTCACTGGACTCTTCCTCTCCCGAGGTAAACCGCATGGTAAACCAGTGGAACCAGTACCAGTGTATGATTACCTTCAATATGTCACGTTCCGCTTCCTATTACGAATCCGGTATCGGTCGCGGCATGGGCTTCCGTGATTCCTGTCAGGATCTGTTAGGTTTCGTACACCTGATTCCGGAACGCGCCCGCACCCGTATCATCGATATCGCTTCCACCCAGTTTGCAGACGGCAGTGCATACCATCAGTACCAGCCGTTAACCAAACAGGGCAACTCCGACATCGGAAGCGGCTTCAATGATGATCCGCTCTGGCTGATTGCAGCAGTTTCCGCTTATATCAAAGAAACCGGAGATTTTTCGATTCTGGATGAGTCCGTACCGTTTGACTGTGTCGCAGAAACTGCCGTTCCTCTGATGGAACATTTAAAGGCTTCCTTTGATTATATTGCCACACACAAAGGTCCGCACGGCTTACCGCTAATCGGAAGGGCTGACTGGAATGACTGCCTGAACCTAAACTGCTTCTCCGAGCATCCGGGCGAATCCTTCCAGACCTTTGGACCGAGCGAGGGACCGGTAGCCGAATCCGTATTCATTGCCGGAATGTTTGTAAAATACGGTCGTGAATATGCTGATCTGTGTAAGGCTTTAGGAAACACCGCTGAAGCAGACCGCGCACTGGCAGAGGTTGATCAGGTATATGCAGCCATCCTGAAGGACGGCTGGGACGGAGAATGGTTTGTACGCGCCTATGATGCACACGGCAATAAAGTCGGCTCCAATGAATGCGAAGAAGGTAAGATTTACATAGAGCCGCAGGGCTTCTTACCACTCTCCGGTGTTGGAATCAAAGAAGGTTTAGCCCAAAAGGCTCTCGCTTCCGTCGAAAAAATACTGGATTCCAAATACGGTATCTGTATTTTACAGCCCGCTTACACCAAATATCACCTGGAGCTTGGCGAAATTTCCTCTTATCCGCCGGGATACAAGGAAAATGCCGGAATTTTCTGCCACAACAATCCCTGGGTATCCATTTCCGAAGCAGTACTCGGACACGGTGACCGCGCATTCGAAGTATACAAAAAGATCTGTCCCGCCTTTTTGCAGGAAATCAGCGATCTGCACAAGACAGAGCCTTATGTTTACTCCCAGATGATCGCCGGCAAGGATGCCGTGCACCACGGCGAAGCGAAAAACAGCTGGCTGACCGGAACCGCTGCATGGACCTTCGTAAATGTCTCCCAGTATATTCTGGGTATCCAGCCGACACTCGACGGTCTGAAGGTAGATCCGTGCGTGCCGAAGGATTTCGGCGACTTTACCGTCACACGTAAATTCCGTGATGTGACTTACCACATCCGCGTACAGAATCCGGATCATGTAGAAAAAGGTGTACTCCGTATGGTAGTAGACGGCATTGATCAGGACGGCAATATCATTCCATATGACAGTTCCGTAAAGACTTCCGAAGTAATTGTCATTATGGGAAAAACAAAATAAAATACCAAGTACAAATTCTTAAAATTCAAGAGAAGGAGTCCTGTTTATGGTTACGAAAATTTTAAATGAAGGTTGGGAACTGTTGCGTCTATCAGACAATACAGCTTATGCTGTCAGTCTGCCTGCCAGCGTATTATCGGTACTGAGCGACAACAAGGTCATACCGGAACCCTACTGGAAGGATAACGAGGATAAACTGCACGAGCTTTTGGAGGAGGATTTTTCCTTCTCCTGCTCCTTTCAGGTTGACGAAGTGCTGCTTCAAAATCCGTTCATTTTACTGCGACTTGAAGGTGTGGATACCATCGCGGATTTATACGTAAATGATTCCTATATCCATACATTAAACAATATGCACCGCACCTGGGAATTCCCTGTGCAGGATTTCCTGCATGATGGCAAAAATTCCTGCAAACTTGTATTCCACTCTGCATTCAAGGCTGCAGATGCTGCCTTCGATCAATGTGCCACCCGCGGTACAGAGGATGCCTGGGAGGGCTTTTCCCACATCCGTAAAGCCCACTATATGTACGGCTGGGACTGGGGCGCACACCTGCCCGATGCCGGAATCTTCCGCGATGTAAAGCTGATTGGAATCGATGAAGCACGTATCGATTCTGTCTATATCACACAGACACACGCGGACGGACAGGTCACACTGCATATTGCACCGGACTTTATAAAAGCTCCTCAGACTACAGGCGCAGCCTCTGTTTCTTTGATCAAAAAAGCTGCTGCAGGAGCCGTTTCTGTTGCTGACAGGGTCTGTGCCATGGATGCGGCCCGTCTCTGCACGCTTGCAGAACTTGGTGAAGGATATTCTTACAGGGTGACCATCACTGCACCGGATCAGAGCACAGTCTCCTATGAGAGCTCACCTACAGATATCCTGATCAGCAAGCCCGAAATCTGGTGGCCCAACGGACTGGGTGCGCAGCCGCTCTATACGGTTACGGTAGAGTTGTATCACGACAAAGTCTTGTTGGATACTTATTCCCGCCGGATCGGTCTTCGCACACTGACCGTCAATACGGAAGCAGATGAATACGGCAACTGCTTTGCCCATGAGGTAAATGGCGTTAAAGTATTTGCCATGGGTGCGGATTACATCCCGGAGGAACACATTATTCCGCGCAAGAGACGCGAATACACCGAAAGACTCTTAAATGACTGCAAATTAGCAAACTATAACAGCATTCGTGTCTGGGGCGGCGGCTATTATCCCGACGATTTCTTCTTTGACCTGTGTGACGAACTTGGTCTGGTTGTCTGGGAAGACTTTATGTTTGCCTGCTCCGTTTATGAGCTGACGCCGGAGTTTGAAGAGAATATCACACACGAATTTATTGATAACATCAAACGGATCCGTCATCATGCCAGCCTTGGACTGTGGTGCGGCAACAACGAGATGGAATCCTTTGTCAAGGAAGGGGAATGGGTATCCAAGCCCACCGAAGTAAAGGACTATCTGTTCATGTACGAACGCATCATTCCATCCGTGCTGAAAAAATATGATCCCCAGACCTTTTATTGGCCTTCCAGTCCCTCTTCGGGCGGATCCTTTGAAGAACCACAGGATCCGAACCGCGGTGATGTACATTACTGGCAGGTATGGCATGGCAACAAACCCTTCGCGGAATACCGGAAATACTTTTTCCGTTACCTGTCCGAGTTCGGCTTTCAGGCACTGCCGTCTGAGTGTACGGTAAAAGAAGGTATCAGTGACGATCCGCAGGATTTGAATATTTTCTCCTATATGATGGAAAAGCATCAGCGTAATCACGCTGCCAATGGCAAGATTATGAATTATTTACAGCAGACCTACCGCTACCCTTACAGCTTTTCGGACATGGTCTACGCTTCCCAGCTTTTACAGGCGGACGGTATCCGCTACGGTGTGGAGCATTTCAGGCGCAACCGCGGACGTTGTATGGGCGCTGTATACTGGCAGCTTAACGACTGCTGGCCCGTTATTTCCTGGTCCTCAATCGACTACTACGGACGCTGGAAAGCACTGCATTATTACGCAAAGCGTTTCTTTGCACCGCTTATGATCTCCTGCGAGGATCAGGGCTGGATGAGCGTGGATGCCGACTTTAACAGACAGCACTTTACCTTCGAAAAGTCCATCCGCCTGAATGTAACAAACGAAACTCCTGTGGATCATTCCGTAATCGTACGCTACGCTTTGAGAGACAGAAATGCTGCCGTGATAAACGAATACAAAAAAGAGATTACCGTTCCCGCACTTTCCGCCGTTTGGCTGGATAAAGTATGTTTCGACGATATTGACTGTTTAAGTCAGTATGTAAGTTATGAACTCGTGGAAAATGACACGGTCATTTCCTCCGGTACGGTCATCTTCTCTTATCCGAAGTATTTCCGTTATGAAGACCCGCATCTTACCGCAAAGATTGAAGGTGACGAGATCGTCATAACTGCAGACGCTTATGCAAAGAGTGTGGAAATCTTAAATGACACAGAAGACTTGGTATTAAGTGACAACTATTTTGACATGAATGCCGGTACCGCCCGCGTCAAGATCCTGCGGAATCCATCCGGAGATCTGCACGCAGAAAATCTTCGTCTTAGAAGCATATACGATATCGGAAGGGCATAAAAGCAAGACAGGAAGCTGTTCCCAAACAGCTTCCTGTCCTTTTCTTTCTGCTACATCAGCGGTCCAAACAATCTTAACACTCTGCCCGCCAGCTTACTAAAACCATTAATACTCTTATAATAATCCATATCCACTTCTATACACTGCTTCAGCGTCTGTTCGTAGTCTTCTTCAATCTCCTGTACCACCGGATTCTGATAGATATAAACACCACATTCAAAGTGCAGATAAAGGCTTCTGTAATCCAGATTGATCGTGCCGACTACCGCTTTTTGATCATCCGACACAAAGCTCTTGGCATGCACAAAGCCCGGTTTGTATTCATACAGCTTCACTCCCGCCCGAAGCAGTATCGGATAATAGGTTCTGGCAATATAGAACGCATATTTTTTATCCGGAATATGAGGCAGAATAATCGAAACCTCCACCCCTCTCTTCGCCGCATAAACAAGCGCACGTTCCATCTCACTGTCAATAATCAGGTACGGTGTCATAATATGGACATACCGTTTTGCGTTATAGAGGATATCCATATAAACATTTTCCCCTACCGTCTCATTGTCTCCCGGCGCATCTCCAAACGGAATGACAAAGCCCTGACCCTTTCCGCCGTTCTGTATCACATACGGCTCATACGGTTCTGCCTTCAGACCGATCATATTCCAGTTTTGTAAAAACATGACCGTAAGTCCTCTGGCGCCTTCCCCTTCCAGACGGATCGCCGTATCCTTCCAATGTCCAAAGCGGACCTTTCGGTTAATATATTCATCCGCAAGATTCACACCGCCCGTATAGGCAATCCTGCCATCAACCGAAACAATTTTGCGATGGTCCCTGTTATTCTGCACCGTCGAAAGCAGCGGCCGGATCGGTGAAAATACACGGACCTGAATGCCCCACTGCTTTAATTTTTCAGGATAACGCATCGGAAGGTTGACTAAAGAACACATACCGTCATACATCAGTTTGACTTCCACGCCCTGCGCCGCCTTTTCCTTTAAAATCCCCAGAATGGAATCCCACATTTCTCCCCGTTCTATAATAAAATATTCCAGAAAGATAAATTTTTCAGCTGATTTTAAATCAATCAAAAGCTGTTTGAATTTTTCTTCTCCAAGTGAGAAGTAGGTCACTTCCGTGTTCTCATAAGCCGGACAGTAACAGCGTCTCTGCAGATAAGATGCCAGATTCACAAATTCCCTGTCCTGCTCTTCCAGATGCTTTTCTGTTGCTGCGCCGGTCTTTAAATAGGCTGCTGATTCCACCATGTTCTTCCGCAAACGCTTTTTTAATGCACGACCACCCACATCCAGCTCCACAAACAGATAAAGCAGTGCGCCGAACACCGGAAAGGCACATAGCGGAATCATCCAAACCAGCTTATAGGCCGGATCATCTTCTTTATTGATTACATAGATTACCAGAATTACCGAAAGGGTTGTGAAGCTTCCCAACACATAACTCATGTACTGCCCCAGCCACTCAAAACCGGCAAACAAAATGCCAAGCTGCAAAAGCAGCAGCAGGACAATAATCATAATTCTGCTGAATACGATCTTAAATAATGCCCGAATTAATTTTCTCATTTGTATTTCTCCCGTGCCATTGTGTTTCCCCTACAGTATAGCACAGGAACCTTTATTTGCCCATACGAATCACATTCCATGAACACTTTTTCATCACCGTGGTAAATACACCATTCCGGCACTCATAGGCAGTCTTGCTGTACGGTGCCACTTTCTCGCCCAAAACGGAATTAGCCACCTTCATATCCTCATTCTCCAGTGCCAGATACTCTTTTACGGTATATCCCTCAAAGCTGCGGATATCTGCCTCAAAGGTAACATCTTCATGGACATTACGGTTTACCGCAAAGATTGTGACCTCATCCTTCTCTTCATTGTAAACAGCAACCGATTCGATATCTGTTACATCCGTATGATTCTTCGTATCATGTAACGTAGAGGAAACAACCGGCTGCAGCGCCACTCCCCTTCCGTATTTGGATGCATGCAGGAACGGATAATAAATGGTCTGCCTCCATGCTCCGCCGTCATTCTCGGTCATAATCGGTGCAATGACATTCACAAGCTGAGCCAGACACGCCATTTTCAGACGATCCGCATGCTTTAAGAAAGTAATCAGTATCAGTCCCACCAGAATCGCATCCTCATAATCATAAATATCCTCTAACAGGTGCGGTGCAATCTGCCACGGCCTCTTTGCCATTTCCTCGTTATCGGCATCCATGGCATGAAACCACACATTCCACTCATCAAAACTTAAGTTCAATGTCTTTTTGCTTCGCTTCTTTGCCTTTACATAATCACAGGTCGCAATGACCGTGCGGATAAACCGGTCCAGATCCTGTGTTTTTGCAAAGAAATCCTCTGTATCATTCTCCGCATTTCCATAATAGTTGTGCAGGGAAATATAGTCCACATAATCATAAGTCTCTTCCAGCGTCATGCGTTCCCACTCCGGAAAGGTAGGCATATCCACGCTGGAGCTTCCGCAGGATACCAACTCAATGGACTCATCCATTGTTTTCATTGCTTTTGCTGTTTCTGCCGCAAGCCTGCCGTATTCTGCCGCTGTCTTATGTCCCATCTGCCACGGTCCGTCCATTTCATTGCCAAGACACCATGTTTTGATTCCATACGGCTCCTTTACGCCATGACTTCTTCTTAAGTCCGCATAGTAGCTGTCCGTATCCAGATTGCAGTATTCCAACAGATTCAGTGCATCCGCAATGCCTCTGGTTCCGAGATTGATTGCCATCATAATATCCGAGCCCGCCTTTTTAGACCATTCCGCAAATTCTCCCAGACCAAATTCATTCGTCTCTGTGGTACGCCACGCAAGATCCAGACGTTTCCTGCGTCCCTCCTTCGGTCCTACACTGTCCTCCCAGAAAAAGTTGGATACAAAATTTCCGCCCGGATAGCGGATGATCGGCACATCCAGTTCCTTTACCAGTTCTAACACATCCTTGCGGAAGCCCTGTTCATCTGCCGCCGGATGTCCCGGCTGATAAATGCCGTTATATACTGCACGTCCCAGATGTTCAATAAAAGAGCCATATACCCTTTTATCCACTTGCGCAATGCGGAAGCTTTTGTCTACGATCATTTTTGCTTTTCTTTCTGCCATTTCTTATCCTCCTGATGATTTTATTCATTTTTTAAAAAAGAGGATTCCAGCAAGTGTGAAATCCTCTTCCTAATTCACTTTTAACCTTTTACCGCACCTGCTGTCATTCCATCAATAAAATAGCTCTGAAAACAGAGGAACACAGCAAATACCGGAATAATACCAAACATGGAACCTGCAATCAGTACATCATAGTTGTTGCCATATGGTGTCAGCAGCGTATTTAAACCAATCGGCAACGTAAACTTATTCGCATCACGATAGACTAACATCGGCCACAGAATATTGTTCCAGGCGCCCATCGCACACAAGATAGACATTGCCGCAAATGCCGGCTTGGTAATCGGCAGCATGATCTTAAAACAGATACCATACTCCGTTGCCCCATCAATACGTCCCGCATCCAGAAGTTCCTTCGGAAGCCCTGTCATATACTGTCTGAAAAAGAAAATTGTCGATGCACCGCATATACCCGGCAATACCACTCCCGCTGTCGTATCGATCAGCTTTAAGGTAATCATTTCCTTATATAACGGAAGCATCAAAATTTCAAACGGTACCATCATAGTCACAATTACTAAAAAGAACAGGAAGTTCTTTAACGGATACTCATACATCGTAAGACCATATGCGATGATATAGCAGAACGCCAGTGTCAGCACAACCGACACAAATGTCAGAAACAAACTGTTTTTAAACCACATGAAGTATTTCTGGGAATCTGCATTTCCACTGAATAAGTATATGTAATTATCCAGCGTCATGGTGCTCATGTCCAGATTCAGACTGAGTCCCTTACGAATCAGATCCTTGCCCGGATGAAAGGAAGCCAACAATCCGCACAACAGCGGAAAAACAATGATACAGGAGAGGAGGGCAAACCATCCGGTCGCAAGTATACTTAATACGGTATTTTTCGCATGCATACCTACTTTTTTATTTTCAGAGGATTGTGTCTTCGTCATAATTATCTCTCCTCCTTCTTAAAGGTTCCATTCAAAACAAGCTGAACGATATTGATAATCAGTGCCATCACCAGAAGCACCAGCCCCACCGCACTGCCGTAACCAAGCTGGTTCTTGGTAATACCGCGCTTGTACAGATAGCCTACGATGGTCAGACCGATGTTATTCGGCGAATCCGGTCCCGCCCATAACATATAGGATTCCATAAACATGGAAAGACCGGCATATACGCTGATCGTCAAGACATAAATAGTCGTCGGTTTTAACAGCGGAATCGTAATATAACGGAACTTCTGCCATGCGTTTGCACCATCAATCTCCGCAGATTCATAGAGTGCACCGTCGATCGCCTTCAGACCGGATAAGAAATAAAGCATATTGACACCGGTCCATCTCCAGCAGCAGACAATCAACAGTGCCATCAGGCCTGTAGCTTTTACTTTCAGCCATTTAAATGTTCCAAATCCCAAGGCTGCCATAATCACATTCATCTGTCCAGTCTTATATTCGGAGAACATCAGACGAAACAGAGTTCCGGAAATAACCACAGAGGTCAGAGCCGGCAAATATAAAAACGCTTTCCATACACCCTTTGCCTTAACGAGTCTGGAATCCATCAGCACGGCAAAAGCCATCGGGAACGGAATCAGCAGAACCAGCGTCCAAAGCATATACTGCATACTGTTTTTAATTGCAGTATGGAAAACCGTATCTTTCAAAAGTTTGGAAAAATTCTTCAGACCGACCCATTCCGCACCGGCGGGTCCTACATCCTGAAAACTCATCATAATCGTACTACATAACGGATAAATCCAAAATAAAGCAAAACTCAAAATAAAAGGCAATACAAAAACATACGGTGCCACTTTTTGCGAATACAAAAATTTTTTAATCTTCACAGCGCCCACTCCTTAATTTGTATACATTGGGATGTCCGGGAGAAGCGCTGTTCCCCGGGCACCCCGTATATACCGGTCATATAGTTTGATTCAAAATCAGTGTGAAGAGCAGCTCTTGTTTTACAGACTTCTGCCTGTTTCACAAGTCATCACACTACTGCTCAAGAGATACCACATCCTGTGCCGCCTGCAAAGCTTCCTCTACATCCACGCCGTTCTCAAGAATATCATTTAACGTTACGTTGCAGAACTGCTCGTTAATGGTCGGGCTGATCTTAACTGTCATAATGGTACCAATCTGATCTTTAATATCATTTAATACATCATAAGGATAGTTACGGAAGAATGTGTTGTACTGATTGCTTTCGTCATGTGCAAAAGCTTCATCCGACCAGAGTGCTGTATTACATACATCGAATCCAAGGTCATTCCAGATAACAGTCTCACCCTCCGGAGACATCTTCGCATAGCAGAGGAAATCTGCTGCAAGCGCCGGATCAGAAGACTGCCGAGTTACAACAGTACCTGTACCGCCGATACCTACGGAACAGTTCTGTCCTGCTTCGAATACCGGACATTTAGCGATATACCAGTTGCCCTTTTCTTCCGGCATATAATTGATGAAACGGCTCATATACCACATAGCCTTCGGGAAGGAAACAATGTTGTGATCCAGAATGTTCTGGAAACCTGCCTCAAGGTCAACGTGTCCGTCCGGAGATACCTGTGCAAGACCGCTGTTAACCCACTCCTGCTCCATTGTTAACATCTTCTTAACAGACTCAAGTTGTACGTTAGCTTCGCCGTCAAATCCTCCGGTCCAGTCCTCGCCATATTCAGCCATTGCAATCCACTGCCAGTCAACACCTGCTGTATCAACGGATGTCCAGTACTTGCCTTCCGGTCTGCCGATTGCATCCAGATATTTCTCACCGAGTTCTGCATAATCGTCCCATGTTACAACTGCATCCACGTCCGCCTGGGTGATGCCTGCTTCCTCTAAAACTGCCATATTATAGTACATAACCGTTGCACCTACATGGAACGGAGCACCATACTGCTTTCCGTCAGATCCCTTGTAAGCATCCAGACGTGAAGTTAACATGTCACCTGCATACGGAGCCATTGCATCATCCAACGGATATAACCAGGTATCTACACCTTCATATACATTCGGAACCTGACCCATCTCAACGTCGCAAAGATCCGGAGCGCCTGTACCTGCAGTTAAGGATGTCAACAGTTTTGTGTGCATGTCCGCATATGGATATGTAGTAAATGTAATTTCAATAGTTCTGTCCGGATTTGCTTCGTTCCATTTTTCAAGCATTCCGGCATAGAAAGTGTTATGTGCTTCTACGAAAGACCACATTTCCATATGTGTGCCGTTCGGATCTCCCACCGTAGTAACTGCATCAGCTTCTGCCTCGCCCTCTGCTCCTTCGCCTTCTGCCGCATCTTCCCCGCCTGCTGTTTCTTCTGTGCCGGCTGCTGCGCCGTCTGCTGCCGGTGCATCTGCATTACCGGAACCGCATCCGGTCAACATGGTTGCTACCATTGCTGCGCTTAACAATGCGCTGAGTAACTTCTTTTTCATACTCATTTTCCTCCTTGCATTCCGCGAACCTTTGATTGGTTCATAATTGTTTTGGGTTTGACTAAATATTTTAGTAAAAGATGTACTTTTCAAAAAATGTCGCACAAACTGTCTACTTTCATTTTATTGTTTTTGTTATTCTTTTGGGTACGTTGCACATTTTTTTTATTTTTTGTACCTCTTTGTGTCATTATTGTACAATGCCTATATCCTTTTGTCAACTATCATTTTAACTTTATTTATATTATTTTAGTTTTTTTTGAAATTGTAAATTATTTTTGCTATTGTACATTTTATAAAGGAAATAGATGAATTCCTTTTATTTGTTGACTATTTTGTATAAGATGCTATAATATTTCTAATATATTTTATTTTTTACTAAAATAAATGTTCAGACAGACAATGCTGACATTTATTATATAGAAGGGAGAGCATATGCTGCATATCAAATCTCTGGAGGAAGGGTTAGACATCTTTAAAGCACTCGGCTCCGAGGTCCGCATTGAAATCATAAAAATACTGCTTGAGGACCACGGCATGAATATGAACGAACTGGCAAGTCGCTTAAATATTACAAACGGCGCACTGACAAGCCATATCAAAAAGTTAGAGGACTGCGGATTAATTACCGTATCCAATGAATCTGCCGGACACGGCAACCAAAAGAAATGTTCTGTACATTTGGATAAGATCCTGATTGATCTGGATACGCAGGAGGACTCTAAAAATGTATATATGGCAGACTTGAAGGTAGGACATTTTTCTGATTATAAGATTTATCCGACCTGTGGTCTGGCATCCTCCACCGCAATTATCGGCGCTGTGGACGATCCCCGCTATTTTGCGCATCCCGACCGTTATAATGCAGATATCCTCTGGTTTACAAAGGGCTACGTGGAATATGTGATTCCGAACTTTATTCCCTTTTCCCAGAAAATCGAACAGATTACGTTGTCCTTTGAAATCTGCTCCGAGGCACCGGGGATAAACGACATCTGGCCGTCGGACATTTCTTTTTATCTAAATGACAAAAAGATCGCCATGTGGACCAGCCCCGGCGATTTCGGTGATGTTCGAGGCATTTTTACCCCGGACTGGTGGTTTCCGAACTATAACCAGTACGGTCTGCTAAAGATTCTTGTAATCAATAAGAGTGGAACCTATATTGACGGTCTGCAGGTATCCGATGTATCAATCCGCGATTTTAATCTGGATTATAAGAGTACCTTAAAATTCCGTTTTGCGGTCGAGGACAACTCGGAACATGTAGGAGGACTGACTCTCTTTGGAAAATCTTTCGGAAATTACAATCAGGATATTAATGTAAGAATCAATTACAGTCCGATCAATCCGGAGTAGAAAAAATCCGCCAAAACTGTTTTCCACAACAGCTTTACAGGCTCAGCCGATCGATTTCCAACAGCTCCTCCTCACTAAAGGATGTATTTTCGATTGCCTGGAGATTATCGATAATCTGCTCCGGTCTGGATGCTCCGATTAAAACACTCGTCACCTCTCCATCTTTTAAAACCCAGCTGAGCGCCATCTGTGCAAGACTCTGTCCCCTCTGTTTTGCCAGATGGTTTAGTCCCCGGATCTGTTCCTGCTTTTCTTTGGTCAGGACTGTTTCCTTTAAAAATCTGCCGTCCGTTCGTATTCTGCTATCCTGTGGAATGCCGCTTAAATAACGGTCCGTTAAAAGTCCCTGTGCAAGCGGACTGAACGCAATAATGCCTCTTCCTTCTTCCACTGCTGCCTGTTTTAATCCGTTTTTCTCAATCGTCCGGTCAAAAATGGAGTACCGGTTCTGATTGATGACAAACGGACAATGCAGCTCGTTTAAAATGGCGCATGCCCTCTTCATATTCTCACCGTCATAATTGGAAATACCCGCATACAATGCCTTCCCGCTTTTTACTGCCTGGTCTAATGCTCCCATCGTCTCTTCTAGCGGCGTTTCCGGGTCCATGCGGTGATGATAGAAAATGTCCACATATTCCAGGTCCATCCGCCTCAGACTCTGATCCAGACTGGCAAGCAGATATTTCCGGCTGCCCCAGTTTCCATAGGGGCCCTTCCACATATCATAGCCGGCTTTTGTACTGATAATCAACTCATCCCTGTACACTCCAAGATCTTCTGCCAGAATTCTTCCAAAATTCATTTCCGCACTCCCCGGCTCCGGTCCATAATTGTTTGCCAGATCAAAATGGGTAATGCCGTTATCAAAGGCCGTAAAACACAACTCCTTCATCCGGTCCATATTCGCATTGCTTCCGAAATTATGCCATAATCCAAAGGAAATGGCAGGCAGCTTCAAACCGCTTGCTCCACATCGGTTATACTGCATGGTTTCATATCTGTTTTCTGACGGCTGGTACATTTCTTTTCCTCCTTTTCATCCTTTCGTCATTTGGCATTGAATCATATGAGATTCTATCTACATCCTATCCAACATCAGTCAAAATAGGTTGTCCAATGCTCCGCGTGATACGCATCAAAACACAACCTGATTTGTTCCTCATTATTCTTTTCCTCCGCAAGTACAGGCAGTTCATCGATTCCAAAGTATCTGCTTTCCACGGTTTCGATATTGGCTTCAAACGCTCCCCCAACCACGGTGCACAGTACAAAAAATTTGCATACCTTATAAGCATAAACCGGCAGATTATGCTTTTCTCTGTCCTGCACGGCAATGACAAAATCGGCAGTCACATCCAACCCCGCCTCTTCCTTAACCTCTTTGATCGTATTTTCCTTCACGGATACATTCACGTCCACCCAGCCGCCCGGCAGCGACCAGGTTCCGTTTTTCTCTTTTACCAGTAATATTTTATCATCCCGAAAAATCGCCGCACGACTGTCCAGCTTGGGAGTTTGATAGCCGATTTCATTGCAGAAAAGATCCTTTACCTTTTCCAACGGAAATTCCGATTGATGGGCAATCATTTCCGCCGCAATATTCCGTATCCGCTCATACCTTTCCCTGTCAAATTCGTCTTTTGCATAAAATAACCCCGCCTGTGCAATGCTCTGCAGTTCCACCGCCCATTGGAGCCACTTTTCATTTGTGTTCATGTTTGTTCCTCCCACTTTGTCTAAAATCTCCAAATCCATCATCTATGCAGCTGCACATACATAAGAATCTCATCCATATACCTGCCGTCTCTGAGCTTTACCGCACATGGTCTGCGTCCGTATGCTGCAAATCCGCTCTTCTCATATAGCCTGACAGCCCTCTCATTTTCCGACACGACTTCCAGCTCCACCTGTTCATAGCCTGCCCACTTCGCTTCCGCAAGGATTACCTGCAGAAGCAGATTTCCGATTCCCCTTCCCCAGAAGCGCTTTTTCACACTGATGCCAAGACCTCCGCGATGCTTCATCTTGCTGAGAGCCGAAATCGGAATCAGACTGACAGTCGCAGCCAGTTCTCCGCTCTCAAAGGCTCCCAACATCAGTGTCATTTCTCCTTCCTCCAGTATTTTCAGAAATTTTCGTTCTGACTCCTGTGTCATATCCATTTCATCCTCATATTTTGAGAGATATTCCGTTTCCAGAAATGACTGGCGCAAATGTTCCAAAACTGCCTCTGCATCCTGCTCCGTCAGGGAACGGATAAGAATCCTGCTTCCATCCTTTGTTGTTCCTTTGTGTTCCCGAATCCTCATAGCCTTTCTCCTTCTCTGAAGCCATATGTAAAGCAGTCACCCGCTTCTCCATCCGTCTTCCCGCTTCTCCTGCGGTATTCCATCGGCGTACAGCCCATATAGCGCTTAAACTGCTTACAGAAATAACTGTCACTTCCAAATCCGGTACGCGCTGCAATTTCCGCAATCGTATCCCCGCTCGACTCAAGCTGTCCTGCTGCCATATTGACCCGATAAGTCATTAAATATTCAAACGGTGTCATCCGAAGATTCTGTTTGAAACAGCGGCAGCATTCTGTTTTGCTGATATTCAAAGCCTGACAGATTTCTGCCAAAGAAAGCGGCTTATCATAATTTTCCTGAATAAAATGAAGCGCCCGGTAAATTCTTTCTTCTCCTATGCTGCGTTCCCTGTTCTTTCTCCCTGCCGGTCCCCACTTTTCCCGGATCATATACAGCCATACTTCACAGATCAGATTGTGCAGAACATATTCATAGCCAAATTCCTTCTCTGTATATGCCCGGTAAATTTCCCGAAGCAAACCTAACACTTCCTGCTCAGCCGCTGTCTTTGCCCTCAAAATCTCATACCGTACACCACTCTCAGCAATATAAGGAGAAACATATTTGGACGAAAGCAATACACTCCGTCCCGCTCCCAATATTCCGGGACTCAGCAGAATCGAAAACATATACGTCCTCTTTTCACCCTGCGGAACCACATGATGCAGCGTATCCGCGTTAATAAAAATGCCTTCTCCCTCTTTTAACAAGAAGATATCCGTTCCGACACTGAACTCTGCCGTACCTTCCATGACCACGACAAATTCCAGTTCTTCATGCCAGTGCCATGGTATCCGTTCCCCTACGTACTGGGTAAAATCGTTATAATAAACAGTCATGGGAAATCCCGGCTCCCCATGCAGTTTCCCTTCCCTGAGACTCTGCTTCATACTCTCTGCTCTCATCCGTCCACCTGTCCATTCTCCGACTCATACGATATGCAAAGCGGTAATATATTTATATTTTTTGTAAATATACTCCATTGTTCTTCTTTTCATTGTCATTATAATTATAGTTATAAAAGGTACACGAAAATCTGTCAAGCGAAAGGAGTATGGATAACTATGAAATTCAGTAACGGATGCTGGATACAGCAGGAAGGTGTGGAATGCTTTTCTCCAAAGGAAGCTTATTTTACGCGTATTGAGGATACTAAAGTAACCATCTGCGCTCCCACCATGAAAATCAACCATAGAGGTGACACCCTTGGAGGAGTTAATCTGACCGTCGAAATCACCTCCCCTCTGCCGGAAATCATTCGGGTTCAGACCTGGCACCACAAGGGCATCCTTGCAAAGACCCCTGAATTTGAATTAAAATGTACGAAAAATCTGCCCTTACAGATTGAGGATACCGAAGAGACAATTACCATTACAAGCGGTTCTCTTTCTCTTCTGATTCAGAAAAAAGACTGGTCCATGACCTATAAACGAGGAAACAGGGTGCTTTCCAAGTCCGGTTACAGAGATCTTGCACTCATGAAGACAGGCTGGAGAGGTCTGCCCTACGATGCAGCAGGGGATACGGCAAATACTTATATGCGTCAGCAGCTCTCCATCGGTGTAAATGAACATATTTATGGTATGGGCGAACGCTTTGGTGCCTTCGTAAAGAACGGACAGAGTGTCGATATCTGGAACGAAGACGGCGGTACGAGCACAGAACAGTCCTATAAAAATGTTCCGTTTTATCTTTCCGACAAAGGATATGGTGTCTTTGTCAATCATCCGGAAAAGGTATCCTTCGAGACCGCTACCGAAATGGTGACCAAAGTAGAATTTTCCGTAGAAGGCGGTTATCTGGACTACTTCTTTATCGGCGGTCCGACCATGAAGGATGTGCTGACCCACTATACCGACCTGACCGGAAAGCCTTCCCTTCCGGCACCGTGGACCTTCGGGCTGTGGCTCTCCACCTCCTTTACGACCAATTATGACGAAGAAACAGTTATGAGCTTTATCGACGGTATGTTAGACCGCGGTATTCCGCTGCGTACCTTCCACTTTGACTGCTTCTGGATGAAGGAATTCCACTGGACCGATTTTGTCTGGGATGAGAGAGTCTTCCCTGATCCGGAAGGTTTGTTAAAGCGCATCAAGGCGAAAGGCTTAAATATATGTGTCTGGATCAACTCTTACATTGGTCAGGAATCCCGTCTCTTTGAAGAAGGCAAAGAAAAAGGCTACTTTGTCAAACGTCGAAACGGTGATGTCTGGCAGTGGGATATGTGGCAGCCGGGCATGGCACTGGTAGACTTTACAAATCCGGAGGCATGCAAATGGTACCAGAGCTATCTTGCAAAGCTCTTGGATATGGGTGTAGACTGCTTCAAGACAGATTTCGGTGAAAGAATCCCGACCGACGTTGTTTACTATGATGGTTCCGATCCGAAGAAAATGCACAACTATTATACCTACTTATATAATAAATGCGTATACGACCTGTTAGAGGAAAAACGCGGCAAGGGTCAGGCTGTTTTATTCGCCCGCTCTGCAACCGCCGGGGGACAACAGTTCCCGGTTCACTGGGGCGGAGACTGCTGGTCTGATTACGAATCCATGGAAGAAAGCCTGCGCGGCGGTCTGTCCTTAATGATGTCCGGCTTCGGCTTCTGGGCTCATGATATCGGCGGTTTCGAGCAGACCTCTACCGCAGATGTATACAAGAGATGGGTAGCTTTCGGTCTCCTTTCCTCACACAGCCGTCTCCACGGAAGCAGCTCCTACCGTGTACCGTGGCTCTATGACGAAGAGGCTGTCGATGTGGTAAGATTCTTTACCCGGCTAAAGGCCAGCCTGATGCCGTATATTTACAAGACCGCGATTGATACGAACAGAACGGGTATCCCAACCATGCGCAGTATGGTACTGGAATTTACACAAGACCGCAACTGCTCCTACCTCGATAAGCAGTATATGCTCGGTGACAGCCTGTTAGTTGCTCCGGTATTCAATGACGAATCCAAAGCAGAATACTATCTGCCGAAGGGACTCTGGACCGATTTCTTCACCGGTGAGGAAAAATGCGGAGGCACCTGGATCACGGAAGACTGTGGATATCTTGATATCCCGCTCATGGTTAAGGAAAACTCCATCGTAGCGGTGGGCTCCCATGACGACAGACCGGATTATGACTACGCAGACGGTGTAGAACTTAGAGTCTACACTCTGATGGACGGTATTCCCGCCTCTACTACCGTATATGGTATGGATAATCAGACCGCACTGACTGCATCCGTTACAAGAAACGGACGTGAGATTTCCTTCTCCGTAGAAACTGATAAGCCGTTTACCATCCGTCTTGTCAATGTACAGGTAAAAGAGGGCAGGGATGTGGATTATCTTGTAAATGGAAATGATACGATCATCAAAGGATGTAAAAGTGGGACAGTTGTGTACTAATTTCTCCTGCTAAAACTCTCATAATCAAATATCCCCGGCTGATTTACAACCAGCCGGGGATATTTTAGGCATAAATGCCTGTATAAAAATCCTCTTTTACCACTATTTCTTTTCTGCTAATCCAATTTAAAATGCTCCATCTTCTTTTCCATATCATCTGCCAGGTTCACTAATCTTCCTGCAGATTCATTGCATTCCGTTATGACCTCGCTCAACTGCTCCATCGTAGCTGAAGTCTCCTCGGTTCCTGCTGCATTCTCCTCCGAAATTGCCGCCAGACTTTCCATCTTCACTACAACACTATTTCGAATCTGATTCAATACATCAACCTCAGAAGAAATATGCTCTGCTACCTCGGAAACATTTCCGATTTCCTGATTCAGTTTTCGGAATACCTCCTGCGCCGTGCCAATCTTTTCCGACTGGACATTGATTTCCTGTATCACACCGTCCATTGCTTTTACACTTTCATTTGACTTGGCAATCAGTTCACTTACAATACCGGCAATTTTCTCCGCAGACTCACTGGACTGCTCTGCCAGCCTTCTGACCTCGTCTGCTACAACCGCAAATCCGCGTCCCATCTCTCCTGCCCTTGCTGCCTCAATGCTTGCATTTAAAGATAACAGATTGGTCTGACTGGAAATATCTGCAATAATATCCACTACACTTTGAATTTCCATAACAGCCTCATTGGTTGCATTCGTATGGGTATAGACCGTATCCACACTTTCTCTTGTCCTGTCACAGATTTCCACCAGATCCTTTAATGTCTCATTGGCATCCGTATTCTCTTTCTGCATACCCACTGTACTTTCCATCAGGGTATTTACATTTTCATCCGTGCGGTCAATCGCTGCCCCCATCTCTACCATCTGTTCATTCACAATCTGCGTCTCATTTGCCTGACTGGTTGCTCCGGTAGCGATCTCCGATACCGCTATGTTTACATTTTCAATTGAGGTATGTATCGCCTCAAAGCTCTCCTTAAAAGATGCGGAAAAATCATTCAAAGATACCGCAGAACCGCTGATATTTTTTACGATATCCGTAAACTTTTCAATCAGAGAGTGAATGGATCTTGCAATATCTCCAACCTCGTCTCCACGCTGCACCAGTCTGCTGTTAATCTGGAAATTCATCTCTCCGTCCGCAACCCGGTTCAGATTCATTACCGATTCCGCGATTGCCCGAATCATGGCATACAGCATAATTGCCATAAAAATACAGCCTGCTGCTGCTATCACACAAAGAAATACCGTATTCGTCCATAACAGCCTCTTGTAGACCTGCTGCGCCTTTTCTTTTTCCATGCCTGCAAACACAATAATCTCCTGCCCTGCCGCCTTCTGCTCTATCACCTGATAGTATCCATAATATGGAGCACCCTCAATATCTACATGGGTGGAAAAATAGGAGCCGTCTCTGCATACTGTCTGATATACCTCATCCGACAGGGTCGTTCCCAAAATACGTTCCCCCGAAGCATTCACTATGCTGGTCGCCATTCTCTTATTTCCATAAAAAAATGTAATATGTACGTCCGTCTCTGCTTTAAAGGAATCCAATGTCCCTTCCTGTTTCGTAATATTATACTCCCCTTTCAGCAGATCATCTCCGTCCACTGTATAGCTGCCCGCGTCCAGACCTTCATAATTTGTCTCAATCGCATAACATGCCGTTTGTAACTGATTCAGGGAAGCATTTTCTGCCACCTTGGTTCCGACAGACCGAATCGCAAGTACTGCAAACACTACCAGAAGTGCCATGGGAACAAGCGCTGCCCCCAATACCTTGATCATCAAGGATGCCCTGCTCTTTTTCTCTTCGTTTCTCTTCATGTGCCTCATCTTCCTTTATTTGTGCTTTACCATGTGTTTTGCACATGGTTCCTCCAGTGCATAACATTCTGCGAAGACTGTTACAGTATCTGATTTTATTATAGCAAAATTATAGTATTATATCTTCCTCTAGTCAACTATTTGAATATATTTTCCACCACTTAAACACACACTATATTGTAGACTGTTTAGAGAGGAGATATTCAGATGGTTGATTTTGGAAACACTTTAAAAACTCTACGTATAAACGAAAAAATGACACAAGCCTCCCTTGCTCAAAAGCTTGGATTGACCAAATCGGTCATCAGCGCTTATGAGACAGGACTGCGCATGCCATCTTATGATGTATTGATTCATATTTCCCGGATTTTTCATGTCAGTACTGACTTTCTGCTCGGACTGGAGCACAAGCAGGAAATCGATCTGTCCGGGCTGACTAAGGAGGAAATTCATGCTCTCCTCAATCTGATTAAGGCGATGAAGCATCATTAAATTTCTCTACCACTTTTCATAAGGACAGACATTTTTTGCAATGACTGCCCGAAGCTCCACAAAGCATCCACATGCCCTGCACATACCATCCGCAAGCAGATCACATTCCTTGCAGACAGACAGCCTTTCTTCATATAATGTACCATCCACCTTGATATCCTCATCCAGATTGGCAATATAGGTATGCAGATTTTTAAAATATTCATTTTTGTCCATGTCTCTGGTGAGACATTTTCTGCACCTTTTTCCTGATTCCTTTTCTATTTCCATCTCTTTTGTTCCACGACTTATTTCTCACTACTGCTTATTGTGCTTTTTCCAGAAAAACCATACGATTCCTGCTGCCATCAGGCAAACGACCGCTACAATTCCAAGTCCTGCTGTCACATTCCCGCCAATCTTCCCTGCCAAAAAAACGCTGGTCGGTCCGTCTGCACCTCCAATGATAGAAACGGCTACTGCCTTCTTATGCCAAAACGACAGGGAAAGCGCTCCCAGCACCAGTCCGGCCCCAACCAAAATACAACCTAAAAAATAAATCAGTTTTTTCATCTCAATCCACCTGCTCCTCTAAGCTCTGAAGCTTCTCCTCCAACTCTGCAAAAATATCCAGATACTGCTCTACAATTCTGGTGCAATACTCCTCAACAATTTTGCCGTCATAATCATGTGTCAGCAGATTTCTGACCTTTAACATTTCCATCCATCGGTCATCTGAAATCAGCCCAGTCTGAAATGCTGTTTTCAATACCTCTCTCGGCGAACCTGTGACAAAGCCTGTCATGGCAAAATGCTGTACCAGCACATCCTTCATGACCTTCCATGCCAGATCAAAGGTAATGCTGAATTTTGCACTGGTTCCGCTTAAAACAAAGGAATCCCTCATATCCCGCTCCCTCGCTTCCGACAAAGACGCAAGCGACCTTTGAAAGCTATCAAATCTTTTCCCATATTTTTCGTCCATACTGCACAATATCCTCCATCAGCAAATCATTCCTGCAATGGTCTAAATCCACCAAATCAATTTTATATAAAGTCGGTATCATCCAGAGTGCTTCCTCTAACTCATCCATATCCTCCACGCCGGAAACCGCAATATCAATATCACTCCGCTCCATAGCTGTCCCTTTGGCACGGGACCCAAACAAAATAATCTTCTCTGCTCCGTGTTCCATGCACTTTTGCTGTATCGCATCCAGCACCTCTTCTACCCTCATCATGTCACCGCCTTTTAGTTTCTTACATTATAACGGATTCTTCTGATATTTACCACCTATTCTTAACCGCTAACCAAAAGAGCGCACCTCCTACGAAAGGTACGCTTCTTTTGTTCTTTTCTCGCTTTATTTCACTCTCAGACTCATCACGCTGCATTTTGGAATCGTAAATTTAACCACACCGTTTTCTACAGTATAATCGTCAAATACCTCTTCCTTTACCTTTTCCGGTTCTTCAAAGGTATTGTATGCGTGCATTTCATTTGTAACGATTGCTGCCGTTATCTTCCTTGGCTGACACTCTGCAAATGCAATTTCCATCTCTGTATCCTCTTCGATGGAGAGGTTGCTCAGGGTAATGTTAATAGTGCCGTCTGCGCTGACGGATACGGACTCGCTTAAATTCGGAACCTGCCATTCCTCTTCTCTGCCGATAATCTTTGTACCGTCGATGCTGCTCTCCACCAGATCTGCATCCTGATGATGCTTGTACATATGGAATACATGATAGGTCGGTGTCAGAATCATCTTCGGTCCTTCCGTTAAGATTACGGACTGAAGTACATTGACCATCTGTGCAATACATGCCATCTTCACACGGTCGGAATGCTTGTTGAAGATATCCAAGGAGATACCTGCTACAAGTGCATCACGCATCGTATTCTGCTGATAGAGGAAGCCCGGATTAGTGCCCGGCTCTACGGTGAACCAGCAGCCCCACTCATCCACGATCATGCCAATCTTTTTCTCCGGATCGTACTGATCCATAATTGCACCGTGACGCTCAATCAGCTCTTCGATGTATTTGGCCTTTGCCAGAGTCTTATACCATACCTTGTCATCGAACTCGGTTGCGCTTCCCTTGATATCCCAGCCTTCCGGGTGTACATAGTAATGCAGGGAAAGACCATCCATATAGCCATGTGCAAAATCCGGGTGCGGCGGTGCAAAACAGGTCTCTAACACACCCTCTGTCCAGAAATAATCCGCTACATTCGGACCGCCGCAGACTTTTTTGATGGGCTCTGCATTATTGTAATGTCTGACATATGTCTGAAATCTTCTGTAAAGGTTGGCATAATACTCCGGTGTCATATTGCCGCCACATCCCCAGTTTTCGTTGCCAACTCCAAAATAGTCGATCTTCCAAGGATTCTCATGACCGTTTTTCTTTCGAAGATCAGCCATCGGGGACACACCATCAAAGGTCATGTACTCGACCCACTCGCTCATTTCCTGTACCGTACCGCTTCCTACGTTGCCATTGATGTAGGTCTTGCATCCTAACTGCTCACAAAGCTCGAAAAACTCATGTGTACCAAAGCTGTTGTCCTCTACCACTCCTCCCCAATGGGTATTGATCATCTTCTTGCGGGTCTCCTTCGGACCGATGCCGTCCTTCCAATGATATTCATCTGCAAAACAGCCGCCCGGCCAGCGCAGAAGCGGAATCTGCATTTCCTTCAAGGCTGCCACCACGTCATTTCTCATGCCATTTGTATTCGGTATATCCGAATTTTCTCCGACATAGAGTCCCTCATAGATACATCTCCCGAGATGCTCGGAAAAATGTCCGTAAATTTCCGGGTTGATGTGGCTTAATTTGTTGGTTTCATTAATGTAGAGTTTTGCCATATTTTTCTTTCCTTTCTGGATCTTTTTTCTTCTCCATGTCCGACAGCACTGCATACCACTATTGATAATGTACGCCCCATATGCTCTCGTTGTTTTCTCCTGCTGCCGTAAAGCAAATGACCGGATTTCCGGCTTCATCCTCCATCTGAATCATGACACCGTCAAAGGTTTGATCTCCCAGAGTCACTGTCACATACGGAGTTCCCTTTTCCAGCCCATACTTACCCGTTACATCACCTGTGACTGTACCGTCCTTTTCAAATACAATTTTCTGACACTCGTGCACTTTTTTTCCAATGTCTGTTCCATGATTTACATAATAGTAGGTTCCCATCACCTCTTTCTGCGCAGTTCCGTCTTCTTTTAAAGTTTCCCCGGCAGTTGCAAACGGTGCTGCCACAAGCCAGCCGTTCTTTGTACGGAACAATTGGTGTACGCGTGGCTCATGGTATTCCGATCCATCGTCAAACCGCTGATGATAGACCACATACATCTTCCCATCACTATCCAAAAAAACTGAATTGTGTCCCGGCGCCATGTAAGTATAAGTCAGACTTGGGAATGTATAATTTCCCATCATTTTCAGACCGTATTTCGAGTGATCCACTGCATCGCCAAGCGTTTGTCCTGCTGCATCCGTATAGGTTCCATCCACTTCCTTTGAGCGGAACAGCCGGATCTGATAACCGCCGTCGCTGGTCAGTGAGCCATAGGATACGAACAGATAATAGTATGCACTGACCGGATCGTAAAGAATATAAGGTCCTTCCACGGAATTGTGCAGACCGCTGATTAAATGCTTTCCATAATACACATCGATTTCCGCGTCCGCATCACTCTTTTCCGGATGAATCGGATATCCGGTCTGTTCGTCTAACTCTAACAAAAAGATCCCGCCCGACCAGGAACCGTAGGTCATCCACATCCTGCCGTCCGCATCATAAAAGACCGTCGGGTCGATACAGTTGGGATATTCGGAATTGTTAAACTGCCCCGTTCTTGTGTAGTTTTTCAGATCCTTTTCTCCGATATAATCATAAATGTCCGTCATCTCACCCAGCTTTTTGCTGTTCATGCCAGAATACAGAATCGTATCCTGATAGGTGTAAGGTCCTTTGATGTCATCGGCTGTCGCAAAGCAGATATTGGACTTGATAAAGGAGGATGTGGTACAAAAGTACATCACATACTTTCCCATTGCTTTATTGTAGATGACATCCGGTGCCCACACGCTGTACCAGTCCTCATCATTTCGCCCGACGTAGGCAAAGGCCGCCGGATCACCGTCCTCCACACCGTCAAACAGATTGTCAAACAGCGGATTTTCCGCATCCACACCGGATGCAAAGCTTGTCCAATCCCTCAGATTCTCGGAGACAGCCGCCTCCATATGAGAACCAAAAATATAATATTTGCCGTCCTTCCCTGCAATAATGGAAGGATCATGTACCGAAGCACTGACGGTAAATCCACCCTTCTTCACTTCCTCGATGGGTGTTTCGCTCACGCTGCTTCCGCAACCTGCAAGACATCCTGCACACAGTGCCGCACATAATGCAGCAGCCGTCATTTTTCGTTTCATATGCTATCCATATTCCTTTCACCCTTCTTAATCCAGACTGTCAATTGCCGCAAGACCGGAACCCATGACGGCAATTCCATCCTCTGACAAGGCTGTAAAGCCCATCACGTACTTTTTACCAAACTCATCGTACTGCTTTACGAATACTCCCTTATAGGTCTGTTCATCATTCAGACTCAGCTCGATTTGGTTATCTCCGACCAGCTTCCAGGTTCCCGTATAGGCACCTGCCACCTTCCCGTTGCTATAAAGTGTAATGTCTACCGATTCCTTTAACTGTGTCGTAATCTGCCGTCCGTGTTTTACGAACTTATAGACTCCGGCTACATCCTTCTTCTCATAAGAACTAATCGTTTCACCGGCATATCGGTATGGTGCAATCACCGGCCAGCCATCCTCATTAAAGAACATCTGATGTACTCTGACCTGATGGGCTTCTCCGCCCTTCTCAAAACGAGAATGAAAGATGATGAAGTATTTTCCGCTCTCTTCCTCGTAAATCGTAGAGTTATGTCCCGGTGATATATATCCCTCTCTGGTCTTTCCATTCTCTCCCTCATGCCAGGTCCATTTATAATTGCCCATCAGCTTCACACCATACTGTTCGGCTGCCTTATCATCAAAAAAGCTGCCTGCCGGGCCCTTGCAGTCAATCATGTCATTTCCCATGCTGTCATAATAGGGACCATTTGGTGTCTTAGAACGGCAGACACGGATGTTATAACCGCCGTCTGCTGCCAGTCCGCCAAAGGATAAAAACATATAGTAATAATCCGTCTGCGGATTGTACTGCACATAGGCTCCCTCAATACGCAGGTGGTTTTCTCCAAGGATCTTTTTGCCATAGCCCTTTTCCAATGGAAGTCCCGTCGTTTCATCCAGTTCCAGAATAAAGATACCGCCGGAATAAGAGCCGTACATCATCCACAGACGCCCATCCTTATCGTAGAACACACATGGGTCCACCACATTGGGCTGCCTGGTTGCATCATAGGTATCGCCATCCTCACTTGGCTCCGTCGTCATACCAGACTTTAGGAAAATCCCCATATCTCTATACGGACCTTCGATGTTTTCCGAAACTGCAAGACCCATACAGGAAAGCGGTGAACTGCCCTCACAATTACAATAATACATATAAAATTTTCCGTCCGGAAGTTTTATGACATCCGGTGCCCAAAAAGTTGTTGTCTTCGCCCATTGAAAGGCTTCCTTCATCTCTTCTAACGGATTGTTGATGATTGGATTTCCCCGGTTCACACCGCTGCCGATCATTTCCCAGTTCATCAGATCCGCTGACTTGGCCGCTGCCAGATGGGAACCAAAAATATAATAGGTATCCTCATACTTTACAACTGAAGGGTCGTGCACGGATGCCTCCCGAAAGGAAATCTCCACATCCTGCCCTGCCTTTAAGGGAATTTCATCAAATGTCTCCTGACCACAGGCAGCCACGGAAAGAGTCACTGCGGCTGCCAGAAGCAGCGCCCCCAATCGCTTTACTATTTGTCCCGTCTTTTTCATCCTGAAATCCTTCTTGATTACTTTTCTGTTAATAACTATTTGTTGTTACCGATAGGAAAAAACCGGACGTCCGTTCTCATCCCAGGTAATCTTCATTAGCATTGCATGACGGTTTGGATTGTATAACGGATCTCCGACAATTTCCTTTTCCTTTCTGGCATGGTAAACCATAATATCATTGCCCTCTTCATCCACCGTAAAGGAATTGTGCCCCGGTCCATAAATTTCCAGATTCTCATCTGTCCCTAACACCGGATAACGCTTCTTTTTCCAGGATAGCGGATCCAGAAGATCCGAATCCTCATCCGCAGTAAGCATACCCATGCAGTAAGCGGCTCCGGTCTCGGACGCGGAATAGGTTAAGAAAATCTTTCCATTTCTTTTTAGGATTGCCGGACCTTCGTTGACCCAGAAACCTACTCTTTCCCAATCATAATCCGGTGTGGTCAAAAGCACCTGTACCGTTTTCAACTGAAACGGCGTTGCCAGCTCTCCAATATAAAGGTTGCTGATCTGTCTGCCTACTCCAACCTTTTCTGCCCAGACATAGTAGTGCTTTCCTTTGCTTTCAAATACGGTACCATCCAGAGAAAATGCTTCAAATGAAAATTCATCCTCATCCGCCCGTCTCATCTTTCCTTTTTCTACCCAGGCTCCGGTTAACGGATCCTCGTCTGCACATTCCAGTACATAAGGACGGATTGCCCAGATGTCATCCTTATCGCCGCCTGCATAATAGATATACCACTTTCCGTCCAGATAATGCAGCTCCGGCGCCCAGATATGAATACTCATAATACCGCTTTCATGCTTTTTCCATACAGTCACTTCCTCTGCTTCTGAAAGTTCTGCCAGTGTATTTGCTCTGCGCAGCACGATCCGGTCATATGCCGGTACAGACGCTGTAAAATAGTAAGAGCCGTCCGTGTGCTTATATACATACGGATCTGCTCTCTGCAAAATCCAAGGTTCATTGTATTTTAATTCCTTTTCACTCATTCCTGTTACCATGTTCCTTTCCTGTACTTTGCATGTCCACATAAAACAACGTCAAACCCACTTTTTATTTTCATTATGTAAACATCCCAACTAATTAATTCATTCTATATTAAATTATTTTAGTATATTCTAAATTATAGTTCCTTTTTCCTCTTTTGGCAATATACTTTTTTAACTTTATGAATAATGATGACCGTGCTCTGCTTTTCTTGAACAAAGTGCACAAAACATATCCTATACAACTGGCTTTTTCACAGGAGACACTATATAATAAAAATTTGATAATACAATTTCAAAATCTTGGTATATTGACAGGAGTTTTCGTATGGATCATTTTATTTTCAGTCTCAATGCAACCCTTCCCGTTTTTCTGGTCATCCTGCTCGGATGGGTTCTGATGCAGCTAAAGCTGTTCAACCGGGAATTTTTAAAAGTAGCCGACAGGTATGTCTTCAAGGTAGCCCTGCCCCTCCTTTTATTTCATGATATTGCTACAACTGATATCCGTTCTGTATTTAACGGCAAGTTTGTCATTTTTTGCATGACTGCCACTACACTTATGTTCTTCGGTGTCTGGCTGCTTGCCCGTCTGTTCTTAAAGGATAAATCCATGACCGGTGCTTTTGCACAGGCTTCCGCCCGTGGAAGCGCCGCCATTTTGGGAATTGCATTTGTACAGAACATTTACGGAGAATCGGGTATGGCACCTCTGATGATCGTGTCCGCAGTACCACTCTACAATATTTATTCCGTCATCATTCTGACGGTATCCGCTGACCAGTCAAGCCAACCAAAAAAGGGCGGTCTTTTGAAAACTACCCTCTTTAATATTATTACCAATCCCATTATACTTGGAATCTTTGCAGGACTCCCTTTTTCCCTTTTCCAAATCCCTATTCCTTTGATTCCATTAAAAGCCCTTTCCAATGTGGCTGCCACTGCAACTCCCATAGCCCTGCTCTCCATCGGAGCCGGATTTGAGGGTAGAAAGGCACTGGCTAAAATCAGACCGACACTTGCCGCCTCCTTCTTAAAATTAATCGGCATTCCGGCATTCTTCTTTCCCTTTGCCCTGCAGCTTGGCTTTTCCGGCAGCGAAATGGTCGCGATTCTCGTCATGCTTGGCTCTCCTGCCACGGTAAGCTGCTATATCATGGCTAAAAATATGGGAAATGATGAGGTACTGACCTCCAGTATCATCGTACTGACAACATTGCTTTCCTCCGTCACACTGACCGGATGGATCTTCTTTCTACGTACAATGGGACTGATCTGAACGATCAGCCCCATGTACCGGTTTCATTTCAAGTGGCTTAAAATTGGCTTATTTTCTTCTTAACATCATCTGGATCTAAAAAAACCCCACAAACCCTTGAGTTTGTGAGGTTTACTATTACCGTGCGCTAGAGGATTCGAACCCCCGACCTTTTGGTCCGTAGCCAAACGCTCTATCCAGCTGAGCTAAGCGCACATTTCTCTGTTACGTCATATCTCATCCGCAACACCAATTATTTTACATGCTAACCATGTTTTTGTCAATATGATTTTTCATATTTTCATGATCTTTTTTAATCTTTTCTTTTACATGATCTGTTCTATTTTGAAGAACACTTTTTACAAATTCCCGAACCTCTGCAAAGTCCCCTTCATCCGGATGCAGCAAAGCTTCATCAAAATTTCTGATCAGCTGCTTCACCTTGTCCTTCTCCCTGCCTTCCGCAAGCATTTCTTCATACCGGCGTCTTACGTCCATCGGCATCTTTCCCTGACATAGAAAGTACCCCAGATACTCACAGTCTTCCGGTAAAAATGCTTCCACACTGTGGGCAATCTTTTGATCATACTCCCTGTTTCTTCCCATACCGCAGGTACCAAACAAAACGACCTTCTTTCCGTGCAGGGTGGACAGGATATCCATTACCTCCTTTTCACAGGTTCCACAGTTAACCCAGAAGCCGATAAAATAAATCTCTGCAGACTGAATCCTTCCCTGCTCCTGCAGATCACAGATATCCTTAGAGGTTCCCGGCAATGCCGCGAAAATTTCCTTTGCAATCCGTTTTGTATTTCCGGTTTTGCTCACATACAGTACCTGATAGTCCAGCATCGCCCTGATCCCCTTTATCCTTTCCGCCATTTCTGATTTTTTAACCGTTTCGGAAGCGTCGTTTCACTTTTATTCTAACTGCTTCCGGCAAAAAAACAATGAACTGCATATGAAAAAGGATAAAAAGTTTATGAACTTTCCAAATCCTAGATATATTTTGCTTATCCCATCAAAATGAGTTATAATAATTTATCCGGATTACTCTTGTGGAGGATAATAATTTGATCAGACGTGAACAGCTATCTTATAACTACATACAAAAGGAGCCCTTGAGTGGAAGCGATAACGGCATGCGCTTTTATATACAGAAACAAGGTGATACCATGCTTGTCACACTCTATCCCGAACCGTTTTGCTTTGTTAAAACTCCCGCCGACCAGAAAAACAGCCGGGAATTTCCAAATACACCAGAAGGTCTCGACGAAGCTGTCCTCTGGATGAATGGAGAGCAGCCGCATTATTCCCGCTAATCTCCATCCACACGAATTCCCAAGAACGGGCGCGAAATCTTTTCATTAAACACTTCAATGAGTGGTCCCATGAAAAAAGCAGTCAGGATTGTTCCAATACCAGCAATCGTAGGTATCTTTTCCACCCTTCCCCCGCCAGCCAGAAAAATACTGACTCCGGCAATCACACAGACCAGATCTGTCGCAATGCGGCAGAATTTGAACCGGGCAAGCTTCCACTTGTTTGCCATCACAATCGCCACCGCATCATAAGTAGATACACCCAGATCTGCCGTCATATACAGGGAAGAAGAAAAGCAGAGCATCACAAGCCCCACCGCCAGACATAAGATCCGCACCGGCATAGACGGATCCATAAGAAAATTCTGCAAAAACTCATAGGTAAACTGAATGATATAGCCCAATAAAAATAAATTCAAAAAGGTGGCAATACCGATATTATGTCTGTCCACCAACAAACTGAATGTCAACAGCACCACATTCAAAAGCACCGACAGTGTACCAAAGGGTATCGGCAGAAGCTGGTCCAATCCTCCCAAAAGTGTCTGAAACGGGTCCACGCCAAGCGCTGCAATCTTAAAAATCCCTACACTGACTGCACAGATTACAACCCCTGCCAGTGACATGAATATCCTTTTTGTTTTCATTGCTAACTCTCCTAAACATCTCACATTTACAGACTACTCAGCTTTTTCTTTTCAAAAAACTCGTCAATAGCATTTCGAATCTGCTCCGGCTTCATGGACTTTAATAAATATCCCTCTGGCTTTAATGCCAATACATTCGTTACACTTTCCTTATCACTCTTACTAGTCAGAAAAATAACCGGCACATCATAAAATTCCATATCCGTACGAATCATTTCCAATACCTTCCTGCCATCCAGAACAGGCATCTCATAATCTAACAGAATCAGATCCGGTCTGTTCAAGGTAAGATATTTAATCGCCATAGTCCCCGAATTTGCCAGAATAACCTGATATCTATCCTCTAATAGTCCCTTGATATTTCGAAGCACTGCACCGGAATCATCTACAACCAATATCTTTTTCTTATTGTCATTTCCATAAGTCTGGACATAGTTATCCACTTCCCTGACTACTTCCTTGACATCAATCGGTCTCTCAAATATTCGCTGTAACAGATGTTTGGGCAAAACCGCCTCTATGCCTTTGATATCATCCATATCTCCAAGCACAAAAATCGGTGTGTCTGCCTCTATGCACCGATCCTTCAAATAAACCAGAAACTGCTGGTTTTCCATCAAAGTCTCCTCTGCATAAATGAGAATTGCACTGATATTCTCCTTCACTTTCCGCAATTCTTCGATATCGGCTCCCATCTGCATCACCTGGTATTTTTCTTCCAGCTGTGTTTTTACGGAGTTAATAATATAACTTTGCGTATTCATTACTAATATAACATTCTGCATAGTGCCTCCTAACCGTTCTCTTTGAGTTCTTTTATCATCGCTTCATATAGTGTCATAATTGCTTCCATTACACCGATCATTCGCGCCGTTTTTTTTACGCATTTACCTTTATAGTATAATCCCGAACCATTCTGTCAGCAAGACACTTTTCCAGCTTTCTGCATAAATTTCCTTTTCATCTCACAACTTTGGTCTGTTTCCACTTGAAATTTCATTTTCAAGTGCTATAATAAAAAACATGCAGATATGGTTCATCGGTAGAACGCTAGCTTCCCAAGCTGGAAAGGCGGGTTCGACTCCCGTTATCTGCTTTTGAAGGCCCTGCCGATTACGGTAAGGGCTTCTTTCTCTTTATTTCGTACTGTCTAAATCCCCTCTTTTCATTGTTATATAAAAATAAAACCCCAGTAAATACTGAGGTTTTATACTGCCGCAGACCGGAATCGAACCGGTACGGGGGGTTAGCCCCGCAGGATTTTAAGTCCTGTGCGTCTGCCAGTTCCGCCACTGCGGCATAATCAATATTAAATTGATTAGTGGGACCTATAGGGCTCGAACCTATGACCCTCTGCTTGTAAGGCAGATGCTCTCCCAGCTGAGCTAAGATCCCATATGTTTCATGCGCATCTATTCCACATGAACGACCCAGAAGGGACTCGAACCCTCGACCTCCGCCGTGACAGGGCGGCGCTCTAACCAACTGAGCCACTAGGCCAAATCATTTGTATGAGTTTCTAAAATCTTCTAATCCGCTACAAGCGAATGGACCTTCGCGGACTCGAACCCAGGACCGACCGGTTATGAGCCGGTTGCTCTAACCAACTGAGCTAAAGGTCCGCAAACCCTTACGGGTCATAAAAGCCGATGATCGGACTCGAACCGATAACCTGCTGATTACAAATCAGCTGCTCTGCCAATTGAGCCACATCGGCATAATCTTACTACAGCTGATTTGTAACCAGCCGCTCTGCCTACAATAGCCAGCTCCTGACTATTGTCAAGAATTGAACCACATCAGCGAAAAATGACTCCAACGGGAATCGAACCCGTGTTACCGCCGTGAAAGGGCGATGTCTTAACCGCTTGACCATGGAGCCTTATCCCTTTTTGTCACATCGGATCGAACATCTCTGATGTCCTCCGGCATAGGATCCCGTTTTATTCAGGCATGCTCTTTCACGACTTCATAAAACTTCATATCCCAGCTCCCCGAGTAGGGCTCGAACCTACAACCCCACGGTTAACAGCCGTGTGCTCTACCATTGAGCTAT
>JAAYNV010000024.1 GCA_012520645.1 Clostridiales bacterium | reverse complement strand
TTCCATTAATAACAATTAAGGCGGTTACCGTTATGGTAGCCGCCACTTTATTTTAGTTGTCCTTTTGATAATATGCACATTCGTAGCCATCAGCTCTAAGTACAAGACCTTCTGCCCATGATGGAATTCTGCCCATCTGTTCGCATATAGCATCTACGGATACATCCTTGGAACATTCGATAACCAGTTCATCATGAATATGGGCGCAGATGAAGGTGTGGGAGAGTGTACGCATACTATTGCAGAGAATATCCCTGGCAAGTGCCTGTACTATGTTCTCGGTTAGCTTTCCGCCAAAGGTCTCAATTCTATCCCATTTCTTTGTAGTTCCATTGGTACCTTCATAGGTAATGGAATCAGATCCGAAACGGTTAGTTCCTATTTTAGGCTTACAGTAAGATAGGTGTCTGCCGGATGGTAATTCTATAAATAACATACCATTCCTACATTCAAATCCGATGCCACGGACTTCAGTAGTACATCTTCCTACAATAGCCTGTTTGGCTGCACGGTCAATAGCATACCAAAGAGAAACTATGTGTGGGTTAGCCTCACGCCACATATCAACAATGTCCTGTAATTCGTCTTCGGGGATACCAAGGTCTACAGCACCCATCGATACCATCGCACCCACCGAGCCTCCATACCCACAAGCTAAAACGGCCTGTTTCTTTTATTTTTCATGACAATTATCCAGATTGCTCCAATCAAGCTAAATCCGTGGGATAAGATTCTTAGGTGGTTTGGAAATCACATGAATGCAGATATTGTGAAGCGTGTTGATGTGATTGAGGAAAAATTGGATGAGCATATCAAGGATTCATCTGAAGAACGTATCAGAAAAGTCAGAGCAGATATATTGGATTTTGGAAATGCCTGTATGAATGGCAGACCACATACGAAAGAGGAATTCGAATTTGTTATTTCTGAATGTGATCAGTATGAAAAGCATATTGAGAAATTGCAGATAAAAAATGGTGTAGCAACAGCAACCATAAGAGAAATCCGTAGACTTTATGAAAAACATCTGCAGAATAACACCTTTTTGAAGGAGGGAGAAGATGGCCAGTAGAAAAAAGAAGAGAGGGTTCACGGATAAACTCTATCTTTATAATGTGATTTTTGTAACAGCGGTGGTGATTATTTCATTCATCGCTGTTTTTCTGTCCGGGAAGTTATGTATCGATACCTCGGCAATCTCTGTCATTGTTCCAAGTGCCTATGGAGAACTTGCTGTCCATACAGGCTTTGTGATTTGGAAGGCTAAAAATGAGAATGCCAGGAAGTATAAAAACGTCAATGTTAATGATGAAAGCGAGGGATTAGGATGAATGAGATAATTTTTGAAATTGTAAAATGCGTTGTTGTGATTGCCATTACAGGATTTGAAAAGCCTACTGACCAGAGTGTTAGTGTTCAGAAGAAACGTACTGAATATCCACCAAGAACTAAAATCATAATTGCTCCTTATTAATATCATCTGTATTGTCCTTATTTTAGTACGCATCAAGTCTTACAGCAAGAAAAAAATCCAGGAAAATGAAATACGACTTACTTATATATTCACAATTCGGTTTACTTTGGCGGTCATACGAGCTGTTGTGATTAGCGTGTTGTAATTACAGCGCTTTATCCGTTGCCGGAAGCAATTTGGCGATAGTAGTGAATACCTTTTTGAGGCTAATGTAATGATAATGCTCACACATCCTGCAAAATAGAACGGAACCGCAGGATATGCTTTCATAAGCTGGAAGAAACCGCCATACATACCCTGACCTAACGGGCTTGCACACATACCGATGCACATTGCACAGGAGATGATTTTGCCAATCAGGTGCTTGGGCGCCATCATCTGGAGATATGCCATCATCTGAATGGAGAACAACGCAGCAAACAGCATCATGAAGAAGCAGCTTACCACAATAATCCAGTAAGCAATCATTGTTGATTTTGCAAACTGAAGAGCAAGTCCGATGGGGAATAGTGTCATTGTGCACAGAAGCAGAATGACAGGACAATGATGTGCCTTTAATTTCTTGGATAAAGCACCGGCAGACATTCCTCCGATTAAGCTTCCGGCAGCCAATGCTCCCTGTGCATACCCGTACATACGATTGGCGTCTACATGTTCAAAGCTGAGTGTCTGCGTAACTACTATGGGAAGTCCGATCATGATCAATGCACTTAAAAACATATTAATTCCGGCAATGAGCAGAGAACCCTGCCAAATGGAAGGCTGTTCGTGACGAATATAGTGAAAGCTTTCTTTTAAATCATGGCTTGCAATAGTAAAAATGTTTCCCTGTGACGCCTGTTTATGAAAAGGAATATGAATAAAAATTTCCATAAACGCTGAAGCAAAAAAACAGATAATACTCATATAAAGAATAGGGGTCAATCCAAAAAGGCTGTAAACTGCACCGCCGATTACCGGTCCGATCAAACCGGAAAGGGAGTTTACCAGATTGATCATTGCATTGGCCGGCATAATGTATTGTGTTGGCACCAAAGAAGGGATGCTTGCCTGAACAGCAGGCTGGTAGGCACCTTGGATGCCATACAATAAAATCATTGTGATCAGTAAAAGGAGCACGATGTCCACTTTTCCAAGCAGTATACACAATACGGTAACGATAGCAGAAGTTGAAAAATCAAGAATAACCATAATATTACGTTTATTGACACGGTCTGCAATAATACCGCCTATTGGACACAGAACAATCATCGGAATGAAGGCGATTGCGGAAATCATACCGAAGAGCGCAGCAGAACCTGTCTGATTCAGCAAATACAGCGGAAGGGCAAATCGAAGAATCTGATTCCCAAACAATGATATAATCTGTCCGATGACTACCAGTAGAAAATCCTTTTGAAATAATTTTGTGTTGTTCATTATAAAACCTCTCCTCTTTTTAATACATACCAGCGGTATGTTTGTGAGCAAAATATAGAGCCTGACACAAGCCGGGCTTCTATATCTGTTTCCTTAAACTGTAATCAAATTACTCTCTTTTGGAAAAACGAATAAAATCTTCCATTCTTTTGATAGCACTCTGATCCAATAAATGTAAACCAAAAGGTTCTATCAATTCATTAAATAAGAGAATTTTTTGCGAGATTTTTCCCGGAGTCATTTCCAGAATTAAGGGATTCATCCAGACATCACTTAAAAACATAATCAAATCTCCCAGTTCTTCAGGATACTTCGTCCTGATAGAACCGTCCTCGACGCCCTCTTTCATAAGGGGAACAATGAAATGAGGAATGATGTCCGTATAGAGTGTTTTGATATAATATGCCAAAAATGTCGGATTGTCCAATAAATTCGGTGTTATGGAGAATACCTTTTCCTGTTTATCATCCGCTAGGGAGAAAGAGTACATTTTTTCAAGCTTTTGGGCAGCAGTCAGGTTCTCTTCCTTGGCAATTTCATACATACGCGCATTATGTGAATTGCAAAGTTGATTGATTACGGCAATCAGGATATCTTCCTTAGAGTTAAAATGATAGTAAATCGCACCCTTGGTCAATCCCCCTAATTGATTAATTATGTCATTCAGTGAAGTCTTATCATAGCCTTTGGTCATAAATAACTGAAGGGATACATCTAAAATTTTCTGATAAGTTTCTTCGGGATATTTATTTCTTGCCATAATTTTGCCTTTCCTCAAACATACTGTTGGTATGTTTAAGACTATCAGAGTACCTGCGTGATGTCAATAACAATTTAAAAAAAGATTATGATGATATAGAAATGGAAGAATTTGTAGTCACAAATCATAAATCTTCTGTATCTTGTAAATAATAATCTTCATGGTACAATTTTTCCAAAAACAAAGGAAAATTTGAAAACGGAGGTCGTTATGCAGAAAGATTACAGCAAGCTATGGACATTGTTCCGCTCTATGTTTGTATTAAGTGCCTGTACCTTTGGCGGAGGTTTTGTTATTGTTTCTTTAATGAAAAAGAAATTTGTGGAGGAGTTAAACTGGCTGGAAGAGGATGAAATGCTGGATGTGACAGCGATTACACAGTCTGCGCCGGGACCGCTTCCGGTTAATGCGTCAGTCATTATCGGTTATCGCATGGCAGGTGTTGTCGGATCGCTGACGGCAATTCTGGGTACAATCCTTCCACCTATGATCATTATTTCTATTATTTCTTTCTTTTACGAGCAGTTTCGGACAAACCCTTATATTGCAATAGCGCTTCAGGTCATGCGGGCAGGCGTGGCTGCCGTGATTTTTGATGTGGTAATCAATCTGGCGCAAAATGTTTGGAAGACAAGGCGTTTTTTGTACATCGCCATGATGTTTATTGCGTTTATTGCGGCCTATCTGTTCGATATAAGCGCTATGATTGTGGTTTTTGTCTGTCTGGGAATTGGATTGCTGGATCTGATGCTCCATTATGGTAAAAACAAGAAGGAGGTTGAATAAAATGCTGCTGCTCAAATTATTTTTTGCTTTTCTTCAGGTGGGGTTATTCAGCGTGGGCGGCGGTTATGCAGCCATTCCGCTGATTCAGGAACAGATTGTCGACATTTATGGTCTGATGACGCTGGAAGAATTTTCAGATCTGATTACTGTGGCAGAGATGACACCGGGACCTATTTCAATCAATTCCGCAACCTTTGTGGGTATGAGGATTGCAGGAATTCCGGGAGTGTTTATCTGTTCGATCGGGTGTATCATTCCATCCTTCTGCATTTGTCTGACCTTAGCACATTACTATTACAAATATCGTTCGGTGGGCGGGGTACAGGTGGTGTTAGGCGCTTTGAGACCGGCTGTTGTTGCGCTGATTGCCTCGGCGGGTGCATCGATTCTGATGCTGGGGTTGTTTCAGACGAAACTGCAGGATATAGAACCCGGTAATATCCGGTGGGTGGAACTGGGGATTTTTGCAGTGGCGCTATATATCCTTCGGAAATATAAGGTAAGCGCGGTAACGATTATTCTGGGAAGTGGTGTTGTCGGGACGCTGTTTTATGTTTTTTTAGGGGCTGTCTGAAGCTAAAGTATGTTTAATAAGTGCTTTTATTATCGTCTGAAGGGAGGTGTTAAGAAAAAAATACAGAATATAGTTTTTGCCAGCTGACGAAGAGAAAAAAGATTGTTGATAAGAATGGTACGGTAGATTAAAATAATACATATTAAATTCGGAGAGAGAAAGGAGCATGGATATAAAATGTACTATGTACCGGACGGAACAACCAGATGCGGTTTTTATGAATGCGTAGAATGCGGAGAGCGCTTTTTGTCGCTGCATACAGAGCCTGTCATATTATGTCCGAGCTGTGGCGAGGAGCCGGATTTAGAGATTGGACCGGATGAGGAGATGCCGAAGGCAGCAGAGACGGCAAAGCTGTTACAGATTGTGGAAGGTGAAGATGTGGAAAAAATGGATGCCCTTCTCAGTCTGGCGGTTACGGGTGGAGATTATGAGTGGATTTAAGCCGTACCATATAATTTTCTCTTGACATATATATCGCAGTACGATACAATGCAAATACATCGTACTGCGATATATTGCGTTACGATACTTTTTGAAAATGTCTTTGAGTTGGAATGGAAACGGAGGCGCTATGGAAGAGAGAATCAAACGGGTTTATATTCCTATGACCGAAACAGGCTTTTACATACTGTTTTGTCTGCAGGAGGAAATGCACGGCTATAACGTCGGCAAAAAGGTAAAGGAAATGACGGACGGGGAAATCGTGATCAGTCCGGGAACCATGTACGGGAGTCTTTCCAAGATGGAGAAGGATGGACTGATTGAATTTGTCCGCGAGGCGGAAAAGCGCAAGATCTATCGTATCACGGAGCTTGGAAGACAGATTCTTGCATTGGAGCAAAAGAGAATCGAGAGGCTTTATAGAAACAGTAAGGGGGAAAGCTACCATGGGAAATAAGCGAAAAAAAGAGTCTCACTTGTTTATGTTAACGGATTATGAGAAAGAGGAAGAGTTTTTACACCGAAGGCACAGGGAAGGCTGGCGGCTTTTGAAGGTTACCCTGCCGGGCTTTTATACCTTTGAAAAGTGTGAACCGGAGGATGTTGTTTACCGACTGGATTTTAACCCTCAGAACCCGGGAGAAAAACAGAGTTACTTACAGATGTATGCAGACTATGGGTGGGAATATGTGCAGGATATGAACGACTATAGCTATTTCCGGAAAAAAGCGGAGCAGGTCGAGGAGAATGAACTGGAAATCTTCAGTGATGCAGAGTCCAGGATAGAAATGCTCAAGCGGATTTTTGTCAAAAGAATGCTGCCTCTGATGCTCATTTTTGCAGTCTATATGATGACCCAGTTACCGTATTTGCTGTTTGGTAATGTCAGCAGCGGTGTGCGTGAAGGACTTTTGGGGGTTATGGCAGCCATCGTGATTTTATATGTCTATATATTTTTGCACTGTGGGATTGGTTTTTATCAGTTGAAGAAAAAATATCGGCGTGGAAAGGAACTGTAGGAGATGCGGCTGAAAAATATTTTGTTTGTGGTAAAGGATATCGAAAAATCCAAGGCGTTTTACCGGGAATTGTTCGGGCTGCAGGTCGTAACCGATTTTGGGGAAAATGATATCGATGGATTTTTGCAGAAGCTGGAAAACAGCCGCTTTCCGGTTCAATATGTAAACCGTTGTATGGAGCATGACTGGGGACAGCGCGTGATACGCATTTATGATCCTGATAAACACATCATAGAAATCGGGGAAGCGCTGGAATATTCTGTTTCCCTATGCTAATATGAAAGAACAAAGATAAAAACACAGCGCGGGAATTTTTGATTCCGCAGATCCGGTTGGTAGTCCGGACGTACTCTGACGAGTATAAGTAGCCCTCCTCCTTGGTCGTCCATTCTTTGTGTAATACAGCTGTGAAATGCAGCACATAAAGGAGGAATTTGTCATGGACAGGTCAGAAGAACTGGCAAACGTATCGAACAACGTAAAAGTATTTTTTGAGGATCCGTTCTGGATCGGTATTTTTGAGAGGATATCGGACGGAAAGATGTCGGTCTGCAAGGTTACATTCGGAGCAGAGCCGAAGGATTATGAGGTCAAAGACTTCATCTTGAAAAATTACACGCGGTTACGATTCAGTCCGGCTGTGGCAGCTGCTGTAAAAGAGCAGACGCCCAATCCCAAGCGGATGCAGAGGGAGGTGCGCAGACAACTGCAAAATACCGGTATCGGTACAAAAGCGCAGCAGGCGTTAAAATTGCAGCAGGAGCAGTTCAAAACGGAGCGGAAAACTTTCAGCAGAGAGCAGAAAGAAGCAGAAAAACAGCGACAGTTTGAGCTGAAACAGCAGAAGAAAAAAGAAAAGCACAGGGGCAGGTAATAAACTGCCTCCTGTGCTTTTGACATTTGCGGGAGATATTCAAAATATTTATTGACAGACATGATAGAAATGTTATAATCAAAACAAATGTTGTGAAACAACGTTATAAAACAAGGATTTTGAATGAGGATGATATTATGCCGCCGAAACCAAAGTACACGAAAGAAGAGATCGTGAATGCTGCGTATGAGCTGACGCGAGAGAAAGGCATTGATGCAGTGGTTGCGCGTGAAGTGGGAAAACGCCTGAATACCTCATCGTCACCAATTTTTACTGTGTGGAACAGCATGGAAGAGTTGAAGGAAGAGGTGTGGAAGCTGGCAAAGCAAAAATATCAGGAATATATGAAAGGTATTTTTGACTATACACCGGCCTTTAAAGAATTTGGAATGCGTTGGGTCGGCTTTGCTGCAGAGGAGCCAAATCTCTACCGGTTATTGTTTCTGTCGCGAAGGGACACCCATAATCCATTTACCCGTTTTAGGCAGGATTTTGAAAATATCATCATTCCCCTCGTAGCGGAAATCAGAAAAACATTTGAATTGTCCAGAGAGGATGCAGAGGATCTTCTGAACCAGATGATCATATTTGCCAATGGTATTGCGGCTTTTGCAATTACAGATGCCGACAGCTTTTCCAGGGAGGCTGTCAGCAATTCCTTAAGTCAGGTATGTATGGGGATTGTAATCGCAGATAAACTCAGAGACGGCACTTTGGAAATGTCTGTGGCAAAAGAAATGGTCGATTCCTGCATCCGGGGTGTCATGCCAGAAAAAAAGAGAAATAGAAACAGTTTTGATAAATGATATAGATACAGGAGAGAATGAAATGAGAAAATATTTTTTTCCTTTGATTATGCTTATCATATTTGAAACTTGGCTTATTTCTCTGGATCAAGAAAGTCAGGAATGCGAGAAGAATCGTGCAGTTTCTTGTAGGAACATATATGCTTGTATATCTTGGGCTTATATCAAATGAAAATATGCAGCTGGAAGGTTTCTGGTACTATTTATTTACGGGAGTGTTTGAAGCTGCTACGATTCATTATGCGGTTGCGAAAATATTCGGACCACTTGTATTTGGAAGAGGCTGGTGTGGGTATGCCTGCTGGACTGCCATGATATTAGACTTACTGCCCTATAAAACCCCGCAGGGACCAAGAAAGAAAATAGGCTTTATCCGTTATATTACATTTACAGTTTCTTTTGTATTTGTCAGCGCGTTATTTCTTTTACAGATAGGTAATTTAGAAAGAATCATGTTTTGGAGCTTTTTGATCGGCAACATTCTTTACTACGCCATTGGAATAGCACTGGCATACATACTGAAGGATAACAGGGCATTTTGTAAGTATATTTGCCCGATTACCGTTTTTCTGAAACCCATGAGCTATTTCTCTATGCTTCGGGTAAAATGTGATAAAGAAAAATGTATATCCTGCAACAAGTGCAAGCGGATATGTCCTATGAATGTTGATATGACGGATAATGCAAGGAAGCGGACAAACGCAACAGAATGTATTCTTTGCATGGAATGTATTGATAACTGCCCCAGAAAAGCACTGAAATTTATATGCGAAAAAAGTTGAAATCCGTCAGGAAGTAGAGAAGTCTCTAAAGAGCGTTTTTAGTGATGGGATCAGCAGCCTTTATTTTTGTGATATGCCTGGTTATGGGAGTATTAATAATATTTTTTAGGTAATAAATGAGAGTGGAAAATTAGAATTTTAGGAGATAACCCGTGGGATTGATTGCAAATCATATGGCTTTGAAAGCTAAGAATAATTTCCCCAAAAGAATCCGGCGCATTTTAGCTATGACAGGTGCCGCCTTATTGATTTTGGCTGCGACAGTATTGATCTTATTCCGAAATGAGCTGCGTTCACTTAGGTCATTAAAAAAGTGGATGAATATGGGATGTATCAGATGACCTATTATGGCGATTACGGCTTTGAGGAATTCTTGCAGACCGGAGCGGAAGAAGATGCTGATATTGAAGCCTTTGTAACCAAACGGCTGTTAAAGGGATTGCCGATCGATTTAGGGGTGACAGGGGACGGTTGTACTGCTTTTGTGGTGCCCGATGAAAACGGAGAGGTTTTGTTTGGAAGGAATTTTGATTTTACATATGCCCCCACCTTACAGCTTTATACAGCACCTCAAAACGGTTATGCGTCCGTTTCTACGGTGAATCTTGCCTTTGTCGGATATTCGGAGGAGTATCTGCCAAGTGGCTTGAACTTTGACAGCTTTTTGACATTGGCAGCACCGTATCTCCCCTTTGATGGCATGAACGAAAAGGGGGTAGCGATCGCATTACTTGCAGTACCGGAAGCACAGCCGCCTTATCATTCCGAAAACGTAACACTGAGCACTACGACAGCTATTCGTCTTGTACTGGACAAAGCGGCGACGACCGAGGAAGCGGTTGCACTATTAAGGCAGTATAATATTTATTTTTCTGCGGATATAGCTTGTCATTTTTTGATTTCGGATGCGGGTGGCCATTCAGTCCTTGTTGAATATTATGACAACGACATTCAGGTAGTGGAGCCGGAGAAGGAATATCAGATCGCATCCAATTTTATTGCCTATGATCACTTAAATATTGGAGAAGGATTTACAGAATTTGAGCGCTATGATACCGTGCAAAATGCAATAGAAGCAAATGGCGGTGTTTTGAATGAGGAGCAGGCGATCCGTTTGCTTTACGATGTGGGTGTCATGGATGGGGAAACCGATAAACTGCAATGGTCCGTTCTTTACCATCTTACGACAGGTAACGTACAGCTCTTTGCGCATAGAAAAGCAGATCAGATTATCGAGGCGCAGCTTGCTGTGAATCCGTGATCTGTAAAAAAATATGACCTGGCCAATGGAAGCAGGAGAAGGTATTGAAATGAAGGCAATTATAATACTTCATGAAATTTACGGTATCAATCGTTATATACTCACAAGCAAGGAAAAATTTCAGTCTTTGGGATTTGATGTATATTGCCCTGATTTTTAT
The DNA here is from genome assembly GCA_012520645.1 of Clostridiales bacterium. Taxonomy (GTDB): domain Bacteria; phylum Bacillota; class Clostridia; order Lachnospirales; family Lachnospiraceae; genus JAAYNV01. The sequence goes on along the minus strand of JAAYNV010000024.1, from coordinate 56,863 downwards.
GGGGGCAAGGTTTTTGATTATAATGACAAAGATGCTGCATATACATATTTTTTCGAACATGTAGGACTGGAAGCGTACCATATTGTTTGGAACTTAGTGGATGAATTGAAGACAAGATATGAATCTGTATTTATAGCTGGATATAGTGTAGGTGCGACTTTAGCCTGGAGATGTAGCGAGAATCCTAATTGTACCGGCATTGTGGCCTGTTATGGCTCTCGTATTCGGGATTATCTTCCTATTACACCACAATGCCCGGTACTACTTATTTTTGCTGCAAAGGATACGTTTGATGTGTGTTCTGTGGTAAAAACTTTGCAAAACATACCACATACAACCGTAGAATCTTTTCCGGCTGAACATGGCTTTCTCGATCCATATTCATCATCTTATGATATGATGCAGGCGATGGAAGCTGAAAATAGAATCAAAAATTTCTTATTCTGTCAGATGCAGAAACAATGCAGCATTATCCGGCACCTTTTAGTGAAGAGAGGACAAGAAACTGGATTACATGGAACTTAGATAATTACAGGCAATACGGGTTCGGAAGTGAGGCAGCAAAGGCGGCAAGAGACTGGGCGTTTGAAAACACATCTTATGATACGATTTATTCATACATGAAATATACCAATGTGGGTTCCTGTTCCACAGCCATTGCAAATGGAATGAAAAAAGTAAAAGAATATCCTGATCCTAAAAACGAGATATTCTATGTATATGCAATTACTAGAAGGGAATGGGAAGATATAAAGCACAGCTGAGAGCAAGGAGCAAAAGGTAGTTAAACCGGACACTGTCTGGTAGAAAGGGGAAAGCAGAAAAATGAACATGGTAAAACGGATATTAATGGGAAGCTTTTTTTTCTGCCTGATTCTTGTGTCTGCTTTTCTGCTTGGACGCTATGGCTGGAAGCTTGGGGGTTTTGGCGCTTGTCAAAGTGCGGGGGTGGCAGGGGTAACGGTAAAGGAAGGAAAGGTAAATATCAAAGGATTTTACCCGGGATCGTTTCCGGAAGGTTTTGTAGGATATTATGCAGAAGAAAAGGACGGAAAACTATATGTAGGTTATAAGTTTAGCGCACTTTTTGGAATCTTTGAAAGCGGAGATTTTGATATTACAATTCCGACTCATGGCAAAATCGATGAAGTGTATACCAAAACAAGGATGAAAGAAGAGCTGATCTGGTCTGCAAATGACAAAAGGCCTTATGATGAGGAATACGGTGTGTTTGTAAGGCTGGAACCAAATGGCGCATATTCCATAGAAATTTCTTTTGAGGGTAAAAGCTACAGCTGCGTTATGGAGTCAGGCGAATTTTTTTATATCAATACGGATATCGACCAGATCGCGAAAGAAAAGAATGCACCGGTAGATTTTACGATTCAGGTAAAAACTGCGCAAGGAGAAGTATTTGCGGCAGGCGGTTTTATTTATGATGATGTGTGTACACAGATTTTTTTAAGTGTGACAGAGGATGGCCGGATGGTAGAATGTAACAGCGATGGTACTTACAAGGAAGAAAAACAGGAATGAAAACGGAGGATAAAATGCGAGTTGAACATGTAGCTTTATATGTAAATGATCCGGAGAAAGAGAAAGCTTTTTTTGAAACTTATTTTGGTGCAAAAGCAGGTGAAAAATATGTGCATGAAGAAATCGGTTTCAGTTCCTATTTTCTGGAATTTCAGGATGGGGCAAGACTGGAATTGATGCACAACACCGAAATGGATGACGCAGAAAAAAGCCGGAACAGAACCGGATTCATACATATCGCTTTTGCAGTTGGCAACAAAGAAACCGTAGATGCGATCACTGAAAAAATAAAAAGTGACGGTTATGAAGTGATCAGCGGCCCGCGTACAACCGGCGATGGCTATTACGAGAGCTGTGTGCTTGATCCGGAAGGAAACCAGATCGAGATTACAACGGACTAAACAGAGAGGATCGTATTGGGAAAGGGGGAGGATTTATGGTCGAGAAGACATATTCTACATCCAGTGGAATCATACATTACTGGATTTCAGAGAAGATTGATGAGAAGCGGGAGACTCTTGTTTTTTTACCGGGGCTGACGGCGGACCACAGATTATTTGACAGGCAGACAGAGTATTTTGCGGAGAAGGCAAACCTGTTTGTATGGGACGCTCCGGGGCATGCCGCTTCGTGGCCGTTTGCTTTGGATTTTACCCTGATGGACAAAGCAAAATGGCTGAATGGGATTTTGGATGCAGAAGGAATCAAGAAGCCGATCCTTGTCGGACAGTCCATGGGAGGCTATGTCGGGCAGGCTTATGCACAGCTGTTTCCGAAAAAACTTAAGGGATTTATATCCATTGATTCGGCACCGCTGCAACGGCAATATGTGACGGGCATAGAAATCTGGCTGTTAAAAAGAATGGAACCGGTATATCGTCATTATCCATGGAAGTGGCTTTTAAAAGCAGGCGTAAACGGTGTGGCAACATCGGAATACGGCAGAAGGTTAATGCGCGATATCATGATGGAATACGATGGAGATCAGGCACGATATGCAAAAATCTGCGGACATGGTTATCGAATGCTGGCAGAGGCTATGGAGGCAGATCTGCCATATAAAATAGAATGTCCCGCCCTTCTCATTTGCGGAGAAAAGGACCGGGCCGGATCCTGTATCCGGTACAACAGGGCGTGGCATAAAAATACCGGTATCCGTTTAGAGTGGATAAAGGGAGCCGGACATAATTCCAATACCGATGCACCGGAAAAGGTGAATCAGCTCGTGGAAGAATTTATGAAATGAAACGTGCACAGCGAACAGGGTTAGGGATACTGATTCTTTGTCTGATTGCTGCGGCTGCGTTTTGGCTTGGGCGCTATGGCTTTCTGTCTGCAGGTTTCCAGACCCGTGAGAGAATGGAAGCTGTGGAACAGACAGAAGCAGATCGACTTTTATTGAATATGAATTACAGGGATTTGCCGCTTCGTTGGTCTTTTGGTGAGGGAGAAAACGGAAGGGGAATAACAAAAGAAATGAATATATGAGTCTTAGCAGGAATGGTGCAAAGAATCGTGATAAAGAGACAGGCACAGGGATGCAGAGCCAGAATCACAATGAATGGAGGAGGGCTCTGCTTTTTGTGTATAGGGGGCTTTCATAAAAGAAGTTGTCACGTTTGTATTTGTGGGGATGCCGAATTAGGGGAATGAGAGATTTACGTGTTGTTGTTAAAAAATATTATCATTGGAAATAGGACGTAATAGACGTATACTATAATTGCAAATGGAGGGTTGTAAGGGATATTAACCATATTTATATTGTAGTAGAAAAGTAGGAAAGATTTACGGAATATATTTAGGAACAGGAGCCATATATGAATACGAAAGTGATAACAGAAATTGAACAAGGGGCAGCAACCGCATTTATTGATGCTTCTATTAAATCTAATCTCGCATTTAAACCACAGTTTGTTTCTAATAACTATAAGGAAGGCCATAAAGTTTTAGCGTCTATAGAAGAGGAACTTTCAAAGTGTGATGCGTTTTCTATTAGTGTTGCGTTTATTACAAAAGGAGGAATTACGCCTCTTTTGCAAACGCTAAAAGAACTGGAAAAGAAAGGAATTCCGGGGCGTATTCTGACAACAGACTATTTGATGTTTAGTGAGCCGGAGGCATTGGATAAGTTAGCAAAACTTACAAATATTCGGTTAAGGATGTTCTGTTCTCAGGAGGCTGGAGAGGGGTTCCATACAAAGGGGTATATTTTTAAAGAACAGGAAGTATATCGCATTATTGTGGGCAGTTCGAATATGACATTAAGTGCTCTAACAAAAAATAAGGAATGGAATACTCGTATTGTATCTACCGAACAAGGCGAGTTTGCTCAAAGGATGGTAGAAGAATACGATGAGCTTTGGAATTCTAGTTATACAGAGGATTATAATGATTTTATTGAAACCTATCGTACCAATTATGAAATTGTAAAAAAGCAAAAAGCTATTGCAAAACAGAGTGATATTACTGATATTGAGCAATATCGCCTGACACCGAATAGTATGCAGATTGGCTTTATTCACAATTTGCAGAAATTGATAGAAGGTGGAGAAAAAAGAGCCTTACTTATTTCTGCGACAGGTACAGGAAAAACATATGCATCTGCTTTTGCATTGAGAGAAGAAAACCCGAAGAAGGTATTGTTTTTAGTTCACAGAGAACAGATTGCAAAACAGGCAATTGTAAGTTATAAAAAGGTATTTGGCAAGACAAAAACTTTTGGACTTTTATCGGGAAATGAAAAAGAGTATGGGGCGGATTACTTATTCTCAACTATGCAGATGATGGCTAAGAAGGAAACCTTACAGCGGTTTGGCAGAAATGAATTTGACATTATTGTAATGGATGAAGTGCACCGTGCCGGAGCAGAAAGCTATCAGCGGATTATGGAATATTTTACTCCCAATTTTTGGCTTGGTATGACGGCGAGCCCGGATCGTACGGATGGTTTCGATATTTACAGGTTATTTGATAATAATATTGTTTATGAAATTCGGTTACAACAGGCTCTGGAAGAAAATTTACTTTGTCCATTCCATTATTTTGGTATTACAGATTTGGAAATTGATGGTGAGATTTTTGATGATAATACAGGAGTACGTAATTTTTCTAAATTAGTCTGTGACGAGAGAGTAGATTATGTAATACAGCAGGCAAAATATTATGGTTATAGTGGGGGAAGAGTAAAAGGATTAGTTTTTTGCAGTAGGAAAGATGAAGCAGAAGAACTGTCGAAAAAATTTAATCAAAGGGGATATTGTACGGAGTTTTTGAGTGGAGATGATACACAGGAAAAAAGAAAAGTATGTGTCGAGAGACTGGTGAGTGATAACAATGAAGAAAAGCTGGATTATATCTTTACAGTTGATATTTTTAATGAAGGGGTGGATATACCGGAAGTGAATCAAGTTATTATGCTTAGACCGACAGAAAGTCCGACTATATTTATTCAACAGTTAGGGCGAGGGTTACGAAAAGCAGAAAACAAAGAATATGTAGTTATTCTGGATTTTATTGGTAATTACATGAATAATTTTATGATCCCAATAGCGCTGTCCGGAGATCGATCTTACAATAAAGATAATATGCGCAAATATGTTGCGGGTGGAACCAGGATAATTCCAGGAAGTTCCAGTGTGCATTTTGATGAAATTTCACGGAAACGAATCTATGCGTCGATTGATTTGGCAAAAACAAATGATACGAAATTGATTAAAGAAGCTTATTTTAATTTAAAGCATAAATTGGGGCGTATTCCTACGATTCAAGATTTTAGCGAACATGGCTCGATTGATATTACAAAAATATTTGAGAAATTTGGTTCCTATTATTCGTTTCTTGTGAAGTATGAAAAGGAATATGAAATTAGATTGTCGGAGGAAGAAGAAAGTATCATAGAGTTTTTATCGAAAAAAATTGCGAAGGGTAAAAGAGTTTATGAGCTTGAAATATTAAAAAGACTAAGTAAGGATAATGCGAGAATATTGAGTTATTTTGAAAAAATAATCAAACAGAATTATGGGATAAATATATCGGATAAGGAGAAGGAATCGGTAATTCTTAATTTAACAAATGAATTTGCTAAGGAAGCGGAAAAAAAGAAATATAAAAGCTGTGTCTTTATTGAGAGTGATCATAATGGTAGCTATAGGATTGCAGAACACTTTAAGATGCTTTTAAAAGGCAAAGAGTTTGAAGAAATGTTCATTTCTCTTGTAAATTTTGGAATTAAAAGTTATTATAAAAATTATTCAGCAAGATATAAGAATACAAACTTTCAATTATACCAAAAATATACCTATGAGGATGTGTGTCGTCTGCTAAATTGGAAAAGAAATATGAATGCACAAAATATAGGCGGATATTTTTATGATGCAGAGACAAAAACATTACCTGTTTTCATCAATTATGAAAAGACGGATGATGCGATTGCCTATGAAGATCGATTTGTTTCTTCAAATGAACTGATTGCGTTATCAAAACATCCAAGAAAAATCACTTCCAGTGATGCTGTACATATATATAAGACAAGTCCGGAGGATGCGGATAATCACATCTACTTGTTTGTCAGGAAGAATAAGGATGATAAGGAAGCAAAGGAGTTTTATTTCCTTGGTGAAATATTTGCAGTAGGAAAACCTAAGCCTATACATATGGAAACAACCAATGATGATGCTTTCGAGATTACCTACTCGCTGGATGTGCCGGTAAGAGATGACATTTATAAGTATATCATAGGGGAATAAATATTAGCTTAGAAGGGAAAACATACAATTATGGAAAATCAAGCGTTTAATGCAACCTCAGACACTCCCGGAAAGAAAATAAGAGTAGCCGCCGCCATTATACAGGAAGGTGACAAAATATTTGCAACAAAGCGTGGCTATGGGGAGTTTAAAGGCGGCTGGGAGTTCCCGGGAGGAAAGATTGAGCCGGGAGAAACACCGGATCAGGCACTTGTGCGTGAAATAGAAGAGGAATTGGATACCGAAATAGAGGTTGGACAACTGTTTGACACGGTAGAATATGATTATCCGCAGTTTCATCTGACGATGTACTGCTTTTTGTGCCGGATCAAATCAGGAAATCTGGTCTTAAAGGAACATGAAGCTGCCAAATGGCTGACAAGAGAAAACCTGGATTCGGTGGACTGGCTTCCGGCGGATAAAGGCCTGATTCAAAAGCTAAAGGACCAACAGAGTTTTTAACATGTTTCAAGCATCACAAAAACTGCCAGACACTTTTTCAGATGTCTGGCAGTTCGTATTTTAACCCAAAACCTTGCCGTCCGTAGAAATGACCACCACCTGCCATGGAATGAATTTTCCACTTGCCTGTAATGCTGCTTTAGCGGCATGTTCGATACCGCCGCAGCAGGGAACTTCCATGCGTACGATGGTAACGCTTTGGATGTCGTTGTTCGCAAGGATTTCCGTCAGCTTTTCGGTATAGTCGCCTTCGTCCAGCTTTGGACAGCCGATCAGGGTGACGCGGTTTCGGATGAAATCCCGGTGGAAGTTTCCGTAAGCGTAGGCAGTACAGTCTGCGGCAATAAGCAGGTTAGCATTCTGAAAGTAAGGAGCATTGACAGGCACCAGCTTGATCTGCACAGGCCATTGGGACAGTTCGCTCATGACAGCCGATCTTGTGACATGTGTGTCGGATTCTGCGGAAGGAGACTCTGTGTGACGGATTGTTCTGGATTGTGTTCCGGGGCATCCGCAGGGAAGGACAGCACTCTGCTTTTTCGCTTTTGCCTGTAGTACAGCCGCTTCATTATAGGCAGGAGCCTCACGCTCTTCAAAGGAAATGGCGGATGTAGGACAGGCAGGAAGGCAGTCGCCCAGTCCGTCGCAATAGTCCTCGCGCATCAGTCTGGCTTTTCCGTCTACCATTTCAATGGCACCCTCGTGGCAGGCAGCAGCACATGCGCCGCAGCCGTTACATTTTTCTTCGTCTATTCGGATAATTTTTCGAATCATTTGAAACCTCCTTGTGTGATACATGATCTGAAACATAAGTTTCTTGTATTTTCGGGACTATTGTAGTATATTTAGAAAAAGATGTATGTTGGAAATCCAACAGAATGAGAGAAGAAAATGAAAAAATATTACCCTATTATACAAACCTGTCCCTTGTTTCAGAATATGGAACCGACCGGGCTTACAGATATGTTATCCTGCCTGAATGCAAAAACGGTTACCGTTACCAAAAATCAGATGCTCCTTCAGGAGGGTGATCCGGCAGGAAATATAGGTATTGTGTTATCCGGGGCGGTGCAGGTTATACGGGAGGATTATGACGGAAACAGATGCATTGTGTCTGTAATAGAAGCGGGACAGATGTTTGCGGAGATTTTTGCCTGTGCCGGGCTTGGAAAAATACCGGTCAGTGTGACCGCAGTAAGCGACAGCGAAATCCTTTTTGTAGATTGCAGACGGATTCTTACGGTATGTCCAAAGGCATGTGAATTTCATAGCAGACTTATTGGCAATCTGTTAAAAATAGTAGCGACAAAGAGCCTGATGCTAAATCAGAAGATAGAGATTATTTCAAAGCGGACGACCAGAGAGAAGCTTCTGACCTATCTGAGGATACAGGCAAAGCAATGTGGGAGTCCGGAATTTACCATTCCTTATGACAGACAGGCACTGGCGGATTATCTTGGAGTGGAGCGCAGCGCCATGTCTGCGGAAATCGGAAAGCTTTGTAAGGACGGTGTGATCGAATCTAAGAAAAGCTGGTTTAAGCTTCTTTCATAAAAGCATTTATACCGAAGCAGGATAATGCAAGCGAATCTCATATAGGAAGCAATAATATAGGAAGCAATAATATAGGAATAAAAATGGAATTAGTATAGAAGGGACTTAAGTTTATGCTTGGAACAATAACAAATACAGCCTGTATCCTGACCGGTTCTGTGGCAGGCAGCCTGATCAGGAAAGGAATCAAAAAGGAATACAGTGGTGCGCTTTATAATGCCATGGGACTGGCAGCGGCAGGACTCGGCATCAATGCTGTGGTTCAGAACATGCCAAAGAGCAATTACCCGGTGTTGTTTATTGCCAGTCTGGCAGCAGGCAGCCTGCTTGGAACGATATTGCGGCTGGACGAGAGGTTTAACAGTCTGGCGGATAAGTTCGGAAAAAGAGACGGGCGGGAGCCGGATGAAAAAAAGGAGAGTACGCCTGGAGCGCCAGAAGCGAAAATACAGCCTGAAAAAGCAAATCTTGGAAAGGGACTTTCTACGGCAGTACTGCTGTTTTGTATCGGCACACTGTCCATTTTAGGTCCTGTCAATAGTGCGCTCTACGGAGATAATACTTATCTGTTTACGAATGCGACACTGGATCTGGTCACCTCCACTGTGCTGGCATCCACATACGGTATCGGTATAGCGCTTGCAGCTCCCATCCTGTTTTTGTGGCAGGGAGCAATCTATCTGCTGACACTTTTCTTAGGAGGCTTTATTACTACAGATATGATGACGGAGATTTCCATTGTAGGCGGCTTTCTGATTGCCAGCTCCGGACTTTCTATTTTGAATATCAAAGACTGCAAGACCTTAAATATGCTACCGTCACTGTTTGTTCCGGTGATTTTCCTGGTGGTAAAGGGAATGATTTAAACGGGAATGGACATCGTCCATACTCCGTTCTTACGTAAATTTTTAAAAATCTTAAAAATAAACGGTGGTTTTGTCAAAACAGATATGATAAACTGAAAATAGTACGATAGGACTAGATGGCAGAAGAAGATAGCAGGAGGAGCCATTATGAAAGAAGGGACAAAATCCAATCATTATGCAGGAATGGAGCTGGATAAGGAACTGGTAAAGCTGAATCCTTTGACTGGTCTGCTTTATAACAGAGCGTTTTTCAAACAGGCAGATGAATGCCTGAAAAGAATAGAGCCGGACACTTATAGTCTGGTAGCAATTGATATAGAGCATTTTCGATTGTTTAATAAGTTGTACGGTAGAGAGGAAGGGGACAACCTTTTAATTTATGTGGCAGATTGTGTGCGGCAGCTTGCGGAAGAACATGACGGAGCAGCCAGATATCTGGGTGGAGATAATTTTTGCGTGCTCATACCGGACAGAGAGGAACTGTTAGAACAGTTAAAGAGTAATATTTCAAAAGGTGTTAAGCGGCTGAGTAATACGGTGGGTTTTCTTCCTGCACTCGGTGTATTCGGTATTACAGATCCTGCCATGCCGGCGATGCAGATGTATGACAGGGCAACGATTGCTCTTTCTCATGTATTGGGGAATTATATGCAGCGCATCTGTCGTTATGATTCCAGTATGGTGGATAAGCTGGAGGAGGAGATTCTCCTTTTGTCTGAGATTCAGATTGCGCTGGAAAAGGATGAGTTTACTTTTTTTGTACAGCCGCAATGCGATATTTTTACAGGAAAAATCGTTGGTGCAGAGTCACTTGTGCGGTGGAAGCATCCAACCAAAGGGATGGTGCCGCCGGGGCTTTTTATTCCGGTATTGGAAAAAAATGGTTTTATTGCCGATTTGGACCGCTATGTTTGGAAAAAGGTATGTGAGTGGCTTCGGGATTGGATGGACAGAGGGTACCAGCCGGTTCCGATTTCCATTAATGTATCCAGAATCGATATTTTTTCCATGGATGTTCCGGCATACCTGCAGGAGCTGATTGAAACCTATGGGCTGGAGCCAAATCACATCAAGGTGGAACTGACGGAAAGCGCTTATGCAGAGAATAACGATAAAATCATTCATACAGTAAAGCGGCTTCAGGAATCTGGATTTCTGGTCATGATGGATGATTTCGGAAGCGGTTATTCTTCGTTGAATATGTTAAAAAGTGTCGCAGTGGATGTGCTGAAGATTGATATGCGCTTTCTTGATATCAATGAGAAAGAGGAAGAAAAGGGAATCGGTATTCTGGAGTCTGTGGTCAATATGTCCAGACAGATGGGGCTGCCTATTATCGTAGAGGGCGTAGAGACCAAAAAGCAGGAGGATTTCCTTGTAGGTATGGGCTGCCGATATACACAGGGCTACTATTATTACAAGCCGCTTCCGATTGCGGAATTTGAGAAGCTTTTATCTGATGAGACTATGCTGGATCTGAATGGATTGTTATGCAAGCAGGTTGAAGCACTTCATATCCGGGAATTTTTAGACAGCAATCTGTTCAGTGATACCATGGTCAATAACATTTTGGGAGCAGCAGCCTTTTATGATATTTATGAGAATAAAGTTGAAATTGTACGTGTGAATGATCAGTATTACCAGCTGACCGGAATTGATGCTTCCGATAAGGAGAAAGTAGGACAACGGCTCTGGGATTATGTGCAGGGAGAGGACAGGCAGGCAATGCTTTCCATCTTTGATGAAGCCTATGAAAACCGGGTGAACGGGGCACAGGGATACATTCATTTCAGACGCACGGACGGGGAAATGCTTTGGGTCTATCTGCGGGTATTCTTTCTTCGGGAGAGAGAAGGACATAAGATATTTTACAGTTCTTTGATAGATATGACGGCGATGCAGGAAGAAAAACGAAGAATCATGTCTGAGCAGGAAGTCAGTGAACTGTCGGAGAAACAGCGGGAGCATATGGGAAAGTATTACGGTGATATGCCATGCGGTTACAGTGTCGGTAAGATTTTACTGGATGAAAACGGAAAAGTATCCCGTTATGAGATCGTATATGCGAATCATGAAATGGAGCATGTCTGTGGAGGAAATGTCAAAAGACTGAAGCATTTGTTCCAAAAGGCATTTGAGAATGATCATGAAGAGATTCTGGAGAAAGCGTATCGTGCTGCCTATTTAGGTGAACAGGCGGACTATTACGTATACAGTTCTGTTTCTTCGCGGTATTTACAGATCACTTTTTATCAGTATGAATATGGTTATGTCGGCTGTATTTTGAGGGATGTGACATACAGCCACATTTATGAGGATGCGCTTAAGAGCGTTATGATGTCCTATCGGGCAGTATATTTTGTGCATCTGGATGATAATTATTACCGGATGATTTACCCGGATGAAAATCACCTGCTGGACCATGGTAATTATGAAGAAGCAATCAAACGGCATTTTGAGTTGGGAGTGATTAGGGAACAGGATGAGGAGAATATCAGAGATATCCTTTCTTTAAAAGAACTGCGCAGTGCATTGGAAAAGAAGGATGCGGTAGAATATAAGTATCGGAGAAGGACATCCAACGGAGAAGAAGAATGGTGCCTGACGACCTTTACAGTGGATGAACGTGAGGCTGGACATCCCAAGACTGCAATCATGACGATACGCAGCATTGATACGTTTATCAAAGCGGAGGAGTGCAGGCGCAGGGAGCAGCTTGCAGAGACGCTGGGAAGCATGTCGGAAGGATTTATGATTTACCGGTCAGCAGAGGATGAAAAGATTTTATATGTTAATCCACCGGTGCTTCGTATGTTTGGCTGTGATTCTGTAAAAGAATTTCGGAAACTGGTAGGAGGATCTTTCCGTGGAATGGTGCATCCGGAGGATATTAAGCGGGTAGAGCGGGAAATCAAAGAGCAGGTGGAAGCAACCGATAAGAAGATGGATTACATCAGGTACCGGATTGCCCGTAAGGACGGTGAAATCCGTTGGATTGATGACTGTGGTCATCTGGAGGAGTCGGAGCCGGACGGAAATCTGTTTTATGTGCTGCTTTCTGATATTACAGATACAATTACGGAGAAGCAGAAGAATGAGATTCTAAATGAAAACCGGAAAATTCAGGGGGAGTAGGGTATCTGTCCAAAGGATACCTATATAGACGAACCGGTCATTTTACGTTATACTGGGAGAAAGAATCACAATCGTAAACGGAGGGATAGGTATGATTTATCAGGAGGCATATGAAAAGCTTAAGCAGTGCGGGCAGGAGCATTTGTTAAAGTACTATGAAGAACTTTCCAGGGAAGAACAGGAAGGTCTGCTTGCCCAGATTGAGGCAACGGATTTTGAGGTGATTGATGCGTGCCATCATATGGGAGAGAATAAAAAGGGAAAGATTACTCCGTTAGCCGCCATGCAGCTTGATGAAATTGAGGCAAACCGTGAAAAGTATACAGAGACCGGACTGGCTGCGATTCGCGCGGGCAAAGTGGGCGCTGTGCTTCTGGCAGGTGGCATGGGAACAAGACTTGGTTCTGACGACCCTAAAGGAATGTATAATATCGGACTGACAAAAGATATGTACATATTTGAACGTCTGATCTGTAATCTGATGGATGTGGTAAGGCAGGCAGACAGCTGGATTTATCTGTTTGTCATGACCAGTGACAAGAATCATGAAGCGACCGTGAAGTTTTTGAAGGAACATGATTATTTTGGATACAATGCGGAATATGTGGCATTTTTTAAGCAGGAAATGGCGCCGGCGGCAGATTATGACGGAAAGGTCTATCTGGAGGCAAAAAACAAAATATCCACATCCCCGAATGGTAACGGCGGATGGTTTATATCCATGGAACGGACCGGAATTCTGGACATTGTAAAGAAGGCAGGCATTGAGTGGCTGAATGTATTTGCGGTGGATAATGTACTGCAGCGCATTGCCGATCCATGCTTTGTCGGTGCGACGATTGCGAAGGAATGTGCGGTTGGAGCCAAGGTTGTGCGCAAAAATGCACCGGATGAAAAGGTCGGCGTGATGTGCCTGGAGGACGGCAGACCGTCTATCGTAGAATATTATGAACTGACCGATGAGCTGATGAATGCAAAAGACGAAAAGGGTGAGCCGGCTTATAACTTTGGTGTCATTCTGAACTATCTGTTCCGGGAAAAGGATCTGGAGGAAATTTTAGCAAAGAAGCTGCCGCTTCATGTGGTGGAGAAAAAGATTCCTTATCTGGATGCCTATGGAAACCTGGTGAAGCCGGAGACACCAAATGGCTACAAGTTTGAGAGCCTTGTACTGGATATGATTCACGAGCTGGACAGTTGTCTTCCTTATGAGGTAGTCAGAAACCGCGAATTTGCACCGATTAAAAACAAGACCGGTATTGATTCTGTGGAGAGTGCAAGAGAACTGTTGAAATTAAATGGTGTGGAGCTGTAAAAAGAGACAGAGGGATTTCAAGTAAGATAAAGGGTCATGCCTGACGGAACGGTCAGTTTCGGCAGGCATGACCCTTATCTTATGTATTCGTGCACATAGTATTCCGGTTGATAAAAGTGGCAACGGTCAGATGCAGTTTACCAGATGCCAAGCACATGCTGCATCATCAGGCTGACTCCGGCAATGCCAATCCAACAGCAAAGTCCCATGATTAATGGTTTGCCGCCTGTTTTGATCAGTTTTACGATATTGGTATTCAGACCGATTGCGCCCATTGCCATGATGATAAAGAACTTGCTTAAGGATTTAAAGGGAGCAAAGAAGGAAGCAGGCGCTCCCATGGAGGTCGCTATCGTAGTGATGATGCTGGCCAGAATAAAGTATAGAATAAAAAACGGGAAAATTTTCTTAAAATCTACCTTTGCTCCATCCGCCTTTGCATTTCTGGTACGTAGAAAGGCGAGTACCAGCGTGATTGGAATGATGGCGAGGGTTCGGGTCAGTTTTACGGTGACAGCTTTGTCGAGTGTGGCAGAACCAAGGTGGTACATGGAGTCCCAGGTGGAGGCGGCTGCGGTCACAGAGGAGGTATCGTTGACTGCGGTTCCTGCAAAGATACCAAAAGCTTCGCCGGAAGTCGTGGAAAAACCGATGGCTGAGCCAAAGGCGGGGAACAATATGGCAGCCAGTACGTTAAAGAAGAAAATAACGGAAATAGCCTGTGCTACTTCTTCGTCGTCGGCATCAATGACCGGAGCGGTAGCGGCGATGGCTGAGCCGCCACAGATAGAGGAACCGACACCCACCAGCGTGGAGATTTTTCCCGGGATGTGCATAACCTTACAGAGTACGAAGGCAATGATCAGGGAAGTGGAAATCGTAGCCAGAATAATGGGAAGAGACTGTTTTCCGGTCTGCAGTATGACAGACAGATTCAGTCCGAAGCCAAGCAGAATGACTGCATATTGCAGGATCTTTTTGGAAGTGAAGGTGATTCCGGACTGAAAGGCTGTTTTATCTTTGAAAAACAGAGTGATAATCATTCCGGTCACGATAGCGAATACGGGACCACCGATGATCGGGAACTGTTTTCCAAGAAAATGGCACGGTACAGCGATGACAAGACAGAGAAGGAGTCCTTTCCAGTTCTTTTGTAAAAAGTTCATGATGTTACCTCGTTTCTTTTGTATTTGTCTAAAGATTACCATAACAGGTAAAGAAAGAAAAGAGTGATATGAAAGAAGCAGAGGTATATGTAATTATTTGCGCAACCGGTTATTTAACATTTTGACAGGCAAAGATAACATAAATAAATTGAAATTTTTTGGAATTAAGTGTAAACTTCTAATTGTTAAAGGGAACTGGTGAATAACAGAAAAAGATTAGGGAGGTATTCCGATGACTATTTTAGTAACAGGCGGTGCCGGATATATTGGCAGCCATACCGTAGTAGAACTTCAAAATGCGGGCTATGATGTTGTGGTGGTAGACAATCTTGCGAATTCCAGAGAGGTATCGCTTAAGAGAGTGGAAGCCATTACAGGAAAGCCGGTAAAATTTTATAAAGCGGATATTTTGGACAGAGAGGCTCTGGAAGAAGTATTTGCAAAGGAGAACATTGACTGTTGTATCCATTTTGCGGGATTGAAGGCAGTTGGGGAATCCGTACAGAAGCCTTGGGAATATTATGAGAACAATATCGCAGGTACATTGACGCTGGTGGATGTGATGAGAAAGCAAGGGGTGAAGAATATCATCTTTTCGTCATCCGCAACCGTATATGGCGATCCGGCGGAAATTCCGATTACCGAAAACTGTCCGAAAGGGCAGTGCACCAATCCGTATGGCTGGACGAAATCTATGTTAGAGCAGATTTTAAGCGATATGCAGAAAGCAGATCCGGAATGGAACGTGATTCTGCTTCGTTATTTTAACCCGATCGGTGCGCATAAGAGTGGTACGATGGGAGAGAATCCGAACGGCATTCCGAACAACCTGATGCCGTACATTACACAGGTGGCAGTCGGCAAGCTGAAAGAGCTGGGTGTATTCGGTGATGATTACGATACACCGGACGGAACCGGAGTACGTGATTATATCCATGTCGTAGATCTGGCAATCGGCCATGTAAAAGCATTAAAGAAGATTCAGGAAAAAGCAGGACTTTGTATTTACAATCTGGGAACCGGTCAGGGATATAGCGTACTGGATATTGTAAAGAATTTTGAGGCGGCTTCCGGTGTGAAGATTCCGTATGTAATCAAAGAAAGACGCGCGGGAGATATTGCAACCTGCTATTCCGATGCCGCGAAGGCAAAGGAAGAACTCGGCTGGGTGGCAGAGCGCGGTATCCGGGAAATGTGTGAGGATTCCTGGAGATGGCAGAAGAATAATCCGAACGGATATGAGGAATAAGATACCTGCATAGAATACAGTGCATGAGATGAAATACCTAGTCAAAGATTTACCGCAGAGTGGTTGAAAAAACTGCTCTGCGGTTTTAACATAAAGGAAATACGATCGGAGAATGGAAGGAGTGCGATTAAATGATGAAATATAAGAATCCGATTTTACCTGGATTTCATCCGGATCCTTCGATCTGTCGAGTGGGAGAGGATTTTTATCTTGTACATTCGACCTTTGAATTTTATCCGGGTGTACCGGTTTATCACAGCAGGAATCTGGTGAACTGGGATCTGACCGGTTATTGCCTGAACAGGGACAGTCAGGTGAAGCTGCATCAATGTGCAGCTTCCGGAGGCATTTACGCACCGACCCTCCGGTATCATGAGGGGACATTTTATATGTGCACGACTAATGTCAGTGACCGGGGGAATTTTATTGTACATACGAAGGACATTACGGGTAATTGGTCGGAACCGGTATGGGTGGATCAGGAAGGCATTGATCCGTCCATTTTATTTGATGAGGATGGAACGGTGTATTTCTGCACGGCGGTTTTTACGCCGGGAAAAGAAGGAATCTATATGAGTGAAATCGATCCAGACACCGGAGCCCGGCTGACAGAGGTACAAAAGATTACGGACGGCTGCGGAGGAAGATGTGCTGAGGGTCCTCATTTGTATCGTTTCTTTGGAAAATACTATCTGTTTCTGGCAGAAGGTGGAACCGAGTATGGACATTTGGAAACGGTTCTTCGTGCGGAACATCCTTACGGACCATTTGAAGAGTGTCCGCACAATCCTTTGATTTCCCACAGAAACCGGTTGGGAGATGAGATACAGTGCGTGGGGCATGCGGATCTGACGGAGGATCAGAATGGAAACTGGTGGCTTGTAAGTCTCGGAGTCCGGACGCTTTCTGTAAACGGAAGCAGCGTTATGCTGCACAATCTGGGAAGAGAAACCTTTCTGACCCCGCTTACCTGGGACGAGCAGGGATGGCCGATGGTAGAGGGTGCAAAGACGGCCATTTGGATGGAAGGAATCCTGCCGGGTGAAATCAAAGAAACGGACTGGAACTTCCGGGATGATTTTTCGGGAGAATATTTGCATTTGCGGTATGCTTTTTTGCGAAATCCGGATAGCAGTTGCTATCAGTTAGATCAAAAGCATCACGAGCTTATGCTTCGGGGTACAGAGCTTACCCTGAATGATCAGGATTCCCCTGCTTTTTTGGGAATCAGGCAATGGGAGTTTTCTATCCGGGCAGAAGTGAGGTTTTCGGTAGAGAGTATGCAGGAGGACGGAAGAATCGGCATAACTGCATTCTATAATGAGGACTATCACTATGAGATTTATGTAATGAAGAGAGGCGGAAGATATTATATTTGTACGGCAAAAAAGGTGCATGATATTTTTGCAGAGTCTGAAGGTATGGAATTGAAAAGCATTGTATTCAAAGGCAGTGAACCGGAAGTGCCACAGGATATTACCTTGCGCATTATGGCAGACAGACAAGTCTATTCTTTTTATTATGTGGACCGGGAAGGAAAAGAATGGCTTTGCGGAAAGGGCATGACGGCGGGGCTTTCTACGGAGCAGACATGGAAAATGAGCTTTACCGGTGTTTTCCTTGGCATGTTTGCAGAAAAGGGTATTGGACGAATGAAATGGTTCTCCGTGGAAGAATAAACGGAGAACCATTCGAGAAGATGGATTTTCTTAAAAAACTCCATATTTTAAACTTTTATACTTCGCAGCAAAACGGTCGGACCGGAAGCCCTGCCTCGTTCCAAATATGGACTTCTACAAAGTCGGCCCATGCAAATTGTACCGTACAGGGAGAGGGGGACAGGGCTTTTACCTGTAAGATGATCTGATGATCCTGAACCATAATATGATCAATGAGGCATTCCTGACCATCCTGCAAAATCACAAAGGAAGGAAGCGGGTCGCCGTGGAGACCTGCAGCATGGGAAAGGGTCAGCGTGATCGTATCGCCTTTACGTTTGGCATGTGATAACGCAGGGGATTCACATAGAATATCCTCTCTGTATACCTTACCTCTTGCAAGCAGAGCAAGACGTCTTCCGACCTCCATCTTCTGTTTGGGATGGATATCATAATAAGAGCCGATATCCATAATGCTGATCATGCCGGTATTTGGAATGGTCTGACTGACAAGCTCCTGTCTGGCACGGACTTCAGTGTAATGGCTGGAGTCGCATTCAAGCCATACGCCGAAAGGAGCGAGCTGGACAAAGAGAAATGGAAAATCGTCATGCCACTTCTTACGCCAGAAGCTGATCAGTGAGGTAAGAAGCTGATCATACATTTCAGCATGACAGGCATCCGATTCTCCCTGATACCAGAGTACACCCTTGATGGAAAAGGGAATCAGAGGCTCTAACATCTGGTGATACAGACCGCCGGGGCGGTTGATGCTGTATGGTCCCATTGGAATGATAGGGTCACTGGCATGCTCTTTCATATAATCTTCCTGCCATTTCCGGTCTCTGCCATATAAAAGAGGCATAAAGTCCCGGGTATGTTCGGCAGAGTCTTCAAATGCCCAGGCTTCCAGACTGATTCGTGTCATTTCTTCCGGAGAATATTGTGCGACAGCTTCTTTGTATTCCTTTAGATAGATTGAGAGGGGCTCTTTTTCCAGGCAGGATTCGTCCAGCCATGCGGAAGCGGTGGTGCCTCCCCAACTGCATCCGATGATACCGACCGGCACGCCGATATGGGGCTGAATGTTTCGGGCAAAGGAATATCCGGGAGCGGAAAAGGTCTCAAATCCGGTCTCACCTTCACAAAACCATTTTCCATAACCGGTCGTGTTTTTGGAATGTCCGGGAAAAGCAAGCTGTGGAACATTATACATATGTATGTGTGGATTCTTTTCGTAGTTTTTTACGGTTTCCCAATCGGCGTCATAACGCAGAAAAAATTCCATATTGGATTGTCCGCAGGCTAACCAGATATCACCGATAGAAATATCGGTCAATAAGATGTCTGTACATCCGGCTGTTTTGCCTTTTTGAGAATTACTGTCTGTTGTCTTTTGTTCTGCTTTGCTGCATGCAGTAGAATCCGTCATCTGTTCGTAGCAGGATGCGGAAAGCGTGAAATGTTCACCCGCTCTATGGGGAGGCAGGGTGCACTGCCATGTGTCACGGTCCGGGGTGACAGAAGCGGTACAGTCAGTGTCCTTCGAAAAAAGACGCACGGTAATCCGACAGCCGGCAGGAGCTGTACCGAAAATGAGGATGGGCTTGTCTCGTTGAAGTACCATGCCGGATTGAAAAATAGGGTTTAATGTTAATGGATTCATAAAAACCTCCTGATCATATGGATTGATATTCGATGTCATATTAATTGCAATACATGCTGCGAAATTCTGTTGGTGTGCAGTTCTTTATGATTTTGAACATGCGGATAAAGGAAGAAAGACTGGAAAAACCGGAATTTAAGGCAACATCCGTTACAGTATAGCCTGGATTTGCCAGAAGCTTCTCGGCAGTGGCAATCCGTTTCTGGTTCAAATACTTATAAAAGGATACATTGGTGAACTGTTTAAACAGTCTGGTAAAATGAAATTTACTGAATCCTGCCAGATCTGCAACTGAATCCAGAGTCAGATCCTCGGTGCAGTGTGCGCTGATGTAATCGCAGATATACATGAACTTTTCGGTATATTCCTTCTGCTTGGTGTTGGCAACATCAAAATGTTTTCCGGTTTCGGTATAACTTCTTCCTAACAGCACTAAGATCGAAAGAAGTCTGCTGTAGATGGCGGCTTCTGCCAGAGAAGAGTTTTTCAGATACTCTTCTTTGATTTCCAGAAGCAGGGAGTGGATCTGCGGATGGATATCCGGGTTATCTTCCGGCGTGATGACGATAACAGGAGAAAGGATGGAGAGAATCGTCTCAATATCCTTCATCTCGCGCAGAATGGCGGTGTCCGGCTGAAAGATAATGCGTCTTCCGTGTTCTGGTGCATATAATCTGTGCAGACAGCACGGGCAGATAAAAATAATATCCTGTTCTCTTAGTACAATGGTGCGTTCGCAGCATTCCACCGTGTAAATATTTTCGAGCGGCATAATGATTTCCATGGGAGTATGCCAGTGCGGTGGATAATTTTCGAATTTATCATTATCATATAGCCGCAGGTTTGTATTCTGACGGAAGTTGACGGTCTCATAGATTCCTTTCAGATTTTCAATCATGTAAATCCCTTCCTTTCACAATTTTTAATATTGAAATATTGCTTTATATTAAAATAAAAACAACGGATTATTTATGAGAATATTAACAATTACAATACAAAAAGTAAATATATATTATAAAAAACAAAGCCAATTTGTGCAAAATGCAATAAATCTGTAAGTGATATTAGTTCAAAATAACAAATCGGTAATGAAAAGGATAAAATGAATAGCAATAATTGATAATTGTAAGGCAACTATTCGAAAGATGTGGAAGAGATGGTGTGATAAAGTACAAGTGTAAAGAAACTTGATGACAGGATTCAAAAATTGGGAGGGACAACATGAAGAAAAAATTACTGTCAGCATTATTATCACTTGGAATGGTTACAGGACTTCTTGCGGGCTGCGGTGTATCAACGGATACCGGAAGCGCACCGGCATCTGGCGGAAGTACAGAAACGGCTGCGGCTGAGACCCTGGCAGGCAAAGAAACAGCCACCGGCGATGCAGTAGAGATTACCTGGATGTTCTGGGATGATCTGGAAGCAACAGAGGATCTGATGACCAAGGGATACAAGGAAGTCATTGACCGGTTTAACAGTGACTATGCAGGAACCTATCACTGTAATGTCATTACCACAAATCTGGAAGAGTATGATACTAAATTAAATGCGTTGATTGCAGCAGGCGATGCGCCGGATTTATTCATCTGTAATCCGGGACCGAATCTGACACAGTATGTAGAGGCGGGTGTGGCAGCAGATCTGACAGACATTTTAACCGATCAGGAGAAGGAGTGGTATGATTCCTTCAGTGGCGGAATTTTTGACCGGATTACATATGACGGAAAGATCATGGCAGTTCCGACCAACTTTGCGGCAGCATGTGTATTCTATAATACAGAGATCTTTGAAAAGGCAGGTGTAGAACCGCCAAAGACTTATGATGAATTGATTGACGCTTGTGAGAAGATTAAAGCTGCAGGCTATACACCGGTTGCATGTTCTGCAGGAACACCGTGGTGTCTTTCTATGGTAGCCGGTTATCTTTGTGACCGTGTTGGCGGACCGGATAATCTGACCAAGATTGCTGATCATGAGATGGAATGGACAGATCCATCCTTTGTGGAGGCAGGAGCAAAGCTGAAACAGTTATCCCAGTACTTCCAGCCGACAGCAGCAGGCGATTCCAACGATCAGGCTACAGCGGCTTTCTATAACGGAGAAGCAGCTATGCTGATTCAGGGTTCCTGGGCAATTGCACAGATCAACGGAAACAATCCGGAATTTGAGCCGAAATGCGGTGTGTTCCAGTTCCCGGCAGTAGAAGGCGGAGCAGATCCGAACCGTATGATCGTAAAAACAGATAACCTTGTTATGAGCTCAAAGACAGAGCATCAGGATGCCGTTATCGCTCTGATGAAATACTTTACCGATGAAACAGCCCAGAAGTATACCGCTGAAGTAGGTGGTAAAATTCCGGTAGTGGATGGAATTGAAATCGATTATGATAAGGCTCCGAAGCAGTTATCTTATGTACAGGATATCTTAAGCAACATGACAGGTTCCTTCGGATTCTATAATGAGTCTTTAGACAGCGTCGAAGCCGGCGATACGTTTGACAACGCAATGGTTGAGATTTTCCTGGGAAGTGCGACTTCGGAAGAAGCATTCCAGAAAGTACAGGATTTCTATACAAACGAAGTCTGGAAATAAAAGGCGGCAGACAACAGGCAGACGGGATACGGGGCTTTAAAAAGTCCCGTATTCTGCTAAAAAGATGTTGGAAGGTGGTTCCCCATGGAAAAAATTCTGAAAGATAAAAAAGCGATCATGATCTTTATTGCGCCGGCATTCCTTCTTTTTACGCTGATTCTTTTTGTTCCTATTTTACAGGTGTGCTATTACTCGCTGTGTGATTATGATGCCCTGACAAAACCTGAATTTGTCGGTTTGAAAAATTATGTGAAACTATTTACGGCAGACGCGACCATGCGTATTGCAGTCAAAAACTCCATGTTCTTTATGGTATTCTCTGCGGTTTCCCAACAGGTAATTGGTCTGATTTTAGCAGTACTTTTAACCAATATCGGACACGGCAGAAATTTCTTTAAGAATGTTTATTATCTGCCTTGTGTGCTTTCCTCTGCGGCACTCGGACTTTTATGGGCCTTTCTGTTCAACCCCAAAATGGGACTGAACCAGATCCTTGCATGGTTTGGCATCGAAGGGCCGATGTGGCTGATGGATACAAAGGGATTTATTGTTTTACCGATGTGGGTCATTGCATTTGTGGCTCTCTGGCAGTATGTAGGTCAGACCATGATGCTTTATATCGCCCAGATCAGTGGTATATCCAAGGAACTGTATGAGGCTTCTTATATTGATGGCGCGTCAAAAATACAGAGCTTCCGCTATCTGACGCTTCCGTTGATCAAACCGATGATGATTACGTCACTGTCGCTAAACTGTATCGGTTCACTGAAATTCTTTGATCTGGTATATAACATGACACAGGGCGGACCCAATCATGTATCGGAGGTGCTGGCGACACATTTGTATGAAGAAGGCTTTAAATATTTTAAATATGGTTATGCCAGCTCCATTTCCGTGGTATTGCTGGTGATGTGTCTCATTGTTTCGTTTATTATCAATAAATGTATTAAGGTAGAAACTTATGAAGGCTAAGGAGGGTGAAGGAATGGAAACGGTAAAAACCGCGGCAAAAGCCGGAACAAAAAAAGGAATCAGCCCTGTTAGCATTATGATTTATATGGTACTGGCTCTTTTGGTAGTTATTTATATTGCCCCCCTTCTGTGGATGCTTAATGTATCTCTGAAGACGAACGCAGAGGTCTTTGCAAATCCGTTTGGTTTGCCGTCTGTGATGCAGCTTGGCAACTATATTTTTGCGTGGACAAAGGGATATCTGGGAAAAGCAATGTTCAATTCGTTTCTGGTCTGCGTGGTGGCATTGGTAGTCAGCCTGTTTCTGGGGGCTATGGCATCGTTTGCGATTGCCAGAATGAAATGGAAAATGTCGGGACTGACCATGACTTATTTTATGATCGGAATGATGGTTCCGGTGCATTGTGTGCTGATCCCTCTGTTTGTACGTTTTTCCAAACTGGGGCTGACCAATTCTCTGGTTGGATTGATGCTTCCTTATATTACATTTTCTCTGCCGATGACGATTTTTTTGATGGTGGGATTTTTTAAGGGAATGCCTAAGGAGATGTTTGAGGCTGCATGTATTGACGGATGTGATATTTATAAATGCTTTTTTAAGATTGCGCTGCCGCTTTCCCGAACGGGGTTATGTGTAGCGGGACTTATGACATTTGTAGCAAACTGGAATGAACTGCTGCTTGCCATGGTATTTATCTCAGATCCGGCTGAAAAGACGCTTCCGGTTACCCTGACCTATTTCGTAGGACCTTATGCAACAAATTATGTGCAGATGTTTGCGGCGGTCGTGATCGCGATTGCACCGACCATCGTAGTCTATTGTATGTTCAGTAACCAGATTGTAGACGGATTGACGGCAGGTGCCGTAAAAGGATAGACTGAGTTAAAATGCAGACGGAAAGTACAGGATGGAAAGGAAATGCTGCTATGAACAGAGAAGAGGCAAAAAGAAAAGCGGAAGAGCTTGTGGGGAAAATGACTATAGAGGAGCGGGCAGGGCAGCTCAGCTATAATGCACCGGCTATCCCGAGGCTTAATATACCGGCATATAATTGGTGGAATGAGGGGATACACGGAGTGGCAAGGGCTGGAACAGCGACTGTTTTTCCGCAGGCGATTGGCATGGCGGCAGCCTTTGATGAGAAATTGATCGCAGAGATGGCAGATTGTGTGGCTACGGAAGGAAGGGCGAAGTACAATGCCTATGCCGGATGTGGGGACCGGGATATCTATAAAGGACTGACCTTCTGGTCACCGAATGTCAATATTTTCAGAGATCCGAGATGGGGTCGCGGGCATGAGACTTATGGAGAGGATCCCTACCTGACTTCCAGACTTGGTGTGGCTTATGTAAAAGCGCTGCAGGGAAATGGGGAACATATGAAGGCGGCTGCCTGCGCCAAACATTATGCTGTCCATTCCGGACCGGAGGCGCTGCGTCATGAGTTCAATGCGAAAGCAACACCGAAGGATATGGAGGATACCTATCTTCCGGCATTTGAGGCGCTTGTAAAAGAAGCGGGTGTGGAAGCAGTGATGGGCGCTTACAATCGGACGAATGGGGAACCGTGCTGTGGCAGCAAGATACTGATTCAGGATATTTTGAGGGAAAAATGGGGCTTTGAAGGACATTTTGTTTCAGACTGCTGGGCAATCCGTGATTTTCATGAAAGACATATGGTTACTTCTTCCGCCAGGGAGTCGGCAGCTATGGCATTAAATGCCGGCTGCGATTTAAACTGTGGCAATACATATCTTCATATATTAAGTGCCTATGAAGAGGGACTTGTGACCGAGGAGGCAATCACGCAGGCGGCAGTGCGGCTGTTTACCACACGTTTTCTGCTTGGAATGTTTGACGGAAGCGAGTATGACAGTATACCGTATGAGGTGGTAGACTGTGAAGCGCACAAAAGACTGGCAGAGCGGGCGGCAGAGGAAAGCATTGTATTGCTTAAAAATGACGGTATACTGCCTTTGAATAAGGAAGAAATCAAAACAATAGGTGTGATTGGACCGAATGCGGACAGCCGGAAGGCGCTAATTGGAAATTATCATGGTACGGCTTCGGAATATATTACGGTATTGGAGGGTATTCGCAATTATACGGAAGGAAAGGTGCGAATCCTTTATTCGGAAGGATGTCAGCTGGCAGGAGACAGGACGGAGCCGTTGGCTTTTGAAGATGACCGTATTGCGGAAGCTAAGATTACGGCACTGCACAGCGACGTGGTAGTTCTTTGCGTCGGTTTGGATGAGACGTTAGAGGGCGAAGAAGGAGATACGGGTAACAGTTATGCGTCCGGAGACAAAATCGATCTGCAGCTTCCGGCGCCGCAGCGCAGATTGTTGGAGGCGGTTGCACAGACCAAAAAACCGGTAATACTTTGTCTGATGACTGGCAGTGCGATGGATCTTGGGTTTGCAGCGGAACATTTTAATGCGGTGGTGCAGCTTTGGTATCCTGGAGCACGAGGGGGTAAAAGTGCAGCAGATATTTTGTTTGGTGAGGTATCACCATCCGGAAAGCTTCCGGTTACTTTTTATGAAAGTCTTAAGGAACTGCCGGAATTTGAGGATTATAGCATGAAGGGGCGTACCTATCGCTATATGAAAGAGAAAGGGCAGTTTCCGTTTGGATATGGTCTGACCTATGGAAGAACAGAGGTTACAGAGGCTTTCGTGGAGAACGCTGATCATTCATATGGTGATGGGGCAGAGAGCGGAAGTGCGGAAAAATCTGCGCGGATCAGAGTGCGTGCGGTTCTGGAAAATACGGGTAGGGCGGAAACGGATGAAGTGCTGCAGATTTATATTCGCAGCATGGACTCAAAATATGCAGCGCCGAATCCGGTGTTGTGCGGTTTCAAACGGCTGCATCTTGGTGCGGGTGAAAAATGTGAAGCCGTCGTTGATATCGCAGAGCGGGCTTTTACGGTAGTCGATGATGCAGGAGAGCGTCTTTTGGAAAAGGGAAGGTTTGAAATATATGCAGGCATATCACAGCCTGATGAGAGAAGTATAGAACTTACGGGAACGACTCCTGTCCGGTTGGAAGTAGAGCTGTAGAAAAATAAGAACAAGGGAAGAGGACTGAATGCCGCAGAATTGGCAGTCAGTCCTCTTCGATTACATGTATTTCCAGATAATCAAAGTCGATTGGTTCCACAAAATTGTCCTGTGTGAAGCGTGCCTTGGAATGGCGCTTGAATTCGGTAACGGTAGCATCCAGCCAGATGGGCTTGCCAAGGTCGAACTGATAACAGGCGTCATCCAATGCGGCAAAAATTTTGTGAGTGCGTGTATCATCTTCGCTTCGCTCAATGACGGTATCACAAAGCATTCGATTGTCTTTAAATTCCTTAAACCAGATGCGCATATCTTTTCCTCCGTATTCTTCAGCTGTTTTTATCTTATATAATTTCCGTGCAAAAAACAATACTCCCGTCATTTTTTCAAAGTTTTACAATAAATGTGAAAAAATAATTAAAATATTGTGAAAGTTGTACATTTCATGATGGGAATATGGTATAATACTAATAGAGATTATACTGCCGAATGGCATCTGCCGAAGGCATCGTGTGCGGAGCGCAGGATAAGGAGAACTGTGGAGGAAGGATATGGAATTCAAAACGGAACGAGACAGCGGCGTGGATAGCTGGAAAGAGGTCATTCTTGTATATACATCAGCATTGAAGGAGATTGGAACAAAACTGGAGATTTTAAATGATGAATTTCAACATGTTCATCGTTATAATCCCATTGAACATATAAAATCCAGAATTAAAACCCCGGAGAGCATTGTAAAGAAGCTGAAAAAATATGGTTATGAGTCAACCATAGAAAATATGGTTCAATATGTAAATGATATTGCGGGAATCCGGGTAATCTGTTCCTTTACGTCGGACATCTACCGAATAGCGGAGATGATTGGCAGACAGAATGATATCCGGATTCTTTCTGTGAAGGACTATATTAAAAATCCAAAGCCAAGCGGTTATAAGAGCTACCATATGATTGTTACGGTACCGATCTTTCTGTCGGATCGGATTGTGGATGCCAAGGTGGAAATTCAGATCCGGACGGTAGCCATGGATTTCTGGGCGAGTCTGGAGCACAAGATTCATTATAAATTTGAAGGAAATGCACCGGATTATATCAAAGAAGAACTGGTTAAATGTGCCAGACTTGTATCGGATCTGGATGCGAGGATGCTTATGCTGAACGAAGAGGTACAAAGTCTGAGCGGGCAGATGAATAATGAATAATGGATAATGAATGATGAATATTGGGAAGAATGCGGATGGGCACTTGGAATTGAAACAGGAACCATTTGCAAAAAAGAGAGTCCGTTTTGGACTCTTTTTTGTGCAGAAATACGGACAGGAACGCATTTTCCTGTGAAAAAATAGGAATAATACAGGTTGACAATGAATACAATATGTAGTAGCATTAGTAAACATAGAAAGTAGTATTTAAAACTACGTGGAAAGGTTTTAAAAAACCAGGTAGAAAATGGGGAAAATGTGGGGAAAAAGAGGAGGAATGAAAAATGCAGATAACGATTCGAGAACCCGGAAGTGCTATTACACATTTTATTGGAATGATGATGGCGATTACTGCGGCAATACCGCTTTTGGTCAAAGCGGGGATATCCGGCAGTGCCACAACCTTTCTTGCGATGGCGGTTTTTATGGTCAGCATGGTGCTTTTATATGGAGCGAGTACAATGTACCACTCCGTAACCGTTTCGGATAAAGTGCTTAAAGTATTTAGAAAAGTAGATCATATGATGATATTTGTATTGATTGCGGGATCTTATACACCGGTATGTCTGATCGTGCTGGGAGGTAAAATCGGATATACGCTGCTGGCAGTGGTATGGGGCATCGCATTGGCAGGCATGTTGATTAAGGCGCTTTGGATTACCTGCCCGAAGTGGTTTTCTTCCGTAATCTATATTGCAATGGGCTGGGTATGTGTGGCGGTGTTCGGACAGCTGCTTAGTACACTTCCGCGGGAAGCATTTCTGTGGCTGCTTGGCGGTGGTGTAATCTATACGATAGGCGGTGTGATTTATGCGTTAAAGCTGCCGATCTTTAATGCAAAGCATGTTAACTTTGGGTCCCATGAGGTATTTCATTTGTTTGTAATGGGCGGAAGCATCTGCCACTTTATCTTTATGTATCGGTTTGTAGCGTAAAGAGATCTGTTTGTATCAATGAAGTAAGTAAAAGGGGTGCTACCGTGCTTCGCTCTGTAAATAAAAAAGAGAGTCAATTGACTCTCTTTTTTATTTTGCGCGGTTTATGGCTGTTTCGAATAATGAGGAGTGCCCCGATACATCTCTGCACCGGGGCTATTATGAAAAAATTTATCTATGTGTGTAATTTATGTTGTGTCTCACTTGACTATGTATAAAGTATAGCAATTAAATATGAACAAATTATGAACAAGGTGTGAATATATAGTAAATGTTTACAATTTGCCAAAAAACAACTAAGACAATTTATAAAAAATGCACAAAGATCGTCGGCGCTTGCCAATTTCCTTTCCGGTATGCTAAAATATAAAAAATAAGTACGAGAGATAACCGGATAACAGGTAAAAAATGTGTGAAAGTGGTATAAGCGTATGTTTTTTGGAGGAAAAATGATGGACAACTTTATGGATAAGCTGGCACAGAAGCTCAACGCCCAGGAAGTAATCAAGGCGAATGCCCAGGCGGAGGCTGCGGAAATGAGGCGTTTACAGGTGCAGCTGGAAGCATATGATAAATGTCTGAGTGAGATTAGGGAGCTAAACCAGAAGAACGGAGAGCTGGCAGTACAGACAAAGGAAATCGTGGACAAGACCCGGAGTCAGGCAGAGAGGTCAGAGGAACTGACTATGCGGGCAGGGGAACTGGTTGCACAGGCACAGAAGCTGATGGATGAGGGAATCAGTAAAATTGCGGACATGCCGGATGAAGATAAAGAGGAAAGAGAGCGTCTGCTTGAAGAAATCCGCATGGCATTGGAGGAAAACCAGAAAAAATTGTCGGAGATGTTTGCAGAGTCCGATGAATTTGTTCATAAAGAGAATGTAAAAGTATACCGGAATGTACAGGCTGTCATTGTAGACGAATTGAAGGCACAGACAGAACAACTGACCGCAAAAAATGAAGAAAATGCAAAGAAGGCAGGAAACGTAAAAACGATGGTAATCGCAGCAGCGGCATTATCCGGTATTAATATGATACTGCTGATCGTACAGTTGTTAGTCAGCTTCGGGATTATTTAAAAGGAGTTTTGCATATGTCCAAACAAACCTGGAAGCCAGGTAATATGCTTTATCCGCTTCCGGTCGTAATGGTCAGTGTGGCAGATAAGGCGGGCACCAAAAATATTATTACAATAGCATGGGCGGGTACGGTATGTACCAATCCGCCGATGGTCTCTATTTCGGTCAGACCGGAGAGGCATTCTTACCGGATGATAAAAGAGACGGGGGAATTTGTCATCAACCTGACCACCAGGGATCTTGCTTTTGCCACGGATTACTGTGGAGTAGTCAGCGGCAGAGATCATGATAAATTTGCAGAAATGAAGCTTACGGCAATCCGGGCAGAGCAGGTTTCGGCTCCGATGATTGCAGAAAGCCCGGTCAATCTGGAATGCAGGGTCGTGAAGACGGAAGAACTTGGTTCCCATCATATGTTTCTGGCAGAGGTTGTGGCAGTACATGCGGATGAAAAATATATGGATGAGAATGGGCGGTTTGATCTGTCGAAGGCAGAGCCAATCGTTTATTCCCATGGAACTTATTTTTCATTGGACAGTCCAATCGGAACCTTTGGTTATAGTGTTCGTAAGCCGAAAAAGACGGGAAAACGGAACCGTGGGAAGAGGCAGCATCAAGCATAGAGCTTGGTGCTTTTTTCTTTGGAATGTGAAATATCAGTGCTTTTTGAAATCATCCGTGCGGCGGTAGAGACTGCCTCGGACAATGGCATCCTTACCGAAGCGTGTACGGATACTGTCAATGGCTTTATCCAGATTCTGCTGCCTGACAGAGTCTGGATTTTCTGTTTTATAATCAAACAGACTGAGCTGTACCGGTTCTCCTTCCTCTGACAGCTTGGCACTGCGGATACCGAGCAGACGGATCGGCGTGCCGTCCCAGATTTCGTCAAAGAGCCGGATGGCGGTCTGAAATATTGTTTCGCTGCTGTTTGCTGGAACAGACAGAGTTGCCTGATGGGATACATTTCGAAAGGTTGCATATTTGATTTCGGTGCTGACCATACCGGCAAGCTGACCGGATTTTCGCAATCTTTCGGAGACGGATTCCGCAAGAGAACGGAGCGCAGGCAGTGCATCCTCTCTCGTCAGCGCATCCTGCTTTAACGTGATTGAGTTGCCGATTCCTTTGGCTTTAGCCGGCTTAGTTACAACCCATGAATCGTCAATGCCGTTAGCATATTCCCAGAGCAGACGCCCATGGCTTTTTAGATGGACATCTAATATGGAAAGATCTGCTCGTGCCAGATCTCCAATCGTATTGATTTCCAGCTTATGCAGCGTATCCACGCTGGATTTTCCACACATAAACAGGGCAGAAACGGGAAGCGGCCACATTTTTTTTTGAATCTCATGGTGGTAGAGTGTATGCACCAGATCGGGCTTGCG
The DNA here is from genome assembly GCA_012520645.1 of Clostridiales bacterium. Classification (GTDB taxonomy): domain Bacteria; phylum Bacillota; class Clostridia; order Lachnospirales; family Lachnospiraceae; genus JAAYNV01. Next base: position 26,274 of record JAAYNV010000024.1, on the reverse strand, counting down.
GAAATCAGATGCCATCTTTGCCAGAATCTTCCGGTCGGATATTCCCACATTTACTGTAAAACCAAACTGCTCTCTGATATGATCCTTAATATAGGAAGCGGCTGCCTGTGGTGAAGGAAAACGGTCTGCAATCGGAGTAAAGTCCAGAAAGCATTCGTCAATGCTCACCTGCTCTAAATCAGGGCAGATTTGTGATAAAAATCCGATAAATTCCCGGGAATGTGCCTGATAGGAGGCATGATCCGGCGGCTCCACCAACAGAGAAGGGCACTTGCGGAAGGCATTTACAATCGGTTCACCGGTCTGTATGCCGTATTTTTTTGCAGGGATCGACTTTGCCAGTACAACACCATGCCTTTTTTTGATATCACCGCCGATGATAGCAGGCACCGTACGAATATCCAGTTTATTTCCGGCAGCCAGAAGATCGATTGCCGTCCAGCTTAAAAAGGCGGAATTGACATCAATGTGAAATAGAATCCGGTTCATGTGCAGTCTCCTTTCTTTCAATATTATATCGGTAAAGACCTGCTCTTTACAACTAAAATAAATACTGATAAAATGACGGTGTTAGCGTATGAAATACGTTGGTAAAATATAGCAGATACGATGGATGATAATGAGAAAAAATACAAAATATTATAAAAAATGCAGACTTTCTTTTATAAAAACCTCTGTGCTGGCAGTTATTGTCAGTGCTTTTTTCCTGCCCGGATATATGAAAATAGAAAAGGACGGGGATAATATGTTTACCGTTTTTGTAAACGGCATGAATGTGGGCGTCGTAGGAAATACGGAATGTATCGACGAATATATGAGAGAGGCAAGGCGAAAAATCGCAGAGCAGTCGGAAGACATGCTTTTGATGGAAGCGGATATACGGGTGGAAGGTAAGGAAGTGTATTTCGGAAAGATTGATTCCGCATCCGATATAAAAGAAAGAATGGGACAGGCTCTAAAGAAAGGGGAAAAAGAAACCCTGCACCGTTCTTATACCGTGAAAATCAATCAGTATACGGTCAATTTGGCAAGCTCCGAGGAGGTACTTACCCTGCTGCAGAGTTCGGTCGACAAATATGATAACTCCGGTCGTTATCAGGTGAATCTGGTATTAGACCCTACCAGAGAGTTAAATGTCCTGACGACAGAGGTGCGAGATACAAAGGAGCAGAAGGAAGAGGAAAATACGCGCAGTAAAAGCTGGAAGACAGCAGGCGTTGAGACGATGTGGACGGAACTGTTTGATGGAATTGAACCGGCATTGGAGAAGGATTTTTCGGATTATGAGCTGGGATTAAAGGAGCTGGATTTCGCGGATGATGTTGAGGTTGTAGAAGCATACCTGAAGCAGAGTGAACTGACCCCACTCGATCAGGCGGTTACGGAAGTTACAAAGGATCAGGAGAAGAATAAGATATATGAAGTTGTTTCTGGAGATACTTTGTCGGGGATTGCGTTTTCAAATGACCTGACGGTTGAAAAACTGGTTGCGATGAATGAAAGCCTTACGGATGAAAATTCCGTGATACGGGTGGGTGACGAACTGATTGTTACCGTGCCGGAGCCGGAGCTTTCCGTCGAGCGAGTGGAAGAGCAGTATTACGAGGAAGACTATGAGGCAGAGGTGCAGTATGTGCCGAATGACAACTGGTATACAACAGAACAGAAGACTTTGCAGGAACCTTCGGCTGGTCACCGTATCGTAGTGGCAGATGTTTCCTACCGTAATAACGCAGAGGTAGCCAGAGAGATATTAAAGGAAGAAATTACCTATCAGGCGGTGCCCAAAATAGTTGAACGGGGAACGAAGATTCCACCGACTTATATTAAGCCAATTTCAGGAGGCAGACAGTCTTCGGGCTTCGGACGCAGGAGTGCACCGACAAAAGGGGCTTCTACTTACCATAAGGGAATTGACTGGGCAACTCCGGTCGGAACGGCAGTGATGGCATCCTCTGCCGGAACGGTCACGAGAGCCGGATGGGGCAGTGGCTATGGATATGTGATTTATATCCGGCATGCGGATGGCAGGGAAACAAGGTACGGACATTTGAGCAAGGTACTGGTTAAGCCGGGACAGACGGTACAACAGGGACAGAAGATTGCTCTGAGTGGAAATACCGGTCGTAGTACCGGGCCGCATCTGCATTTTGAAATGCTGATAAATGGCAGTCAGGTGAATCCGCTTAATTATCTGAATTAGGAAAAATTAAGCGGAAATAGTATGTGAATTGTGCCGGACTTTACAAAACAGAGAAGTGTGGTATATAATAAACCAAGTATGCGGGGTAAAACTGATTTATAACAACGGATTGCGGGATAGGCAATCCGTTCGGATTTTTGGATAGATAAGCGAGGTACGCTATGGAACAGTATGCGATCAAGGGCGGAAATCCACTGGTTGGAGAGGTGGAAATCGGAGGAGCGAAAAATGCGGCTCTTGCGATTCTGGCTGCAGCAATTATGACGGATGAGACGGTGAGGGTGGAAAATGTGCCTGATGTGCGGGATACCAATGTGCTGCTTCAGGCAATGGAGAGCATTGGAGTCATAGTAGACCGGATAGACAGACATACGGTCAGAATGAATGCTGCCAATATCCACAGTCTTGTTGTAGAGGATGATTTTATTAAAAAGATCAGAGCATCTTACTATTTTTTGGGTGCCCTGCTTGGGAAATACAGGAAGGCAGAGGTTGTACTGCCGGGTGGCTGTGATATCGGCTGCCGTGCAATTGATCAGCATATCAAGGGGTTTAAGGCGCTTGGAGCAGAGGTCAACATTGCACACGGTTTGATCAGTGCAGAGGCTGAGAGACTGAGCGGAAGCCATATTTATTTTGATGTGGTAACCGTAGGAGGCACGATCAATGTCATGATGGCGGCAGCACTGGCTGAGGGTCAGACCATTATTGAAAATGCTGCAAAGGAGCCCCATGTGGTTGATGTGGCAAATTTTTTGAACAGTATGGGAGCGAATATTAAGGGGGCCGGAACGGATGTAATCCGTGTCAAGGGTGTTCCAAAGCTTCATAAGACAGAATATGCGATCATTCCGGATCAGATTGAAGCAGGTACTTTTATGTTTGCGGCCGCAGCGACCAAAGGGGATGTGACCGTGAAAAATGTGATTCCGAAGCATCTGGAGTCGATCAGCGCAAAGCTTCTGGAAATGGGATGCGAGGTAGAGGAATCGGATGATGCAGTACGTGTTGTGGCAGCCAAAAGGCTGACCCATACACAGGTCAAGACCCTTCCTTATCCGGGCTTCCCGACCGATATGCAGCCGCAGATTGCAGTGACACTGGGGTTGTCGGAGGGTACGAGTATCGTGCGGGAGAGTATTTTTGAGAACCGCTTCAAATATGTGGATGAGCTGACCCGTATGGGGGCGAACATTCAGGTAGAGGGTAATACCGCTATTATCGACGGTGTGAAGAAGTATACCGGAGCGAGTATTACGGCACCGGATCTGCGTGCGGGTGCGGCGCTTGTTATGGCAGGTCTTGCAGCAGAGGGAATTACGATCATTGATGAGATCCGGTATATTGAAAGAGGTTATGAGGACTTTCCACAGAAGCTCCAGAGCCTTGGAGCGCAGATTGAGAAGGTTTCTACCGAGAAGGAACTGCAGAAGTTCCGGCTGAAGGTAGGATGAGAGGAAAAATCAGAAAAAAATAAAAAGAGCATACCCGTGGTGGTAGTGCTCTTTTTTATTTCTTTTCCGTAGACAGATTATACCAGAGAAACAATGCTTAACTCCGGACGTTCTGCAAGATTAATAAACTTCTTTCCGCACTGGATGGTAGGGCGGGAGAGCTTGTTTGGATTGATATAAACGATCTTTCCGACCAGTCCGTTTGAGAGCCGTACACTGTTTAACAGATAGGTGTTGACGATTCTGCTTAAAAATGTGGTAATCAGCTGAGGTTCGTATTTCTGATAACCTTCTGTTTCGAACAACTCAACTACGGTAAACGGACAAATCGCTTCCCGGTAAATACGCGGTGATGTCATGGCATCATATACATCGGCAATCGATACCATCTGTGCAAACAGATTGATCTGACTGCCTTTTAAATGTCCCGGATAACCGCTTCCGTCATAACGTTCATGGTGCAGTAACGCAGCCAGCTTGATACGTTCATCAATCGGATAGGGCATCAGGAGTTTATATCCCTGACGGGGATGAGACTGAATCAGAATTAATTCTTCTTTGGTTAACGGTGCTTTTTTACGCATGATTGTTTCCGGAATCGTAATCTTTCCGACGTCATGGCATAGACCACACAATGTGGCAATCTGTACATCTTCTTCGGACATTTTCAGCCATTCGGCAAAAACGTTGCAGATCATGGCAACATTGATCGAATGTGCATAAGTCTGGTCGTCGTATATGCGCATGCTGTGCAGCATGTCAAAAAAGAAAACCTTTGTACCGCCTGTGTCAAGAAGAGACAGGGTATCAGAAAGCATTTGATCGAAATTGACATCGGAATTGTGTGTGACGATGTCATGGATGGAACTTTTAAAGGTCTCCAGTTCCTGATCAAATTCCTGTTTAAACTGCTGGTATTCTGCTCCGTTTCGGATATATTCCATATAGGAAATACCCGCATCCTCACTGGCATTTGGATTAACGGTAACTGAGTCCTCAATGCGGACGGTGTATACGGAATAAAATTCCAGCTTCATAATGGTCTTATCGGTCAGTACCGTACCCTTGGACAGTACCATCTGATTATTGTAGTTTAATACGTCTTCTGCGATGATCATACCCGGCAGAAGCTCGTTGACTCGTATTCTTTTCATATGTATTTACCCCTCCTGCCTAAATTATATAAAGTTTTACAGGGAGTGTCAAAATATTTTTACAGGGCATTGACAAACAATAACGTGTAGTGTATTGTGTACTCAGATAAGAAAATTCCATATTGTTATTTTTCTCTTATTCAGAGTGGTGGAGATACAAAGGATCTGTGAAGCCACGGCAACCCCTGTCAAGGAAGGTGCCAACCTGAGCGAGTCAAACAGCCGTATGAGGCGATCGAACAATAAGAGGATTTGATCATCAAACTGTCGAGTCCGCTTATGAAAGCGGATTTTTTTATTCCTTATTTATTCACCATTTTATATGTTAAATTTCAAAGGAGGAAATCATGGAAAAAAGATTATTTACATCTGAATCTGTAACGGAAGGACATCCGGACAAGGTGTGCGATGCTATCTCCGATGCGATTCTTGACGCTCTCATGGAGCAGGATCCGATGAGCCGCGTGGCTTGTGAGACAGCAACCTGTACCGGGTTTGCACTCGTAACCGGTGAGATTACAACCAATGCTTATGTTGACATCCAGAAAATCGTGCGTGAAACAGTAAAGGAAATCGGCTATGACAAGTCGGAATACGGTTTTGACGGAAATACCTGTGCGGTACTCGTAGCAATCGATGAGCAGTCCAGCGATATTGCAATGGGCGTAGACAAGGCGCTCGAAGCAAAAGAAGCGAAGATGTCTGAGGAAGAGATCGAAGCGATTGGCGCAGGAGATCAGGGTATGATGTTCGGCTATGCAACCAACGAAACAGAGGAATATATGCCGTATCCGATTTCGCTGGCACATAAGCTTGTATTACAGCTTACCAAGGTGCGTAAAGATGGCACTTTAAAATATTTAAGACCGGACGGAAAGAGCCAGGTATCCGTGGAATACGATGAGGACGGAAAGCCGAAGAGACTGGAAGCAGTTGTGCTTTCCACACAGCATGACCCGGATGTGACACAGGCGCAGATTCGTGAGGACATCAAAAAATATGTATTTGCTCCGGTACTTCCGAAGGAAATGTTAGATGATGAGACGAAGTATTTCATCAACCCGACCGGACGCTTTGTGATCGGCGGACCGCATGGCGATGCAGGTCTGACCGGACGTAAGATTATCGTGGATACGTACGGTGGATATGCCCGCCACGGCGGCGGTGCTTTTTCCGGTAAGGATTGCACCAAGGTAGACCGTTCCGCTGCTTATGCGGCACGTTATGTGGCAAAGAACATCGTAGCGGCAGGTATTGCGGACAAATGTGAAATCCAGCTTTCCTACGCAATCGGTGTGGCACAGCCGACCTCCATCATGGTAGATACCTTCGGAACCGGAAAGCTTTCCGATGAGAAGATCGTGGATATGATCCGTGAGAACTTTGATTTAAGACCGGCAGGCATCATCCGTATGCTGGATTTAAGAAGACCGATCTACAAGCAGACTGCTGCTTACGGACACTTCGGAAGAAATGATCTGGATCTTCCGTGGGAGAAACTGGATAAGGTAGAAATCTTAAAAAAATATTTATAGAAAATATTGAATAGGAAATATTAAATAGGAAATACAAAAACAAAGGGGCAGATTGGAAAGTCTGTCCCTTATTATAATGTTAAGATTATCATGTGAAGGACAGACTGGTTATCTGAAACTCCGTTAGCAGAAACCTGTATAGCATCGGCTGTGATTGTAAACCCACTGCTTGAGAAATCCCACCGCCGATAGTATAATAAAGAAAATATCCGCATCTGCGCATGCGGTATCTGGAGATACAATAGAAAACAATACATGGAGGCACCCGGAAAATGGCATTTACCCATCTGCATGTCCACACGGAATACAGTCTGTTGGACGGTTCCAACAAAATCAAAGAATATGTAAAGCGTGTCAAGGAGCTGGGCATGGATTCTGCAGCGATTACGGATCATGGTGTCATGTACGGTGTCATTGACTTTTATAAGGCAGCAAAGGAGGCGGGAATCCGTCCGATCATCGGCTGTGAGGTGTATGTCGCCCCCAATTCCCGTTTTGACAAGGAACTGACCGGGGGTGAAGACCGCTATTACCATCTGGTACTTCTGGCAGAAAACAATCAGGGTTATGCCAATCTGATGAAGATCGTCAGCCGCGGTTTTACGGAAGGCTATTATTATAAGCCGAGGGTGGATATGGAGGTTTTGAGAGAGTACCATGAAGGTATTATCGCACTCTCTGCCTGTCTGGCAGGCGAGGTGGCACGCTATATTCAGAAGGGGCTTATAGAGGAAGCCAAAAAGGCGGCTGTCAAATACCTGGACTGCTTCGGAGAGGGCAATTATTTCCTGGAGCTGCAGGATCACGGCATTCCGCAACAGAAAACGGTCAATACGGTTTTGCTCCAGATCAGTAAAGAACTGAATATTCCGCTCGTTGCGACCAATGATGTGCACTATACCTATAAAGAGGATGAAAAACCACATGACATTCTGCTGTGCATCCAGACCGGAAAGAAGCTTACGGACGAAGACAGGATGCGCTATGAGGGCGGACAGTACTATGTCAAAAGTGAAGAGGAGATGAAGGGATTATTTCCCTATGCCTGGGAAGCGGTCGAAAATACACAGCGCATTGCAGAGCGCTGTAATGTGGAAATCGAATTCGGCGTAACGAAGCTGCCCAAATACGAGGTGCCAAATGGGTATGATTCCTGGAGCTATTTGAATAAGCTCTGCTTTGATGGGCTGCATGAACGCTACGGAGAGGATGAAAATGCGACGGCGGGGCAGACCGGGCTTTCTTTCAAAGAAAGACTGGAATATGAGCTGAATACAATCCGTACCATGGGCTATGTGGACTATTTCCTGATTGTATGGGATTTTATCAACTATGCGAAGGAGCATGACATCATGGTCGGACCGGGACGTGGTTCGGCGGCGGGAAGCATTGTAGCGTATTGCCTGAAAATCACGAATATTGATCCGATTAAATATAATCTGCTGTTTGAGCGTTTCCTGAATCCGGAGCGTGTTTCCATGCCCGATATTGATATTGATTTCTGCTTCGAAAGAAGGCAGGAGGTCATTGACTATGTGGGACGGAAATATGGTTCGGATAAGGTGGTACAGATCGTTACCTTCGGTACGATGGCAGCGAAGGGTGTCATCCGGGATGTGGGACGTGTCATGGATCTGCCCTATGCGTACGTGGACGGTATCGCCAAAATGATACCGAATGAGCTGAATATTACAATTGACCGGGCGTTAGAATTAAACCCGGAATTTCGAAAGCTTTATGAAACGGACGAGCAGGTGCACAATCTGATCGATATGTGCAGACGTCTGGAAGGACTGCCGAGACATACCTCTATGCATGCGGCGGGGGTGGTCATCTGTCAGAAGCCGGCAGATGAGTTTGTACCGCTCTCCAGAGGCTCCGATGGTTCGATTACGACGCAGTTTACCATGACAACAATCGAAGAACTGGGACTTTTGAAAATGGACTTTCTGGGTCTTAGAACGCTGACGGTCATCCAGAATGCAGTCAAGCTGGTGGAAAAGAGCACCGGAGAGCACATAGATATTGATCACATTGATTATAATGATAAGAAGGTATTGGATTCCATCGGAACGGGAAAAACGGAGGGCGTGTTCCAGCTGGAAAGCGGCGGTATGAAAAACTTCATGAAGGAATTAAAGCCTCAGAATCTGGAAGATATTATTGCCGGAATTTCCCTGTATCGTCCGGGACCGATGGATTTTATCCCCAAATATATTAAAGGAAAGAACAATCCGCAGGACATTACTTATGCCTGTCCGCAGTTAGAGCCGATTCTGGAGGCAACCTATGGCTGCATCGTCTATCAGGAGCAGGTTATGCAGATTGTGCGGGATCTTGGTGGCTATACACTGGGACGGAGTGACCTGGTGCGCCGTGCGATGAGTAAGAAAAAGCAGGCGGTGATGGAGAAGGAGCGGGAAAACTTTATCTACGGCAATGTGGAAGAGAGGGTTCCGGGGTGCGTCCGGAAAGGAATAAACGAGCAGGTGGCAGGACAGATTTACGGCGATATGATGGATTTTGCCAAGTATGCTTTTAACAAATCGCATGCGGCATGCTATGCGGTTGTGTCCTATCAGACGGCGTATTTAAAATATTATTATCCCATTGAGTTTATGGCGGCACTTATGACCTCTGTTATTGATAATCCGGGTAAGGTGTCCGAATATATTCTGACCTGCCGCAACATGGGGATACGGATTCTGCCGCCGGATATCAATGCGGGTGAGGCAGGGTTTTCTGTGGATAACGGGGCTATCCGGTATGCGCTGACTGCCATCAAGAATGTGGGGCGCCCGGTTATAGACTCTATTATCAGAGAGCGGCAGGCGCATGGAGCCTTTTCCAATCTGCAGGACTTTATTTCACGTATGGCAGATTCGGACCTGAATAAGCGTGCCATCGAGCACTTTATCAAAGCAGGAGCATTAGACAGTCTCGGTGGAACGAGAAAACAGTTTATGAGTATTTACATCCGTGTGGTGGATAGTGTTCAGCAGAATAAGAAAAACAATATGGCGGGTCAGATGAGCCTGTTTGATCTGGTTTCTGAGGAGGAAAAGGAAAACTTTGATATTAAGCTGCCTGATGTCGGTGAGTATTCCAAGGAACTACTGCTGGAATTTGAAAAAGAGGTGCTTGGTATCTATGTCAGTGGACATCCACTGGAGGAATATGAGGATATCTGGCGCAAAAAGATTACGGCAACAACGGCAGATTTTGTATGGAATGATGAGACCTTTTCCATTGCAGCACCGGACGGAAAGAGTGTGGTCATAGGCGGGATTATTACAGACAAAAAGATTAAGTATACCAAACATGATCAGGTGATGGCATTTTTGACCCTGGAGGATCTGCTTGGAAGCATTGAGGTCATTGTTTTTCCGAGAGATTATGAGAAAAATTCTGCCAGACTGGTGGTGGATCAGAAGGTGTTTGTCAAAGGGAAGGTTTCTTCGGAAGAGGAACGGGATGGAAAATTAATATGCGAGAGCATCACTTCTTTTGATGAGATTCCCAAAAAACTGTGGGTGAAATTTTCCACGATGGAAGAATACGAGACGGCACAGGACGAGCTGTTTCAGATACTGGCAGAGTCCGATGGACGTGACAGTGTTGTCATATATGTTGCAGAACCGAGAGCCATGAAGACACTTCCACCGAACCGGAATGTGTGCGCAGATGCGGATCTGTTAGAAAGACTTGGGACAAGGTTCGGTGAAGAAAACGTTAAAGTCGTATAATGTTATTGAAAAACCATTTCAAATAGATTAGAATGGAAGAGATTAAAGGAGGCACAAGCAATGGCAAAGGAAATCAAAACAATCGGTGTTCTGACAAGCGGAGGCGATGCACCAGGCATGAATGCTGCCATCCGTGCCGTAGTAAGAAAAGCGATTACAAATGGCGTAAGAGTAAAAGGAATCAAAAAAGGCTATCAGGGTCTTTTAAATGAAGAAATTGTAGATATGGAGGCATGGAGCGTATCCGATACCATTCAAAGAGGCGGTACGATCCTCGGAACAGCCCGTTGTTCTGAATTCCGTACAGAAGAGGGACAGCAGAAGGGTGCTGATATTTGTAAAAAGCACGGAATTGACGGTCTGGTTGTAATTGGCGGTGACGGTTCCTACAGAGGAGCACAGGCTTTGGCGAAACATGGCATTAATACCATTGGTCTGCCGGGTACCATTGATCTGGATATTGCCTGCACGGAATATACGATCGGCTTTGACACCGCGGTCAATACGGCCATGCAGGCGATTGACAAGGTGCGTGATACTTCCTCATCTCATGAGCGATGCAGTATTATCGAGGTAATGGGAAGAAATGCGGGCTATATTGCATTGTGGTGCGGTGTGGCAAACGGAGCAGAGGATATCCTTCTCCCGGAGAAGTACGACTACAATGAGCAGAGTATTATCAATAATATTATCAATAACAGAAAGCGCGGAAAGACGCACCATATTATTATCAATGCCGAGGGAATCGGTCACTCGACTTCCATGGCAAGACGTATTGAGGCGGCTACCGGCATTGAGACACGTGCGACGATTCTGGGTTACATGCAGCGTGGCGGTAATCCGACCTGTAAGGATCGTTTTTATGCTTCGATTATGGGAGCTTACGCAGCGGATATACTCTGTGCGGGCAAGACCAACCGGGTAGTGGGATACCAGCATGGAGAATTTGTGGATTTTGACATCGAAGATGCCCTGCAGATGCAGAAGTGTATCGATGAATATCAGTTTGAGGTGAGCAGACTTCTGTCTGTTTAATGGGTGAAATGAAAAAACAGAAAAGGAAAATGCCGCAGACACGTATGCTTGCCATTGGGTTTGCGGCAATGATTCTAATAGGGGCGGTACTTTTGATGCTGCCTGTTTCTTATCGGGGAGAAGGTCATGTGTCCTTTTTGGATGCACTTTTTACCTCGACATCTGCCAGCTGTGTGACCGGACTGGTAGTGGCAGATACGTATCAGAATTGGACGTTGTTCGGGCAGCTTGTTATTTTGTGCCTGATACAGGTAGGCGGACTGGGTTTTATTACAATCGGCGTTTATATTGCCGTCTTATTCAAAAAAAGATCGGACTGAGCCAGCGGGAAGCCATTCATGAGAGCATTAACACGATCGAGATTGCAGGAGTGGTGCGGCTGACCCGAAAGATTATAAAAGGGGCTCTGATGTTTGAAGGAATTGGAGCGGTTCTTCTTGCCATCCGGTTTATTCCGCAGAAGGGCTGGATTAAGGGCATTTATTATGGCATCTTTCATTCCGTTTCGGCATTCTGTAACGCAGGCTTTGATCTGATGGGAGATGTGGAAGCATATTCCTCCCTGACTGCATATGAGGCGGATGTGATTGTCAATGTGACGATTATGTTGCTCATCGTTATTGGAGGGCTTGGGTTTATTGTATGGGATGATCTGTATCGCAATAAGCTGCATGTGAAGCGGTATCTGCTTCATACGAAGATTGTTCTTTCTACGACTATTTTATTGCTTATTATTCCAACGATATTGTTCCTTGTGTCGGAGCATAATACGGTATTTGCGGGGATGAATGCAAAGGAACAGTTTTTGGGAGCGCTGTTTTCTGCAGTAACGCCCCGTACAGCAGGCTTTAATACGGTGGATACGGCAGGACTTTCCGAGGCTGGAAAGATGTTAACCATTCTGCTGATGTTCATTGGAGGAAGCCCCGGTTCTACGGCGGGCGGTATTAAAACTACGACGTTTGTCGTGATGATCATTTCCGCACTGGCTACGATTCGAAGCACATATGGTACCAACATCTTTGGCCGAAGGCTGGAAGAGGATACGATCCGCAAGGCGGCTACCGTTTTTACGATCAATCTGGGACTGGCGGCATTGGCTGTTTTAGCGATTATGATGTGTAATGAGCTGCCGTTTGAGGATATTTTGCTGGAAGTCTTTTCGGCGATTAGAACCGTAGGAATGTCCACCGGTATTACACGGGAGATTTCGACCGTTCCAAAGTGCATTTTGATCCTGTTAATGTACTGTGGAAGACTGGGAAGTTTAAGCTTCGCGCTTTCTTTTGCCCGTAAGAGAGTAATACCGCCGGTACAGGATCCGGTAGAAAAGATCGTCGTTGGATAGCAGTGCAACAGGACAGTGTGCATGGCAGGAATGAAACAGGAAGATTCAGAGAGAAAAAGAGGAGTAAGCTATGAAATCGTTTTTAGTAATCGGAATGGGAAGATTTGGGCATCATCTGGCAGCCAACCTGTTAGAGCATGGAAACGAGGTGCTTATCATTGATTCGGATGAAAAGAAAATGGAAGATCTGGTGCCCTTTGCGACCAGTGCCAAGATTGGAGACTGTACCAATCCGGAGGTGTTAAGGAGCCTTGGAGTGGCGAATTTTGATGCGGCTTTTGTCTGCATCGGAACAAATTTCCAAAGCAGTCTGGAAATTACAAGTCAGTTGAAAGAAATGGGAGCAAAGAGGGTAGTCAGTAAGGCGACACGGGATATACAGGCAAAGTTCCTGCTTCGAAACGGCGCAGACGAGGTTATTTATCCGGAACGGGATCTGGCAGAGAATCTGGCAGCAAGATACAGCGTAAACAATGTCTTTGATTACATTGAGCTGGATCAGGGCTATGCAATCTATGAGATTCCACCGCTGCCGGAATGGGTGGATAGAAGTATCAGAGAGTCGGATATTGCGGCGAAATATCATATTTCCATTCTGGGCATCCGCAGAAGCGAGGGACCATCCAATATCATGCCGTCGGCGGATTATGTGATTCAGGCGGGTGAACATCTGATGGTGCTTGCGGAGAATAAAAATCTGGAAAACATGATGAAGAGGATTAAATAGATTGCACAGGAAATTTATTTGATCCGAAAAAAAAGTATGCTGACAGGAGACCGGAAAATGATTACAGCGGTAAATAACGGCAGAATGAAAAAACTGGTGCAGTTAAATCAAAAGGCAAAGGTGCGAAAAGAAACGGATACCTTCGTGGCAGAGGGAAGGAAAATGTTTCTGGAAGCACCCGTTTCAAAGATTCGGGAAGTGTATATTTCCGAATCTTTTCTTTCGATGTCGGAAAGGGCAGCGGAAGCAGGGAAGGCAGAGCAGGTTATGTGGATTTCTCTTCGGGAGAAGCTGAAACAGTGTGGATATGAGATTGTGAGTGATGAAGTATTCCAAAAGATTTCCGATACCAGAACTCCGCAGGGAATCCTCTGTGTTGTGGAACAGTTTCATTACAGTCTGGACAAGCTTTTGGAAGAGGAGAGGCAGCTTTGGGTGCTTTTGGAGGATCTTCAGGATCCCGGTAATCTGGGGACCATCATGCGGACCGGTGAAGGAGCGGGAATAACGGGCGTTATTTTGACGAAGGAGTCTGTGGATCTTTATAATCCCAAGACCATACGAGCTACGATGGGTTCGATCTACCGCGTACCGTTTCTTTATGTGGATTCTATCGAACAGGCGGTGCAAAAGCTGCAGGGTGAGGGTGTTCTGGTCTATGCTGCCCATCTGGAGGAAAGCAGGGATTATGATACCTTTGATTTTACAAAGAAAACTGCGTTTTTGATCGGCAATGAAGGGAACGGACTGAAACGGAAAACGGCAGATCTGGCAGATGCCTATTTAAAGATTCCGATGCTTGGAAGGGTGGAGTCCCTAAATGCAGCAGTTGCTACTTCCATATTGATGTATGAAGCATCCAGGCAGAGACGAACCGGAGTATGAGCCAGTAGTAAACATAAGGACGAAGACATACATATTGAAGAAGTTAAAGGAGGAATTAATAAATGAAGATAGGATTTATCGGCATGGGAAATATGGCGAAGGCGATGGTAGGAGGCATGTTAAAGAAAGGCATTGCAAAGCCGCAGGAAATCGTAGGAAGCGCCAAAAGTGAGAAGAGCAGACAGTCGGCAGAAGAGGCATTTGGTATTACCATGTATGCAGAGAATGTGAAAGTGGCAGAGGAGGCGGATGTACTGATTCTTGCTGTAAAGCCACAGTTTTTGGAGGAAGTGATCGGTGAGATACGGACAGCGGTCACGGAAAATACACTCGTGGTCAGCATTGCAGCGGGAAGGACCATGGCTTGGATTCAGAACTGCTTTGCGAAGAACATCAAGCTGGTACGGTGTATGCCGAATACTCCGGCACTGGTGGGAGAAGGATGTACCGGTATCTGTGCCGGAGAACAGGTGGCGGATAAAGAGCTGGATACTGTGGTGAAGCTGATGGAGAGCTTTGGCATTGCCAGTGTCGTCAGTGAAAAGATGATGGATGTGGTAGTCGGTGTGAGCGGCAGCGCACCGGCCTATGTATTCATGTTCATTGAGGCAATGGCGGATGAGGCGGTTGCAGAAGGAATGCCCAGAGCACAGGCATACAGATTCGCGGCACAGGCGGTATTGGGAAGTGCCAAAATGGTTTTGGAGACCGGAAAGCATCCGGGTGAACTAAAGGATATGGTATGCTCTCCGGCAGGGACAACGATTCAGGCAGTCAAAGTTTTGGAAGAAAAGGGGATGCGTGCCAGTGTGATGGATGCCATGGAGGCATGTATCCAAAAATCCAGAAATATGTAAAAATATGTAATGTTACATTTCGAACCACAACATCTGGTACTCCAAAGTGTATAAAATATTGTGAAAAAGGGAAAACTTGACAAAGCAAAAATCATTTGCTATGATAGGTGCCGTAATAAATTTAACACTTTTGTAACAAATGAAACAAGAGCGAAATATTTTAGAAGTAAAAGCTTCGCAAAACTTTGGAGGTTAATATGATGACACAAGGCAGAAGGTTATGCCGTATGTTTATGGGTGCAGTGATTTGTGTGTCCATGGCAGGAAGTACCGGAATGACCGCTATGGCGAGTAGTACGGATTATCTTGATTCCCTTAGTACGGGCGTGTCCGATGTATTGGACGGAGGACTGACAGCGACAGCAGATAGGATAAGTGTTTCGGGAAATGACAACATCGGTTTTGGCATTTTTGGAAATTTGGGAAAAAGTGAGGAAAAGAATGAAAGCAGCTTTCCGTCGCTAAAATCTCCTGAAACGAAGCAGGAGATTAAGCTATCCACGATACAGGCACAGATCGAGAGCAAGGAAGAGGAAGCAGCAGAACAAAAAGCAGCAGAACAGAAAGTAACTGTAAAGCAGGAAGAGAAGAAAAAGTCAGACGGCGGGGAAATCGGAACGGTTGTTATGGCAAATGTAAACAATTCCGTGAATGTCAGAAAGACAGCCGATGAGGAGTCTGATAAGGTGGGTTATCTGTATGCCGACTGCGGCGGAACGATTCTGGAAAGAAAGAACGGATGGACAAAGATTAAATCCGGTAATCTGACCGGCTGGGTAAAGGATGAATTTCTTTTGTTTGGTGAAGAGGCAGAAAAGGCAGCAGAGGATGTCGGCAATCTGATCGTTACGATCAAGGCGGATGCACTTCGTGTCCGGAAGGAGCCGAATGAGGAAGCCGGTGTTTACGGAGTGATTGCCAGGGATGATGAACTGGATGTCATTGAAGATCTGGATGGCTGGGTCAGTGTACAGTATGGCAAGAATAAGGGATATATTTCCGAGGAATATGTAGATGCGGATTTCCGTATTGACTATGGAGAGACGATAGAAGAGATTCAGGCAAGAGAGCAGAAGGAAGCCGAGAAAAAGGCGAAGCTTACAGAGAACCGCGGTGCAGTGACGGTAGAAGCCACGGATGAAGTTCTATTGGCAGCCCTGATCCAGTGTGAGGCGGGAAACCAGCCCTATGAAGGACAGTTAGCGGTCGGTGCCGTGGTGATGAACCGTGTCAGAAGCGGCGGATATCCGAATACCGTGAACGGTGTAATCTATGCTTCCGGACAGTTTACACCTGCACTAAACGGCAAGGTGGCAAACGTCATTGAGAAGGGTAATATCAAAACAAGCTGTCTGCAGGCAGCGCAGGAAGCCATCGGAGGCTCAAGCAACGTCGGTGCGGCAACGCATTTTAGGAGAGCAGGAAGCAGAGATGGCATTGTGATCGGTAACCATGTGTTCTGGTAAGAACGGTTTTGGTTAAATCAGATAGAACGGAACAAGGGCTTGAAATACGAAAGTATTCCGAGTCCTTTTTGACATGCAGCAGCAAAGATGGATATTGAATAAACGGATTAAATATAGTAATATTAGATAAGATTCATGGAAGGGGGCATTCGCATGACAGTGATCATGAATACAATGAATCCCACCATTTTCTGGCTGATCGTTCTGGTCATACTGGTTGTCATTGAGATTGCAACGATGGGGCTGACGACCATATGGTTTGCAGGCGGAGCACTTGTGGCTACGGTTGCGGCAGCATTCGGTACACCGCTGTTTATTCAGATTACTCTGTTTTTAGTGGTTTCACTGACACTCTTGTATTTTACAAGACCTGTGGCGCTTAAGTATTTCAACCGTGACAGGATTCGCACGAATGTAGACAGCATGCTGGGTCGCCAGGCAGTTGTGACAACGGAGATTGACAACCTGCTTGGACAGGGACAGGTCACGGTAGGCGGTATGGAGTGGAGTGCGCGCAGCGCATCGGATTCTGTGAAAATACCGGCAGGGACTGTAGTGATCGTACAGTCGGTACATGGTGTAAAATTAATTGTAAAAGAAAGAAATGAGGAGATGTAGAAATGGTTTTTTTATTGATTTTATTATTGCTTGTGATTATTTTACTGGCATCCTGTGTTAAGATTGTACCGCAGGCACATGCTTATGTTGTGGAACGTCTGGGAGCTTATCAGGGGACATGGACTGTAGGTATTCATTTTAAACTTCCGTTCTTAGACAGAGTTGCAAAGAAAGTGATCTTAAAGGAACAGGTTGTGGATTTTGCACCGCAGCCGGTTATTACAAAGGATAATGTTACCATGCGTATTGATACCGTAGTATTCTATCAGATTACGGATCCGAAGCTTTTTGCCTATGGTGTGGAAAACCCGATCATGGCAATCGAAAATCTGACGGCAACTACGCTGCGTAATATCATCGGTGAGATGGAATTAGACCAGACACTGACCTCCCGTGAAGTCATCAATACGAAGATGCGTGCTTCTCTCGACATTGCAACGGATCCGTGGGGCATCAAGGTAAACCGTGTAGAGCTTAAGAATATCATTCCGCCGGCAGCCATTCAGGATGCCATGGAGAAGCAGATGAAGGCAGAACGTGAACGTCGTGAAGCCATCCTGCGTGCAGAAGGTGAAAAGAAGTCCACAATCCTTGTAGCGGAAGGTAAGAAGGAAT
Organism: Clostridiales bacterium; assembly: GCA_012520645.1. GTDB lineage: Bacteria > Bacillota > Clostridia > Lachnospirales > Lachnospiraceae > JAAYNV01. Next base: position 8,631 of record JAAYNV010000024.1, on the reverse strand, counting down.
CTGCTATTCTGGAAGCAGAGGCGGAGAAACAGTCTGCTATCCTGCGTGCAGAGGCACAGAAGGAGAAGATGATCCGTGAGGCAGAAGGTGAGGCAGAGGCAATCTTAAAGGTACAGAAGGCTTCTGCAGACGGTATCCGTTTCTTAAAGGAAGCCGGTGCGGATGAGGCTGTGCTCCAGATTAAGAGTCTTGAGGCATTCGAAAAGGCAGCAGACGGTCAGGCTACAAAGATTATTATTCCGTCCGAGATTCAGGGACTGGCAGGGCTTGCAACTTCCTTCAAAGAAGTGATAAGCAAATAAGAAAAGACTTTGGTAAATAGGAACCACACCATCGGTGTGGTTCTTTTAAAACAGATGGAGGATGAGAACATGAATTTAAAAGGACGTGATTTTTTAAAGCTGCTGGATCACACACCGGCTGAAATCGAATATCTGCTGGAACTTGCAGCAGAACTGAAGGAAAAGAAAAAACAGGGAATACCGGTAGACCGTTTCCACGGGAAAAATGTTGCATTGATTTTTGAAAAGACCAGTACCCGTACCAGATGCTCCTTCGAGGTGGCAGCACATGATCTGGGCATGGGGACAACCTATCTGGATCCGTCGGGTTCCCAGATTGGCAAAAAGGAGAGTATCGCAGATACGGCAAGGGTACTCAGCCGGATGTATGACGGTATTGAGTACCGGGGATTCGGACAGGAAATCGTAGAGGAACTTGCCAGGTATTCTTCCGTGCCGGTGTGGAACGGATTGACCAATGAATTCCATCCGACACAGATGTTAGCGGATCTGTTGACTATCCGTGAACATCTTGGCAGACTGGAGGGAGTCAGTCTGGTATACATGGGAGATGCCCGTTATAATATGGGAAATTCCTGGATGGTAGCCTGCGCCAAGATGGGTATGCACTTTACGGCATGCGCTCCGGCAAAATATTTCCCATCAGAGGGACTGGTGAACCAGTGCAGGGAGATTGCGGCCAAGACAGGAGGTACGATCACCCTGACCGAGGATGTGAAGAAAGGAACCAAAAATGCAGATGTAATCTATACGGACGTATGGGTATCCATGGGAGAGCCGGATGAGGTCTGGAAGGAGCGTATTCACGATCTGATGCCGTATCAGGTCAATCGTGCCGTGATGGAGAATGCAAGAGAGAATGCCATCTTTATGCACTGTCTGCCGGCATTTCATGATCTTAAGACAAAGATCGGCAAGGAGATGGGTGAGAAATTCGGCATGACGGAGATGGAAGTGACGGACGAAGTATTTGAGTCGAAGCAGTCAGTGGTGTTCGATGAGGCAGAGAACCGTATGCATACGATTAAAGCAGTGATGGCGGCAACGCTTGGCTGGGAGTAGTAAAAGGAGTCTGAAAGAGTTGAAAGCAAAAATACTGGCTCTTCTTAGAAGCAGTGAAGGGTATATATCCGGGCAGGAGCTGTGCGAACGTTTCGGGGTATCCAGAACGGCTGTATGGAAGGTTATGAATCAACTGAAGGAAGAGGGCTATGAAATTGAGGCGGTGCAGAATAAAGGGTATCGTCTTGTGCATACACCGGATGTTTTGAGCGAGAGTGAGTTAAAGAGCCGCATGCGTACCGGGTGGGCAGGAAGAAATGTGCATTTCTTAAAGGAGACCGGTTCCACCAATGCGGATGCCGTAAGGTTTCTGGAAGAGGGAGAGGCACACGGTACGTTGGTCGTGGCAGACAGGCAGACGGCAGGACGCGGCAGGCGCGGCAGAAGCTGGGAATCACCGTCCGGTGCGTCGGTTTATATGACACTTGCATTAAAACCGGAGTTTGGGCCCGGACAGGCATCCATGCTCACACTTGTTATGGCACTTGCCGTTTCCGAGGCGATAAGCAGCGTGTGCGGTCTGAAAGCCGGAATCAAGTGGCCAAACGATATTGTCGTAAACCGCAAAAAGGTGTGTGGTATTCTGACGGAAATGAATATGGAAGCGGATTATATCCGAAGTGTGGTGATAGGTGTCGGCATCAATGTAAACCAAAAGGTGTTTCCGGAGGAAATCCGTGATACGGCGACTTCTCTTTCGATTGAGAAGGGAGAAGAAATTTCACGGGCAGAGCTGATTGCATCGGTAATGGCTCATTTTGAGCGTCATTATGAACAATTTGTGCAGGATCAGAATCTGTCCGGCATAAAGCAGGCATATGAGGAAGGGCTGGTCAACCGCAACCGGAAGGTACGTGTACTCGATCCGAAAGGAGAATATGAGGGTATAGCGGAAGGAATTACAGATACCGGAGAACTGATGGTGCGTATGGATGACGGAAGCATAGCAGAGGTCTATGCCGGAGAAGTTTCGGTAAGGGGGTATTATGGCTATGTGTGATCGGGATTCAAATGGCAGAGTGGTGCTCTGCGGTGCGAATGCCTATGAAAAAAAATATTATTTTAATAAGCAGTTTGATGGAATACCCGAATCCATCAAGCAGGAGCTGCATATTATCTGTGTGATGTTTACGGAAGAGGTAGGCGGTATTTTTACGGTGGTCTTTGAACCGGACGGAAGCCTGTCCTTTGACACACAGGCGGCGGATGAGGACTATTATTATGATGAGATAGGAAGCGGTCTGCTGATACGGGAAATTGAGCGGAAAAGGGCGGAAATGTTAAAGTCCTTAAGCTTGTATTATCGTGTTTTTATACTGCATGAAGATGTGGGAGAAGAGTTGGAAGGAGAAGAAGAATGATACTCGTAATTGATGTGGGAAATACAAATATTACGTTTGGCGTCTATCAGGAAAAGGAGCTGGTAACGACCTTCCGTATGACGACCAAGATGCTGCGTACCTCGGATGAGTTTGGAATGTCCATTCTGGAGCTTTTGAGAATCAATGATATCGGGGTAGAACAGCTGGAAGGCACGATCGTGGCAAGCGTTGTTCCGAATATCATGCATGCGCTGAACGGAGCACTCGTGCGCTATCTGAAAACCCCTCCGGTCATTGTGGGTCCCGGAATCAAAACAGGTATCCGTATCGTAACGGAAAATCCGAGGGAGATCGGACCGGATCGCATCGTGGATGCTGTGGCGGCCTATGCACTGTATGGAGGTCCGGTGTTAGTACTGGATTTCGGTACAGCAACAACCTATGACTTAGTGGATGAGAACGGAAATTTCTGCGCGGGTATTACGGCACCCGGTATCCGTATTTCTGCAAAGGCGCTTTGGGAGGACACGGCAAAACTTCCGGAAATCGAGATTAAAAAACCGAAATCCGTACTGGCGCAGGAGACGATTTCCAGTATGCAGGCAGGTCTTGTGTACGGACAGATCGGACAGACGGAGTATATCGTAAAACAGGTGAAAAAGGAATTTGGCAGAGAGGATATCAGGGTTGTGGCAACAGGGGGGGGACTCGGACGCATTATTGCAGATGAAACAGATGTCATTGACGAATATAACAATGCCCTGACGTTGGAAGGCTTACGGATCATATATGAAAAAAATCAAAAATAGCGAACCACTTAGAATCGGTGATGTAACACTGCCAAACCGGGTGATTTTGGCACCGATGGCGGGGGTGACGGATCTGCCGTTTCGTTATCTGTGCCACAAAAAGGGTGCAGGGCTTTTGTGTATGGAAATGGTCAGTGCCAAGGCGATTTTGTACAAAAACCGGAATACCGAGGAACTTTTACAGATCCATCCCGAGGAGGGACCTGTCTCGCTGCAGTTATTTGGGTCGGACCCGGATATCATCAGTGAGATGGCAAAGCAGATCGAGGATCGTCCCTTTGATATACTGGATCTGAATATGGGCTGTCCGGTTCCGAAAGTGGTCAATAACGGTGAGGGTTCTGCTTTGATGAGGAATCCGGTACTGGTAGAGGAAATCGTAAAAAAGACGGTGCGTGCTATTAAGAAGCCCGTGACGGTCAAAATCCGCAAGGGCTTTGACGATGCCCATGTGAATGCCGTAGAGGTGGCGAAAGCCGCAGAAGCTGCAGGGGCAGCCGCCATAGCAGTGCATGGCAGGACAAGAGAACAGTACTATGCCGGCGAAGCAGACTGGGAAATCATTGCAGCCGTAAAAGAAGCGGTGTCCGTTCCGGTTATCGGAAACGGTGATGTGACGGATGGCGAATCGGCAGAACGGATGCTTGCCCGGACAGGCTGCGATGCGGTCATGGTCGGACGTGCCGTAAGAGGCAATCCGTGGCTGCCCGGAAGAATCGCCGCGTATCTGGAAACCGGAACCATGCCGGCACCGCCCCGGACAGAGGAAATCCGGGACACGATTCTGTTACATGCCGCTTTGCAAATGGAATATAAGGGCGAGTATACGGCGGTGCGGGAGATGCGAAAGCATATTTCCTGGTATACAGCGGGCTATCCGAACTCAGCAAAAATGCGCCAGAAGATCAATGCCATGGAGACCATGGAAGAACTGGAGGAAAGCGTGAGAATGTTGTTTGGGCAGTAGCTAAAAAGGGTGAATGGTTGTGGATAAAGGAGGCGGAGATAATGGTAACGATCAGTTTGTGCATGATTGTAAAGAATGAAGAAGCAGTGCTTTCAAGGTGTCTGGACAGTGTGAAAGATCTGGTAGATGAGATTGTCATTGTAGATACCGGTTCGACCGACCGGACGAGGGAGATTGCGGCAGATTATACGGACAAGATCTATGATTTTGCGTGGACCGGAAGTTTTGCGGATGCCAGAAATTTTTCTTTTTCCAAGGCAACGAAGGAATATATTTACTGTGCGGATGCAGATGAGGTACTGGATGAAGAGAATCGAGAGCGGTTTCGGATCTTAAAGCAGACGCTTCTGCCCGAAATCGAAATTGTGCAGATGTATTATTGTAATCAGATGCAGTACAATACGGTCTACAATTTTGATAAAGAATACCGTCCCAAGCTGTATAAGAGGCTGCGGGAGTTTGTCTGGGAGGAACCGGTGCATGAAGCGGTGCGTCTGGAACCGATCATTTATGACAGTGATGTGGAAATTCTGCATCTGCCGCAGGGCGAACATGCCGGAAGGGATCTTGCGGTGTTTGAGCGGATGGCGGCACAGGAAGTGCATATTTCCAAGCGTCTGCATAATCTGTATGCAAAAGAACTGTTTCTGGCAGGGGAAGATGAAGACTTTGAACGTGCCGTTCCGGCATTTTTAAGAACGATGGACGAAACAGACCGGAGTGTGGATGAACTGCTGGAAGCGGAGTGTGTTCTCTGCCATGCGGCGAGAATCATGGGAAATGACGGAATGTTTTTCCAGTATGCCATGAAGGGCATCGCAGCCGAAGGGTGCTCGGAGCTCTGCTATGAGCTGGGAGAATTTTATAAAGCAAAAGGAAATGAAACGGAAGCAGTGCTGTGGTATTACAATGCTGCCTATGAGACGAAGCCGGTGATCGGTATCCGCTACGGCGGAGACTATCCGCTTGCGCGGCTGGCTGAGTGCTACCGGTTATTGGGACAGCCGGAGCAGGCAGCAGATTATCTTGCAGAGGCGGAGAACTGGAAACAGGAGAATCTGCCGATGGAATAGGGTACCATGCACAGTGTGTACGGGATATATTTCGAAACGATGTCATATATTAAAGTATGATAACGATTCATTATGGAATGGAAACGGATGCAAAGGAGCATTTTATCCTAAAAAAGAATTTATTACCGGAATGGGAAAAAAATATAGCGTGCGGATTTTTCTCTGCGGATGCGGAGGGGATGTGGCTGCATATGGTCTGCCATCCGATTCCACGAAGCTGCCGGACCGGAAAAAAGAAAAAAATTCTGGAATTCTGGAAACGCCAATATGAGGAAATCTGGCTGGAACCGGGACTTGCCAAAATATTATCGGTCAGTCAGCCGGATCAATCAGAGGAACTTGCCCTGTTTCGTGTGCTGTTTCTGGCAAATCGTTGGTATACGACTGCTTCGGGGAAAAGCTGTCTGGAAGCGGTTGTGCTTTGGGATACAACCGTGCAAAGGATGGAAAATAGAAATGACGGAGAGGATTATATTTTGGCAGAACAGCAAACAGACGAAACGGAGAGAAGTAAGACTGAAACCGTCATCCGGCTGGGGGCGTATCTGGCAGACGGGCTCAATTATCTGACCATAATAAGCAGCCATCCGGAAGCCTACAGTGGGCTTTCAGAGGCGGTCTGGGAGGAATACGGACTGCCGGTCCGTTTTCTGGAAAAACCGGTCAGAGGCTATTCCTATGGACCGTCCCCGTTTGTATTAAATCTGGATGAGAAAAGAAAAATACGAAGAGGTTTGTTCCCACAGGATGCAAAGTGTGTGTATATGTGGTCGGGAATGCTGAAATTCCTTGACACTATCGCAAGAAATGGGTATAATACCTAGTCGTAGTACGGTGAAAAAGGACTACGACTTTATTGATAGAAAGGTGACATATCATGGAAGAAAAAAAGAATATATTAACCTATGAAGGTCTTAGAAAATACGAAGACGAACTGCATGAATTAAAGGTAGTAAAACGTCAGGAAGTGGCGCAGAAGATCAAGGAAGCCAGAGAACAGGGTGACTTGTCCGAAAATGCGGAGTACGATGCAGCGAAGGACGAACAGCGTGATATTGAAGCCAGAATTGAAGAATTGGAAAAGATTCTGAAAAATGCGGAAGTCGTAGTGGAAGATGAAGTAGACCTTGATAAAATTAACATTGGCTGTAAGGTCAAAATTCTGGATATGGAATATAACGAGGAACTGGAATATAAAATTGTAGGTTCTACCGAGGCAAACAGCTTAAAGGGTAAAATCTCCAACGAGTCTCCGGTTGGAAAAGCACTGATCGGCAGCAAGACGGGCGATGTCGTAGAAGTAGAAACACAGGTAGGTGTATTACAATACAAGGTACTGGAAATCCAGAGATCCAATTAACAGAGCGCGCTGTTTACAGCCGTTTTATTGGTACTTCGATTTGATAAAGGAGTGTAGAAAAGTGTCAGAAGCACAGAACCAGAATCCGAAGAAAAATGTACAGGAGCAGGATATCAACCAGCTGTTAAAGGTAAGGCGTGAGAAACTTGCGAACTTACAGGCAGCGGACAAGGATCCGTTCCAAATTACAAAATATGATGTGTCACATCACAGCGTGGATATCAAGGACAACTTTGATGAGCTGGAGGGACAGGTTGTTACGATTGCAGGACGTATCATGAGCAAGCGTGTTATGGGAAAGGCATCCTTCTGTAACGTACAGGACCTTCCGGGCAATATTCAGTCCTATGTGGCAAGAGACAGTGTGGGAGAGGAATCCTATGCAGAGTTCAAGAAATATGATGTGGGTGATATTGTCGGCATCAAGGGAGAGGTTTTCAGAACCAAGACCGGCGAGATTTCCATTCATGCGTCTGAGGTAACTCTTTTATCCAAGAGTTTACAGATTCTGCCGGAAAAATATCACGGACTTGTCAATACGGACATCCGCTACCGTCAGAGATATACGGATCTTATAATGAATGAAGAGGTAAAGGATACCTTTGTAAAGCGTTCTAAGATCATCAGCTCGATCAGACGCTATCTGGACGGACAGGGCTTTTTAGAGGTGGAGACTCCGATGCTTGTATCCAATGCAGGCGGAGCCGCAGCAAGACCGTTTGAAACCCATTACAATGCACTGGATGAGGATGTAAAGCTGCGTATTTCTCTGGAACTTTATTTAAAGAGACTGATCGTAGGCGGTTTGGAGCGTGTTTATGAAATTGGCAGGGTATTCCGTAACGAAGGCCTGGATACCAGACACAACCCGGAATTTACCCTGATGGAGTTATATCAGGCTTATACCGATTACAATGGCATGATGGATCTGACGGAAAACATGTTCCGTCACGTAGCGCAGGAAGTGTGCGGTACGACTCTGATTCCTTACGGTGAGTATGAAATTGACTTAGGAAAGCCGTTTAAGCGCATCACGATGATCGATGCGGTCAAGGAATATACAGGTGTAGACTTTGACCAGATTGCAGATACAGCGGAAGCGAAGAAGATTGCAGACGAAAAGGGCGTTCATTACGAAGACAGACATACCAAGGGCGATATCCTGAACCTGTTCTTTGAGGAATTTGTAGAGGAGCACTTGATTCAGCCGACTTTTGTCATGGATCATCCGGTGGAGATTTCCCCGCTCACTAAGAGAAAGCCGGACAAGCCGGACTATGTAGAGCGTTTTGAACTTTTCATTACCTGCCGTGAGATGTGCAACGCATATTCCGAGTTAAACGATCCAATCGACCAGAGAGAACGCTTCAAAGCACAGGAAGCCGCTCTGGCAGCAGGCGACGAGGAAGCCAACACCACCGACGAGGACTTCTTAAATGCCCTCGAGATTGGTATGCCGCCTACCGGTGGAATCGGGTATGGTATTGACAGACTGGTAATGCTGCTTACCAATTCTCCGGCGATCCGGGATGTGCTGCTGTTCCCGACGATGAAGTCATTAGACAAATAAATGCAGTAAAATCAAGGGTTTGAGGACATCAAAGAGAAATTTTACTACAAATTTACTACAAATCTACAACGCATAATGCAGTATAATACACGATAATGCAGAGTAGACGGAATAATTGAATTTAATATTTGTACGAATTAAGGACATTTTTCTAAAAGAAATTTTG